>JAYPPH010000003.1:0-711806 GCA_038131365.1 Candidatus Marisalimonas marina | reverse complement strand
AAATTATCCATCAATCTTGTCGTGAATGTTTGTAAACTGTTCTTACCAACAGCTCATTTACAGATTGAGTCAACTGACGCTTTAACAGATGTTGGATCGAAGATTTTATCTATCCAGTTATCTTTGAAAATGACAGGCTCGGCCTCTTCTATAGCAAGAAGACATCCATCAGAGAGTTTCCCACCTGGTTGCTCGCCAAAGGCAACTGCCAATAAAATTGTCAAATGGCCCAGCATAAAATCTTTGGCCGCCTCATAAGGAACACCTCGGTCAGCGGCAGCTTGTGTAGCGTCTGCCAAGGCTTTAGCAAAGGTAGCCCCAACAGATTCTGATAAGGCCGGCTCTAAGATGGCCATTTGCTCGACTGTGCATCGATGTGACTTCATCACAGGTGCATAGAATGTTCGAGCAATGTTCTCACATTTTGCGTAGTCTGCTTCAGGACCTTGTGCTAGAGCACAGACAATATTTTGTTTTGCGGCAATACCTCCAAAATAATCCTTTTGTGCATCAGGCTCTGTTTCGTCGTTGAAAAGAGGTGGATGGCAAGGGTGAGCAACGAAATATGTGATATCATCGCGTTTGGGAAGGGTTCCTGCATGCGGGGCAGCAGCATCCAGCATGATAACTGCCGTACCCGAGTTAAGCTTATCAACAAAGCCAGCCAGAATTTTACCAATCAGGCGATCCGGTACTGCCATAATCACAGTATCGGCTATTGCAAGCGCATCCGCTTGTTCAACACAGACCAAACCTGTTTCGTCTTCAAGTCTTTTGCGTCCTTCCTCAGTCACTTCAACGGGCAATAAAATATAATCCCCTTTCTGAAGATTTTGCGCGAGACGAACACCCATCTTCCCGCCTGCTCCCAATAAAGCAATTTTTGTCATGATTTATCCTTTCTCAGTTAGTTATTCCGCCACCACGTTTAATCCAGTCAAAATAATCAACAGTTCCCATCTGACCGCCTTTAAGAGCAAGCTCAAGACCATCTAATTCGGGATCAGCCGAAAAGGCATTCAACAAAGGTGCACCGGGCACAGTTGGGCTGATTGCCTTAAGCGCAAATAAGTTAAGCTGCTGCGCCGCATGACCAGATGTATCGCCTCCTGAAATAATTGCTCGCCTTATATCTGTTCGTTGTAGAAGTTGCTTCAATATCTGCCCGAGAATCTGGCCTATTTGCGTAGATTCTGTAGCGCTCAGCCTTGTCTCAAACCCTTTTCTACCGTCAGCTGTATAGATCACTATGCTTTGGCCCGATGCAAGCAAGTCTAGTGCCTTTATTATGATATCCTCTGATGTCTGTTCTGGTGTTTGCAGCATTGACTTGACATCGACTGATAGCCCTTCAAATCCGTGCTTAAGTGCCCAGTTTATTTGTTCACTGGTTTGGGGTGAAACAGACCCTGAAATGCAAATCACCTGTTCAACAGGTCCTACGCCAGCACCTTTATCTTGCTTTTCAATCCAACCTTTTTCCCGCCAATACTCCACTAACGCATACTGTATGCCTTGTGAGCCAACAGCGAAAAGGCCATTTTGTCCTCTTTCCCAAATGAGTTTTCCTAGGCAGGCCATATGCTGGTCTGTCATAGCGTCAAGCGTAACTACCTGGCCACCGTTAATCATTGGTGGGGCTGTAAAATTTACGCATTGAGCGGATAGGTCCTCTAGGCTTAGATTATAGATCGCTTGGGTGCTTTGCAGCATTAAGTGTTTTGCAACATCTGACTCTCGCATAGGTGTTATCGGATGGTTCATCATTGTCGGGTGGCGATCAAGGCGGTATATCTCTGTCCCAGAAGCAGCAAATAAATGCCCGAAAACTTGATACCGTCTCATTTTTGGAGCAGCAATCAAAACAGGCACCCATGAACTATTAAAGATACCCTTCGCAATGTCTAGTGCACACCCAATGGAACCAATTTCGGGTGAGCTATCCAGCGTAGAGCAAACTTTATAATGCGATATTACTGGCGATAGCTCTCCTAAAAAGTCAAAATATTTGGGAAGATGTTCATGCATCCAGTCAGTTGACTGGCTCCGCGCAGTTGTTGCAACCCCGATAGCTCTGGCCTCAGGAAATAAATCCAATTGCGACCTTGAGGGTACGTTCAAGAATAGAACAGAGGGAATGCCAGCAAAGGCCATTACTTCCAGGCTTGCCGCAGACCCAGTGAAATCGTCGCCAATCCAGGCAACTAAACATTTTGAAAGCGGCATATTCATTTGGAAAACAACTTTAATGCGTCTGCTAGTTCCGGGTGAGTGGCTGCGTAATCAATGGCATCTACACCTGATAAAGCTGCATCCCAGGCCTGGCGAAGGGCGATTACTCCTGCTTTGGGACCTTTAGGATGTGCCAACACACCGCCGCCAGCAGCATAAATACAGTCACTACACTTTATACCGGCATATGTTCTCTGGACTTGCCTTGCGGTTTGCCCTGAAGAAAATACTGGCATTGATGTAAAAGGATTATCTAAATCAATGGGCGTTAAAATAGACCGTGCTGCAAGCATCACACTTTCATCACTTTCACTGAATTTATTATCCAGACCATTTACGTGCATATGATCTGCACCTGCCAGACGCCATAGTTTAGACCAGGCTGGATAACTCCATCCTAGGGCAGGGCTTCTAGAGAGCGCCCCCCATCCGTTTCTGTGCGCGTGTATTGGTAATTCTGTATGGCGTGAAAGAGACAAGAAACCAGATAGACCAACAGCATTAAGACTTGCCATCACACACGTTCCACCTTGTTCTTGAACAATATCATGACGGCGGCGCATCTGATCCACATCTCCAGATAGATTGAAGGCATACATCACTTTCTTGCCCGTTTTCTCGTAGTGGTCACGTATGACCCTCATCACAGCTTTCACCCTGCTGTCAAAGGGGCAGACAGCGCCATCTGCTTGAAGCTCATCATCTTTGATAAAGTCAATGCCAGCGTCACAAAGAGTGCTAACAAGTTGTGCGGTTTCCTCAGCGTTCAGGCCTATCGAGGGTTTGATTATCGTTCCAATTATCGCGCCTGCTTCTACCCCAGCCATCTTTCTTGTGCCGGTAATACCAAATTTAGGCCCGGAGTAGGCGGACAGAAACTCCGCGGGCAACCTAATGTCTAATATCCGTAGGCCTGAAAACTCTTGTAGCTCAAATAAATTACCAGCTATTGTCGCTGTAAGATTAACTAAGTCTGCACCAATGTTCTCAAGTGGCCAGCTAAGAGTAACTTTGGCTCTGTGATAGACAGTGCCCTTTATACTGCCGGGGAGGCTTGGTTTCTCTTCGCTCATTAACACAGAGATATCCTCAATCTGCGCACCTGAACGTTTGTGTAAAGCTAATGTCTCGCCGGGGATTTTTATGAAGGTCCCTGTACTTTGCTCACCTGCCATAACAGCAACTGCTTTTTCCAGTTTGATAGGCGTTTCAATTAGATAATCTGCTTCGAATCTTTGCATGTTATTTTATATTTCTCTGGTATTCAGCATTTGAGCGGCGCAGATGAGTCCTCATGATTTTTGCGGCTGCTGCGCTATCCTGGTTTTTTATTTGTAGAATGATATCATGGTGTTCTTGAATCGTAAGTTGTTCAAATCCTTCTGCGCGCACCTCCTGTCTGTGAAAGATTTTCATCCATTCAAAAAGGCTCGTAACAAGCGTCTCGTAAATAGAGTTTTGGGAAATTTTAGCAAGATATATATGAAATAATTGATCTTGTTCAAGAAATTGTGTTGAATCTTGAGAGTAGCTAGCTTGCGAATCTACTATAGTTTCTAATTTGGCGATGTCATCTTCAGTCCGATTTTCCGCTGCAAGCTCTGCAACATGACTTTCTAGCAAGAGGCGGGCATCTTTCAAATTATCAAGCGAATCTTCAGAATGCAGAAGTAGATGTTTAATAGATTCGCTGAACTGCCCAACTATGCTTGATAGAGCAGGCTCAGTAACTTTTGGACGTTCCCCATGACGGATGGTGACTAGCCCAATATGTTGAAGGCTTTGCATCGCTTCACGTATGACTGGATTTATATATAGTTGAAACATTTGTTATAATTAGCTTTGGCTTCTCTTTTCTAACAAAGCATCTAAACCATTTAAGGCTTTGGTTTTTATATTATGAATTTGTGTAATTAGCTTTTCTTTTTTCTAACAAAGCATCTATGGCTTCTCTATGATCATTGAGCTGTTGAAGTATGCTCTGTTGACTGGCAGCCATCTCAAGTGCTTTATCTAAAGAGACATTTTGAGACATTCTTAAAAGTCTTTTAGCTCTTCGAGAAGCTTCAGGCGGTTGTGATGCAATTTTATCAGCAATTTCATATGCCACTTTCAGCAAATCATCATTAGGAACAACTTGAGATACAAGACCCCAATCTAATGCTTTTTGGGCATCCAGTACGTCACAAGTTAGGATCATTTCATTTGCTCTTGATAGCCCAATTATTTTTGGGAGAAACCAAGATCCGCCATCACCAGGAATAATACCAATTCTTAAAAAACTCTCTGAGAATTTTGCATCCTCTCCAGCAATTCGTATATCACACATAGTACATAGATCATTTCCAGCACCTATTGCATGACCATTAACGGCAGCAACAATTGGTACATCAATGCTATTCATAGTTCGAGGGATTCTTTGAATTCCAAATCGATACCAGTCCTCTAATTCTGATAAGGACATATTGTCTTTAGTAGTCATATCTTTGATTTCTTGAAGATTTCCGCCTGATGAAAAACTTTTACCTGCACCAGTCAAAATTATACAGCCAACATTTTTGTCTTTATCAGCTTTATTCAAATACTCTACAAGTTCTTCAATAATATCACCTGAGAGTGCATTTCTAGTATCAGGTCTGTTAAGTGTAATTTTAACTATTCTTTTATCTTGTTCATATAAGACGGATTTAGACATGGTTCTCCTTAATTTTTTATTTTAGTACGTTAGATATTCCCATAAATTTTTATTACTGTTTTCTAAAAAATCTTTTCCTAAAAATTCTTCCCAGTAACTTTCATTGCCAAAATCATTTCTCCAACTATTTAAGTTTTTTGTAAAATAGGCCAATTCATATTCTTTTGTAAAACCTATTGCACCATGAACTTGATGAGAAATAGCGATTATTTTGCCAGCGGCAATACCAGTTCTTATTTTTAATATTGCAATATCATAAATATTTTTAGACAAATCCTCTGAACTGGCAATAGTAGACAAAGCTGCTGAAGAAGCCGATAACTCAACTGCCATTTCTGAGATTTGATGTTGAATAGCCTGAAATTTTGATAAAGCCCTACCAAATTGTTTTCTTTGAGAACAATAATCAATTGAAAGATTCAGAATTTTTTCCATAGAACCAATCATTTGTGCAGATCGTAAGATTGCTCCTAAGTAGTTAAAATTGATTTTGGGATTGAGAGTTTTAATATCAATAATATTATTATTTTTGAGATTTAAATTAAATCGTGGTTCAGCCAAAAAATTCTTTTTTTGTTCTATATCCAAATTTGAGTTTTGAAAAAAAACTACTTTTTCAACACCATCAATTTTAGTTATGAACATAATTTTATCTGTTAAATTTAAGTAGGGGACTGAGATTAATTCACCACTTAACTCATTTCCTGAAATTTTTATGTTTTTTGCAACATTTGCAAAAGTAATCATGCCTTCTGGAGGGTTTATGTCACATTCAGATAAAATATAATTACATAAAATTGTTTCCGATAGTGGTATTGGCGTCCCAAGATTGTTTGAAAGTTGAATTATTGGTAAAACAGAAGCAAATCCTAGATTGAACCCATCAAACTTTTCTTTCACAGCAATTTTAGGAAGTCCTAGTTCTTCAACTTCATTCCACAAATTTATTATATCATTATTGTTTTGATTAATATTTTGTCTAAGTTGATGGTTGATATTTTTTTGAAGAACCTTTTCAGTTGTTTCTAAAATAATTTGTATTTCTTCATTCATCTTAGACCTAACTGCCTAGCAATTATTCCTCTCATAATTTCAGTTGTTCCACCCCTTAGTGAATTTGAAGGTATTCTAAGCGTTGCATCTTCAAATAAATTTTGAAGTTGGTTTGGCCATTCATAAAGAGGAATAATATTTGAAAACTCTCTTAATGACTCAACCATCATTTTCTCAAATCTGTTACCTAATTCTTTGACAAAGGCAGCTTGAGTTTCAGGAGACTCTCCATTTTGTAGCATTGATGCCACTGAAAAACTCATTCTTCTAAGTGTTTGAAGTTCAGCTATTAATCTTCCTATTAATTGTGAACCTGATTTCACTAGGATATGTCTAAATTGATTAATGAAACTCTCAAGTAAGCAGAAATGAGATAAAAATCTTTCTGGACCTGATCTTTCAAGAGCAAGTTCGCCTACAACTTGTTCCCATCCCTTACCTTCAGTTCCTAGTAAAGCATCTTTTGGGAGTTTGACCTTGTCAAATAATGTCTCATTAAAATGTCTTTGGCCACTCATATCAGGAATACCTTTTATATCTATGTTAGGTAATGATAAATCGACTAAAAATTGTGATAGTCCTTCATGCCTATTTTTTTCAGAAGCTGGACTCGTCCTTGCAAGAACAATCATATAATTTGATATATGGGCTCCCGTTGACCATATTTTTCGACCCTCTAATATCCACCCATCATCTGTTTTGGTAGCCTTTGTTTTAACAGAAGCCAAATCAGATCCTGAATCAGGCTCACTCATTCCTATTGCAAAAAAACATTCACCTGAAGTTATTTTAGGAATTATCGATTGTTTTTGTTCTTCTGTTCCATAACGTAATATTTGACTGCCACTCTGTCTGTCTGCAATCCAATGGGCAGCTACGGGTGCTCCTGAGGCTAAAAGCTCTTCAGTGACAATATATCTTTCTAAGGCAGTCTTTTCATTTCCTCCATATTTTTTAGGAAAAGACATACCAAGCCATCCTTTTGAGCCTAGCTTTTTACTAAAATTAGGGTCTGCTGAAAAAACCCATCCGTCTGCTGCGGGTTCAAATTCTTTGTTAATTAAAGCTTCAGATATAAATTTTCTAACTTCTTTACGAAGGTTTGATAGTTCTTTTGTTTCTGTGATAAATGGAAAATTAAATTTTGACATATATAAAACTTACTAAGTTAATTATTCTTTAGTAAGTTAGATTATATAGGATAAACGTCAATAGAATTAATCTTAAATTAAGTGTAGAAATTATTAAGAAGAACACTTGGTTTAATTCTTTTCTGGGGAGAATAAAAATGGCTGATATTGAAAATTTGATGGAACGATTAAAAAAGATTGCAACACCAACAATTGCAAACGCATTAGACGATATAGGTTTCAATGGTGTAATGAATGATTTGTCCCCAGCTGGTTTTGGGATGACAATGGTTGGAAGAGCAATCACAGTTCAGGAGACAACAGGACCCTTTGGGAGTTTTCCTACTGAAGATTTTAAAGTAGGGCATATGATTGATGCAGCAAACCCTGGAGATATTATTGTGGTTGCAAATAATGGAGCTCAGGTTTCTACTTGGGGCGGAATGGCATCTTACGCTGCTAAATTGAAAGGCATAGGTGGATTAGTTGTAGATGGAGGAATTCGAGACAGAGAAGAAATAATTGAATTTGCATTTCCGGCATTTTCTAAGCACATGGTTCCTACTCCAGGAAAAACAAGAATTAAAGTTTTATCTATTAATGATCCAATAATTTGTGCAGGTGTAAGGGTTAGAAAAGGTGATGTTATTGTTGCTGATGGTACAGGGGTATTATGTATTCCAATTGAACATCTTGAGGATGTGACAGAAGCTTCAGAGCGATTTTCGGCAGATGATAAAAAAGCAATGGGTGAAATGGAGAAGGGGCTAACATTTACAAATGCTTTAAAGAAATTTGCAAAAATTTAAAGTATATTAAGAGCTCTTTTAAAAAAATCTTTTTGTCCGAAGTTACCCGATTTAAGAGTGACTGAAATTGGTTTTTTACCATTAGAGTCAGGAGACCATAGAGCTGGAACTCCATGTGAAATTTCTTCACCAATTTTTAGCTCTTGAACACCTAGACCTTTTATCACAGCACCAGAGGTCTCACCTCCTGCAGATATGAATCTGCCAAAATTATCTTCAACAAGTTTCTTAGACAATTTTTCAAAGAAAACCTCTATTTTGTCTGCTAAAATCTCTTGGCCGTACTGACTTTGTTTTTCTGTGACTATTTTGCTCTCAGATGATGAATATACCAATGGTGATTTTGTTTCATTTTCTTTAATCCAGTCAAAAACAGTTTCAAGCAAGTTTTGGTTATTCATAATATTATCGGGGTCTACGTAAAATGAAGGGTTGTTTTCTTTATAAATGTTAATTTGCTCTAATGTCGCATTTGAACATGAACCTGACATAATAACAGCGTTGGAATTATTTTCTGGTATTTTAAAGTTTGATCCAGATAGATATCCTCTATCTTTATAAATTTGTGGTAAGCCTAGTGCAATGCCAGATCCTCCAGTAAGGAGTGGTAAATCTTTTACCGCATTGCATATAATATCGAAATCTTCATTTTTAATAGTATCAATAATGGCATATTGATAACCATTGTTTTTTAATTCATTAATTTTATCAATGACACTATCTACGCCGTTTGCGATTGAAATTGAATCTACAAGACCCACCTTGCCTTCGGTTTGATAATTAAACCATCTAACTAAATTATGATCGGTCATTGGTGTAAGAGGATGGTTTTGCATACCTGATTCATTTAATGGAACGCCATTGACAAACATGTGTCCATTGTAAACTGTTCTACCTGCGTCTGGAAATGATGGACAAGCTATCGTAAAATCTGTCTTTAATTCTTTCATTAAAGCATCAGTAACTGGGCCAATATTGCCTTTTTTTGTTGAATCAAATGTTGAACAATATTTAAAAATAAACTGTTGGCAACCACATTCCTTTAGCCAAGAAAGAGCTTTTAAGCTCTCGGATATTGCATTTTCAATAGGTATAGTTCTTGTTTTTAGGGCTATTACAATTGCATCTGATGAATGGTCTTGTTCGTCTTTGGCTTTCGAATGTGGAATACCGGCATACATAGAAACTTGCATGCCAGATTTCTTTAGATTATTTGCAATATCTGAAGAGCCCGTAAAATCATCACCTATTATACCTAACTTCATAAATTTAAAACCTAAATTATAATTCTTGTTTAACTAACTGGGTAACTATTTTTTCTTTTACCCAGGGCGTTACTTCTTCATTGAAGTTTTTATAATGTTCGCTATTTAAGTGAACATCAAAGGCATCTTTATCTGTGTATGTTTCATATAAGAATACGACTGTTCCGTCATTGGGATCGTGACATACATCAAACTCATGACACTCTTTTTCTAATTCAAGAGAGTCTCTTGCTTGTTGTAAAATTCTTTGTTTGAATTTTTCTATAAATTCTTCATGTATTACAAACTTAACAGTTATGACAAACATAAATTACTCCCATTTTCATTAATTTAATGCTTCTTTTTGAACATCTTTATCTTTTAATAAATCCGTCAATTCCTTGGTAATGGCTTGCGTTCCCATGTCACCACCAAATTCCATAGGCCTTAGCTTATTTCTTTGAAATCCTACTTCTATAGCAGTTTCAATCAACTTAGAACTTTTAGCTGCATTTGGACAATTTTTTTTATCTGCCAAATAATCAAGCATTAGAGTGGAGCTTAGTATGGTGGCTAATGGGTTAGCTTTGTCTTGTCCCATGATATCTGGAGCACTTCCATGTGCTGGTTGAAATAACCCATGATTGTCTCCAATTTCTGCACATGACGCCATGCCCATGCCGCCAACCAAACCGCCACCTAGGTCAGATAAAATATCACCAAACATATTTTCCATGACCATAACATCATATTCCCAAGGGTTTCTGATTAAATTCAAAGCCATAGCATCTACGTAACAATGATCTGATTGGATATCTTGAAAACTAGTTTTCCTTTCATCAAAAATTTTTCTAAAAAATGCCTGAGAACGAAATACGTTAGCTTTATCAACGCAAGTAACTTTGCCTAATTTTCCTTTGTTTTTTCTTTGGCGTGCTAACTTAAATGCAAAATCATGAAGCTTCTCAGTTGTACTTCTTGTAATTCGCATAACATCTTGGACTTCATCGTCATTTTCTACAGGGCATCTATTATGAACTGCCGCTGTATAAAATAATCCTTCTGTTGATTCTCGTAATATGACTAAGTCAATCTTGCTCGATAATTTATTACTTAATCTATTAGTTATGTTAGGATAAGCTTTTACGGGTCTAACCCCAGCGTACAAACTAAATATTTCTCTAAATCTTAGATGAGGGCATATTTCAGTACCATCATCATATCTAATTGTAGGTAATCCGATAGCGCCAAGAAAAATGCCATCTGCTTTATCTATTTTTTCTTCACCTTTAGGTTCTACATCTTTTCCATTTTTCGAATAATACTCAGCTCCAGCCTCAATCATTTCCCATTCACATTTAAAGCCAGTTACTATTTCAGAAGACAGGTCAACTAATTCTATAGCTGATTTAATTATATCTTTTCCTATTCCATCACCAGGTACTGTGGCTATTGTAAAATTATTCATGAATTTACATTCTTTCAGGGTAATTAATTGTTATTTAGTTGAGAAGTAACATTACTATATCTGATGAATGAATTAAACGATAATTAGAAGTTTATGATATTTATTTAACAACATTTAGATTTTAATTTTAAATTTAATGAGTGTTTATTATTGTTAAATTGTTGATATATAATATTAATTATAGTTAGAGCCTTTTTGGAGATATTTTTGCCTGCTTTTTTTCTTAATAAAAAAAAATATCATAACCTTTCTGATAAAGAAGTGCTAGCTTTAGCTATTTTTGCAGAAGAAGAAGATGCAAAAATTTATCAACAATATGCCTCTTATTTTAAAAATGATTTTCCTGAAACTTCAAAAATGTTTCAAGAAATGTGTGATGAAGAAAACGATCACAGAAGACTTCTACTAGATTTATACAAAGTAAAGTTTAAAGATGTAATACCTTATATTAAACGTGAACATGTATCAGGCTTTTACTCAAGACGTCCATTGTGGCTAACCAAAAATTTATCTTTGTCTTCAGTTAGAAAAGAAATTGTTAAGATGGAGAATGATGCTGCAAATTTTTATTATGATGCTGCTCAAAAAGCTGAGGACCCAGATGTTCGAAAACTTTTAGGAGATTTAGCAGCAATTGAAGGTAAGCATGGGGATAAAGCTACTTTAAAATTATCTGAAATTGAATCATCTACTGCTGGGAATGAAGAAGTAAAGAAAGATGAAAAACAATTTATACTTACTTGGGTACAACCTGGTCTTGCAGGCTTAATGGATGGTTCAGTTTCAACATTAGCTCCAATATTTGCTACTGCTTTTGCTACTAAAGATAGTCATACAACATTGCTCGTAGGTCTTGCTGCATCAATAGGTGCTGGTATTTCAATGGGTTTTACAGAAGCTGTTCACGATGATGGAGTTATATCTGGAAGAGGTTCACCAGTAAAAAGAGGATTTGCTTCTGGTATAATGACAACTTTAGGCGGATTAGGTCATGCACTGCCATATTTAATAACTGACTTTTATACTGCTACGGTTATTGCAATGATATTTGTTTTGGTAGAATTATGGGCTATTGCCTGGATACAAACCAAATACATGAAGATAAAATTTACTAAGGCCATATTCCAAGTTGTTTTTGGTGGATCTTTAGTTCTTGCTGCCGGAATATTAATAGGCGGTGGATAAAAAATATTGACAAAAATATCGTTCTTGATAACAGTAATGATAATCATTCTCATTAATGTCAAGTAAGCATATGAATAGTCTTAAATCTACTTTTTGGATTTCTAATTTTGTATTTTGTTTTTCACTACTAAATTTCGTAATTCAGAGTGCAAATGCAAAAGAAATTAATATTTATTCATATAGAAGTCCTGCATTGCTTATCCCTTTTACAAGTGAATATGAAAAAGAAGTTTCAGTAAAATTTAATATTCTTCATGCTCAAAAAGGCCTTGCTCAAAGACTAAAATCAGAAGGCAAAAATTCACCAGCTGATATAATCCTTACAAAGATATATCAAGGTTATCAGAATTATCTGATATGGATTTGGTTAGAACAATCGAATTCACCAATTATTGATAAAAATGTTCCCCACCATTTACGTGATATTAATAAAAAATGGATAAGCTTATCTACAAGAGCAAGGATTATTGGAATTTCAAATAAAAGAGTTAGTAGTGGAGCCATACAAAATATTGAAGATTTAGCTAATCCAAAATTTAAAGGTAAAATATGTACTAGAATAGGAAGTCATCCTTATAATAGAGCTTTGTTAGCATCAATAATAGCTCATCAAGGTGAAAGAAAAGCTCAATTATGGGCTGAAGCATTAGTATCAAATTTTGCAAGAAAACCAAAAGGTAATGACAGGGCTCAGGCAAAAGCGATTTACTCAGGTGAGTGTGACATTGTATTAATGAATACTTATTACTTTGCATTAATGAAATTTAACGAGGAAAATCCTGAACAAAAAAAATGGGCTCAAGCCACTGATATAATTTTTTATAATCAAAATAATAGGGGACAGCATATAAATGTGTCGGGTGCAGCTGTTGCAAAATATTCAAAAAATTATAATGCGGCGTTAAAATTTATTGAGTGGTTAACTATGCCCAAGGCACAGAAAATATACGCAAATATAAATTTTGAATATCCCGTTAATCCTAATGTAAAACTTGATGGTAAAATAATGGAGTGGGGTACATTTAAAGCAGATGAACTGCCAATAAGTAAAATTGCTGAGTTTTCAAAAAAAGCTCAAATGATTATCGATAGGGTTGGGTGGTAATTAAATTTAGTTTTTAATTTTTTTTCCAAATAGCTCTAGTCTATGATCAACAAGTTCGTAGCCCATTTTAAGAGCGACTTGCCTTTTCATCTCTTCTAATTCTTCATTTTGAAACTCTATTATTTCACCACTTTCAATATCAATGAGATGTTCATGGTGTTCTCCAGCTTCTTCATATCTTGCTCTTCCATCACCAATATCTAATTTCTCAATTATACCAGCTTCTTCAAAAAGTTTTATAGTTCTATAGACAGTTGCAATTGATATTGATCTGTCCTTTTCCACGGCTCTTCTATAAAGTTCATCAACATCTGGGTGATCTGCTGAAGCTTCAATTACTTCAAGTATAATCTTCCTAGGTAAGGTCATCCTTAAACCTATTTTTATACATTTATCGTAAAGCTTAGCCATGCTTAAAACCCCAGTATCTTTGCTATAAAATTAAGTTAGTATAATTTATAAAACAATTAAATCGTTTTTTTATTCATTACATTATTTATGAATAATATTGGTATCAGACCAATTAATACGATTAATAAAGCAGGAGCCGAAGCTCTTCCAAGCATTTCATCATTAGCGTATTGATATACATACGTAGCCAAGGTTTCAAAATTAAATGGCCTTAATAGTAAGGTCATTGGTAATTCTTTAATTATATCTACAAAGGCTAAAATTGTAGCGGTTAGTATTGAAGGCTTTATAAGAGGGAGTATTATTTTTATAAAACTAAATCCAAAAGGTTTTCCTAAAGTTAGGCTTGCTTCCATCATGTTTGGTGGAATTCTACTAATTCCACTATTAATAGCCCCAAATGCTACTGCATTAAACCTACAAACGTAAGCAAATATTAAAATGAAAAATGATCCAATCAAAACAACTTCTGTATTAAGACCGAAAGATAAAAATATTGAGTTTGTCGTATTTTGAATAAAAGATATAAAAAAAAGAGTACCTAAGGCTATGATTATACCAGGAAAAGCATATCCTACTCCAGCAGCTGTTGATAAAAAACTCATGCCCTTAAAATTATAGAACTTTAAACCAACAACGAGAATTAAGGACAAAAGTACAATAATTAAAGAGGTTACAATAGCTATAAAAAAAGAGTTCATTGAAAGGTTTAGTAAATTATTAAAATTTTCAAAATCCAGGTAACTAATTGAATTAAAGATAAGGATTAAAGTAGGGATTACAAAACCTATAGTTAGAGGTAAAAGACAAATTAGAAAAATTGAAAAACTTTTTAAAGGAGATACCTTTTTATTAAATCCTTTATATAAACTTATTTTAGTATCATTAAATCTTTGTCTTCTTCTAGCAGCAAGTTCTAATCCAAGCAGCACTAATACGAATGTAAAACCAATTAGAGCCAATTGAGAAGCTGCTGCAAGATTATTCATTCCAAGCCATAGGTTAAATATTCCGAGGGTAATTGTTTCTACGGCAAAAAAATCTACGGTACCAAAATCTGAAATTGTTTCCATTAACACTAATGAAAGGCCAGCAATAATTGCTGGTCTTGCTAAAGGTAGCACCACTGAGTATATAGGGTTTTTTCCGTTAATTTCCGCTAACTCTAATAATGATGTTGGAGTAGACCTAAAAGCTAATTTTGTAATTAAATAGACATAAGGATATAAAACAAAAGATATTACAAATATTGCACCGCCTAACGATCTGATCTCTGGAAAAAAATATTCACTTGGAGAATTAAAATTAAAAATATCTCTTAAGGTAGTTTGTATAAAACCACTATATTCTAAAAAATCAGTATAGCAATAAGCCACGATATAAGATGGCAATGCAAGAGGTAGTAACAAGGCCCATTCGATAATATTTTTCATAAAAAAATCATATCTGTATATTAGCCATGCTAGACTTGCACCTATTAAAAATGTTGTTAAACAAACACCAATCATAAGAATAAAGGTATTAGATAAATAAATCATCAACCTTGTATTAATGAGGTGTGACCATAAAGATAAAGTGTTTTCAATGCTTGAAAAAATAATAGCAATTACAGGTGCTATTAAAACGAAAATGATGGAAATACAAATAACTTTCATATAAGAGTATTGTAGTTTTTTAAGAAAATTAGAATTAAAACTCATGTTTATATTAGTATTCAATTATTAAAATATTTGCGTTTAATTAGTATACTAAATATCGATATTTTAATAATAATTTTAATCAAAAGGAAAATTATTAAATGTATAAAATAGCCGTTATACCCGGTGATGGTATTGGAACAGAAGTTATAAATAGCGGTGTTGAAGTTTTGAAAGCTCTTTCAAAAGTGGAGACTAATTTACCAATTGAATTTACAGAATTTGACTGGGGAGCAGACTATTATAGAAAACATGGTGTAATGATGCCTGAAGAAGGCGTTGAAGAGCTTAAAAATTTTAATTCTATATATTTTGGGTCAGCAGGTGATCCTGAGGTTCCAGATCATATCACTCTTTGGGGATTAAGATTGAAAATATGCCAGGGACTTGATCAATATGCTAATTTAAGACCTGTAAGATTGCTTCCTGGGATAGATTCACCATTAAAAGATGTAAGTGAAAAAGATATTGATTGGGCATTTATAAGAGAAAACTCAGAAGGTGAATATTCTGGTATTGGAGGAAGAAGTCATAAGGGTTATAGTCATGACACAGCTATGGATATCACGCTCTTTACAAAGCAAGGTATAGAAAGAATACAGAGATTTGCTTTTGAAATAGCTCGTTCAAGACCAAGAAAATTACTAACACTTGTAACAAAATCAAATGCACAAAGGCATGGGATGGTAATGTGGGATGAAATTTTTGATGAAGTCTCAGAAGATTACAGGGATGTTACAACTGATAAAATGCTTGTTGATGCAATGACGACAAGAATGGTTTTGGATCCTAAAAGTATAGATACGGTAGTAGCTACTAACCTACATGCTGATATTCTTACTGACTTAGCGGCATCTTTATCAGGTTCTATGGGAATTGCGCCGACTGCAAATTTAGATCCAGATAGACGACATCCGTCAATGTTTGAGCCCATTCACGGATCAGCCTTTGATATTATGGGGCAGGGAATTGCTAATCCTATTGGTTCTTATTGGTCTGCCGTAATGATGTTAGAAAATTTAGGAGAGCTAAAAGCCGCTCAAAAATTAATGTCAGCAATTGAAAAACTTACTTCAGATAATAAATTTCTTCCCAGAGATCTTGGAGGCGAAAGTTCAACAAAACAGGTAACAAAGGCCATAATTGATATTATTTCTGGAAAAAATCATTAAATAATTAGGGTTTTAAATGAATAAATATTATGTAACACATCTCGAATGTTCTATGACGGGCAAGAAATACCCAGCTAATGAAATTCAGGGGCTATCTGAAGTAGGCAGACCTTTATTAGTTCGTTACGATTTAGACAAAATTAAAAAAGAAATAAGTAGAGAAGAAATCTCTAATTCCAAAATAGACGGACTATGGCGTTATTCACCTCTTTTGCCTGTTAAGAATCCAGATGATAGGATTAGTCTTGGAGAAGTTATTACGCCATTAATAAAATTAAAAAACTCCGTGAGTTATACCAAGCTAGATAAGGGCTCTGTTTTAGTAAAAGACGAAGGACGTCTTCCAACAGGCTCTTTTAAAGCTAGAGGATTATGTATGGCTGTATCTATGGCAAAACAGTTTAAATTAAAACATCTTGCTATACCTACTAATGGAAACGCTGGTGCGGCAATGGCTGCCTATGCATCTCAGGCAGGAATTAAGTCAACAGTCTTTTGTCCAGAAGATACTCCAGATATAAATATAAGAGAAATACAATCCCTTGGGGCTGAAACTTACTTGGTCAATGGATTGATAAATGATTGTGGAAAAATAGTTGGTGAAGGTAAAGAAGAAGTAGGTTGGTTTGATGTTTCAACTCTTAAAGAGCCCTATAGAATTGAAGGTAAAAAAACTATGGGTTTAGAACTAGCAGAACAATTAAATTGGGAATTACCAGATGTAATTTTTTATCCAACAGGAGGTGGAACAGGTTTGATTGGAATGTGGAAAGCATTCCTAGAGCTTAAAGAACTTGGATGGGTAAAAGGAAAACTTCCAAGAATGGTCGCAGTACAAGCAGAGGGGTGTGCACCCATCGTAAAAGCTTGGGAGAATGGTGAAGAGCATGCGCCTTTATGGGAAAATGCTTATACAAAAGCTGCTGGAATAAGAGTTCCTATTGCAGTTGGAGATTTTCTTATAATAAGGGCTGTAAATGAGAGTAAAGGTTTTGCAATAGCTATTTCTGATGAAGAAATAATGAACACCCGTGATCGAGTAGCCAACATTGATGGATGTTTTTTATGTCCTGAGGGAGCTGCTACAATGAGTGCTTATGAAAAATCATTATCATCAAATTTAATTTCAAAAGATGATAAAGTAATTCTTTTCAATTGTGCAACTGGGTTAAAATATCCATTACCACCAGTTACAAATAAATTAGATAAGAACAAGAAGGTTAATTATAAAATTTTTAATTAATTAGCCTCTAGTTGTAATAGCAAAAACTTTAAAATAAGCTCCAAATACAACAGGTTCTAACTCTTTGCTGTCAAAATAAGAATTAAATTCATTCTTTATATTTTCAAGTAATTTTTTCTTACCTTCGCTACCATCAAAATCACTTAAATTCTTTTTTCCAATTTCATCGTAAACAATTTTTCTAAGATCAACGTCATAGTCTGTTAGGTAGTCAGTTAATTTTTCACCTTTATAAGAAGAAAGAACCAAATCAAAACTTATAAAAGAATTAGAGTTAGGTATATTGGTCCAAAAACTTTTATTTGCATTATCACCCATACCCCCAATGTCAACATAAGATAAGAGTAGGGATTATGACTTTCCCATCAGGACCAATTTCTTGAACAATTGGTTTTTCATCAGGTTCTAATCTACCTAATTTTATTGCTTCTTCTTTAGCAACTTTATAGATATCAATCTTTCTCTTCTGCCATTTTTTCATCTTTAATAATCATATTGCTAAAGTAAAAAAATAATAATGTTGCGATAGATGATATAAAACCTAATAAATATAAATAGATATTATTTATACCCATTATTTTAGATTTTAGAGATTTTGTTTGATCTGACATATCTTTTTCTATTATTTGCCAAGAGATTTATATAAACTAAGCTCTAGCCAATGTTTTTCAGCTAAAGCATTTGCATCTCCAATTCTAAGAGACAAACCTCTTACGATTGCTGCTAGCACTGGGTCAGCCTTATTCATTTTTTCTTTAACTGTTTTTTCATCTATAACTCTTATAATTGAGTTAGTAACAGCAACAGCTGTAACTGTTCTAGGGGATTCTATGATATGGCCTACTTCACCAAATATTTCACCAGACTCTAATATTCCTAATTCAAGGCCATGTTTAGATTCAATTCTAACCTTACCACTATGTATTAAAAAAATAAATTCAGCAGGATCATTGTGAGAATAAATCACATCACCTGCTCTATATGTTTTAGTATCTTTATTTTTATTCATAGAATTTTCCTGTTTACAGTAAACTTAAGTGAAAATTATCCCTTAAAACTCTAAAATATTGTTTTTCATATTTAATTATACTAATATTATTTTTTTAACAAACAGTAAAGGAGGTGGTCTGATGTCTAGTATTTTTTATGGAACTTGTTCCTGTGAAGTTGTAATTTTATCAGAGCAGCCTTTGATAAGATTTTAACTGCTAATTAAGGTTCAAATTCTTAATTAAATACGAAACAGGGCTTTAAGCCCTGTTTTTTTTTATATCATTAGCAATTATCTCTTTAAAAATATTTGTTAAAATTAATTTTTCTTTCTTTGATGTTTTTTTTACTTTGTTTTTAATTATGATATCGCCTTTAAAATCTACAAAAGCTTGTTCATAATCTTTAAACTCACTTAATATTAAATTAATCTTTTTTAAAACTTGTTCTTCAATATTATCTTTGTTCATTATTTTTTCCTTATTAACCTCATAAATCTTTACGGTCATATTAAACAAAGTTTTATTTATGACGTACTTAAAATTATGAATGAATTATTAAATGATATTGACTTAAAAAATAAAGAAAATAAGTTCGAAGAGAACTTATTCGTCGATAAAATAATAGTAAATAAGAATAGAAATTCAAAAATTGAATTGCCATATATCGCAACAGAGAAATGGATAAGTCAGTTGGGTAGTAGACTAGAAATTAATTACTAATTTTCCCAAATGGAATTACATTTTTAGATGAATTGTTTTTATTATAAATCTTATCTAATTCACCATCTAAAATATATTTTTCTATAAACGATCCAAATTTTTCAAAATCATTACTTGCGTTTTTGTTAGGCTTACTTTCCCAATTTTCTACTCTACCATTATAGAAATGTCTGACACTCGCTAGATCTCTTAAAGCAGGACCAATTACAACGTCATGATTTTTTAATCTATCAGCCATTATAGAAAAATCTTTTTGTCCAAATGGGATTTTATTTGGAATTACCACTAAATGTGGGTGATATTTACCGTATCTAGCTTTTACCTTATCCATATTTCTTATAAAATTTTCAGTAGGCAAAAGATCTGCATTACTTAAAGTGGTTGGAATCAAAACAGCATATCCTTCAGCAACTAAATTCCATAGCCTTTGAGAACTTCCTGCTGGTGTATCAACTATTACAACATGTCCAGGTCTAAATTGGTTTTGCTTAATGAATTGTTGAATAAGTGATATATTTGTATTTTCAAAAGCAGGTGTAACTGGCAAGAATTCAAGATTTATTTCAGGATTACTATTGGTTAAAAACTCTGTGGCAGTTCTTTGTAAGTCTGTGTCAATAACTGTTATATTTTGAGGTGGTATTCTTTCGGCTAGTTCTCTTGCTAGCATAATGGACAATGTGCTTTTACCCACACCACCTTTTACATTAGCTACAAAAATTGATTTAGCATCGTTAACCGGTTTAGTCTTAGTTTTAGACATTTTTACCTCCGCTAAATTAGATTGACTTTAAATTCTTCATCACATTTATAGTTTTATCAAGTATCTCGCGTTCTTCTGTTAACAAATTTATCTTATCTTCAGTATCTTTCTTTTTATTTATAAATTCTTGTTCATATATTTTTAATTGATCTTTTAAATTTTCTTTTTCTTTTTCTAAATCTTCTATTTTTTTTATGATTGAACTAACTTCATTTAAATAAAATTTGAAGTCATCATCTAATTGAGCGTGGTCATTTTTATTTTCAATTTGCTCATTATTATTCATTACACCATCATCTTGTGTAATTTTATTCCAGTTACCGTTGCGTCTTAATATATTAATTTCATAATTATCCATAATATCATATTAATATATAAAAATATTTATGACTATAACTAATTGATATTAAATGATTTTTTTGCTATTTTCACTATATCTTGTATTAGTTTTTTTTAAATTAGAAAGATATTGTGGTTTGATATATGTATTATTGTATCTCAGTTTTGCATTTAAATGATCTTTGACATACGGCTGAAGGCTGAAAAATTGTAACATCTTTACCTTTGCCTTGTCTTTTATAGACGCATTTATAACCATCTTTTTGGCCATCTTTAATATTAATTAAAGTTTCTTTTAATCTACAATTTTCAAATTTTGTATATTCTTTAGAAAGTGTTTTAGAACTTCCATATATCTTTCCTTTTGCAAAAGAATTTGATGTAAAAAGGATTGAAGTTAATAAAATTAATATAAAATTATTTTTCATCGGCACCAGGTAGGTAGGCTTGACCCTGGACAGCCTTTGCACCCATTTCTTGAAAAAAGTTAGAATTATTATTTATAAAGGCTTCAATTTTATCTTTAACAATTTTCTCAGCAGCATCTAAGTTATCTGCTTCAATTTCTACTAGGCCATCAATTAACCAATGAACTTTATATTTCATAAATGTCTCCATTAATTATTAATTTGCTTAAATAGCTTAATCGATAATGCTTGAGCTTCAAGTAAATCTTTCTCATTAAGCTCACTAATAATCTCATCTCTTTTATTTTTTGCTGTTTTTATACCTTGTGCAACAGCAACACTATACCAAGTATAAGCATTGACAAAATCAACTGGGTCTAAATATGTTTCATAAAATTTTGCAATTTGAATTATTGCTCTCTTGTCTTTATTAAGAGCTTTTTTTTCTAAAAAAATCTCTTAAATTCTCTTTTATTTTTCCTATTTTATCTTCACTAAGATATTCGGTTAATTTTTCAATTATAGTATTTGATTGCTTTAATCCACCAAGTAAAGCTGATGATGACCAAAAATAAGATGTTTCAAAATCTTGAGGTGTTAGATCTCCTGAAAATAATATTTTAGAAAATAAAAGCTGGGCTTGCACATCATTGGCTTCACATAAAACTTCAAGTTCTTTTAAAGCATCCTTAAAGTTTTTTTCTTGAAGAAGTTTATAAACATTTTGTAAGTTTTTATTATTTTCTTCAGCTAATGTTTGACCTGATAAAGAAAAACAGGAAATACATAAAAAAATATAAGTTAAATACTTGTATTTTTTGTAACAACTATTCAGATAGTTCAACAAAACTTACCTGCCTGCTAGCATCACTAACTGTAACTGAACAACCCTAATCTTAAAGTTAGAGTTTGGTTTTTTTTCATAAACAATAATTTTAGGTCTATCAGAATTTGGCTTTTGAAATTCTAAAATCATATCTTCAGGTAAAAAAACACCATTTTCATTTAAAACATTACTGGGATTCGATTTAAAATCTTCTTTAAAAGTTTTATCAATCCAAATTCTGGCTAGAACTCTTCCAAGTATATCAGGTAAATATTTTTTTACATCGTCTCTATTTTTTAAAAACAAATCTTTATCAACTAATTGTAAAGCTTGATTTATTTCGTTTGGATTAAATTTAATAGGAAGATTTGATTTTTTTTCATCAACTTTTATTAAATCTCTACTTTTACTAGGTAAACTCATTTTTGAAATTTCTCCAGATATTAATAAAAGATCGATAACTAAATAACAATACGATCAAAATAAAAATTTGTTTATAATTTTTTATACCACAAAAAGTCAATGGCATAAATATTGCTCTTATTAATCATATAGGAGTTATTAAATGTTATCAATTTTAAAAAGTGCTTTAAATGCAAACTCAAGCGAAATGGGTATAATTTCCAATAATATAGCTAATGCAAATAGTACCGCCTTCAAAAAAAGTACTGCAAATTTTGAACATATTTACTCTATTCATAAATCGACTAACCCAGATGCATTTTCTGGTCGTGGCGTAGGTATGAGCGATCCTCGTATTCAAATGAGTCAAGGATCATTTCAAACAACTGGTGGAGCCCTCGATCTTGCTATATCAGGAACCGGTTTTTTCCCTGTGGTTCAAGGTGATCAATTGGATACTCCACTTTTTACAAGAGATGGTTCATTTAACATCACCGCTAAAGGTGAAGTGGTAACAAATGATGGTCTCAAAGTAATGGGATTTTTAGGAGATGATAAAGCGGTATTAAAAAATCTAATAATACCAACTACAAAACAAAACGCGGATCAAACAACTTCGATTATTTCAAATATAAATGTTGCTTCTAATGGTAAAATAACAGCTACATATGGGCTTGATGATGAAGTCATTATTGGAAGTTTTGCATTAGCTTCTTTTATAAATGGTCCTGGTCTTACTCCAACAGGAAATAACCGTTTTCAAAATAATCTTAAATCAGGATTACCTAAATTTGGAATACCTATGGATGGTTCTTTTGGTAAGATAAATGCTGGATATTTAGAAAGAGCTAATGTTGATATTACTTCGGAAATGGTAACCATGTTGAAAACTCAACAAGCTTTTTCAGGCGTATCAAGGTTACTTCAAACAGAAGTTGATATTACTAAAAGACTTATTGATGGTTAACTTAAAATTTATTTAATAAATTTTAAATTATAAAAGTGGTATAAAAAATTTATATTCTTTAATACTAGACTCTAACTCTTTGTCTAAAAATAGAATACCATTTTTATTAATATTTAATTTATCATTAATTATTAGTTCTAATCTTGCAGGACGTTCATTCTTTATAGAAAGTTGTTTCTGAAGAGACTTAAACAAGTCATTTTTAACTTGAATTGTCCCAGACATGATTGCTCTTTCATATTGGATAGTTATTTTATTTCTAAAATTTTTTGTTTCATTAACAATCATCATATTGCAGGTGCCCCTGGCAATATTAAGAAGGCTGCATGAAAGATAAAGACACTCTATAAGATGCAAACTATCATAATGTGCATCTACAGTTTTAATAAGCATTTCTAATTTTTGCATTTAAATTAGTTTTTCTTTATTTAAATTCTCTCTTATTTTCTTGATTGCAGACGTTTTTATTTGAGAAACTCTTCCAGTTGAAACTTCCATAACTTCGGCTATTTCGTAGATATTTAATTCCTCAACAAAATATAATTGTATTATTAAAGCCTCTTTCCCGTCTAGCTTTTTTACAACCTCTTTTAAACTTTGTCTAAGTTCTGCATCATTTATCTGTTCTTCAGGGTTTAAGTCTTTGGCAACAAACCAATCTGAGTATTCATCATATGAATCATCTAAACTTCTTGAAACGCTGGCTTCAAATGCGCTCTTCCACTCAAAATACTTTTCAGTTGTTATTCCAAGTTCATTTGCTATTTCATACTCATGTGGCTCTCGGCCTAATTTATTTCTTAAAATATTTGCAGCTTTTTCAGAACTCTTTTTTATAGAGATTGTTGTTCTATCTAAATTAGAGCTTTTTCGTAAGAAATCTAGAATTTCACCCCTGATCCTAATGCTAGCATATGAAGCAAATGAAGCATCATTTTGAGGTGTATAATTTTGAGCGGCAGAGATTAAGCCGAGCATTCCAATTTGAATAATATCTTCTATTTCAATTACCGCACTAACTCTACCATGAAGATGCCATGAGATTTTTTTTACTAAATTTGTATTATCATGGATCAACTGGTTAATATTTGGTTTTACAATTTTAGAATAACTATTCATTTTAAATCTTCATAAATTAAGTTAATTATCAAAAAACTTTATTGTTCCTGTGTTATTCTTTTCAAGAGATACTAAATTTTTAGAAATTTCATTAAATGCATTTGTTTCTGGGCTTTGAGACTTTGAAGTCATTATGGCTGATCTAGAAATGATAGAATTTTTAATTTTTTGTGAAGTTGGTATATGTCCTAAATATTTTAAATTCACATCAAGAAATTTGTGGGTAATTGATTGAAATTTATCAAAATTTAGTTTTGCTTGTAGTGGTGAGTTTGACAAATTAACTATAATACCAAAATTATTCATTTTATAGTCTAAGAAAGAAGTCTTAATCAGAGTATATGCGTCTATAAAACTTGTAGGCTCACCAGTAAGAACAACTATAACCTTATCCGCAGAGGCCATAAAAGTCATTGATGATGCTTCAGCTCCTGCACCTACGTCAATTATCATGAATTCAGGTTTTTTTGAAATATCATTAAAACTTTTAATAATTTTATGCCTCTCAAGATCGCTTAAATTTAATAAATTATTAATAGCGTTTCCACCAGAGACAAACTTAAGATTATCTTTAGTAGTGGTAATTACTTTTGTTAATTCTAAATTACCATTTATAAAATCATCTAAGGAAAGTTTAGGGTTTATTCCCAGTAAAATATGTGCGTTAGCCATACCTAGATCTGCATCTAAAAGAAGTGTTTCTTTTTTTTGTAAGGCAAGGCTTAAGGCTAAATTAACAGCTATTGTTGTTTTGCCGACGCCACCTTTACCAGAAGTTATTGCAATTGTAGTAGTCATTTATATTCCTGATTTCAGATCTATATACTTATATCTTTCATATATTGTGCCAAAACTTCTCTTTTAGCAAAAGCTAATGATCCAATTATTGATTTTGAACCGGATAAAATACCAACTTTACAACTCAATTCACCTAAAATAGATAATTCTTCAGATCCTATATTAGATTCATCTAATTTTGTAAGTGCGATTATAGGAAATGAATTCTCATATGATTTTATGATTGATTTTATCATATTTCTATTTGTACTCGCTTGTAGTGCAATTACATTAGAACATTTTTTATCTAGAGTTAGCTTATTGATATATTCATGAAATTGTTCTGAATTATTATTTTCTTGAGAAACATCTATTATTAATTTTCTATTACCTCTGTTCGCATCAATAAAAATGATAAGATCTTCGATTGAGGATATAGAATTGACATTTAAATTTAATAATCTTCCAAAATTAATAAGTTCAGAATGATTTGAAGATTTAGGAGCAAAATTAACTATCGAAAGTTTATGCCTATCATTGCCTACAAATTTGTTATCTAAAATGTAAGAAGCAATTTTTGAGCATAAAGTTGTTTTACCAGAACCGCTAGGACCATTTATAAAAATTAAATCAGAATTTAGGATTGTATCTTCGAAAGGTAGTACTAATTTTGTTGATAAATAATGATAAAAAGTTAATTCACGATCAATATCTTCTTCAATAGATATATCTTTTTGAAATTCTGAAATAATCTTTTTTGAAAATCCTTTTTTTAATAATGTTAGAGTTAGAGACTTATTATCATATGAATTTAGAGTATCCATATCTGCTAAAATCATATTTTCTAATAAATTTTCTATTTTATTAGTAAAATTTTTAAAAGTTTTCATATCTACATATTGTGTTGTAGGCAAATATCTAATTTCATTTTGAGTGTTAGTTAACTGATCATTATTTTTAATATTATTTTTTTCAATAACTGATTGAATTTTTCGATTTTCAGTTTTTTGATTTAAATTTTTGTTTGAAAATAAATGACTAAAATTCGATTTATTTTTATTTATTTTCTTTGCATTTGAAGTTGCTAAATCTTCAATATTATTTGAGCCTAAAATATGAATTTTTCCATTTATTTTTTCAGTTTTTAGTATTACGGCATCTTTCCCAAGAACTCTTGATATTTCATCCATTGCAGATAAGCTGTCTTCAGCAATAACTTTATGTTGTGTCATTTTTATCTCCGTATTTACTATCTATTTGTTAATTTTTTGTTTGTTCATCTGAGCCAATATTAGCTACAACTTCTATTTTTTTATTATCTGGTAATTCTGTAAAAGACAGCACGTCTAAGTTTGGAATATGCTGTCTAAGCATATGTGATAAATCACGTCTTATAACAGGGGCAGTTATCATTACAGCTTTTCTATTTTCACTTTGTAATTTTTCAATTACATCATTTATAGCAGTAACTATTTTCTGAATTAAATTAGCCTCTAAAATTAATCCATTTGGCCCAGTTTGTTTGGCAATATTGACTATCATTTGTTCTAATTCTGCTGAAAAAGTAATAATGGGAAGGGGACTATTTAAAGGAGCAATTTGTTGTATTAGCAAACCCGAAATAGTTGGTCTAACAGCTTCAGCTAATTCAACTGGAGTCATGTTTTTTATATTTTGACCAGCTAAAACTTCCAGTATTCTCTTAAGATCACTGATTGGCATTTTTTCTGCCAATAAAGATTTTAGAATAGAGGTCAGAACACTTAAGGATATTAGTTTAGGAACTGTAGATGAAACTAATTGCGGAGAAGTGTTAGATAAATTATCTAAAAGAGCCTGTACATCGTCTTGTCCAAGTAATTCAGATGCTTGTTTAGATAAAATCTGATTTAAATGTGTGGCTATTACTGCTTCAGGCTCTACCACCATATAGCCTAAATTTTCTGCTCTTGCTTGTTGATGAGGTTCTATCCAAGTCGCGTCCATATTAAAACTAGGATCCTTTACATCTGTGCCTTCAATTTTTGTTTGTGCACTATCACCTGGAATAGCTAACATAAGCTGTGGAAAAATTTTATCCTCTGCTACAATTTCCTGTCCAATCCTAATTCTGTAATGGTTAGCTTCCAATGATAAATCATCCCTAATTCTAACTTGAGGAATCACAAAACCTAATTCTTTTGAAATTTGTTTTCTTACACCAGTAATTCTAGCAATTAAGGGTCCTTCATTCTCATCATCTACAAGTTGGATAAGTCCATAACCTAACTGCATTGAAATAGAAGAGTTATCTGCTATTTCAGACAAAGAAATAGTATTGTCGTCTTTTACATCATCTCCATCTACATTCTCATCAGCTAAAGTAGTATCTTGTTCAAAACTTTGATTTTTTCTTTGTAACATCCACCAAATGAAAAAAGTTAAACCTGAACCAAGCAAGAAAAGAGTGTTGGGCATTCCTGGTATTAATCCTAAAAGAAACAAAACACATGCACTTGGGAGCCAGGCCTGTTTGACGCCAATTTGAGAACCAATTTGCTTTGAAAGGTCTTGACTTGTTGAAACTCTGGTTACAATTATGGCTGTGGCAATTGCAAGAAGTAAAGATGGTATTTGAGCAACTAAACCATCACCAACTGATAAAATAATATAGTTTTCAGCAGCTATTGAGACTGGCAAATTATGCTGTGCAATTCCAATGATAAGTCCACCAATTATATTTATGAGCAGAATAAGAATGCCGGCTATAGCATCCCCCTTAACAAATTTAGAAGCACCATCCATTGAACCATAGAAATCAGCTTCTTTTGCAATATCTTCTCTACGTTGTTTGGCCTCTTCACTAGTTAGAAGTCCTGCGTTGAGATCCGCGTCAATTGCCATTTGTTTTCCAGGCATTGCGTCAAGAGTAAACCTTGCAGATACCTCTGAAACTCTTCCCGCACCCTTTGTTATAACAACAAGGTTAATAATAATAAGTATTGCAAAAACAAATATTCCAACAACATAATTACCAGCGATAACAAACTCACCAAATGCTTCTATCACTTTGCCTGCAGCATCTGGGCCTGTATGACCTGCACTCAATACTATTCTTGTTGATGCCACATTTAAGCCCAGCCTTAAAATAGTCGCAAATAAAGAACAGTTGGAAAACTAGAGAAATCTAGTGGCCTAAATGTATGGATAGAAACCATTAATATAAGAAGGGAAAGTAAAATATTTGTTGTAAAAAATATGTCTAGTAGAAAAGATGGTAGGGGAATAACCATCATTACCATTAACATTAATATTGCAACAGGAAGACCAAAAGGTTTAATTTTTTCTGGGAGTGAAATTGGGCCTCCAAATGTATTTGTCAAATTCATGACAGCTCCTGCTTTAATATTTTAAAAAAATTATATATATATATCAATTACTTATAATAGTTTACTTTCCTGTTTAAATTAGAAGCAAGAACAATGCCAATAGCTCAAATATTAGTATTTCTATATAATTAGGAATAAAAATTAAAATTAATGAACTTACTAAATTGGCATATAATCTGCATAATTAGACTTATAATTTTTAATCAAGGAGTTTTGCATGTCGTTTATTAAACCAAAAACTATTGTAGCTAGTACAGCCATAGGTATGTTGTTATTAGGCACAGGATGTCTTCAAAATATTCCTGGCTCCCAATTTTCAGTTAGTAACAACTATAATGCAAAACAAGTTAAATCTGAAAGTGATGGTATCGTAGCTTTAAAGGAAGTTTTTGATAGTTCAGTTGAAAAAATCCCTACTTTATCAGCTGTTGGATATGCTGTTGTTTCTAGCCAACCAGGTAGGACTGATGCCCAGAAAGATTAATGGCTATTAGATCTGCTAGAATGGCCGCTATGAGAGAACTGGCAGAACAAATACATGGTATTAAAGTGGACTCAAATACTACAGTTATAGATTTAATGGTACAGAATGATACTTTTAGAGCTGTTGTTAAGGGAGTTATAAGAGGAGCTAAAACTGTAAGAATAAATCCAACTGGTGATGATACTTATGAAACAGTTCTTGAAATAGATAAAGATATGATGCTTATGATGTTAAGAAGTGCTAGAAGAACATAGATAGAATATGATTAATTACATCAAAAATCTTGTTCAAATAAATACTTTTTTAACGTTAGCCTTTCTTTTAATAATTGTTAAACCATTATTGGCAGACACTCAACCGAGTTTTAAACAAGTTGAAGCTACAGGAAGAGCAATTTTACTAGAGAATGATATTAATACCTCTAGAAAAAGGGCTCTGGAGGATGCATTATATATAGCCGCCTTAAGAGGTGGTGCTAATATAGATGGCTTTTCTGCCATTAGTTCTAATACGGTCATTAATGATCACTCAATAGTTAAAGCAACAAACAGGGTCATTGATTTTAAAATATTATCTGAAGAACAAAGTAAAGAATTTTTAAGTATAAAAATAAGCGCTGTTGTTGGTAATGACACCGCAGCACAGAATTGTAAGAAAAGACCACTTAATATTACTTTATTAAAGGGTGGCTATAATGTTCATTCCAATGTGCCCTCTAAATTATCAAGATCTACGCCAATATGGTTTAAGAAAATATATGAAATTATTTCAAATACACCAAATGTACAAGCCTCAAATCAGGATAATAAGACACTTGAAGATCTTAAAAAAGCAAATGTAAATTCGTCATTTAACTATAACGCTCTAACCAAAGCCCTGCCAATGATACAAGCAGGAGATTACAGTATTGTCCCTATGATTTATTTAACTGCAATAGGTGGAAACAGTAATTTTTCAAATTATAATATTAATCTGGAACTAAATCTATATAGAGGTCCTGGTTTTAAACTAGTTTCTAAGAAGAGTTATAACTTACCAATTAAATATCATCTAGATAGTAAATTTCAGTTTATCAAAAATGTCTCAACTTTAGATATTAATTATATTGACAGAGAAGTTACAGGTTACTTTTCAAAAAGTATTAATAGTTTTTTATTTGAATTAAACTGTCAACCTTTAGAGGGTATCCTAGCTATAAATGAGGGTAAACTAATAGTTGATTTAGGTAAAAAACAAGGGCTTAGACAAAAGCAAATAGGAATTGTCAAAGGTATAAATATCGAAAACTCAATGTTAAATAATAGCTCTATTATTGTTCATGCAAGGGAAGTTTTTGATAATTATAGTGTTTTGCTTCCTCTAAATGATAATCTTAAATTAGCTAACTTAGACAAAATGATTGTAGAATTCGTGGAGTAAATAGATGAATAGGCTATCTTTATTTAAATTAACTATAATTCTCATAATTTGCTTTTCTAAAATATCTGTGTCCGAACCATTTGTTGTTTTAGAGTATAGGGGGCAAACAGATAGAGGTTATAATAATTCAGATAATTTATTTTTAAGAGATTTAAACTACAGCTCAAAACATGTTGTTCTAAAGAATGAAACATTAAGTGATATAATGTTGAAATATTATGGCTCTAAATCTTTCAATCAAAGTATTTTAAGTTTAGCAATAGTTCATTTCAATAAAAAGGCCTTTGTTAGGAATAATCCTAATTTTCTTTTTTCTGGAAAACAACTTTATCTTCCAAGTATTAATGAAATAAAAAACTTAATCATTAAAAAAAATAAAAATCAGAAAGAAAATTTTAATCAATCTCCACTTTCATCTCAGATCTACTTTTTTGGAGGCTAGAAATTGATTTCAGCCTTGATAAGAATTATTTTTTTGTTAACAATGCTCTTGATTTTTAATACTAACCCTGTTTTAGCTATCTCAGGAAAAGAAATCTCATCGAAAGTATCTAATTGGTTGTCATCTAATGGGATATTGGGAACGCCGATATTTTCAGATAGTCGTATTTATAAAGATTGTAATCAAAAACTAGAAATTAGTAAGCATTTAAATTCTTCCAAATTGGTTAGAGTAAAATGTCCAAATGATGACGATCTTGATTTATTTGTAAGAATTAAGATAGATGAAGAAAAAAAGGCTAAATCTAAAAATCTTATCTTTGAAAACAAAAATAAAGCTAAAAACAGTTCTAATTTATCTAAAAAAGAAAAAAAGGTTAAAAAAAAGTTTAAAGTTTTTAAGCTTAGTAGAGGGATAGAGAAAAATTCAGTTCTACAAGAAGAAGATATTAAGGTTGTATTTTCGGGTATTTCCTCCCAATCTTCATTTTTTAAACATAAGAATGAATTAATAGGAAGAAAATTAAATAAAAATTTAAAAATGGATCAAATATTGCATCCCAGACATCTTATAGAAAAATTTGACGTTAATAATGGAGATCAGGTTTCAATTGTTTCAAATACAAAAAATGTATCTGTAATAGTGCTTGGAGAAGCATTGAATTCAGGAAATTTAGATGATTTAATACGCGTCAAAAATATTAGAAGTGGCAAGGTTATTAAAGGTTATATACAAAAAAATAAAATAATTAGAGTTTTTCGCTAAAATAAAAATAAAAACTGTCGTATTAGTGTGTGCGGAGATAAGATTATGGATAAAATATCAAATAATACATATAGTAATATTCAAAAAAATATTTCTAAAAGTAAACAAGGTCATGAAACCTCTGTAAAAGGTGTATCTAAAATCAAGTCTGAGGTTAGTGATAATGTTGTTGATTTAAATCAGACTAAGTTATTAGCAGCAGATTTAGCTAAATCAGCTCCCATTAATAGTGATAAAGTACAAAGAATTAAAGATGCAATTTCATCAGGTAATTATCCAATTGATGTTGATAAAGTTACAGATGCTCTAATGCAAGCCTACAAAGAAATGAAATCATAATTTTAAAAGTATTTTTTATGAATAAAATTGAAGAATTTACTTCTATATTAGGAAGATTGGAAGAGTTAGATAAAGAAAAATTTAACTCTTCAGAATTTCAAAAAGTTAATAATAAACTTCAAGATCTTTTAGCTGAAATTTCAACTAATAAGGAAGATTTACAATCAGATAATTTCATTTTAGATAATAAAAATATTTTTCTAGAAATTATTTCTAAGATTGAATCATTACAAGAAAAAATCCTACCAAAAGCTGAGATCATAGACTCATTTTCAAGATCTCAAGTATAATTTTTATAAATTATTTATAGCAATTTTCTCAAAAATGATGAATATGAATTTATGATTGAAGATTTTTTATTATCTAATTTTGAAATTTTTGTTTTCTCGTCTATTTGTGTTTTAGTTATAGGTTTTTTATTATTATTTTTTTTTCAAAATCAGAAGCATAAACAAGAAAAAGATATAATTTTTAACCTCGTTGAAGGATTAAACAAATACAATCAAGAAATAAAAGAATACTTGATTGCTGTAGGTAATTTGTTAGATCAACAAAAAAAAGAAATCAGTAAAATATCAGAAAAGATAGTTTTTATAGAAAGAGAAATCAGCAGATTAGGTGAAATCAAAGGATCAGAAGATGTGTTAACCATAGCCATAGAGATGGCAAGAGAAGGTAGCACAAGAGAAGAAATAATTAATAAAACAGGCCTTAGAGAAGACGAAGTTGAGGCAATTTATACATACTACAGAAAATAATTTTTACTCTACTTTTTCTTTATTTTCTTCTAAATCTTCTAGCATTATCGCCTTATCACCCTCTATCATCTTTTTTGCATCTTCGTCAGTAACGTCAATTTGAATACCTGATGGAAACCTAACACCATTAACCTCAGTAGTTTCTTTTATTTGAACTCTTACCCACTCTACAGGCTCGTTAGTTGGTTTTTTTGAACGTCTTATAATTTTTTCTACTATGTTTCCAGTATCACTTTTTTCTTCTTTTACGTAATTATCATTGGCAGTATTTTCATTTATTATAGCTTGTATTCTTTGGTTTAAAACTGAAACTCTTGCTGCTAGACATGCGATATTGAAAATAAAATCATTTTCACGGTTAGCAATTTGTTTAATTTTTAGGGCTAATTCTTCTAGTTTTAAATTTTCAAATTCGTCTAGAAGTTCTTCTTTTTTATCTAAAATTTTTTCAGACAAGTCCATAATTTATACCTTACATGATATATCTTATACGACAATTAAAAAAATCTTATAGTTTTTATAAGAAAAAATAGTCGCTAAAATAATTGGCACTTAATTTGCAATCATAACTTTGAATTTAGTTATAATAAGAGTTTTTAAGATGGATGCGATTAAGGATCAATTATCTTTTTATTCAAAAGCGTTACAATTAAGAGGAAAGCGTAATAATATATTAGCCTCTAATATTGCTAATGCTGCAACACCAAATTACAAAGCTAGAGATATAAGTTTTTTAGATGAGTTAAAAAAAGTAGATAGGGACGGTCCTATTAAGACAACTCATCAAAGTCATATTGTTCATAATTCAGGTAAATCATTTAATGAAGTCTCTTACAGAGAACCTCTAATTACATCTCTTGATGGTAATACAGTTGAGTTAGCAGTTGAGCAAATGCAATTTGCTGAAAATTCAATGAGATATTCATCTACTGTTAATTTTCTTAATGGCAAAATTAATAAAATTATGTCTGCAATTAGGGGTGAATAATGAATATTAAATCAATTTATGATATAGCAGGTAGAGCCATGGCAGCACAGTTAGTGCGATTAAATACTGTTGCCTCAAACCTTGCTAATGCAGGCTCAACCACTGGTGACCCCAAGACTACTTACAAACCTTTAAAGCCAATTTTTGAAACTCAATATAGTGATTTAGTTAAAAAAAATGGAATTGCTACTGTAGACGCCGTAGAAGTCAAGGAAATAGGTAGAGAGCCTATTAAATCATATATGCCAGCTCACCCGGATGCAGATGAAGCAGGTTACATTTATAAAGCAGCCGTCAATGTTGACGAAGAAATGGTTGATATGATGGAAGCATCAAGACAATACCAGAATAACGTCGAAGTAATTACCACCCTAAGAGCATTAACTATGCGAACTTTAAACATTGGAAAATAAGGAAAATAAATGTCTGAAATTAACTCTTCAAATCAATCACTGAATAACATTTTAGATAAATTAGGTATTAATTCTTCTAAAGAAAAGTTTGCACCTAAAGAGACCAAAGATCAACTTGGGCAAGAGGATTTCTTGAAATTGATGACAACACAACTTCAAAATCAAGACCCATTTGCACCAGTAGATAACGCTGATTTTATTGCCCAGATGGCACAATTTTCTACGGTAACAGGTATAACTTCCATGGATCAAACTATGAAGTCTGTTAGTGAGCAGTTATCAGAAATGAGGATTGCCTCCACAACTCAGTTAATGGGACATTCTGTTTTAGTTCCTGGAAAGTTTGCTAGACCAGACAAAGAAGGCGTCATTAGTGGTGTGGTAGATTTACCTGATACAGCGTCAAACTTAAACATTATTTTCGAAAATAGTGAAGGTGAAGTTTTACACCAAGATTCACTAGGAACTCAAAAGGCAGGATTAGTTGGGTTTGAATGGAAAGATTTACCAGATGATATTAAGTCTTCTAGTTCACCTATAACTATACGAGCATTTACAGGAAATGTGGGTGATACTGGAGAGCTCTCAACTCAAGTTTTTGCAAGTGTTTCTGGAACTTCTAAAACAGAAAACGGCGTTATGTTAGAAGTCGAAGACTATGGAATGGTTGATCCATCACAAGTTGTAAGATTTAAGAATTAATATTTATACTAGGAGAAATTAGAGATGTCATTTTATACCGCTCTTACAGGATTAAACGGATCACAGGCTGATATTTCAGCAACTTCAAACAACATAGCAAACGTTGCAACGACAGGTTATAAAAGAAGTAAAGCTGAATTTGGTGATATTTTTGCTACATCTCCATTACAGAATAGCTCATCATCTATTGGTTCAGGTACAATTTTAAAAGGAATTAAACAACAGTTTACACAAGGTAACGTTTCATCATCTCTTAACGCGCTGGATATGGCTATTTCAGGTCAGGGTTTCTTTGCTTTGAAGCCATCACTAACAACTAACCAGACTGTTTATACTAGAAACGGTTCATTTTCGGTAAACAACGATAGATATGTTGTTGACTCTGCTGGTCAGTTTGTGCTCGCGCTTCCTGTTTCTGATGATGGATCAGTTCAAGGTGGTGAAATTTCTGATGCACAACCACTCAAATTAGAGTTGGAAGCTGGTGAGGCTAAGAAAACAGATAATTTAGAGCTTGCGGTTAATTTACCTGCTTCTTCAACAGTTTTTGCTTCTGCTGATGATTTTGATCCTGCAAATCCAGCAACATTTAATTCATCAACATCTGTTACTATTTTTGATAACCTTGGTAACCCTGTGATTGCAACAGCCTATTTTATCAAAACTCAAGCAGCTCAAGGAAATGAGGCAACACATAAATATCAAACAAAGTTTATTGTTGATGGAAGAGAGGTTCAACCATCATTAACAGAAGCTATATCCCCAACTGGTCAAACACTTGTTGTTGATAGGTTTGGTCAAATTATTCCAATGAATGAAAAGCCTCAGATTATTTCAGTTGCTCAAACTCAACCATTATTTTACCTAGATGATTTATCTAATAAAACAGTTTCTAAGTCAGCAACAGTTACTTCAACAGTATTAGAAGATGCAGCTTTTACTGCTACTGCTCCATCAATTACTGTTGTAACTGATCCTCTGCAATTTAATACAACTTATGAAGCCAATCCTACTTTAAATAAATCAACTTATTGGGGTAAGGATTTTCTTACAATAAGAGTTGATGATACAACTGGTAGTGCTGGTTTCAAGAGTATAGATATAAGGCCAGGAACTTATACAGCTGCTACTTTAGCTTCTGAAGTTCAAAGGGCTATTAATGCTGGACTTGGAGATGATGCAAAATTAGCCATAGACCCTGTTACTGATGGTAGCTTTTCTATACAATTCAACCAGCTTGATAATAATGACGAGATACAAACATTATCAGCAATAAATGTAGATTTAATGCAGGATAGCTTTGTAACTGATAAGCTATTTTCAAATACTAGTGGTATTGAAAATGTTGCCTCACCAAACTTTACAAGAGAAGAGTTTTTGGCTCATGCGCAATTAAGAATTAATGATGCCTTAAATAGAGCGGCCGTTTCTGCAGATGGAAGTTCTAATAATTCATCAACCTATGGGGTTAATTCATCATTATTTAATAGAGTAACTGGCAAATCTCTATCAGGTGCAATCAAAGAAACAGAGGTAATGAGTTTTAATTACAAAAAACCTTCTTTGGATTTAGCTGATGAGAATAATGTTACAACTGAAGAAAAATTTTTACTACATAGTTACTATAATTCTTCACCTACATTAAAAGTTTTTGATAAGGCATTAGACGTTACCGCTGTAGGTGGAAATACAATGGTACAAGATACTAGTGGTACATTGAAGATTTATATTAATGACGTAGATAACACTATCAGTTCAACAAGTTTTCCAACTGAAGTTTATATTGCTGGAGAGTTTGATACCTCCACATCTACAGTAAACGATTTAAAATATAATGGTGCAAAATTTTCTGTTTCTAGTGCAGGAACAGATGCTAATGGAAATGAGTTTTTAAACGTAAAATCTGACTCGACATCAGCTATTAATATTACAGACACAAAAATAAAAGTTTTACATACTGAATCAAAAGATGTCTCAGCATATTTTGAAGGTGGTACAGGAATATTTTCAGGACAAACTGAACATTTTGGAAGTAATAGAATTGTATTAAAAGAACTCAATAAACATTCATATTTAAATAAAGACCTTAAACAGCCCAATACTTTACTTAATGGAGCAATTGCATCTTCAACTAATCCGGCGACTGGATCAGGAGTTATCACTGTTGACACAACAGCAGGCTTTCCATCATCTGGTACTTTATTAATAGGATCTGAACAAATTACTTATACAGGTACTACAGCTACAACTTTCACTGGTATAACAAGAGGAGCAAATAGTACAACTGCAGCCGCGGCACTTGATGATGCAACAGTTAAATCACTTGAGTTTTCAGATGGTATAATGAGTGGTTTTAAGGATGTTCTAAGAAACACAACTTTATCCTCTGTTCCTTCTACAAGGGCTACTAATGCTCCCATTGAAGGTACTAACGTTATATATGAAAAAACTGGAGCATCCACATCTGGAACAACTTCGCTTGTCGTAGACGGTGGAACCAATGGTATTAGAGTTGGTGATATTGTTGTCGGTGCCGGTATTACAGCTGGAACTCGTGTAAGTGCAATCAACCATGATACTTCTACCGTAACTTTAAGTGCAGTAACCACTGCAAATTTAACTGCAACCACAACAACTGCTGCAGGAACAAAAGTTTCATTTATGTCAAGTAACCACACTACAGGCACAGGCGCAACAGGTCAAACTGGGATAGTTGTGGCAGATGCGACTAATATAGCAGTTGGTGATTTGGTTTATGGAACTGGAATTGCTGCTAACACAACTGTAGCAGCCGTCTCTGGAACAACTATTACTTTAAGTGCCAATACAACCGCAGCTATTTATGGTGGAGAATTAAATTTTGTAGATGCGGATGGCCTAGGTGCACAAGTTTTAAATAATGGTGCAGTGGCTCAAGGTGCTACAACTATTGTTGTTGATGCCAATACAAATATTTCAGTTGGCGATATTGTTGAAGTTGCAGGCGTGACTGCAGGAACAACTGTTACTGCAATAAATGGAACTACGATAACTATCAGTGCTGCGACAACAGCAGCTATTGCTGATAATACCTCAATTTCATTTTTGCCAGCAGATTCTGAAGTTTTAAATGTAGGATCCACTGCTGGTTTTACAGATGCTTCAGTGATAATCCTGGTAAGATTAAATTAGGAAACGAAATTATAACTTACACTGGAAAAACAGCGACAACTTTAACTGGCGTAACTAGGGCGGCTTATAATAGTGAAAGTAATTCAGTTATAGCAACCACTGAAATTAGTTTATTAGATAGTGTTGATAACTTAGGTTTGTCTCAAAGAAAGACAGATGTAGCAGCGCAACTAACATCTACAGCTACAACTTTAACAGTCGACTCAACAGCAGATTTTGAAAATAGTGGTTTATTAGAATAGGTAATGAATTGATTGCTTACACTGGTAAAACTGCAACTAGTTTTACAGGTTTAACTAGAGGTGTTGGAGGCACAACTGCTGCTCAACATGAAATTGATGCAATTATTACTCAAGATATCTCCAATACAGATGATTGGGTTGATGAGAATGATCCAGCATTAAAAATAGCTTATGATATTTCTGGTCAGAATTTTACTTTTCAAGGTATACCTTCTAAAATAGGTACATCAACTCCAAGTAAAATGTTTTCTTTTTCAGCTTATGGACCTGGTGAAGGCAATAATACTAATGCACTTGGTTTAAAAACACAGAGTAACAAAGCTTCATCTAATATCGGTGGTGGAGCTGAATTAAAAGCAGAATCAGTTCTTTTTACTGGAGACCAAATAGCTGCAGATACACAAAGGGCTTATGGTGTAGAAGTATCATATAATAATTTAACACGAAGATTTAGTATTGCTAGTGGATCTACTGGTGAAGATATTCCTTCCAATTCAGCTGTTGGCGTTGGTGATGCAGGACAGGCATCTTCAAATATTGAGATTGGTAGACTTGCAATTGTTGATGGAGTAGCAACAGCTTCGACTGAAGGTACTGGTGGAACAAGTGCTTTATTAGGTATAAATGCTACAAATGGTATAACCACAGTTACAGCCGATACTGCAGGGAAAGGGCTTAAATCTTCTCCTGCCGTTCTAAGTGGTAAGACTTCAAACGAAGATTTGTCTGAAGATTTTTTCCTTTCAGACGCTGCTGAAGAAACAATCTTTGTTGTTAACGTCAATGACATAACTGCAGCTATTCAGGTGCCAGAAGGTGTCTATAATGGAACTTCTTTGGCTACGGCACTTCAGTCAAGAATTAATCAGATGGAAGACCCTTCAGGTAATACTGTGAATGGTGTAACAGTATCATATGATACCATAAGCAACTCTTTTTCATTTACTACAGGAACTACTGGATTAAATAGTAAAATATTTGTATCTGGAAGTTCACGTATGGGATTAGATAATCTTGAGTTAGTAACAGGGACAACACCTTCATACGTTAATATGGCAACTACAACTGCTACTTCAGCAACTGGTCAGTCACTTTATGTTAACGATGCTGGTACAACAACTACCTTAGCACCAGATAATGCATGGACACCTACCACTGATGGTACCTTTGCAAAAGTCTTTTTAAGACCAGGAGAACTTACGTTTGATACACAAGGTAACTTAGTAAGTCCTATTCAAAAAGTTGGTTATAAAGGTGATTTTGCTGCTGATGCTGCTGCAGGAACTAATGCTCTTTCAATTGACTTGGATTTAAATTTTGGTGGTTCAACGCAATTTGCATCTGACTTTAATGTTAGAGCAGTATCACAAGATGGTCAAACAGTTGGTAAATTGGATGGTCTAGACATTGCAGCTAACGGCTTGGTTAGTGCTAACTACACTAATGGACTGAACATAGCCCTTGGAAGACTAGTGATGGTTAACTTTAACAACCAAAACGGATTAAAACAAATCGGTAACGCCACATATGTTGAGACATCTGTTTCTGGTGTTGCTTCAGTTGGAGAAGCAGGTGCGGATGGTTATGGAACAATCTTGTCAGGCTCATTAGAGAGATCTAACGTGGATATTACTGAAGAGCTTGTTAATCTAATTACAGCTCAGAGAAACTTCCAAGCTAATGCTAAAACAATTGAAACCAATACAAGTCTAACACAAGCTATTATTCAGATAAGATCGTAGTTTTGGATATGATTTAAGGATTTAAGATGGATAGAAGTATATATACAGCCCTTAATAGTATGAATATATTAAGAGATAATCAGTCAGTAACAGCTCAAAATTTAGCAAATATTAGTGTTACTGGTTATCAAAAAGATGTGTCTATAAACTTTTCTTCTGTCTATCTAGACCGTGATAAGGGTATTGATCCTAGGGTAATGGCTCTTCAGGAACCAGGAGGATTTGATAACACTCCAGGACCAATGCAGCAAACAGGTGCTCCTTTAGATCTTGCTGTAGATGGAAATGGTTATTTTATTGTAAAGCCAGCAAATGGTGAAATATCATTATCTAGGAGAGGTGATTTTACCGTTTCAGCTGATGGTACCATTAGGGATGGAACTGGGACACAGCCTTTAAGTACAGATCTTCAACCTATAACTGTTCCTCCTCATAGAAAAATTTCAGTTTCAGGAGATGGTATAATTAATATAGAGCCTTTAAATGGCCCTGTAGGCCAAACTGTTAGAGTTGCACAACTTGCAACTACTTTTGGATCTGAAGTCCCTTTGGCTAAAACAATAGATGGTTTTGTTAGACCAGTTGATGGAAGTGTTCCTACACCTGATAATAGAACTCTTTTATTGAGTGGCTTTTTGGAAGGCTCTAATGTTAAGTCTGTTGATGAGCTGGTTTCAGGTATTGAGCAGTCACGTGCATATGAAATTAATGTAAAATTTGTTACTACTGCAAAAGAAATTGACGAAGCCACCGCATCTCTTATGAGAATGCCAAGTTAAATAAAACCAAATAAAATTGGCATATGTATTGCATTATTCTTCTAGAATAAATTAGAGGAGTTTTGAATGTCTAATGCAATGCATGTTGCAAAAACTGGTTTGAATGCACAGAATAGTCGAATGCAGGTTATAGCTAACAATTTAGCTAACGTTAACACTACTGGTTTCAAAAGAGATAGAGCTAATTTTGAAACATTATTGTACCAGGTAATTAAGGCATCTGGTGCTCAAACATCAGGAGAAACTCGTACAAACTCTGCTTTTTCAGTTGGAACTGGTGTAAGAATTATCAACGCAGATAAATTATTTTCTCAAGGAAATATTGTTTCAACTGATAACGCTTTAGATATATCAATTGATGGCTCTGGTTTTTTTCAGGTACTTATGCCAGATGGCAGAATTGGTTTTACAAGAAATGGTGCATTTGGAAGAAATGCTGAAGGACTTTTGACAACAGCATCTGGTTATGTTGTTCAGCCGGAAATAGCCATACCCGAGGGTGTAACAAGCATAAATGTTTCCGCCGACGGTATCGTATCAGTACAAAATCCAGGAGAAGTTGAGGCTGAAGAGGTTGGACAGTTTCAATTAGCTGATTTTGCAAATTCTAGAGGATTACAACCAATAGGACAATCAATGCTAGTAGAAACACCAGCGAGTGGTGCTCCTGTAGTTGCAAACCCTTTTGAAAATGGATTTGGAAGCTTAGTACAAGGAGCTCTTGAAAGTTCTAATGTTAATGTAGTTCAAGAGCTAGTTGATATGATTGAAACTCAAAGAGCATATGAAGTTAATTCCAAAGCTATTTCAGGTGTTGATGACATGCTTAGATTTATTAGTCAAAATCTTTAATGAGTATTAACTAAAATGAAGAAAATTTTTTTAATTATTTCATTATTATTTGTTAATGCTTGTACAACCTATATTGAAGAAGCTAATAACAAAGAATTTAAACCATTAACACCTTCTTTTGAAGAATTTAATAAAGAAGAGCCAAGTAATGGTTCAATATTTAGTGCAAGTTCTTCAGGGTTATTTTCTTCAGATAGGAGAGCAAAGAAAGTTGGGGATATTTTATCTGTAACTTTAAGTGAAACTTTTTCATCTAACAAAGCAGTAACTAACTCATCGGGCAAAACTGATACAATAGGAGCTGAAGTTGGTCCAACAGGATTGCTCAGAAACTTTGCGGGTTTAGGGGGAAGTGCATCTAAGACAAATTCTTTTTCAGGCTCAATGGCAACTAATCAATCAAATAGTTTAAGCGGAACTCTTTCTGCAACGATTGTAAGAGTTTTTCCAAATGGTAATTTTGAAATTAAAGGTCAAAAGAAGTTGAGGATTACTGAGGGTACCGAATATATTAGGCTAAGTGGTATTATAAGACCTCAAGATATCTCTACTACTAATACAGTTTCATCAGCTAAAATTGCTGAAGCTCAAATAGAATATGTTGGCGCTGGTATTTTGGATAGTGCTACTAAGCCTGGCTGGGGCAGCCAAATTTTTAGAGCAATTTCACCATTTTAAGGTTTGGAAAATGAAAAAATTAATTTCTATATTTTTAATATCATTATTTGGATTATTTTTTTCAATTCAAGCATCAGCTGACAGATTAAAGGACTTAGTAAGTTTTGCTGGTATAAGATCAAATCAGTTGATGGGATATGGTATTGTTGTTGGTCTTGATGGAACAGGTGATTCATCATTGGCATTAACTCTTCAAAGTATGCAATCTACAATCTCACAATTTGGAATGAATATAGATTCTAGCAGTCTTAGTGGTAAGAATTCTGCAGCCGTTATGATTACAGCTGACTTAGATCCGTTTACTAAAGTAGGTCAAAAAATTACAGTTACAGTATCTTCAATGGGAAAAGCTAAAAGTTTGAGAGGAGGCACCCTCTTGATGACACCATTAAAGGGAGCTGATGGTCAAACTTATGCAATTGCCCAAGGAAATCTTGCAGTAGGTGGATTTGGTGTTGAAGGAGCAGATGGTTCTTCTATGTCTGTAAATATTCCAACTGTTGGAACAATTGCTAATGGTGCCACTGTTGAGAGAATGGTTGAAACACCATTTATAAATTCAGATAATTTTGTGATGAACCTTCATCAAGGAGATTTCACTACTGCTAATCGTGTAACTGAAGAAATAAACAAAGTTTTTGGACCTGATGTTGCTAAAGCATTGGATCATACTTCTATTTCAGTTAGAGCTCCAAAAGATCCTTCTCAAAAGGTTAGTTTTATGAGTTTACTTGAAAATATTGAAGTTGATCCTGCATCTCCTATTGCAAAAGTCGTTGTGAATGCTCGTACAGGAACAATAGTAATTGGAGGTGATGTAAAGGTTACACCGGCAGCTGTAAGTCATGGTAGTTTAACTGTAAAAGTTAATGAAGATACTAACACAACTCCTGGTCAAGTTTTATATGACGATGATGGGAATGTGACAACAACAACTGAAGGTACCACTGATAATGATAGTGATATCCAGGCTGGGGCTGATAAGGCATCAGCTTTTGTATTTGATGCTGGTACATCACTATCTGATATTGTTGATGCCATTAATTCAATAGGTACTACAAGTGCAGATCTAGTTGCGATTTTAGAGGCATTAAGAGCTGCAGGTGCTTTAAGAGCGCAAATGATAATAATTTAAGGTATTAAAATGGCTGATACTTTATCAAAAATAAATCAAATTAAAATTTTATCACAAAATGTAGCTAACAATAAATTAGTCAATAATTTAGAGGGTTCTAAAAACAAAGAATTAAGAGATGTTGCTGAGCAGTTTGAGGCAATTTTTGTTCACCAAATGCTAAAACAAGCAAGACAAAGTAAACTTGCAGATGGAATTTTTAGCTCTGAAGCACAAGATACATTTAATGAAATGTTAGATGTTGAGTACTCTTCTATTTTATCCAAAAAGAATAACTTTGGCATTGCTGAAGGACTTATTAGACAATTTAGTTCTCATATAAATTCTCAAGGTAAGAAATAAATGGCAAGCCTTTTTGAAATTGGAAAGACTGGTGTTCAAGCATACAGACAATCTCTATCTGTAACTGGTCAGAATATTGCTAATATTAATACTGAGGGATACAACAAAAGAGATGCCAATGTTAGTGAGATTGCTGGTGTTTCTGGAGGTGCTACTAATGTCTCTGACCAAACAGGTTTAGGGGTAAGAGTTGATAAAATTCGAAGATCTTTTAATACTTTTCTTGCAGATAAAACAAGAACCACAACATCAGATTACAATAAATTAGACAATTTCGTAAAAAATCTAAATGAATTAGAGAATATGTTGCTACCACAAGATAGTGATTTAGGAACTTTCATAGGAAGGTTTTTTAGTTCATTACAAGATATTGCTAGTAGACCTGATGATTTGTCAGCAAGAACAGTGGCAATCGAAAATGGTAAAGCTCTAGCCAACTCATTTAATAGCTATGATAGATCTTTAAAAAACTTTAAAAATTCTGCAGCTAAAGAAGTAGATATCCAGATTGATAAAATAAATATAGCATTAAAACAAATATCAGAAATTAATAGATTGATTAGGGGAAGTGGTAAGTCAGATGCCTCTAATGATATTTTAGATGCAAGAGATTTATCATTAAAAGAATTATCTAAGTTAATAAATTTTTCAGTTGAATTTGATGAAACTGGTGCAGCTGAAATAACATTAGGTGACTCAGGTAAAGGAGCTGTTCTCATTGAAGGAATATCATATGGCACTATATCTTCTGTAAGAGATGAGAAAAACATATCCCTAAAAATTAATAGAGGTGGATTATCCTACCCAGGTAACGGATTGTCGAGTGGTGTTGTTTCTGGTTTATTTGAGTATTACAATTTAGTTGAAGATGTACAAAGTGAAATAAGTGCATTGGCTGACAAACTAAGTCGTGAGTTTAATGAGATCCAGACATCAGGTATTGATTTAAATGGAAATCAAGGAAAATCAATGTTTTCCACTAACTCAATGGTACCTGTCGCAAATCCATATAATAAGTCTAAATTAGATTTTGAAGTTGTAATAGGAAATCCAAATAAAATAATTCAAGAAAACATAACTGCTAAGTTTATAAAATCTATAAATAGTTGGGAAGTTAACTCATCTAAAGGTATTTCCATTACTCAAGGTAATAAATTATCATTTGATGGTCTTGAAGTTCAAATAATTGGAAACCCTGAGGATGGTGATATTGTTGAAATATCTCCTAATAATACTCGTGCAGGAGCTTTTAGATTTAATCTTACATCTGCCAATGATTTTGCTGCTGCCTCTAAAAACTTGATTTCTGCTAGTGCTCAAAATGTTGGTTCAGTAGAATTAAAACTTCTTGGAAAAACAGCGTTAATTCAAGATAAATTTCTTCCTCCAAAAATAGATGAAGTTTTTACTAGATCTTCAAATCCACTTTTAGCAACTTCATTCTTAAAAGATGGTGTAGTATCTTCAATTCCTGGATCTGTTAAATCAATAAATTTAAATTCTATTGGAAATCAATCTTCTGCTACTTTCAGTGTTTCTGATAGTATTTTAAAAGATTTCACTTCACTCAATCTTACATTAGCAAACGGCAATACTATAAATTTAGCCAAAGATGTTTCTGATCCTGGTGATGGTATAAAGTCGGTTCAAGAGTTGGCTGATCTTTTGAATTCTGGGTTAATGCTAGATGGCAAAAGTAGACATAACTTTAGAGATTACGGTATGTACGCATCAGGTTCTAATGGAACTTTGACTATTGCCTCTTCTATTTCTGATATAGCCTCTGGATCAATTTTAGCTTCAGGTAATACTTTTTCACCATCAATATTTTCAGTAAGTAGTTCTGATGCTCTCGCAAGCAATATTCAAATTTTATCAAGAGATGGTCGTCACATTGCAGGAAAAGCACTTACTTCATCTGAGATTGCAGCTTTGATCAAAGAAGAAAATGGATTTTTAAAAGATGCTGAATACAAAAATGACTATTTAAATACAAATTATAGAGGGATTAACTTAACCAGAAAGACTGCAAATGGAAATTATGTTCAGAATTTTGGTTCTAATTTAAGTTATAAGAAACAAAGTACAGATGCAGATGGTCTTTTTACCAATAAGGATGCAACTTCCTTATCAGGAAGTCTTACATTGGATGGAATATTAAGTAATTCAAACGATATTGATGGTTATATTACCATAACAAGTTCAGGTAATGATAGTGGTATCAACTTTACTGTTACTGGTTATGATCAAGATGGATTATATCAAACTGAGGTAATTACTGGTGGTAACGCAGCGCAGGCTGTTGGTTCTAAGATATTTAAATCGGTTACAAGTATTGTAAGTAGTGGAAATGCATCTGGAACTATTAATATTGGCACGAAAGCTAGTAGTTATAATCTTCAAACGACGAATGCTAATAATAAAGCAAGTACTACAGAAGTGCCGATTAATGCTTCAGCACAATACCTAGCTAAAAAACTTTCAACAGATTTGGCAGGAACTGGAATTTCTGTAAATGCAAAAACAAGGGTCCTTTTAGGGCCTTTCAAAAGTGGCACAAGTGGAGACATTAATTTTAAATTGATGGGAAAAAATAATGATCCCTTATCTATCACTGCTACCATTGACGCAAATGACATTTCTGCTTTAGCAAAATCAATTAATCAGTACTCATCTCAAACAGGTTTAAAGGCTATCAACACATCAGATTTTGACCAGTTAATTATAGAGTCTGAAGATGGATATGACATTAGTATCACAGAAATATCTGCACCATCTGATTTTAATATTTTTTCTTTAGACGAAAATTTTAATAAAATATCGGATGCTTTATCGATTGATGTTAGCTCAACTGATAAAGTGTCAGCATATATAAAGGGAAATATTAAGTTTACTTCTAGCCAGTCATTTAACAATCAAATTGACTCTGGTTTAATTATATCAGCATCACAAAATCCACTGGATGATGGTTATATTGATGTTTCTCTTAACTCGTCTGGTGAAAATGCAAAAATAAAACCTGTAATTTTTAATCAGTTAGATAATAATTTAAGTGATCCTAATGGAAAAAAAGCTATTGTTGGGCTCTCAAAATATGGCATCGACATTAATCAAAAACAATATAAAGTTGGCGTCACAGATAGTGATAGTCTTTTTACAAGTAATAACCCGGGAGCGGCAGGGACTTTAACTTTAGATGGCGCGTTGAGAAACGCTAATAATTTAAATGCAGTAATATCAATTTATTGTTCAGCATCTGAAACAGGTAACGTTTTTACAGTGACTGGTACTAATGAGGAAGGTACTGTTATATCCGAAAACATTACTGGTGTTGCATCATCTAATACAGCAATAGGATCTACAAGGTTTAGCTCAATTACATCAATTACCTCTTCGGCTACTGCAAGTGGTAATATCCAAATAGGTACAATATCGAGGGTAGGTATCAATGATGACGATAGCTTAGTACAAGAATTATCAGTTACTTCTTCAGGATCTTTGACTCTTGATGGTCCACTTTCAACTTCTTCATACTTAGGCGCTCAAATAGCAGTTACATCTAATAATGACACAACTGCTAACTCTTTTGTAATAGTTGGGACAGACTTAAATGGAGCAGCTTTAACTGAAACTATATCTGGATCTAACTCTGGTACTGTAAAAACAACAAATGTATTTCAGACAGTTTCTTCAATAAATGTAACAGGTAGTATTTCTAGTTTGATTAAAGTAGGAACTTACCCTGCTGATGGAAACTGGGACACATCGATAGATGCCAATGCCCTTGAAATTGATACAAATTATGAAATTTCAAAAGCACTTGTAAATGAATTAAGAATAGGAACTCCTGTATCTCAAATAAAAGGAGACATAATTACATCCCTTCCGCCTGAAGGAACCACTATTGGAATATCTTTAGAAGGTCAGCAGTATGAAGGTGTAATAAAGAATGGGGAAGTGATAATAGATGGTCCTGAAAATAATAGAATTAAAGCAAGGTTTAATGGCACTTCAGATTTAGATCAGGATGCAATTTCAACTTCACAATCTGTTGTTGCAAATACATCCCTAGTTATTAATGGTTTAAACTCTATAGCGGCAGATAGTAATGGTATTGTCGAGTTAACAAATCCATCTGGTGCAAATAGTGATTTTACAATGGATGGAGCATTGGCTTAAAGATAGCACATCTTTAAACTCATTAATAACAATTCAAAAACATAACGATGATAATACTGCTCAGTTACAATTTACTATTACTGGAACTGATATAGATGGTAATGCAAAACTGAAACTAAATTACTGGTGTTAATAACAATACTGTTACACTGGAACAAAAATATTTAAAACAGTTACTCAAATATCAAATGATAATAACCATGGTGAAATGTAAATGTGGGTACGATTCCTGCAATTGTTTCATCCTTAGGCACAAGAGTTTCTATAACTGCCACAGGTAATGAAACTAATAACACATTTCAAATAGTTGGAACAGACGTTAATGGTTTATCGCAAACTGAGACTATATATGGCCCTAATGCCGGAGGAACAGTTTACACCAAGCAATTGTTTAAGACAATCACTTCAATAACACCCTCTCTCTCAACACAAGGAAATATTCAGGCTGGAACAGCACCTGGTTTTCAGTTTATGGCAACTGCCGAAGGAACAGTAGAGGGAGCTCAATTTAAACTTATTCAAAATACCTCGAATATTCAGAATGCCTCAAGATATGGTCTAAGTTCATCAACTAATACATTAAAAGGAAATTTAGTTTTAAAACCAACAAGTAATAGTGAAGCAATTAGAATTTTAGTTGATAATGGAACAGAAAAAACTAAATACTCAATAAAGTTTGATAGCGCTGGAAATCCTCAGTTTTATAATGCAATAGGTTCACAATTAAGTGGTTCACCACCATCTGATTTATCATTATCATGGAGTGAGACTTCTGGAATAACAGATGTTGATGGAATTTTTTCTGGTTCACTAGTTTCTGGTGTTAACATTGTCCCAAATGGGTCTTTGTCTAATACAGATGATGATTCCCTTTTTACTGTTAAGGCTTCACCTGCAGGCAATCTAATCTTAGATGGTGTATTAACATCTTCTAAAAATCTGAATAGTGTTGTTACGATTAATTGCTTTGGAAATGAAAGCTCCAATAGTTTTGTGATAAAAGGTTATGATGAAAATGGCCTATATAGATCAGAAACAATAAATGGTGTTAATGGATCCATAGCCACCGGTTCAATCACTTTTAACGAGATTATATCTGTAAACTCTTCAAATGATACGTCTGGGAGTATTCAAGTTGGAACTCAGTCTAAATCTGTCGTTTTTGAACCCTCAGCAATTACCATCACACCTGCAGGTACGGATACAGGAGACAAATACACTGTTGTTGGATTAGATCAATTTGGTAATACGCAAACAGAAGTGCTTACAGCAGGTGCTGCTGGAATTACTGTCACGAGCACAAAAGTTTTTTCAAAAATCTCATCAATAACATCTTCAGGCAATTCGTCTTCTAATGTAACAATTGGAACACAACGAGTTGGTAATTTATCAATTAATAGTGTGATTGGGGGATCTACTTTTACACTTGATAGTAACCCAAATGCAGAGATTTTATATGGATTTAAAACTCAACGTGCACGATTAACTGTTGACCAAGAAGGTATGAATCTCTCAAATTTAAGGGGTGAGGGCGTAGTTTTAGACATACCAACTAATTCAATTCAAAATAGCGTTTCTGAAACAATATCATTAGATAATTTACCTAATGAAGACTTCATAATGATATTGGGAGGGAATGGTGCCCGAAAAATTAGCTCTGATTTTGATTTTCAAGAAAATATAGGAGATTTGGTTGAACCTGAACTTACAATTAAGGTTGATACAGTCAATTCTAACAAGGTAGAAATTTTTGAAAAAGCAAGTGGTCACTCTATTGCAACAAGAATTTTAGATCAAAATAGAGTATTTGAATTTAATGGAAATAAATTTCAATTCTCAGAACAACCGTTAGTGGAGAATTCATTCACTTTGGTTGATAATAAGTCTGGAACAGGTGATTCCAGAAATATAATCAATATGATTAACTTACAATTAGAAGATGAAATCCAAAAGGATAAAGGGAATTTTCAAGAAATTTTTAGTACAACATTAGCTAAAGTTGGTTCAAATGTTCAAGCTAATAAACTTTCTTTAACAGCTGCAAAAAGTAATATGGAAGCTGCTGAAGGAAGTGAAAGTGAATTTGCTGGAGTGAATTTAGATGAAGAGGCCGCTAATTTACTTAAGTATCAACAAGCCTATCAAGCTTCGGCACGAATATTGCAAACTGCTAAAGAACTATTTCAAACATTAATTGAGGTTGTTTAAATCCTTTTTAAGAGAGTTCTATTATGCAGATAAGTAGTAAATTATTTAACCAACAGCAAGTTAACCAATTTTCTGACATAAATTCTGAACTTCAAAAACTTCAGGGAAAAGTTTCAAGTGGTAAAAATATATTAGTCGCGTCAGACGACCCAGTTAAGTCTGTTGAATTATCTGGAATGAAAGTTGTTAAAGAACAACTCGATCAATATATCAAAAACGTTGATACATCTGACTCCCGCATGAAAAATATAGATGCCAATCTTGAAAATTTAACAAGCTTAATGGTTAGAGCTAATGAGTTAATGATACAAGCTTCAAGTGATGTTTTAGGTGCATCAGATAGGGAAGCTATCGCTATAGAGATGGACCAACTAAAAGAACAAGCTCTTGGATTAGCAAATCAGCAGGATGCAAGTGGTGTTTTTCTATTTAGTGGATATAAATCTAAAACCCAGCCATTTATGAAAGATATATCAGGCAAAATCAATTACCGAGGAGATAGGGGTGTTACCTCTTTAGCAGTATCAGAGAGCATGGTTGTAGAAACTAACCTTGATGGTGGTTCTTTGTTTGAAAATATTAAAGTAGGTAGTAATAAACCAATTTCTATGTTCACGATGTTTGAAAATATGTCAAACTCAATTAGAACAGCTGCTCAAGCTGTTTATGCTTTGGAAGCTCCTACAAGCGCAGAAATAGAAATCACTAATAATAATTTTGGAAATTGGTCTTTTGATATTACAGGTAATGATGGGACAGCTTCAATCTCTACTGAATTAATTGGTGATGATCCTATAGATATAATTACAAGTATAAATTCAGCTAATATAGGAATAACAGCATCTTTTTCAGATAATGGAGAAAAGATTAAACTTGTAAGTAATCAAGAGGGTTTAATTAAAATTGAAAATCTTGAAATAGAAGGCATAGAAAATGCTCAAAAGTCTCCTACTTCATTTATTACTTTAAATGTAACTGACTCTGCAGGTAATTATATAGGTAGATCCCAAACTTTATATGATTCAAATCAGCTTACCTCTTCACAATTAAATAATATTTCTGAAACTCAAGTGCATATAGCTAATTTTAGGGGTAAGGTAGGTGCTCGATTAAACCTGCTAGAAAGGCAAAGAGAGACACTCACTGAAAGAGATATGGCTATACAAAAAGATATGAGTAGGATCGGAGATGCTGATCTTGCTAAACTCGTTACAGAAATGCAGTCTATGATGACTAGTTTACAGGCAAGTCAGCAAGCATTTGTTAAAATTTCAAATTTAAATTTGTTTGAGTTTATAAGATAATTTCTAAATATCTGAAAAACTTATATCTTCTATAAAAAGTTCACCTAACCAATCTATATCTTCAACATCAGTAATCACCCACCCAGGGGGAGCTTTTTCGTAAACTTCATTTTTTATACTAAAAGTAGTAGCTCTAAAATTTTTTAATGATTGTTTAAAAGAATATTCTTTAGTTTTTGTACCATCAAGTTCATTTGAGAACATACTTTTGATTTTTCTAGGGTTTCCATTTGCAGCAAAACATGTTTTATGAAAGATATAGTCATTGATGTAATTAACAGATTCTTCTCCTGCATCAACCTCAGATAAAAAGCCTAATATCGCTTCAGCTGTCTCACAAATCTCTTCAAACTTTACTTCATTAAAATGTTCGGATAATCCAGAAGCAAATTTTTTTGCAATCATATTAATGCTATTATTTGAAGATAAAAAATCACTAGCTGTTTTAGCAGCGCAAACTTGAAAGACCCATTCTGGACAAAAATTAGCCATCAAACCACTTCTGTTATTTAAATAATTACTTTATTACAATAAAAATTCAAATTTAACTAGCATAAATAAGTAGTCTAGACTGTTTTACCTATTTCTACCCAGGCTTCAAATATATCAGTAATTACTGATATAGAAGATTCTAGTCCTTCAGTTGTTTGCTCTTTATAACTTTTAATTATTTCAGTCCTGCAATAATTATAGAGATCATTAAGGTTACCAGCAATTGGCTGACCATTTTCAAAATCCAGACTTGATTGTAGTACCATAATTGATGCTAAGGATTGACTAAAGGCTCTTGATTTAACACTAGATACCTTGGGTCCTTCTTTTAGAGCAATTGATAAAGTTTTCATGTTTGTTAGAAGTTCATTCAATACTATTTTTATAAACTCGTGAGGATTTTCTTTTTCAACTTTTGATTGAACATCGACAGTTTTATACTCTTTCATCATCGCATGAAAATTCATGTTAAGCTCCTAGAATAGAATAAGTTCATAAAACTAAACGACATTGAATAAAAAGGTTTAGGAAAAATTAAAAATTATTTTTTTTCTATATTTTTTATCTCGTTGGAAAGCTTGATGTAGGCATCTAAAATATCATTTTCTGATATAATGCCTAACATTTTATTATTATCACTATCTACAATGGGTATACTCTCACCAACAAAGTTTGAAAGCTTCTCTATTGTCCCCAGAATATTCTCGTTTGGGCTTAATATGATATGTTTTTTTTCTTTTAATAAGAATGCATTCTTAGATTTTGAGTTTATGAGATTTATAAGGTTAATCTTTCCTAGATAATTTTTATCATCATCTACAAAATAACCTTCTGTTGTATTATTTTTTTGAAGAATTTTTATAGCAGCGTCTGTTGTTATTTCTTTATTAAGAACGCTGTAATTTTGATCAATATAATTAAAAATTTTAGTTTGACTTAAAAGGATGTATTCTCTTCCTTCATCAATCAATATTTTCCTGTTTTTAAGTTGTACATCAAAAAAACTTGATCCAAATGAGAGGTATGTAATTAAATTACATATTCCTATAGGAAGCATAGATACTATAGCGTAATTATAAGATCCCGTTAACTCTAATACAAGAATAATAGCAGTTATAGGAGCGCCAATAACTGAGCTTGAAACTGCTGCCATTCCTGAAACAGCAAAAATTGAAAGTAAGCTTAAATCATTTCCTAAAAAGGGAAAATTATAGATTAAAGCACCTGTTGCTGCACCAATAAACAGCGCTGGGGAGAAAATTCCTCCAAATAAACCAAACCCTATACATGAAGAGGTTAGAATTACTTTAATGACTAGTATGAAAAGTAAAAATAAAAAACTATTCTCTAAAGTAATAAAGCTCATAATACCACTTGAACCTAATCCAATAACAATCGGTAAGAAAATACCAAATAGGCCACAGAGAATTCCTGGAATAAGAGGTTTATAATGTGCTGGTATATTTGTTTTAGATGATAAAACACCTGAATATAATAATGATTTCATAAAGAAAAGAGCCACTAATGCAGAAAAAAGTCCTATTACGATTAGGCCGGGTATTGAGTTTATTAATTGAAAACTATTCTCTTCAAATCTAAGTGGATAAGTAACTATACCTAGTTCAACAGCCATAAAATTAGCAGAGACAGACGATAAGGCAATTGCAGCCACACCTTTTTTTGAAAAGTGTCTTATTATAACTTCGTGCGCAAAAAGAATTCCTGCTAATGGAGCACCAAACGCAGCAGATATAGCGGCTGCAACACCACTACCTATAATAATATCATGGGGTATTTTAGGTATAAATTTTTGCCTTCTCATGAAGGCTGCAAAAGTACCTCCAAAATGAACTAGTGGTCCATATATACCAACAGATGCACCTCCACCAATTGATATAAGTGATGTTAATGTAGAAAGAAAACCTTTTTTAACGTCTAATTGACCATCAATTTGATGTGCAGCATATATAGTATCTGCTGGGCCATGAAAACGGTCTATTTGTTGATATTTAATTAATAAGCCAATTAAGAGAGCTGCTATGATCCCAATTATTAATGGAACATAATTATATTGTTGTCCTAATAAAGCAAAATTAAGAAATTCGTAAGGAACATCAGAACGTAAAAGCTCAAACACTTTTTTGCCTGAATACATAAAAATTTGAGCAACACAGGAAACTATTAAACCTGTAAAAATAGCTACAAATACAAGAGCTAAATTTGATATTATTAAGTTTAATACCTGATTTTTAGCTTTAACCATGATTTATCATAACCTTTTCAACCAAAAATAAAACAATAAATTTGGGCATAAAGTTTGCATATAAACTTCCGTAATTATTAATAATTAATTCATTTTAAAGTTTATAATATGGCTGTAGATTATTTAAGCGCAATAAATCAGGGTGGTAGTGGACTAAACATAACACAAATTGTTGATAGCCTTGTTGAAGCTGAAACAGCACCTGAAAAAGATCAAATTAACGCAGATGTTGATGCTAAAACTCTTGAAATTTCATCTTTGGGTACTGTTGCAAGTGAGTTAAATCTTCTTAAAACAAATGCATCAGCTTTAGCTAATAAAACTAAATTATCTACTTCCAGTGCAAGTACTTTAAATACTATTTCTGTTACAAATCCTTCTATTGCTAAGGCATTTAGTTCTGATGTGACAGTGTCGACATTAGCAACACCTCAGACATTAGAATTTACTGGTTTTACGTCAACATCTCAAAATATTGGAAGTGGAACTATTACTGTTGATTTTGGTAACTGGATTACTAATGGTACAGCTACTGATTATGATTCCTTATTTGATAATACAACTACGGTCACAGCATCTACTTCCTTAGGAACTCCAATTACCCACTCAAATTTAGGAGGTGTTATAAGGATTGCTACTGAACCAGGTGGTGATCAGTCATCTACTGTATTTACAATTGTTGGAACAGATATGGCTGGGAATACGATTACAGAAAACATTACTGGAGGTGGTGACGGCGCAAGTGTAACAACAACAAATGTTTTTAAGTCTGTAACAAGTATAACTCCTGGATCGACTGTTGGGACAGGAAATGTTAAAATTGGTCATATAGCTGCTGATTTTGGACCCAATACTGCAAGTACAAGCTCAACTTTAACAATAGGATCTGGAACTGGAACTTTAACTAGTATTGCAAATAGTTTAGATAGTATTACAGGTGTTAATGCAAGTATATTAAACAAAGGTGATGGAACATATTCTTTAGTTGTTAGAACGGATACAGGTGTTAATAATGCTATTAGAATGACTGTGTCAGAAAATGCTTCAGTGATACTGGTTTATCAACTTTTGATACAACTTCTGATAATGCTACACATCAAAAAACGGCAGCTACTGATGCTTCTTTAATTATTGATGGTGTAAGTGTAAATAGATCTTCTAACACAATTACAGATTTATTTGATGGATATCAATTTGATTTAACGGCTACTACCTCTAGCTCCTTTAGAATTTCTTCTCAACTTGATAAGACAACAGCTTTAGCTTCTTTAAGAGAATTTGTTGATGTTTTAAATAATACCCGAACAACTTTAAATGAGCTAACAAGGCAGGGATCTGAAACTGTTGAAGCAGGACCATTATCTAAAAATATAGCTGTTAAAAATATAGTTAACAAAATTAGTTCAATAACAACAGGTGCAATAGTTGGATATGGTGATAAAGATTTATATCTATCTGAATTAGGTGTAAGAACAGAAATGGATGGAACACTTACTATCAATAAAAACTTTTAATTCACAATTATCAGTAAATTCAAAAGTTTTTGATGCTGTAGAAAAATCAGCTGCAATCAGAACCAAAGCCAGGTTCTTATTCATATCAGTCATCTGATGCTACAACAGCAACTTTAGATGGAACCAGCATGGTTTCAGCTACAAGTTCTGATGGAACCAATTATTTCTTATCAAGCAGTACAGCTGAAAACACAGCAGGTATAAAAATCACGCAAAGTCAAACGGTTAATAGTGCTTTTTTATATTTTGGGAAAAGTCTTATTGATGAGATAGGTGACTATTTAACAGAATCATTATCCACTAATGGTATATTAACAAAATCTGAAACTACTGCTAGTTCTGATTTATCTTCATACAACAATGATTTATCTGATATTGACACGAGAGAAGATCACTTGACAGCAAGATATAAGTCACAATTTTCTGCAATGGAATCTGCTGTTACTAGTTTAAAGTCAACTGGTGAATACCTTACTAATATGATGAAATCTTGGAATCAAGAAAAATAAATATTAAAATTTTAATTTATTTTCTAAACATTAATTTATTCAGTCGTAAGCACTTATGTAACTGCCTTCTAAATTTCTTAAATTTTGAAGGTAAAAAAACTTAAGGAGTTAATATGACGATTGTTAATACAAACGTGGGGTCTAATGTTGCGCGTGCAGCCTTAGCTTCACAAGATAATGATATGCAAGATGCAATTAAGAGTTTATCTACAGGATTAAGGATTAATTCTGCATCTGATGATGTTGCTGGCATGGCTATTTCAAGTAGAATGGAAAGTACAATACGAGGACTTTCACAAGCTATTAGGAATAGTAGTGATGGTAAAAATATGTTTGATACCATTGAAGGTGCTAGTCTTGAGACTGTAAATATTCTTCAACGTATTAGAGAGTTAGCTGTTCAGTCTGCAAACGATTCAAATTCAGGCTTGGACAGAAGTTTCCTTCAAAAAGAACTTACTCAACTTGTAGCTGAAGTAGATAGAATAGCTTCACATACAACTTGGAACGGTAAGAAGCTTCTTGATGGAACTTTAACAGGACAACAGATCCAAATTGGTATGTTTAATGATGAAGATATAACTTTTTCTGTTGATAGTATGGCATCAGGATCAATAGGTAATTATGAAGTAGACACAGTAAACGAAGTTGATTTGAATGCAAGTGCTGGTGCAGCGGTTATAACTGATAATACATTTACTATTGTTGGTTCAGTAGGAAGTAAGACTGTTACTGCAACTGCAGCAACAGCTAAGCAGCATGCTGCTATTGCAAATAGTGTAACTGCAGAAACAGGAGTCACAGCAACAGCCGTAACTAAAATCAAAATAAATGGTTTAACTGCAGAGGGTGCTGCTACAGTCAATGGTTCTTATAGTATGGGTTTGCAAGGCACTAACTCATCTGCGACTACAATTACTTTTACAATTGATGTTGCATCAGATATGAGAGCATTAAGAGATGCTGTTAATAATGTATCTGGTACAACTGGTATAACAGCTAAAATGGGAGCTACTAATGCAGATGTTATCTTAACACATGCTACTGGTGAAGATATTGTTATAACAGCTTTTGATAATACAGGTTTAACTGAGGATGGGTCTGACTATCATACTTTAGCTGTTACTGCATTAGCGGCAGATGAAACAGCCCAAACTGCTGGTGTGGTTGGAGCTGCGGCTACAACTGACGCGTCTGGTTTCAAAGCTACTTTAACTACTGATGGATCTACAGATGCGGCTTACTTATCTGTAAGATCGCATGGAACTGTAAAATTTCAAAGTTCTGAGGCCTTTAGTATAAGCGGTTATCAAGAAGATGCACTGCCTTCGGCTTCGACTAATGGTAGTTTAGCATCGCTTGCATCAGTTGTTTATCAACAGCAGCTAATGCTGAGAAGGCTATTAGAATAGTTGATGGAGCTTTACATAAGATTAACACGGTAAGGGCAGATTTAGGTGCCAAGTCTAACAGGATGGATGCAGCCATTGATAACTTAACAAATGTTGTAACAAACACTCAAGCATTCACAAAGTCACATCCAGGATGCAGACTTTGCAGCTGAGACAAGTAAGTTAACAAAAGCTCAGATATTAGCACAAGCAGCAACATCAATGCTTAGCTCAGGCTAATACTTCTAAGCAATCAGTTCTTAGCACTTATTACAATCATAATTAAAAAACCCCACTATTTGTTTAATTGGGGAAAATTTTTATAAAATAATTAACACTTAATTAACTTTGTAACTAAATTAATTAAGCCAAGTTTAACAATAGGAAAGCCCCCTTGGATTACACTTTGAGGGGGCTTTTTTATTAATTAGTATTTATATATTTAGATAAATTTAAAACAATTTAAATTTTAAAAAATTTTATCAGATATAAATTAAATATTAATTTTTTTTAAAATTATTATTTTTCTAAACAAAATTATAAGTATGTCGTAACTCCTTATGTAATCCAAAACAAACTTTTAGGAGTTAATAAAATGACTATTGTTAATACAAATATGGGCTCAATGATTGCAAAAGCATCATTAGCTTCACAAAATAAAAATATGGAAGACTCTATAGAAAAACTTTCATCCGGCCTAAGAATTAATTCTGCATCTGATGATGCTGCTGGCATGGCTATAGCGGGTAGAATGGAAAGTACAATACGAGGACTTTCTCAAGCTATTAGGAATAGTAGTGATGGTAAAAATATGTTTGATACTATTGAAGGTGCAAGTCTTGAGACTGTTAATATTCTTCAACGTATCAGAGAGTTGGCTGTTCAGTCTGCTAACGATTCAAATTCAGGTCTTGACAGAAGTTTCCTTCAAAAGAACTTACTCAACTTGTTAAGTAGATAGAATATCTTCACATACAACTTGGAACGGTAAGAAGCTTCTTGATGGGACTTTAACAGGACAACAGATCCAAATTGGTATGTTTAACGATGAAGATATTACATTTTCTGTTGATAACGCTTCATCAGGATCAATAGGTAATTATGAGTTTGATACTGTAAACTCTGTTATATTACATAATAGTGCGAGTAACGCAGCAGCGGAGATGGATGATCTTACATTTACTGTTGTTGGTTCAGTTGGAAGTAAAACCATAACAGCTACTGCAGCAAATGCTAAACAACATGCAGCTATCGTAAACAGTGTTTCAGCTGAAACAGGTGTAACAGCAACAGCTGTAACAAAATCAAAATAAATGGTTTAACTTACAGCTGAGGGCTGCTGTTAATGGAAGTTATTCTATGGGTTTCAAGGTAATAAACAGGAATATCTGCAACTACCATTACTTTTACTATCGATGTTGCTTCAGATATGAGAGCTCTTAAGAGATGCTGTTAATAATGTTTCTGGTACAACTGGTATTACAGCTAAAATGGGAGCAAAAATGCTGATGTTATCTTAACACACTCTACATGAAGATATAGTTATAACAGCTTTTGATAACCAGGTTTAACTGAGATGTTGACATCATACTAATTACTGCATTGCGGCAGATGAAACAGCCTAATAACTAAAGTGTGATGCCAGCTGCGGCTACAACTGACGATGATCTGGTGCCCTTGTTAAGTTTGCAGATCTAAGAGCAAAGTCTGCATCAACAATTCTTCCTCTTGAAGCAGTAGTGTTCATAGCAACGTTTGATAAGTTATCGACTGCCTTTTCCATTCTACTCATAATGGCTCCAAGCTTTGCACGCTCTAGGTTAATTCTGTCCATAGACTTATCAAGAACAGTAAGGGCATCTATTGATTTTTGTCTTGTAAGGACACTTACTGTAGATAATTTGTTAAGTGTTGCTGCTCCTGGATTAGTAGTAAAAAGGCCCTTGGTTGTATCACCATTCACAGTGAATTGTTTACTTGATGCCATGGTAACTTGACCAGTAACAATTGCTGAGTCATGTGTTCCACTTATATGATTTTTATCAAAAAGATCTGCTTGATATCCGGATGATAAAAGATCTTCACTCATTCCTGTTATTTTAAAAACTCTATCTGCTCCAAAAGCAATTGCATCACCACTTGCTATAGCTGTTTCAACAGCTTAATATTAAAACAATTGTTGTACCATTAGTTATAGATGAAATAGTTGTTCCAGGTTTAATACCTACACCAGTTACCAGATCACAACCACAGCCATACCAGTTGTAGTCTAGCAACTGTTAATTGTTTGTATCTCCAACAGCAGCATCATTGCATCCTAAAGTTGTAGCATTTGCAAACTTGAAGCTGTTTCTAAATCAAAATCTACATCAGCTATTTTGATATCGTAACCTTCTGGTTGAGTTAAATAAAGATATGAAAAATCAGTTGATAGAACAGCTTCAACACCAGTTTGGGCTGTGTAAGCATTTATACTATCTCTTAATTCTGTAAAGTTAGACGCACCTGTTGTTGCTCCTAAGTTAACTGAGCTAGAAATTGTAACAGCAGACGTATTTGATCCATAAAGGTCAAAAGATACACTTACAACTCCTGTGTTTCCACTTGAAGCTAAGCCTTCAAATTTTAATTGTGTAGATGCAGTCGCATCAACACCAGTACTCTCAAATATATTATTGATACTTGTTGCAATGTCTCTTGCTGTTTCACCAGCACTTATTGAAACGTTAGCACTTCCAAGTTGACCAGATATAGTCATTGTATCTGCTTCAACATGATTGGCATCTGATGCACTTGCAACAAGTTTTGCACCAGTTGAAAGGTCAAAGTCTGTGCTATCCATATCACTTGATTGTTGATAAGAACCTAATTGATCAATTCTCATAGAACCCACGGAAACAGATGCAGCTTCACCTTTTTTAATACCAATTTGAAATGTTCTACTTGCAAAGGAGCCATCAAGTACATTAATTTCATTAAAGGTTGTGTCCCTCGTAACTCTGTCAAATTCTGCCAATAGTTGACTTACTTCAGTCTGAATATAGTTTCTTTCTGTAGCACTCATTACATCAGATGCTGATTGAATAGCAAGTTCACGTATTCTTTGAAGAACGCTTGATGCTTCACCTAGCGCACCCTCAGATACTTGAGCCATTGATATAACGTCACCAGCATTTCTTATTGATTGCTCTATACCTTTTATATTGGCGGACATTCTATCAGATATAGCTGCGCCTGATGCGTCATCTCCTGCATTTGTAATTCTAAGACCAGTAGAAAGCCTCTGCATAGAGGTGTCCATATCTCTATCAGTTTTCCTAGATGCGTTTACTGCATATAATGCACTAGTATTAGAGTTAATTGATGGCATTTTTAATTCTCCTAAATTCGGAGTAATTCTGCAATCATTGTGCCAATTTCAAAAAAAAAGCACCTGAAAAGCATAAATAGGAAATTATTTATATTTTTCAATAACTTATATTATTTAGAAACTACTATAAAAAGTTTGTCAAATACTTGTTATTTATAGATTTTTAATGATTAAGTCGAATTTAACTATCAAAAATAAGTTAAAATTTATCATTTATTTTAATAATTATATAACAACTCTTCAGAAATGTTAATAATATTAGTAAATATTTTAAAGTTGGTAGGAAATTTTACAGTTAAATAATCAATTTTTTGTAATATATATTACTTTTAGTTATTAAGGTTAAATAACTAAGTCAACATTATTCTTAATTTGCTTAAGAAATGTAGGGGCAACACTGGTCATTTGATATTTAGTTGCAGCTTCATTAAACCTATATATTGGAGACATGTTAGATCTTGACTTAAGAAAGTTCTCTGTTAATGAACCAGTTGAAGGAGCAAGTCTAGGGGTGTAGATCTGCCTCAGATCAGTATTTTTTAAGTTATTTTCAATATTTCTATTGGTTTGTGTTTCTGCAACTCTTAGCAAACCATTTGGCATGCTGTTTGCAAGTTTATCACTCATATTATTATTGTTAGCGCTAATCAAATGTTGATTAGGGTTATTAATAGGATGAATATTAGTCGTTACCATGGCTATTATTATATGAAAATTTTAACTTTTTGCAAGTTTGAGTGATATGACGACAAATACTAGTGTTTTAGATGTATATAAGAAGGTTGTTAAATCAGGTGATTTACAAAAAAATCCTTATGAAGTTGTAAAATTAATTCTTCAAGAATTAAGTAGAACAATGCAGATCCTCAGTGAGGATATTGAAAAGAAAAAGCAGTTAGACCTTAAAAAACAGACAAGTGATTTGCTGCCATTACAAAAATCAATTTCAAAAAATGTAACAAGGTCTCTCACGACTATTTATAGCCTTCAAACAAGTTTAGATTTTGACAAAGGTGGGAAAATTGCAACTGGATTATTCCAACTTTATGAATATTGTCGTATTCAAATAATTTCAGGATTTACCAAATCTATAAATGACGGGATTATTAAAGCTAAACAGGCCTTAGACCAAATAATTTCTGCATGGAATAATATGCAAACTAAGAATGCTTAAAAATGTTAGAAGAGCATTACCAAAATGATAGCACTGATCTAATGCAAATTGAAAATATTTCAAAACAAATTTCAGATCTTATAAATTCAGGTGATTATAGCCGGATAGAAACCTTGGATAAAACTCGTTTGGATCTTATAAAAAACTTTAAAGATAAAAATAATAAAAATTTTCAGACATTAATTAGAGATATTAGTGAAAAAAATAATAATGATATCAATCAAATTGAGCACAAATTGATTTCTTTAAAAGATGAAAAGTCAAAATTCATTAAAAGGTTCAAGGCTTACAATTATTAAATTAATTATAACTCTTTGCTAATAGAGTATTTCTTCATTTTTTCTATAAGTGTCGTTCTTCTTAATTTAAGTTTGTCTGCAGCAGCGGCAATTTTATTTTCTGTTTTTTCCAAGGCTTCTTCAATAAGAACAATTTCTACGTCTTGTAGATGTCTTCGCAAGTCAATTTCATCGTAGAAAGAGAACCAATTCTTATAATTTTTGGGGTGTGGCAAATAATCTTCAGGGTTACTTATAATATCATTATCATCTAATTCATTAATCTCACTTAAATCAGAAGTCATTTCCCATAAGGCATCTTGTTCTTCAGCAAGTGTTGGTACTTTTAGTCTCAACAAGTTTTCATAAACATTAGTCCCGGAAATTTCTTTTCCTGGGAATATAATACAAGCTCTTTCAATAACATTTTTTAGCTCACGAACATTACCAGGCCAATTATGTTTGCATAGTGCTGTCACAGCGTCTGGAGTAAAAAATGGTTCAGCTGACTTATCAATATTCATTTTTTTTAAAAGTGTTTGTTGAAGATTTGGAATATCTTCTCTTCTTTCAGCTAGTGAGGGTACATTAATAGGCAATACATTAATTCTGAAAAATAAGTCTGCTCTAAACTCACCACTCTCAACTTTTTTTTCTAGGTCCCTGTGAGTTGCACAAATTAACCTTAAGTCAATTTTAATATCTTCTGCTCCTCCAACTCTCTGTATAGTTCTGCTTTCAATAGCTCTTAAAAGTTTTGCTTGAAGGGGTAGGGGCATATCACCTATTTCATCAAGGAAGAGTGATCCTCCACTTGATTGTTCAAACCTTCCTTTTCTTTGTTTATCTGCACCTGTAAATGAACCTTTTTCATGGCCAAATAATTCAGACTCTAATAATTCTGAGGGGATAGCAGCGCAGTTTACAGTTACAAAAGGTCCTTTCTTTTTAGAACATTTATGAATAGCTTGAGCAACAACATCTTTACCTGTTCCAGTTTCTCCTAAAATTAAAGCTGTGCTATCTGTTTGGGATACCATAGCGATTAAATTTTTCATTGATTTGGTGGCAGGGCTTTCACCATCTATCATTTGGTTTAATATGATATTAGCGTTAGACTTCGTTGAATTGATTTCTTCTAAACTCATACAAATAAAACCTGTCAAATTATTGAAAAAAAGTAATTATTTTTGTCATAATAATGACTTTTTTGAAGATAAAGCAATAATATTAAAATAAAATTATACTTTAATTAGTTGTTCTAAATATAAAATTAACTTTTTAAATATTGTTGGCAAGCTTCTTGCTTCTCTCTTTTCAGAGAATTTTAGGAGTTATTTATGAGCCAAGTTATAGTCGTTAACAGCAATCTAAAAATAGCAAACAATTTATGTAATATATTAGAGAATAGAGATATTACAGTAATAAAGGCAGGGAGTGACAACTCAAAGCCTAATTTTTTAGGTATAGATTTAGTAGGATATCAGGCAGATACGATTGTTTGTTCAGACTATTTTGAAAAAGAAGTTGGTGGTTCAGAAAAACTAGTAGCCATAGCAAGGCAAGCAAAATTAACAAAAGTCATTATTATCAGCGAAGATAATTCTGTAAATGGTTTTGAAGTTAAGAATGAATTAGGAGGAGCTTTAAAAAGGCTCTCTGTTTCAGATTTTACAGATCAATACTCTTTAGAACTTATTTTTAATATGTGTTGCCCTGATGTTTCTTTCTCAGCTGGCGATATTAAAACTTATGAACTCTTATCTTTAGCAAAAAGGGTAGCCAACACAGATGTAACGGTTTTTATTAATGGACCAACTGGCTCAGGCAAAGAAGTTTTAGCCAACTATTTGCATGAAAATTCAAATAGAAAGGAAAATCCTTTTGTTGCTGTGAACTGTGCAGCAATACCTGAAAATATGTTAGAGGCTATTTTGTTTGGTCATGAAAAAGGAGCTTTTACTGGTGCCTCTAATGCCAATAAAGGTATCTTTAGAGCTGCTGATAAAGGAACATTACTATTAGATGAAATTTCTGAGATGCCTTTATCACTTCAGGCAAAATTATTGAGAGTTTTGCAAGAAAGAAAGGTTACACCAGTTGGAGGACAAAGAGATATTGATGTTGACGTAAGGGTTTTAGCAACATCTAACAGAGACATGGCATCTGAGGTTAATCAATCAAGATTTAGAGAAGATTTATATTACAGGCTTAATGTTTTCCCACTTCAGACAAGGAATTTATCAGCAAGGAAAGATGATATCCTACCGATATCAATTAAAATTTTAAATAAGCATTTTCAAGATAATAATACAACACCCTACATGACAGTTGGTGCAAGGCAGTTACTCTTAGATCATGACTGGCCAGGTAATGTAAGAGAGCTTGAAAATACTCTCCAAAGGGCCCTTGTCTTAAGTCAAAATAATGTCATAGATGAAAATTCTATAATGATCGACAAATCTCTATCAACCATCAGTAGTAATTCTTCAGTTGATACATTTGCCGACCAACTAGCATTTGCAAAAATAACATAAAAGGAAATTCGAAAATGCAAGTTTCAAATAAAGCTATAGATAGTTCAAGTCTTCTAAGACAGAACATATTAGAAAAAGCTAATCAGGCTTTTGCTGGTGGTGAGAGAGCTGAGGATTTTTCAAAAAAAATTAATGACGCTATTAACTCAGTAGCTGATAGCCAAAATAAAGCATCACAAATAACTAAGGATTATGAGTTGGGTAAAGAAACAGACTTAACTAAGGTTATAATGCAACAACAGATTTCGAGTATAGCTTTTCAGATGACGCTTAATGTCAGGAATAAAGTTTTAAGTTCGTACAAAGACATCATGAATATGCCCGTTTAATTTAATATTTTAGGAATAAGAAAATGGCAGAAGCAACTACAGGAAATAATTTATCTGGACTTAGTCAAAACACAGGAATAGTAAGTCGTATTTCTACGTCTATTTCAAACGTCAGAAAAATAACTTCTGATCCAGCTGTTCAAAAATCTATACCATTAATTTTTGGTGTTATAGTTGCTTTTATTGGTTTAATTGTATTTTTCACAATGCAGAAATCTGATATGACTACCTTATTTGCATCTCTTCCTGAGAGTGAAAAAGCTGCTGTAATTCAGACATTAAAACAAAATGGGGTGGATGTTTCTTTAAATCCAACTACCGGAGAAGTTATTGTACCTGTAGCAGATTATCATGAATCAAGAATGCTTCTTGCTGGAGAAGGTTTACCTTCATCAGTTCCTAATGGTTATGATACTTTAGGTGATATGCCTATGGGGACAAGCCGATCTGTAGAGGCTGTCAAAATTAAGCAATCTCTTGAAGCTGAATTAGCAAGATCTATAAATCACATTTCTGGTGTTAGTTCAGCTAGAGTTCATCTTGCTATTCCTGAAAAAACAGTATTTGCAAGAGAAATAGCACTTCCTTCAGCTTCAGTTTTTGTAAAATTGTCAAATGGAAGATCACTTGGAAGACAGCAAGTTCAATCAATTGTTCATTTGGTTGCGTCATCTGTACCCAACCTGCCATCAGAAAATATTAACAGTGGTTGATCAATTTGGTGAACTTCTATCTAAACCTTCAAGTGATAGATCTACAACTGCATCTGATGAGCAGATGTCTCAAACTATGAGACTTGGTGAAATATATCGTTCTAGAATTATTTCATTGTTAACACCAATTGTGGGTGCAGGTAATTTAAAGGCAGAAGTAAATGTGGATATGAATTTCACAAAAAGAGAAATTACTGAGGAGTCTGTAGATCCTAAGGGTAACGCACTAAGAAGTGAACAAACGTCTTTAGATGAAAGTGCTAACCCGGAAGCAAGAGGAATTCCTGGAGCTCTTTCAAATTCACCGCCTTTAGCACCAGATTTAAAAAAGAAACTCCAGAAAGTAAAGCGGTTGGCGGTAACTTAAAGCAAAGAAGTCAGACTTCTGTTAAAAACTATGAAGTTAGTAGAAAAGTTGAAACAACAACTGCCCAATATGGTGAGATAACTAAAATTAAAGCAGCAGTGATTATTAGGGAGATGAAAACTGTTTCACCTGAAGGGACAGTATCTTTTGAAAAATTTAGTGACGAAAAACTATCAGAGATTAAATCTTTGGTACAAGAAGCTCTTGGTTTTGATGAAGCAAGAGGAGATAGCGTAACAGTTACTAGTAGTCCATTTGTTGATGCGCTTGAAGTAGAAGTGGCACCTTGGTATGAAAATGAATCTATAAAAGAACTTGCGCAGCAATTAGCAACTGTATTAATTTTAGCTATAGTAATCTTTGGAGCTCTACATCCACTTCTTAAAAGAGTACTTGTTCCAGCTGGTTACACTGCAGGAGTTGGTTCAATGGCCTTAGATGAAGATGATGATGCAGATGAGAAAATAGAGGTTCAAGAAGGCGAGTCACTTGAAGATATTAAAGCAAAGTTAAAGCCGAAAAAATCAACAATTTCTGCTGAAATGCTTGATACTGCAAATACATATGATGATAAAGTTGCTGTTATTAGAATGATAGTTGGTGACGAGGCAGGTAGAGTATCAAGTGTATTTAAGAGTATGATTGAAAAAGATTCATAGTTTTAAAACTAAGAGAGTAGGAACATTATTATGGCAGAGGCAGTAAAAAAACCAGATACAAAAGAGATTTATGAAGGTCTAACTGGCACACAAAAATGTGCAATATTAATGATGTTAATTGGTGAGGATGAGGCCGCAGAAATCATGGGAAATCTTACACCTAAAGAAGTGCAAGTTCTTGGATCAGCAATGTATTCTGTACAAGGTTTAGGTCAAGATACTGTAAATTTAGTTTTAGATGAATTTTTAGCAATTATCAAATCACAAACCAGCCTTGGTATTTCAGGTGGTGGCTATATTAAAAATGTATTAACTAAATCATTAGGTGAAGATAAAGCTCAAACAGTATTAGGAAAAATAACACCATCGGATAGTAATAAGGCTATAGAAATTTTAGATTGGCTTGATGCAAGATCAATTGCAGATTTAATTATAGATGAACATCCTCAAATTATTGCTTTAATTATATCATATCTTGAACCAGCTACTGCTTCAGATGTGTTAAATTTTATGCCAGAAAAAAGTCAAGCAGATATAATAAGAAGAATTGCTACTCTTGAAACAGTTCAGCCTGAGGCTTTAAAAGAATTAGACAGAGTAATGCAAAAGGTTTTCTCATCTAATGCTAGCTTAAGAGCGAGTAAAGTAGGAGGCGTTCCAGCTGCAGCAAAGATTATGAACTTTTTGACAGCTGATGGTGAAGCAAAAATAATGAAAGAAATTCTTAAAGACGATAAGAAACTTATGCAAGATATTCAAGATAGTATGTTTGTGTTTGAGACATTGATGTTGTCTGATGATAAATCTTTGCAAACTCTCTTACGAGCTGTTGAAGATGAATTAATTATTTTAGCCTTAAAAGGTGCTCCTGAAGAATTAAGAACAAAACTATTTGGCTGTATGTCTCAGCGTGCAGCAGCAAATATTCAAGATGAAATGGAAGCTCTTGGACCTGTAAGATTGACAGAAGTTCAAGAAGCACAAAAACAAATAATTGCTGTTGCAAGACGTATGTCTGACGAGGGTACAATTGTACTTGCCGGAAGAGGTGGTGATGATTATGTCTAAAGTGAGAACAAAAAAATGAATTTAGACGTAAAAAATGATGTTCAAGAAGACGAAACACAAAATTTTGTCCCTCTTGGTAATGATGAAATAAAGTCTATTCTTAAAAAACAATCTGAAACGGTTTTTGAAGAAAAAAATATTTCTAGTAAAACTGAGTTCATAAAAAAATCTTTGATAGATATTGCCCTTGATTTTGAAGCTAAATCAAAAAATGATGAACAAACTCATTTTGAAAAAAAATCAGAAATATCTGAACAAGTAGATGAAGTTAATGTTGAAAATAATAAAGAAGAAAATAACAACACATCTATTGATACAAAAGAAGCATCAGAAGTTTCTGAAGTTGTAGAAGAAGAAACCTTAGTCAATGCAGATGAAAACTTAATTAATTCTTCTAATACCGAAGATGCAGAAATTGAAATAAATAATAATAATGAAATAAAAGAAAATGTTCTAGAATCTAATGAAGAGGATAACTCTTCAGAAGACAAGAGTTCTGAAATTTTAAAAGCTGAAGAGCAAAATTCTGAGATAAATATTCCTGGTGAAACATCTCAAATTAATACTGAAAATAATGAGAATGATAATAGTGAAGAAACAAAACAGGCTCTAAATTCCGTTAGAGATGCCGTTTCAAAATCGATTAATAATTTGAATGATGATGTCGATGAAAATTTAGGTACAAACAATTTAAATGCAACCAATTCTCAAGAAATAATATCCAAAGATTATGAAAAGTTTCAGAATATTTTTTCAAATCTTTCCAATTTAGCTGAGAATGCATTGTACGACGTAATAAAAAAGAAAATCGTTGAAATTGCTTATGATCTTGCTGGTTATCAAATTGATCAAATGCCAGAAAAATATGAAAAAAAAATTAAATCATTATTAAAAAATATCAATTGTTTTGAAGATAAAATTACAATTGAAGTTAATGAAGATGATCATGTAGCGATTTCCAAGCTAGAAAAATTTAGTGATGGATTAGATAAATCTATTTTTGTGCCCAATAAAGATCTCTCAAGAGGCGACATTATATTAAATTGCGATGGCATGAATTACTCAGAAAAAAGTATTAATAAATAAATTGCCCAGGAGCAATTGATGAATTTTAACGCAAAGTTAATCGACAATATTTCAAATTTTAAAAGACCAAAGAGAATTACAAGTTCTGGCAGAGTTAATCGTTTTGACGGTAATGTTATTTACTGTAATCCATTTCCTGCACCCATTGGAAGTCTTTGTCTTGTTAAAGACCAAATTGGTAAAGAAATTTTAGCTGAAGTTATTAGTTTTGACCAAAATCATAATATGTTGGCAGTACTCGAGCATTCTTCACATATTGTAGCTGGCTGTGAAGTGTCCTTACATGACGATGGAAGATATATTGATGTAGATGACACATTGTTAGGACGAGTAACTGACGCTTTTGGAAATCCACTTGATGATAAGCCATTAGAAAATATTAATAATAAATGGCCTCTAATGGGAAAAGTAATGAACCCCCTCAAAAGAAACCTTATTAAAAAACCACTAGATGTTGGAGTTAGGGCTATAAATGGTCTTTTGACAGTTGGACAAGGTCAAAGATTAGGAATAATAGCTGGTTCTGGAGTAGGAAAATCTGTTCTTTTAGGAATGATGAGTAAATACACAGAGGCTGACGTTGTAGTCGTTGCTTTAATAGGAGAAAGAGCACGAGAAGTTGGCACTATGGTAAACGAATTATTTAAAGATGAAAATTCGTCAAAAATAACTGTGGTTGCTGTCCCTGCAGACCGTTCTCCATTAATGAGAATTAGAGCAGCTAATAGGGCCACAGCAATTGCTGAATACTTTAGAAGTCAAAGTAAAAATGTTTTACTTATAATGGATAGTTTAACTCGAATTGCTCACGCTAAAAGAGAGATAGGTTTATCTTTGGGTGAGCCTACAACTTCTAAAGGTTATCCCGCATCTGTTATGTCTATGATACCAAACCTAATAGAGAGATCAGGAACGAATGACGAAGGTGATGGAAGTATAACGTCATTTTATACAATTTTAGCTGATGGTGATGATAATAATGATCCAGTTGTTGATACTGCAAGGGCAATACTTGATGGTCATATTTTATTAAGTAGATCAAATGCACAGATGGGTATTTATCCTGCCATTGATATTACTAATTCAATTAGTAGAGTTATGAACGACTTAGCTTCAGATGAACATTTAAATGCAGCGAAACTCTTCAGAAAACATATTAGCAGTTATATAGAGAACAAAGATTTACTGTTAATGGGTGGGTATACTCAGGGGCAAGATAAAGATTTAGATGAAGCAATTTTGATGTGGCCAAAATTAATTGATTATATATCACAATCTAATTCAGAAAAATCTGATTATGAAACGTCAAAAACACAACTATTAAAATTATATTCATAGAGAATTATTTTGGAAAAAAAAATAAAACGTTTTCAAAGGCTGGCTACACTACGCAAGCGAGATATTTCAAAAAATGTTGCAAATTCAAATTTACTAGAAACAGAAATTATTAAAAACAAGAAATTAATCAATCAAATCGATGATATTATGAATAATAGTAAAATTGATGGTACACAAAAGGTTATAAATTCTGGATTTTTTAAGAATAATGCTCAATTGCTGACTACATTACAAAGCCAGAAAAATATTGCTACTAATAGAAATAATTATCTATTAAACGAACAAAAGCTCGTTAAGAAAAAAATTATAATTAATAGTTTAAAAAAAATTAAAGCAGATGAAAAGACTAGCGAATATAAAACTATTTATTCTCAAGAGCTAGAAAAGAAGAACTATAATTGATTTTATATTAATCCTATTTTTTTAATGGCACTCTATTTGCATAAATCTAAAAAATAGGAATATTTTATGAAAATTAACAACGAAATTAGTAATAACTTCGAATTATTAGCTGGATCCAAACATGAACAAGCTAGCTTTTCAATGTTAAGTGGGTTATTTAGCATTAATTTTGGTGAAGTGTTTTCAGAAAATAATACCGAAGAAAATTTAAATGAATTTATTTTTAATGAAGATGAAATTAAATTTGTCGACTATATATCGAACTTAATACCCTCTATAGAAAAAGATAATAAAAAAAACATAAGTTTTGAAAAAATTGAAACTCAAATAAGTTTAGATAATAGTATAAGTTTTGAAGTGAAAGAAAAAATTTTACAATTTTTAAATAAAGCAAAAAATTATTTAAATAGTTTTCAAATTATAACACCTAAACCCAATATTAATAAATTTCAAAGTAATATTGGCGTTGATAAGATTACAAAGAAAAATAATGTCATACCTGATGATTTTGAAAATTTGAAAAAGTTTGATGGTAATAAATCAAATAATAAAAATGTACCAATTTTAGATTTGTCTAAAAGTAAAAATAACCAATTAGAAATAAATAAATCTGTTTGGGATATTCAATCTAATAAGGTTGATGAAACCAGCGTTTTATCTAATAAAAATACATTTATAAAAAAAATTAAAAAAAACAATCACCCTAATAAAATTTATCAACCTATGAAATCTAATGCTTCAGTGGCTAAACAATTAAAGGAAGTTAACTTAGATAAGATAAATCAAATATCTGAAAATATTTCTAAAATCTCAACGCACAATTATATTCATCTAGAGCAAGGTAAGAATTTAAAAAATGAGATGAAATCACATAACAATCAATTTTTAAATATAAATAATACAAATCTATTAAATAACTCTGGTCAAAATTTATCTCATAATAATGATTCATCCTTTTCTAGTAGTAGTTACAATTCGGTCATAGAAAATTTCCTTGATCATTTAGACCTAACTCAAAAGGGATGGACGAGTAAATTAGTTTCAAGAATTGAAAATGCAATGAACAACGGTGGTGAAGAGATAGAGTTTAGTTTAAAACCAAAAAACCTTGGAATGTTAAAAGTATCAGTAAGCCAAAAAAATGGCATGAATACTGTAAAAATAATTACTGAAAATAGTTTTGTAACATCAGCCTTAGCTCAAAATGAAAATTATCTTCAAAAATTATTTAACGACCAGGGAATGAGCTTGGATTTTACTGCTCAAAATGAAAATTATTCATTTGGTTCTAAAAGTAATTTTAGTCAGAATCCAAAGGATCAAAATAAAAACTTTAATAATGAACAGAATAAGACACTAAACGAGATAAAAGACAAAAATGATTTAGTTAATGTTGAAGATGATTCATCTAGACATATTATTAACGTAATAGCATAATTAATAACAAAACCATAGCGAGAGAAAAATGGCAGAAGAAGTTGAAGAAGAACAAAAAAAAGGTGGTTTAATTAAAATTATTATCTTTGTTGTGGCCGGCATTATGCTTATTGCTGTTGGTCTCGGTATTGGATATTTTATATTTGGTGGAGAACCTGAGCCTGACCCTTCTGCAGAAGTTAATCAAATTATAGAAGGCAAAGAAACTGAGAAAAAAGAGAAAGAAGACAGCTCTGAAAAAAAAGAGGGTGAAGAAGAAGGCGAAGAAGGTGTTATAAAAAAGAACGTTAAAGAAATTCCCGAAGTTGATACTTATGAGACTACATATTTTGAATTTCCTGGAGATTTTACTACAAACTTGAAGGGTAGCCGAAAATTCTTGCAAGTAAGTGTCGGTGTGTCTACTCAATATGATGAAAAAGTAATGGAAGTAGTTGACTCACATCAGTTAGCATTAAGATCTGAAATATTATCAACTATCAGCGACTTTACAGAAGAAGAGATTTCTGGAAGTGATGGTAAGAAAAAATTATCTGAGAGATTAATGGTAGTTCTTAATAAAAAACTGGAGGCATTGAAAGAATTTCCAGGTATTGAAGATGTCTATTTCACTGCCTTTATTCTTCAATAATCGAGGTCTCTTTTATGTCTAACACATCACGTAAATTATCCTCAGATGAAGTTTCTGCATTAATGGAAGGTCTTCAGTCTGGAGAAATTACTGCTAACTCTGGTTTGAATAATGATGTTGAAGTTACTGATTTTACATTTGGTTCAGATAATTTAGAACTTTTGGGTGATTATTATGCTCTTAGATTAATAAATGAGAGATTTGCTAGGTTGGTTAGAAGTATTTTTTTACCAATGATTAGGATCCAACCAAAAATTAATCCATTCCCACCTGAAGTTAAAACTTATGATGAATATAGCGCCGGACTTAACAGTTTTATGAGTTTAACAACAAGTAGAATTGATGAGTTAAGAGGTTCAATGTTACTTGTTTTGGAACCCTCATTTATAAGCATTTTAACAAATTGTTATTATGGAGGAAAACTAGCAAATTTTCCAACAACTAAGGCAGAATTTACTGCTACAGAAGATAGAATTATAGAGATTGTATCTGATGGAATGGCACAATGTTTACAAGCTGCTTGGAAAGATCTTATGCCTATAACTATAAAGCATCAAACTCGTGAAATTAATCCTCAATTTGCTACATTAGTAGAAGCATCGGACTCAGTTATTATTTGTTCTTTTGTAGTACAGTTACCTAATGTAGATTCTGCATCATTTGATATAATCTATCCTTTACAAACTTTAAAACCAATTGCATCACTTCTAAGATCTAGGGTTCCCTCAGAAGTTGTAGATGATGACACAAGTTGGAAAGATAAATTACAAAAATCTGTTTTAAATGTACCACTTCCTATATCTGCAATATTAAGTGAGCCATCTGTATCTTTATCTAACTTACTCAAATTTAAACCAGGTGATGTAATTAATTTACCTCCAGTTGATGGTATTGACTTTTTTGTTGAAGATAAACTCTTATACAAGGCGGATATAGGCGAAACAAATGGTCAAGTTGCAGTTAGTTTAAAAAATAAAGTATAAGATAAATAGGAGAATATAATGGCAGAGAATGAAGCTAAGCCCTCTGATGAAGAAAATAAAACAACTAATACTGGGATTGATAATCTTAAAGTTTTAGAAAATATTCAAGTAAAGCTTACTGTTGAAGTAGGCTCTACAGAATTGAAAATTGGAGACCTTTTGAGACTTAATGAGGGTTCTGTTGTAGAATTAGAGAGATTAGCAGGAGATCCTCTTGATATCTTAGCAAATGGCGTAAAAATTGCCAAAGGTGAGGTTGTAATGGTTGGTGAAAGGTTTGGTATTAGATTTACAGAAGTAACTAATCCAGAAAATCGCGTCCAAAAATTATAATTTCAAAAAATTGACAAACGTCATATTAAAAAAACCATTTAAATCAATGGTTTATTTATAAAAATAATTGGCATTATTCTTGCTTCCTTTTTTTAACTACAAAGGAAGTTATTATGTCACAAACAGTCCCGGATTTTAGTACTGCAATAGTCACAATTTTATTTTTATTAGTTCTTGGTGTTATAGCCTTCGTGGTTAAGAAAAAAAGTGGACCACTTAAGAGAATTATAAAAAATCAAAATAATCTTGAAGTTATAAATCAGTTACCTCTGAGAGATGGTTATTTAGCTTACATATTAAGGGTTGGAAATGAGAAATTTTTCTTTGTAGGTCATAAATCTGGAAGGAGTTCTCTAACACAGGTTAATAGCATAAACGAAGTAGAACCTCAGTTTAAAAAAAATAAGATAGAAAAATTAGATTTAAATAAAATAAGCCCTCCTGAAAATAAAATCTTACAAAAAAATGAAGAGAAGAAACCACTTCAACATGTAAATATTTCTGACTTGTTAACAGCTCACAAAAAGGGGAGTAGTAATGCGTAAAGCAATTTGCCCACAGCCTGTTAAAAGAGTTTATTTTAAGCAAAATAAATTTGAAATTACTAAAAAATTTAAATCTTTTATTAAGCTATTTTCTTTTTCTGCAGTTATTTTACTCGTCACTGGTATGTCAACTAACGCTATAGGTGAACCATTATCTTCAGGTTTTCCTGCGTTAAACGTATCAACAAATGGCAATACAACAGAGTATTCTTTTCCGTTGCAAATCTTATTACTTATGACAGGTTTGACAGTTTTACCATCATTAGTTCTTGGTATGACAAGTTTTACAAGAATTATAATTGTCATGTCAATTTTACGCCAAGCATTAGGAACTCAACAGACACCACCTAATCAAGTTCTAATAGCCATATCCTTATTTCTGACCTTTTTTATAATGGCACCAACATTTAACAAGGTATACGATAATGCAGCAGCACCCTACATGGATAAGACTTTACCAGCTGATAAAGCTCTTGAAACTGCTAGTTCTGAAATCAAAACATTTATGGTTAAAAATACAAGGAAAAGTGATTTGGTTATGTTCTCTGAACTAGCTGGTTTAGAAAAATTTGATAAAGTTTCCGATATACCATTCAGAATTGCATTACCTGCTTTTATGACAAGTGAGTTAAAAACAGCATTCCAGATTGGCTTTTTACTTTTTTTGCCATTTCTAGTTATTGATATGGTTATTTCATCTATTTTAATGTCTCTTGGAATGATGATGTTATCGCCAATGTTAGTCGCACTTCCTTTTAAACTTTTGCTTTTTGTTTTAGTCGATGGTTGGAGTATGACGGTTGGTTCTTTAGTAAGTACATTTGCCGCAGGATAAATATTATGAGTTTTGATGAAAATATAAGCATGCTGAGTTTGGCTTTTTATCAAGTTTTACTTGTTTCTGGGCCGATACTCATACTTGCTCTGGGTATTGGTCTTTTTATAGGAATAATCCAAGCTGCTACGTCTATTAACGAAATGACATTAAGTTTTGTTCCTAAAGTGATTGTTGTGATGTTGGGCATTGGTTTGTTAGGTAATTTTTTTATGATGGGCCTGGTTGACTACTTTAATTTCATTTTTGATCAAGTAGCAGGTGTTGGTCAAAACTAACTTAGAAAGTTAATTTTATGAATACAACAGCTCTAAGTTTACCTGGAATTGACTTATTCAATTTGTATCAATATTTAGTGATTTTTTTTATTGCATCTTTACGTATTTCCTCATTTTTAATTAGTGCGCCTTTTTTTTCTTTAGGTGGAATTCCTTTGCAAGTTAGGATTATTGTAGGCATTAGCTTAACAGCCTTCTTGTTTCCAGTAATTAAAGTCCCAGATATTCAGGCTATGCCAGGGTTTAATCTGTTTATCATTATATTATCTGAAATAGGAATTGGATTATCAGTTGGGCTTATTTTAACCATAATATTTTCAGCAGCAGCAGTGGCAGGAGAGAAAATTGCCTCTACTGCAGGTTTATCTATGTCTAGTATGATTGATCCACAATCCGGAGGGCAGACACTAGTTTTAAGTACTGTATTGATATTATTCTTAATTTCATGCTTCTTATCTCTTGATGGTCACTTATTCATTATTAAAATGTTATTGGAAAGTTATGTATATTTACCAATTGGCTTAAGCATTAATTTTTTACAAGCAAGTAATATAGCGATAGATACTTTTGGGGATATGCTTTATCTCGCTGCTCTTATTAGTTTACCAGTTGTTGGAGGCTTATTATTAATTCAGGCTTCAATTGGAGTAATTACAAGATCGGCTCCATCACTAAATCTTTTTTCATTTGGTTTTCCAATTGCACTAATTGCAATTTTTGTTTTCTTGTACGCTGGTGTAGGTCCTATTTCAGATGCTTTTTCCGATTTAACAGGCACTGGCATAAATTTAATAGAAGATGTTCTTCAATCCTATCAAAGGGGAAACTAAAATATGGCTGAAGAAGATAATTCACAGGATAAAACCGAAGAACCCTCCCAACGGAAGTTAGATAAAGCCGCTGAAGATGGTCAAGTTTTAACATCAAAAGAAATGTTTGTGTTTACAACATTGATTATGGGACTAATGGTACTAACTTCAATTCCTTTCTTTGCTCAAGAATTCTTAGCAATTTGGAAAAATTTTTTTGTATTCGATTTAAATTACATAATTAATGTATCCCCCTATTCGGGGTTAGAAAAAATGATTAAATATATCATTTACATTACTTTGATTGTTGGTGTTCCATTAATAATAACTATTTTAGTCACTCAAATGGCAATGGGAGGAATTAACTTTGCGCCTAAAGGTTTTTATTTTAAGTCAAATAGGATTAATCTACTATCTGGGCTGAAAAGAATATTTTCATCAAAGGGTTTGGTTGAGTTAATCAAATCATTATTCAAGGTTGGCCTCTTAGGAGGTATAACTTTCGGTGTTATTTATTTTAATATAAAAGATATAATATACCTTTCTGAAAGAAACCTCTATACAGCGCTCTCTAATCTTTTAGAAAATTTTCCAGAATTAACAATTGCACTATTAATAGCACTTGGATTTATAGCTATTTTTGATTTCATTTGGCAAAAATACACACATATTGAAAAACTCAAAATGACAATTAAAGAGGTTAAAGATGAACATAAGGATACCGATGGATCACCAGAAGTTAAACAAAGAATAAGAAAATTACAGAATGAAATTTCAAATAGAGCAGCGACACAAACTGCCGCACTAGAAAATGTTAAGGATGCCTCTGCTATAATTACAAACCCAACTCATTTTGCTGTAGCTATTAAATATGAAGTAGGTGAAAGTGGGGCGCCGGTAATCTTAGCTATGGGAAGGGGAATGATTGCTGAAAAAATAATCAAATTAGCTGATGATAATAATGTTACTGTCTTTCAAAGCCCTTTATTAGCTAGAGCGTTATATTTTACTGGTGAAATAGGTAAAGAAATTTCAGAAAATTTATACTCAGCAGTAGCTTCCGTATTAGCCTATATCTTTAAAATTGAAAGAGGTGAAGAAACTGATTATCCTAATTTTGAAATACCAGATGAGATGGCTTTTGATGAATATGGAAAAAAATTAAACAAAGACCAGGAGTAGTTGTGAAAAGAAAAAAATCATTTGGTCAAATTGTTATAACTGCCATGTTTTTTTGGTCAGCATTATTATGTCATTTTGAGGCTAGTTCTCTAAAGGAACAAGGAGATTTGTTTAAAGCTTATGCTTATTGGTTTTTTGGTTTCACTGCAATTCTTGGAGGTTTTAGGTTTAAAATAGCCGAGATGATTTATGGTTTTATTGAATTTAAAAACAAAATTAAAAAATAGTGTTGTTATGAATTCGAAGATGAATAATAAAAAATTAGTAGTATGCAATGGGTGTCAATATTTCTATGTGACATACAAAAAAGAGAGGCCGTGGGGCTGTAAAAAGTTTGGTTTTATCTCAAAATATTTACCTGCAAGAGAAGTTTTTAGCACAACTGGTATAGAATGTGCATATAGGTCAGAGAAAATATCAAATTAATTTTTTTATTAGTTTTTAACATTTATAAGGTCTAAAAATGGATACAAAAATGGAAGCTGTTCAAGAAAGCATCAAATTAGCTTTAGATGCTGCTGATGCAGCTACTGATGTAACTTCAGAATATAATAAAGTCAAAAAAGCTCATGCACTATTGGAGGCTAAAGTGAAACAAATTCATAAGTATACTACAGTTATATTTTTATCTTCAATTGTATCGGGCCTAGCTGTAATTATATTCAGTGCAATATTATTCATGCAATCTTCAAATAAATTAACTAATATGACAGAAACTAGTAGAGAAGCTCTAGTAGTTTTTGCAGAAAATGTTGATGGGGTAAACGCTTCTTTAAAAAATCTTGATACAGCAATTAAAAAACAAGGAGACTTATTAGCAATTAATGAAAAATTAGTTGCAACTTTAGATAAAATTGAAAAAAGAGTACAGAAATCTAATGAAAATACTGTTGGAGAGTTACAGCTAATTACTAAGACTTTGATAAATGAAATAAGTAAAAATACTGAAGCTAATATTCAAAATAATAATAAACTAAATGCAAACTTAGAAAAAATAAATAAATCTAACAGTAGAATGATTTCCAAAGCAATTGAACAAATAAGTAATAAAGCAATTTATAAGAAAATAGTTGCTAATCAAGCAATACAGGCTCAGCAGATTTCTAAACTTGTAAAGCAAAATAATAGCGTTTTGGGTAAAATTGCAGACAAAACAAGTAGGATTAAATATCCGTAATAAAATTCAATTAATGGATTAAAAAATGAACGAAGAAAATTTGTCTGACCAAGCGACTGTTGAAAAGCAATTTTTACAAATAAAAGCAATCAGGACATCATCTAATGCTTTTTTAATGAAGCTAAAAGAGGGTGATATAATTATAGCCTTAGATGGAAAAGAAGTTAATCAGTCTTATGAAGATTTATCTAAAGAATTAAATGAAATCAAAGAAAGAAAAGTTCTAACTTTGTATAGAGACGGAGTTTTTTTCAATACTTTCGTATTTGGTTCTTTGGGTGTGATTTGTGAACAAATACGAAATGAAATCATTCCTGAGTTGAATAATTTTAAACTTAATGAATTTTACAGTGCTGAAGAATTTTATCATCAATATGAATTATTTAAAAAACCAGAATCTATAGCTATTTTACTTAATACATCCCCATCAATTCTTGCTAGTTTGGCTCCTCCTTTATGGATGATTCAAAATAGATTATGGACTTTATTTTCCATAACTATGTTATTTTATATTTTTCTATTTATCATATCTCCATGGTTATTTTTTATAGGTTGGGTCTTAAAGTCTTGGTATGTGGGATCTTCTCAAATTGATATTCTAAGGTTTTTTTATAGACTTGGAAATTATAGGTTAAGTTCTATTTTCTGTGCAAAAAGTGAAAAAGAAGCTCAAGAATTGTCTAGAAAATTTGATAATAAAATTGATTTTTATTATTCTTATCTAGAACCAGTTGTTTTAGAAGAATAATCTTAAAAGATTAGTTAATACCTATATCTAAAACCTCACCTTTATAAATCTTATCAGTTAATATCTTATCAAGTACTAACTTTGCAATATAATCTGCTTTACTTAGATTTCTTGAATCCTCACCAGGCATGGCTGCCTTTCTCATCGGTGTGTCCGTTTTCCCAGGGTCAATTATAGAAATCGACATATTATTATGATTATTTTCTAATGCCCATATCTTCACAATATGCTCAAGAGTAGCCTTTGAAACTGCATATGCTCCCCAAAATGCCTTAGGTTTTCTTGCTAATGAAGAGGTTAAAAATAAAGCCTTAGGTTTGACACTGTTTTTAAGCAAAGCATCAAATGAGCGAATTAACCTATAGTTACTTATTGAATTTACATTCAATACTTCTACAAATTCTTCATTATTTTGATGATGAATTGGTCCTAAGGTTCCTAGCATTGCAGCGTTTGAAACCATGATATCTAATTTTTTCCATCTCTTAAAAACTTCCATTCCTAATCTATCAATTCCAACAAAATCTTGCATATCCAATTGTGCAACAGTACAGGTTCCATTCTTAGATAGAATGTTATCTTCAGTTTTTTGAAGTCCTGACAAGTTTTTATCAGTAATAACGGTATGTATATTTTTCTGAGCAAGTTGTTTTGCTATCTCTGCTCCAATACCACTTCCTGCTCCAGTTATTAAGGCTATTAATTTATTATCAGTCATTTGGTTTCGAGTTTATTTCTAAGATCTCAGAAACTTCTATTGGGTAGTCACCAGTAAAACAATGATCCGTAAATTGAGGATTCTGAGAATTTCTTTCTTCAAAACCCATGGCTTTATAAGTACCATTTAAAGATAGAAAAAATAGTGAATTAGCTCCCACAATTTTTGTCATTTCATCAAGGCTAAAATTAGAGGCTATCAGATCTTTATAGTTAGGAGTATCAATTCCATAGAAATCTGGATGCTTTATTGGTGGACATGAGATACCTAAATGTACTTCTTTAGCACCAGCTTCAAAAACCATTTTTACAATCTTATTTGCAGTTGTTCCTCTGACTATTGAATCATCAATTAGAATAACTTTCTTGTTTTCGATGCATGATTTATTCACACTATGTTTAAGTTTAACACCAAATTGTCTAATTGTTTGTGAGGGTTCAATAAATGTACGGCCAACATAATGACTTCTTATAATTCCTAACTCAAATGGAATAGAAGATTTTTGAGAGAAACCAATGGCTGCCGATACGCCAGAATCTGGAATGGGTACTACTACGTCTGCAGATATATTGTTTTCAATAGCTAATTGTTCACCAAGAGCTTTTCTGTAAGTGTAAACAGTTTTATTGCCAACCACACTATCAGGGCTGGCAAAATAGATACGTTCAAAGATACAAGGACGTTCAGGTATTTTTTGGGGAGATTTGATAGATTCAATACCATGTTCGGTAATAACAACAATCTCTCCATTTTCTATATCTCGAATATATTTAGCACCTATCATATCTAGAGCACAAGTTTCTGATGCAAGTACTGGAGATCCATCTTTATCTCCTAAAACTAAAGGTCTGATACCAAATGGATCCCTAACACCAATTAGCTTTTTGTTCGTCAAAATAATTAGAGAATATGCTCCTTGGATTTTAGATAGAGCATCTGTAAGTTTATCAATTAATTTTATTTTTTTAGATCTTGCTACTAATTGCAGTATTATTTCTGTATCTGAAGAAGTTTGGAATATAGATCCACTTTGTACCAATTGTTTTTTTACTGAGAATGTATTTGTTAAATTTCCGTTGTGTGCACAAGCAAAACCACCCATTGCAAGATTTGCAAATAAAGGTTGTAAATTTTCAGGCTTTGACTCCCCTGTGGTTGAATAACGCACATGGCCTATTGCTGTTTTCCCCGGAAGTTGAGATAATATTTCTTTGTTATTAAAATTATCTCCAACTAATCCTTGTTTTCGAACTGAATGAAAGTTTTTCCCATCAAAACTAACTATTCCAGCTCCTTCTTGACCTCTATGTTGCAGTGAGTGTAGTCCGAGTGTAGTTAATACAGAAGCTTCATCTGTACCAAAAATTCCAAACACACCACATTCATCTTTTATTCGATCTGTATGTTTACAATACATTTATTAGCCTTATTAATAGTTAATAGATATTTATTCTTTATTGATATCTATCAAATTTTCATCCACCAAAATTTCTTTTAATATATTACCAATAGTATCTAAATAGTCATAAGAATATGCTTCAGTAAGCCAACCAGGTAAATTTTCACCAACTAAATACTTAAAACCTAAAAATAATAAAACAACAATAAAAATTCCTCTAAAGCCACCAAAAATAAAACCAATAAATTTATCAATAAATAAAACTTCAGATGTATTAAACTTTGGTGATAGCCACCTTGTAATTAAGTGACAAATAAACAGAGAAATTAAGAATGGAAATCCAAATGCAATAACATCAATTATAATTTTTTGATTAATGTATTCAGATAAAATTGTTTTAAAATTAGCAAAGAAATGAAATGAGATTATTATTGAAAATATCCAAGAAAACAAACTAAAGATTTCTTTAACAAAACCTCTAAATGCAGCAACAATAGAGGATATTAAAATAATAGATATTACTATAATATCTATTCCATTATAAATATTGTTTAAAACATCCATTGATTTAAATAGCCTCAGTATTCTTACTAATTAGTTCAACTAGATCTTGCAAAAGAGCAACGTTATTGTAACTCATTTTTTTATTATCTATAATTTTTTGTTTAATGGGAAGGGTAAAGCTATTAAAACCTAATTTATATGCTTCCTTTATTCTTAACTCTGGTTGGGTCACCTTTCTAATTTCACCAGATAAACCAATTTCACCAAAAAAAACATTTGTTTCAGTTATTGCAATGTTCTTTACAGATGAGATTATTGCTGCTGCAACAGCTAAATCAGCTGCAGGTTCAAAAATTTTAATACCACCGACTATATTTAAAAAAATATCCATATTAGATAGATGAATTTTACATCTAGCTTCTAATACTGCACATAACATAGAAAGCCTTGAAATATCCCAGCCAACAATTGTTCTTCTTGGAGATGCTAATGATGATGGCGTAACCAGTGCTTGAATTTCAACTAATATTGGTCTTGTTCCCTCAAGGCCAGCAAAAATTGCATTTCCTGGAACATTCTTTTGTCGGTCTAGTAAAAATAAAGAAGAGGGATTAGGTATCTCTTTTAGTCCATCAGCTAACATTTCAAAAACTCCAATTTCATTAGTTGGACCAAACCTATTTTTAATACCTCTTAAAATGCGGAACTGAAAATTATTATCGCCTTCAAAATATAAAACCGTGTCTACCATGTGTTCCAAAACTCTGGGCCCAGCAATCGTTCCATCTTTTGTGACATGCCCAATTAAAATTAGGATTGAGTTAGTTTTCTTTGCTGCGATTATTAATTCGTGGGTACTTGCTCTTACTTGAGATACGGTTCCTGGGGCACTATCTAACTGAGGTAAATACATTGTTTGGATAGAGTCAATGACCACAACATGTCTTTTGCTCATAGCTAGCATAGTAGATGCAATATCCGCAGCGTTTGTGACTGATGCAAATTTGATAGGATTATTTTTTACACCTAATCTATCAGCCCGCATTTTGATTTGTGATAAACTTTCTTCACCAGATACATATATACAATCTTCTGAAAGTTTAGACAGGGTTCCAACAATTTGTAGTAAAAGTGTTGATTTTCCTATACCTGGATCACCACCGATCAAAGTAATAGATCCAGGCACGAAACCTCCGCCTATAACTCTGTCAACTTCATTTAAATTTGTTTTGATTTTTGAATAGTTAAAGCTCTCATTATTTAAATAATCGAAATTTATTTTTTGTCCAAACGACTTTGATAATGGTCCGGATGGTTTGTTATGTATTTCCTCTAATAGAGTATTCCATTCATTACATTGATCACATTTTCCAGTCCATTTAGAATATATAGAACCACATGACTGACAAATGAATTGTTTAATAGGTTTAGCCATTTATTGAAATAACTTGGGGTTAGTAGATTTAATAAATTCTTTAATCTTTGAATTTGTTGAATTTAACATTTCTCTTGGCGTTCCTGACCAACTGATAGTCTGATTATCAATTAAAATAACTTTATCAGCAATTCTGCATACAGATGCCATATCATGTGTTATTGTTATAGCACTTCCTCCCACAGTTTTAACTGCTGTGATAATTAATTCGTCTATTAAACTTCCTGTAACAGGATCTAACCCGGAAGTGGGTTCATCAAATAATAAAATTTTTGGATTTCCACAAATTGCTCTCGCTATCGCAATTCTTTTTTGCATTCCTCCTGAAATTTCAGAAGGATAGAGATTTAAAATCTTCGGTTCCAACCCTAATTTTTTAATTATAGAAACGGCTAAAATCTCTGCATCTTTATTAGATAATTTTTCTCGATTCTTAACCTTAAAAACAATATTCTCCCAATTCTTAAGGGAATCAAAAAGTGCACCATGTTGGAATGTTATACCAAGTTCTAGTAAAAGGTTTTCTTTTTGTAACCTTGGTAAATTCACTATATTTTTATTATTAATTTTAATTGAACCACTATCAGGTTTTAGTAAACCAATGATATTTTTTAATAACACAGATTTTCCTGAGCCAGATGCACCTATAATAGCTAATGACTCGCCTTCAAAAAGTTTAAAATTTATATTTTCTAGTACTACGTTACCTTGAAAACTTTTTTTAAGGTCATTTACCTCAATTACAATTTGATCATTGACATTTTTTTTCATCTTCTAACCGAAAAATAGAGCAGTTATTATATAAGTACTTGTTAATATCATTATCGAAGAAATTACAACCGAAGCAGTTGTGGCGTAACCTACACCCTCTGCACCTTTAGATGCGTAAAATCCAAAATAACAACTTACCATCGAAATTATTAAACCAAAAATTGCAGCTTTTACTAAACCTTGTATTATGTCTATCCATTGTAAATAATCTATTGTTGCATATAGATAAATATTTGGATTAAAATCTAACTTATATATTGCAATAACGTAGCCTCCTAATATTCCTATGGTATTTCCAATCATTACTAAAAATGGAATACATACTAGAGCAGCAATCACTTTAGGTGCTATTAGGTATTGCATTGGTCTAGTCCCTAAGGTTCCTAGAGCGTCTATTTGTTCAGTGACACGCATAGTAGCTATCTCAGCTGCCATTTTGGCGCCTATTCTACCGGCTACCATCAAACCTGTTAAAACTGGCCCAAGCTCTCTTGTAATTGAGGTCAATACAACTCTTGCAACAGTTGTTTCGTTATTAAAATCTGTAAAACCATTGTAAGTTTGTAATGCCAATACCATACCAGAAAAAAAGGTAGTAAGACCAACAACAGGTAAAGAAAAATAACCTATATCAATGATTTGTATGAAAATTCTTTTTAAATACCACGGAGGTCTAAACATCCATGTGATTGTTTGAAGAAAAAATAAAACGAAATGTCCTAATAATGAGATAAAATTCAAACATTTTCTTCCTATCGATCCCCAAAAATTAATTAAAAACTTGATCAAATTTTTACCTATAATCTTCAACTTTATTTATAGTCTCTTATTAATCGAGAGCCCATTAGGGTAAATAACTCATAACTAATTAAATCTAATTTTTTAAATAAATCTTTTATATTATAATTATCTAAAAGGCATAGATAATCACCTTCATTTAATGAGTTGTTTTTAATTTTTGTTATATCTAATACAAAACTATCCATAGTAATATTACCCATAATCTTACATTGTTGTTTATCAATGTTTATAGAAGTATTGTTTTTTAATTGTCTAATCCATCCATCAGCATAACCGATGCCAATAGTTGCCAATAATGATTTCCTAGCTGTTATGTCAATTCCACCATATGATATTGCTTCTCCAATTCCAACTTCTTTAATTTGAATAATAGGTGCATATAATTTAAGGGGTAATTTAAGTTTTTTAGTTTTTAGTTTTATGTTTGCACCAAAACCATTTACACCATATAGACCTATCCCTGGTCTGGTTTGGTCTAAACAAAATTTTGAACCAAGCGCTATTCCACATGAATTAGCGAAACTTAACTTGATATCTGGAAAATTTTTTGAAAATTCGAGCAGTTTGTTTAACTGTATATCATTAATTACATTTTTAAAATCTTCAGAATTTGCTAAATGAGACATAATGAAATCCCACTCTAATTCATTAACAATATTTTTGTTTTTCTGTAAAAATTCAATTTCTTTTGAATTACATCCTAGCCTATTCATTCCAGTATTGATGTTCAAAATTGCACGTATTTTTTTTCCTTGACGAGAAAAGGAAAGTAGTCTTTTTAGTTGTTCTAAATTATTAATTATAGGTATTATTTTATTATTAAAATATGTTATTTCAGTGCCTTCAAAAAAACCTTCAAAAACAGCTATTTTTATATCTTGGTTGATAATTTCTTTTCTTAATTCAATTGCTTCGTCTAAATTTGCAACATAGAAATATTTGCAACCAGCATTTATGAGTGTTTTAGTTATTCTGGTCATGCCAAAGCCATAAGCGTCAGCTTTGACAACGGCTGCGGCTTTTCCGTTGGATGCAAGATTTAGAGCAGTCCAATTTGATTTAATTTGATCAAGCGATATTTCTATTTTGCCTAGCATAGAAAAAGTCTATCTAACTTAGAGTAAATTTACTAATAAATTTGCTCTGGTAACCTATCACTCTGAATGAGATCCATAAATCTAGTATACTTTGCCTCAAATTGAACTTGTATAATGCCTGTTGGACCATGTCTTTGTTTAGATATAATGATTTCAGCCTTACCTTCTGCTCCATTCCTTCTATCTTGCCATTTAGTAAAACGTTCATTAAAACTTTCTTGATTTTCATTTTCTCTTTGTGAAGGCTCGCTTTTATCAAGATAATATTCTTCTCTATATACAAACATAACAACATCTGCATCTTGTTCTATAGAGCCTGATTCTCTTAAATCAGCAAGAATAGGTCTTTTATCTTCTCTTTGTTCAACCGCTCTACTGAGCTGAGACAAAGCTAAGATGGGAACGTTTAACTCTTTTGCAAGGGATTTTAATCCTCTTGTAATATTTGAAACTTCTTGGACTCTCCCTTGAGCTTCACTTGCTCTTGACCCTTGTATTAGCTGAATATAATCAATAATAATTAACCCTAATCCATTTGTTCTTTTTAATCTTCTTGACCTAGAAGCAATTTGGCTTACTGAAATTGCTGGAGTATCATCAATAAAGAAAGGTAAATCAAAGATATTATTTTGTGTAACAACAAGTTGCGAAAATTCATTATCATCTATGTCACCACTTCTTAGTTTATGAGAATCAATGGTAGATTGTTCAGCTAGGATTCTTTGTGCTAATTGTTCAGCAGACATTTCTAAAGAGAAAATTAAAATTGAATCATTATTTTCCAATTTACTACTTTTTGCTGCATTAAAACCAATATTAGTTGCTAATGCAGTTTTTCCCATTCCAGGTCTACCTGCTAAAACAACCAAATCTGATTTGTTTAATCCGCCTAATTGACGGTTTAAACCTGAAAACCCTGTATCAATTCCAGATAATTTACCTTTTCTATTAAATGCTTCATTGATTTGGTTTGTAGCACTCGTCAAAACCGTTTTAAAGTCAATAGGACCAGAATTAATTTGATCCTTTTCTGCTAAATTATAGAGTTTTTCTTCTGTGTTAGCTATTTCTTGGTCAGGTGTTATTTCAATATTTGGATTAATTGACTGTTCTATTAATTCATCAGCTATTCTGACTAATGACCGTCTTACATAACAATTTCTTATTTCTTCAGCATAAAATTTAGCTTTGCTAAGAGAAAGCGCTCCTTCTCTTAAATCAAGAAGATATTGTTCAACGTCAATATCTCTTTCAAATTTAGAGTCATTCAAATAATTTTTTAGTGTTAGGGGATCTGCTAGTCGTCCATTATCAGTGAGAGATACACAGGCTTCAAATATACTAGCATGTAAAGGGTCAAAAAAATATTTGTTATCAAAGTTTGAAGGTAAATCTTCTAGAACCTTGTTATCAAATAGAATTGAACCGATGAGACTTTGCTCCGCTTCAATATTTTGAGGCATCTTATTTTCAGGATGGCCTGAAGATTGATTTTCTATTTCAGTGTAAGTATTTATTAAATTTTCATCCATTGCCACTAACTTTAAAAATAATGAAAAGCATAGTGAAAGATTTAAATATTTTATTTTGAATATTTAATAAACTATCTACTCTTCTGTTTTGTTATCTTTTTCATCTGATTTTTCTGTATTTTCAGACAAATTAATTTCTTCTTTTATAGGTTTTGTTGAATTTTCTTTCTTCTCAAATCGTTTGGCATCTTTTTGAGCTCTTTCTGATCTGATATCTCCACCAGTTATTTCAGTTGTAATTATAGCCTTACCAGATTTAGTCTGTTCCTTTGCTTCTTCAGAAGATCTTGCAATGTTCAATTTTACACTTAATTCAACCTCAGGATGTAATTTAATAAACACATCTTCATAAGATAGAGATTTAAGAGACTTATTTAAAATTACCTGACTTTTATTTATTGTAAGTCCTGCATCTGATACAGCTTGAGCTATATCTTTAGCAGATACTGAACCATATAACTGTCCTGACTCACTAGCTGCTCTAATTATAACAACTTCATTAAATTTAATTTTATCAGCTAGTTTTTGTGCTTCATTTTTTCTTGCAATATTCTCGCCTTCAAGTTGTGACTTACGTTCTTCGAAAAGCTTTATATTTTCTTTTGAAGCAAATACTGCTTTGCCCTGAGGTAAAAGGTAATTTCTTGCAAAACCAGATTTGACTGAAACTAAATCACCAATTTGCCCTAATTTTTCTACGCGTTCTAGTAAAATAATATCCATCTATATCTCCAAATCTAACCAACAACATAAGGCATTAATGCTAGGAACCTTGCTCTCTTGATAGCCTTGGAGAGCTCTCTTTGTCTTTTGGCAGATACTGCAGATATCCTAGAAGGTATAATTTTACCTCTTTCAGAAACATATCTTGTTAGTACCTTCAAATCCTTGTAATCAATTTCAGGTGTATTAGGTGCTGAAAATGGGCAGGATTTTTTTCTTTTTTGATTAGGTTTTCTTAATGCTTCTCTTTTGATATTAAACTGTGTCATAATAATATTCCTCTTTAAGATTCTGTAGGTTCAGAAATATCGTCAGCTGATACATTTTTCTGACGATCATTTTTATTACTCATAAGTGGAGATGGTTTTTCGTCTACTGATTTAATCCTCATAGTAAGAAACCTTATTATGTCCTCATGAAGTCTCATTAATCTTTCATATTCAACTATCGCATCAGCTGGTCCATCTATATTTAATAGCATATAGTGGCCTTTTCTATTCTTATTAATTTTATAAGCAAGATTTCTTAAGCCCCAACTCTCTTTTTTTTGAATTGTGCCTTTAAGAGATTCAATTACTGATATGAATTCATTTACAATTGTTTCGAATTGACTTGTTGTCAAATCTTGTCTTCCAATTATCACACTTTCGTATAATGCCATTTAATTCTCCTTATGGCTTTTGGGCTTTGCCCAGGTTAGCCAGATACTCTATGTAGCTGGCAAGGAGAGCATAAAATAATAAATTTAATGCTAGTAATTTTAGTAATACTGGAACATAAATGTTTATTAAAAATTTGCAATAAATAATTAAATAAATTTTAGGAACTTAAAAATGAACTTTATTGTTTTTCCTGGTCAAGGGTCTCAAAAAATTAGCATGGGTAAAGATTTGTCTGATAATTTTGTTGAAGCGAAGGAAGTTTTTGAAGAGGTAAATGAAGCTCTAGATTTTAACTTAACTGAAATAATGTGGGGCGATGATGAAAAAACTTTATCACTAACGTACAATGCTCAACCTGCTTTAATGGCTTGTGGAGTAGCTTCTTTTAGAGTTTTAAAAAAATTAACTGGAAAAAATTTAACAGAATTAGCTAATTATGTATGTGGCCATTCTTTAGGCGAATATACAGCTATGACTGTTGCTGGAGTATTTTCTCTTAAAGAATGTTCTCAATTATTACGACTTAGAGGTAATGCAATGCAAAAAGCAGTTCCGGTTGGGAAAGGTGCTATGGCTGCATTCATAGGAGCAGATATTACGACAACATTGGATATTTTAAAGCAAGTTCAAAGTTTTGGAGTTTGTGATATTGCTAATGACAATTCAGATGGCCAAGTGGTAATTAGTGGTGATTTGGAAGCTGTAGAAAAGGCAATTAATTTAACGAAACAATATGGCATCAAGCGCGCAGTCTTGCTTCCTGTTAGCGCCCCATTTCATTGTAGGTTAATGCAGCCTGCACAATTAACAATGGAAGAAGCTTTAAATAATCTAGAATTTCAACAACCCACTCTACCAATCATTTCTAATATTAATGCTAAGCCAGAAACTGACCCAAATAAATTAAGAATGAATCTTATAAACCAGGTCACAGGAACTGTTAAATGGAGAGAGACAATGTTATTGGCTAAGAAGCTGGGTGTCCAAAAGATTATAGAATTAGGAAGTGGGAAAGTACTTACAGGTATTGCCAAAAGAATGATAGAAAATGTAAGTATCTTAAATATAGAAAATTCAGCAGATTTAGAAAAGATTTTATAGTTTTAAAATTTAAGGAGAATTGGATGTTTGATTTAAAAGATAAAGTTGTTCTTATAACTGGTTCAACAGGTGGTATTGGAAAATCAATTGCGAAAAAAATGAATCAAAATGGGGCTAAATTAATTTTATCTGGAACCCGTAAAGATGCTCTTAATAGTCTAGTTTCTGAGTTTGGTGACGATGCTAGAGGTATAGTTACAGATTTTAATAAAAAAGAAGACATTATTTCTCTTGCTGAAAAAGCAGAAAAGTGTTTTGGTCAAATCGATATACTAATTAATAATGCCGGTATTACAGCAGATAATCTTTTTATGAGAATGAAAGATGAGGATTGGGAAAAAGTAATAAACGTTAATTTAACAGCGGCTATGCGTCTTACAAAACAACTAATAAAAGGCATGATTAAAAATAGATATGGTAGAGTTATATTTATTAGTTCCGTCGTAGGTTATACTGGAAATGCAGGACAAACAAATTACTCGGCTTCAAAATCTGCATTGGTTGGATTAAATAAATCTTTAGCGTTAGAAGTTGCTAGTCGAGGTATTACTTGTAATTTAATAGCCCCGGGTTTTATTTCCACACCGATGACTGACAAGCTAAGTGATGAGCAAAAGAACAATATTGTAAAAAATATACCTGTTAATAGACTTGGATTACCTGATGATATTTCCAATGCATGTGTTTATTTAGCAAGTGAAGAAGCAAGTTATATTACTGGATCAACGCTACATATTAATGGTGGAATGAGTATGATTTAGTTTTTTTGTGTATCTCAACACAATCTACTTGGCATAAAAACATATTTGTGTTAGTGGGGATTAATATTTTTTAAGAATTAGGGGTATTTTATGAGTGATATTGCAAGCAGAGTTACAAAGATTGTTGTAGAGCATCTTGGAGTTGAGGAATCTAAAGTTGTTGATGGTGCGAGTTTTATAGATGATTTAGGAGCTGATAGCTTAGATACTGTAGAACTGGTTATGGCCTTCGAAGAAGAGTTTGAGTGTGAGATACCAGATGATGCTGCTGAAAAGATCCAAACTGTTAAAGACGCAATAGACTTTATCTCTTCAAATAGTTAATATATCCTTATTTCACTCTGTCAATAATAGGGAGCTATAATGCGACGGGTTGTTGTAACTGGAATGGGTTTAACTACTCCCTTAGGTAATGGGGTAGATATTAATTGGAAAAGACTAACCTCCGGTGTCGTTGGTATAAATAAAATTGAAAATTTTGATGTATCAGATTTACCTTGTAAGATAGCTGGTCAAGTCCCTAGCATAAATAATGACCCTGAAGGTGGTCTTGATATTGACCAATGGATAGAGCCAAGAGAATATAAAAGAATTGATAGGTTTATTTCTTATGGAATTATTTCAGCTATACAAGCAATAGAAGATTCTGGTTGGAAGCCACAAACAGAAAATCAAAAAAATAAGACTGGTGTTATTCTTGGTTCAGGCATTGGTGGTTTGGAAACTATTGCTAATACGACTGAATTACTAAACTCAAAAGGTCCGAGAAAAGTAAGTCCTTTTTTTATACCATCAGCACTAATTAATTTGCTATCTGGGCAAGTCAGTATTAGATATGGCTTTAAAGGACCAAACCACTCTGTGGTAACAGCTTGTTCTACTGGTGCACATGCAATTGGAGATGCATCAAGAATAATCAAATATGGTGATGCAGATGTTATGATAGCTGGTGGAGCAGAAGCTGCTTGTTGTCGAATTGGTATGGCAGGATTTGCAGCAGCTAGAGCTCTAAGTACAAATTTTAACGATCAACCTTCTTCAAGTTCTAGACCTTGGGATCAACAAAGAGATGGTTTTGTCATGGGTGAGGGGGCTGGTGTCGTTGTTCTTGAAGAAAGAAATCATGCACTAGCTAGAGGAGCTAAAATTTATGCTGAAATTAAAGGGTATGGTATGTCAGGTGATGCCCATCATATAACAGCGCCTGCTGATAATGGAGATGGTGGTTTTAGGGCAATGCAATCTGCTTTAACTGATGCAAATATTAAAAATTCTGAAATCGATTATATTAATGCTCATGGAACTTCCACGCCATTAGGTGATATGATTGAGTTAAAAGCTATAGGAAGACTTCTTGAAGATAATTCAAGTAAAACAAGTATAAGTTCAACTAAATCAGCAACAGGTCATCTTTTAGGGGCAGCAGGCGCGATTGAGGCTATTTTTTCTATATTATCAATTGTTAATCAGGTTGTACCACCTACAAATAATTTAATTAACCCTGATGAAAAAAGCGCTGGTTTTGATTTGGTTCCTATTAAAGCCAAAAAAAGAATTATTAAAAATGTTTTGTCTAACTCATTTGGCTTTGGAGGAACAAACGCAAGTTTGTTGTTTGGAAGTTCAGATTGATTTTAAATAAAAAGCATTTTTTATTTATATCAATTTTAATTTTTTTAACAATTTATGGTATTTCCTATTATATTAACTTCCTACAAACATCATCAATTGTAAAAAAAAATACATATTATTTTTTAAAACAAAATACTTCCCAAAGATCCATTATTGAAGATCTTAATATTAAAAATATAAAAATATCATTTATTGAATGGAAGTTAATATCATTTTTGAACTCAAAAAAACTCATTCCTAAAGCTGGTGAATACTTAATACCTAAAAATTCAACAATATCTGATATACAAAAATTATTACATAATGGAAAAACTATAACTAGAAATTTTACCCTTATTGAAGGAACAACGGCATCAGAATTAAAACAAAAGTTGTTAGATAATCAATACATGTCAGGTAAAATAGATGATCTCGCAGAAGGTATATACAAGCCTGATACCTATAATTTTAAATATGGTTTTCCTAGAAAAAAAATGCTTGAAAGAATGAGAGTTGCACAGGAAAATATTTTAAATAAAATATGGAAAAAAAAACCTAAAGTTTTTATTTTGAAAAATAAAAATGAATTGTTAACCCTAGCCTCTATAATACAAAAAGAGGCAAAAAACCTAAATGATAGTCGTTTAATCGCAAGTGTTTTTATAAATAGACTTGAAAAAAAAATGAAATTACAATCTGATGTTACTTTAGCTTATGGATTTAAGGTTAATGGAAATAAAATAACCAAAAAAATGTTAAAGTCTGATCATCCGTACAACACTTATTATCATTTTGGTTTGCCGCCAACACCAATATCTTACCCAGGAGAGAATGCTCTAAGGTCTTTGGAAAATATACAAAAAACAGATTATCTATTTTTTGTGAGTGATGGAAATGGAGAGCATAGATTTTCTAAAACATATAGATTGCATAAAAAAAATATAAGGTTATGGAAAAATAAAATTCTTAAGGAAAATGATGTTAAGTAAAATAAACAGAGGGCTAGTATTGATTGTATCTTCTCCCTCAGGAGCTGGGAAAACTACTATATGCAAAAAACTCATTCAAGATATTGAAAACCTTAGCTTATCTGTCTCAGTGACAACTCGACTTAAAAGACAGAACGAGATTGATGGAAAGGACTATTTTTTTAAAAGCGATGAAGAGTTTGATAAAATGGTTAAGGAAGAAAAGTTTTTGGAACATGCTCGGGTTTTTGGTTATTCATACGGTACTCTAAAAAGTGAGATTAATTCAAAAATCACTAATGGTATTAATGTAATAGTTGATATTGATTGGCAAGGAACGAGACAGATTGAGGAACATATACCTGATGATATTGTTAAAATATTTATATTGCCACCCTCAATCAAAGAACTGGAAAAAAGATTAGGTGCTAGAGCTACTGAAACCCAAGATAGTTTTAAAAAAAGAATGTCTGAAGCTAGAAAAGAAATCAGCCACTATAATGAATATGATTTTATTATCATTAATGATGATGTTCAAGAATCCGTTAATAAAATTAAATTAATCTTAAACTCAGAAAGCCTTCGAAGGCACAGGCAAGTTGGGCTCAGTGAATTTGTGAATGATCTTAAATAATTTTTTAATCTATAAACTAAATTAATCTTCAAAAGCTTTTTTAGCAATCTTACAAAAATCACTAATAGATAATTGTTCTGGTCTTAAAGAGGGTGAAATATTTAAATCGTCTAAGATTTTGTTACAATTAATTTCTTTTAAACTGGTTTTGATCATTTTTCTTCTTTGGCTAAAAGCAATTTTAGTAATTCTTTCAAGAGAATGAAAGGAAACATCGTATAAAGGCTTTTTATAAGGCTGTATTTGTATAACTGTTGAGTCTACTTTTGGTTTTGGTATAAAAGCTGAATTTGGAATATCAAATAATTTAGAAGTTTTTGTTAACCAATTAGCTATAACTGATAAGCGACCATAGTTTTTAGAACCTGGTTTAGCCAAAATTCTATCAGCTACTTCTTTTTGAAACATCAAAGTCATAGACTCAAAACAATTGATATGCTTTAACCACTCAGTTAACATTTTAGTACCTGAATTGTAGGGTAAATTAGCGATTATCTGCCGAGGAAAACTTCCTAATTCCCAAATAGGAAATTTGAGCGCATCCTCAATAATAATATGCAACTTATCATTGTACATTAATTTCAAATCAGAAAGCATTTTTTCTGATTGCTCATCTATATCTATTACAAATAGTTTTTCTGGCTTTTCTTTTAATATTGATCGTGTCAAACATCCAGGACCTGGTCCAATTTCAATTATGGTATTACAGAGAGGTTTTGATTTTGAGACGATTTTATCTGTAAGGTTTTGATCAAAAATAAAATTTTGACCTAAAGATTTGTGAATTTTGATTTTATTTTTTTTTAAAATCTCTTTTATTGTAGGAATTTGCATTATCTAAAGTCCATTTTCCTTAAACGAGCTCATTTTATAAGCAAGTTTTATAGATGCGATTAAACTTTCAGGATTAGCTATATTTTTCCCAGCTATATCAAAACCTGTTCCATGGTCTGGAGACGTTCTGATAAAATCAATTCCTAATGTTACATTAACCCCATTATGAAAATCTATTGTTTTTATAGGAATAAGTGCTTGGTCATGATACATGCATATTGCAACGTCATACTGTTTTCTAAAAATGGGAGCAAAAGCACTATCGGCTGGAACAGGACCAATTAAAGAACAGTTTAAGTTTTTCTTTGCTTCTTTAATAGCTGGTATAATTACTTCATTCTCTTCTAAACCTATATCTCCATTTTCACCAGCATGAGGGTTTAATCCCGTAATTAATATTCTTGGTTTGCTAATACCAAAGTATAAATTAAATTCATTAATTATAGTTTTTATAGTATTCAAAATTAAATCTTTTGAAATTAGCAAAGGGACTTTTCTAAGTGGAACATGAATTGTTAAAGGGACAGTTTTCAATTGTTCTGTAACTAGCATCATAATTGCTTTTTTCTTCAAAACTGAAAGAGATTCAAGATAATCTGTATGACCATCGAAATTAAAACCTGCCTTGTGCATAACATTTTTATTGATTGGGTTGGTAACCATTGCAGAGGCAATGCTTGAATTAAGAATTTTAACACAACTTTGAATAGAATTTATTACAAAAGAAGAGTTTTGATAATTTGGTTTACCTAAAATAACTTCATGTGGAATGTTGAGTGGAATTAAATTTAAGCAATTATTTTTAAAATCTGAAAATTTTTTTAAATCTTCTACTATATTCAAATCAATATCACTTTTAACTAAAATTTTAGTATTTTTAATTAAATCAGGATTTGAAATAACTATTGGCTTTAGACGAGAATCATCCAATAAACATTGTATTGCTTTGACAGTAATCTCAGGAGCGATGCTAGCTGGATCTCCGGCCGATATGAGTACTATTTTTTCTAATGAGCCCATGAATAAAAATATGTTTAATTAATTTTTTGAATTTGGCTAATTTGGGCTTGTTTAATTAAACGCTTCAAAATTTTGTTACTCAAATTTAACAAATGCTTGTTCATCATTTCATTTTTTTTAATCTTGATGTTTTCTTCGTTTTCTGCATTTTGTGTATCACATATAATATATGCAAACCCAACATTACCGGAAAAGAGTGGTTTAGATACTTCAAAGAGCCCTAAGTTTTTTATTAAATACTCTATGTTTGGACTAAGATCAGCAATGCGTGACTTAATAGTGTTCATAGATATTTTAAGTTTATTTGATTTTTTTAGCACTAGAAGGTTATTACACTTTGATTTATCACTTAATAAATTGCTTAATCTTTTTTTTACATCAAAATATACCTGTTCTTTTTTTCTAAAATTAATAGGAAATTTAGCCTCAACGAGTAATACTTTGTTCTCTTTTTTGCTTATTTTTCCGTTTAATCGTGTTGCTAAAATTTTGTAAAAGTAGAATTTATCTTTGGTTGAAAAGCTAAAAACATCGCCTTCTAAAAAATTAGTTTTAACTGTTTGAATAATATTGGAAGTCTCATCATAAGTTTTCCAGCCAATCTTACCATTTAATTTAGAAGAGGCGCTGATTGATATTTGTCTTGCTATATTTAGAAAATTTGCACCATTTTGCAGTGCAGTCTGAATTTCTTTATATAAAGTAGAATTATTTTTTTTATTTAAAACAATTTCTGCTATTTCAAAAAGATCTTCTTTTTTCCTAGAATTTATTTTGCTGTCAACTAACTTCTCTATATTTTTCAATTGTGATTTATATTTATTTTTAACGATGTAACCTAAAATTAAGTCTGTTTTATATTTTTCTAATAAAGCTGACTTAGGAATAGATAAAGATTTAAGAAAGCTATTTAATTGTGATTCTGAGTTATTAAAACTTGCTAAAAGTAAGCTTTCTGCTTTTGGGGTGACTAAGTTTTCTATCTTTTTATTGATTTTGAGGCCCTCTGAAAAAACAACTCTTTCATTAATGAGGTCTTTTATCGCTTGATTGTAATATTTGTCTAAATTATTACTGTCAGCAGTTCTTTCTGCAGAGTAGAGTAATATTTTGGCTTTGTTTATTACGTCAATTTTGCTTATTGGAAATTTATTAACTGTAGTTATAATAAAGTTTTCATTCGCATATGTAAGGTTCATAAAAAATAAATAAATGAAAACAAAACAATTAGTGATTAATTTAATATTTAAGATTTTTTTAATAATCAATTTTTTTTCCATTAATTAGTTACTTAGGTTCATCTATGTCACTAACAAGATAACATCCCGAGAATAAACCAATAAGAGTTGGTCCAAATCCAGATACAATTGGGTGCAACATTTCTGAAGACCCTAGAGCAAACACAAAATCTCCCACAAAATACAAACTAAATCCAACGACTAATGTTAGGGACACAATACCTACTTTTACTTTTCTTTCACTACTCCTTAACATTAAGGATGCAGAAAGTAAAATCATAGAAATAAGAAGTAATGGTTGACATACCAACTTAAATAAATGGATCAAATGCTTCGAAATATTTAGGCCAAACTTCTTCATGTTCAAAATATAGTTAGGTAAGTTAATTATAAAAATAGTTTCTGGTTCAAGAATAGAAATATTTATATTTTCCGAAGTTAAATCTAAATTTAAATTATACTTACTGAAACTATTTATAAGCGATTGTGAGTCAGTAATTATAGCGTTAGATAGAGACAGTTTGTTCTTATCAAACTTGGCAGTTTTGGCTGATACTCTTTTTTCAAAATCTGCATTTTCATTTAATATGAAAATATTCACATCATTTAAAGTTTGTAATTTTGAGTTTACCTTGTAAGCATTTATTATTATTGTTTTTCCATTAAATGTCTGTTTCATCCAGAAACCTTTATTATCAAATGAAAAATTGTTGACTTTTTTGTGTTTAAAAAAAATAGTTTCTAAATTTTCATATTTTTTATTCATTATTGTTGAAAAGGGGTTGAGGACAGTAATAGAAAAAATACCTAAAATGAAGAAACATAATAAACTTGGAGTAATGATTTTCCATAAAGATAAACCAGAGCTTCTTGTGATTATATAATAATTATTTTTTCTCCACTGATTAAAGCAAGAAATTGAACCTATCAATACAGCGAAGGGTAAAATTTTTTCAATATTCCCAGTAATCTTTAATGAAGCCATTCCTAGGATATCATAAAAATTAGCTTGCTGCAGATGTGCTACCCCAATTTTATTCGACGCACGTCTGAATAGTTCTATTAAATCAATAAAAAATATTAAAGCTATAAGAGAAAAAAGAGCTATTAAAAAGTATTGGACCAAGTTTTTTGTAAAATACTTATATATTATAAAAGGTTGTTTTTGATTAATAGACATTAAATTATAGATTTACGTTTTATAAATATTGCTGAATTTTTTTTATTTTTTTGAAGTAAAATTATACAAATTATAATTAAACTCAACGGAAATAGATACATAAGTGGTAAAAACATTACGTTATCATGAACAGCATTTTTAATAACGATAAATAGTGTTTGGATAATCAAAATTAAACTAATACTCATTGTCCTTTTAAAAATATTATTTTTTCTTGAAAAACTATCTTTAAGAATTGTAATCATTAAAAGTAAAATAAATGCTACTGGGGATAAAGTTACCGTATTTCTATAATTTGCTTCTGAAAGAAGTTTACCTTTTTTATCATTCTTTTGTTTTGCTAATTCTAATAATTCAAAAAAATTATATTCATTATACTCTACAACTCGATTAGTAGTTTTTTTTGAATCATCACCCTCAATTTCAATATTATATTTCTCAAAATTTAATATTGTTGATCTACCTTGTTTATTAGTAACAATTTTAGTTCCATTTATTAGAACTAAAATAAACCTTTCATTTATGGTTAAAAAACCATCCTTTGCATAATACTCATTTATATTTAAAGGGTCAGTTTTATCTTGTATAAAAATTTGGGATAATTTATTGTTTGATAAACTTCCTACAAAAATCGTTTGATTTTTATTTAACTCAATAAAAGTATTGTCTTTTAAAATTAAATCATTAGAGCTGTTTCTTATCTCATTTTGTAAAATTTTGAAGTTTTTATAACTTTGGGGTAGAATAATATGTGACACGATGAACAAAATTAATGCTGATATAAGAGATACAAAAATTGCAGGTTTGCTTATTTGAATGTCATTAAGCCCAGAAGATTTCATAACAATAATTTCTTTATCGTTTTGAAGTTTTAGATAAGAAATCATACAACCTGCAAAAGTGCCAAAAGGTAATGCAATTAGTAACCAACTTGGAAAGCTATATATAGATAAGAGAAAAAAATCTGATAAATTAGCTCCATTGTTTATTATCAATTTAATACTTTTAAAAGATTGACTGAGCCAAATGACACTTATCAAAACTAAGGTTGAAACAATAACATTTTTTATTGATTGTCTAAAAATATAACTAGTCAAAATCATTAATTAATTTATCCAAAAATTTACATTATTCTTTATAAAAATTTTTAATTAATATAATGTCATTATTTTTATAATTTTACCAATATTTCACTGAGGATAAAAATGGTTAATGATAGGTTTATTAAATTTGGATATGAAAAGAGTAATTCAAAGACAAATTTTACAAATAATAAAATAGTGCATATTTTATTTTACTCTGAGAATGATACACTTTTATCCAAAGCTTTAGAAACAAACAAAGATTTGTTAAATTTTTTTAAAAAAATAATTGTTAATAAATCCACCAATAGTTTTCTTGTTAGATCAGAAAAAGGTAATTTTTTGTTAATCAGAAGAAAAACTGAAAATAATGAATTAACTTTAAAATATTTACAAAATCTTGGTGGAAGTATTTTTAATCAAATCAAATCAATAGGTTGTTCTGAAGCAAAAATCTATGAAGATGACCCTGAAATAATTAAACAAATTTGCTTAGGGGTTCTATTAGGTTCTTATAAATTTGATAATTATAAATTAATTAAGTCTAAAGATTTGATCAATCTTAAGAAAGTAGTTTTTGTTTCAAAAGAAGAAAAAAAGAACTCAAAAATTTTCGACGAAATAAAAAATCTTGCTCAAGGTGTATTCACTGCTAGAGATTTAGTTTGGCAACCACCTAATATACTTTATCCATCAACTTTTGCCGAAGAATGCAAAAAACTTAAAAAAATTGGTTTAAAGGTTACGGTTTATAATGAACAGCAACTGAATAAAATGGGAATGAGTGCTTTGCTTGCTGTTGGACGTGGTTCTAGAAAGGATAGTAGAGTTGTTGTTATGGAATGGCTTGGTGGTAAGAAAAACACACCTCCAATGGCATTCATAGGAAAAGGAGTTTGCTTTGACTCTGGAGGTTTGTCCTTAAAACCACCCAAATCTATGGAAGATATGAAATGGGATATGGGTGGTGCTGCAACTGTTACAGGCTTGCTTGAAGCTGTGGCCTTGTCAAAACTTAAATTTAATGTAGTTGGCGTTTTGGGTCTAGTTGAAAATATGCCAGATGGGGACGCTCAAAGACCTGGGGATGTGGTAAAATCCGTATCAGGTCAAACAATTGAAGTATTAAATACTGATGCAGAAGGAAGGTTAGTCTTGGCAGATCTTTTGTCATGGACGGAAACAAAATACAAACCTAAATTTATGATTAATTTAGCAACACTAACAGGTGCAATGATAGTTGCTTTAGGAAATATAAGGGCAGGATTGTTTTCAAATGATGATAAAATTTCTAAAGCAATTTTTGAAGCTGGTGAATATACTGGCGAGAGAGTCTGGGCAATGCCGCTAGATGATGATTATGATAACTTAATAAAAACTGAAATAGCAGACATGAAAAACATTGGTGGGCCTGGTGCTGGATCGATAACTGCAGCCTGTTTCTTAAAAAGACATGTTAAAAAAACTCCATGGGCACACCTTGATATTGCAGGAGTTACATGGAAAAACAAATCCTCACCATCAATTCCTTATGGAGGAGTAGGTTGGGGAGTAAGGATGCTTTATCATTTGATAAAACAAAACTAATTTTTAAAATTATTAAAATATCTTGATTATTATACTTTTTAAGTATAACTAATTTTGTAAATTTTGGAGACTTTTTATGACTATTGAAAACACTTTATCTATTATCAAACCAGATGCTACTAAAAGAAATTTGACTGGAGCAATTAATGCTAAATTAGAACAAGCTGGTTTAAAAATAATCGCACAAAAAAGACTTCAACTTTCTAAACAAATGGCACAAAAATTCTATGAAATTCACAAAGATAGACCTTTTTACAATGACTTAGTAGATTTTATGATTTCGGGTCCTGTAGTGGTACAAGTTTTAGCTGGTGAAAATGCTGTAATGTTAAATAGAGAAGTTATGGGAGCTACTAATCCCTCAGAAGCAAAAGAAGGAACTATTAGAAAAGAGTTTGCAGTAAGTATAGAAGCTAACTCAGTTCATGGTTCAGATAGTTTAGAGAATGCTAAAAATGAAATCTCTTTTTTCTTTTCAGGAATTGAAATAGTTGAATAAAGAAGATTTATTAAACTAAAAAAATTGCCATAAGAGCAACAATCACTATTACTGCAATCGTACTGTAAGTTGTGTATTTCAAAAAATTATCATAGAAATCTTTATGCTCTTGTGTTTCTTTGTCCAATTTTTTGTTCATTTTCTTCTCCTTATCTCTAAAAAATTAAAAATAGAATTTTTAAAATCCCCAACCATCAAAATAAACGTTCTTATTTGAAGTTTTTTCTTCCATAGAACCTATTAAAAAAGCATCATAGCCTTCATTTATAATATTATTTAAAACATCAACTTTATCTTTTTCATCAACAAATATTAGTAAACCAATTCCACAATTAAAGGTTTTCAGCATTTCATAAAGTGAAATATTAGCTTTTTCTTTTATCCATTGAAAAAGAGGAGGCATTTCATAATTATTCATATTGAAATTTAGAGTAAGTTTTTTGTTGAATGATCTAGGAGGATTTTCTATTAGTCCTCCGCCAGTTATATGGCAAACAGATTTAACTTTATTGCTCTTGTTAGCTGCTTGAAAGGCATTATTATATAATAAGGTAGGTTGCATCAATATATCAGAAAGAGACTTCGTTTTATCAAAGTCTGATCTTTGAAATAAATCAATTGAGTAAGTATCTAAAATTTTTCTAATAAGGGAAAAACCATTAGAATGAATCCCACTACTAGAAACGCCAATCACAGCATCACCTTTTTTTACTGTGTTTGGATTTAAAAGTTTGTCTCTTTCTACAGCACCAACACAAAACCCTGCTAAATCAAAACTATTTTTTTCATAGTGCCCAGGCATTTCTGCAGTTTCTCCACCAATAAGAGCACACCCTGATTGCTTGCAAGCCTCAGCGATACCTTTTATAACTTCCACAGCTACTTTTCTATCTAATTTACCGGTAGCATAGTAATCCATAAAAAAAAGTGGTTGAGCACCTTGGGCTAAAACATCATTAGCACACATGGCAACTAAATCTATCCCTATATTGAAATAAGCCTGTGTTTTAATGGCCAATTGTAATTTGGTACCAACGCCGTCAGTGCTTGAGATCAGCAAAGGGTCTTTGAAGCCTGCTTTTTTTAAATCAAATATACCACCAAAACCACCTATTTCAGCAGTTGTCCCATCAATCGAGGTGGCTTCAGTAATGTTTGAAATTTCAGAAACAAGCCTATTACCTTCATCAATATTTACACCAGATTTACTATAAGTTATTTCAGTTTTTTTTGATTTAACAAAAGTTTTTGTCATAAAGTAAATCTTAATTAAGAGTTAAAGGGTTATAAATTTTTACATTAATTTTTAAAAATCACTTATTCATATATCTATGTTATACTTACTTATCAATTAAAATATTAGACGATCACGGAAATGATACTTAAAAATTTAAAATTAATTTTTTTTATTCTGATTAAGATCTTAATTTTTACAAATGTATCATTAGGTTTAACTAATGATGATTGTCGAAGTTCATCATTTTATATTCAAAATATAAGTGTTGACTTAACAAAATCGTCTATCATGAAAGCAAGGGCTGAGGCTGAGTTGAAGGCAAAATTAATTGGGTACAAAAGACTAATTAAAAGACTAACTATAACCAATGAAGATATTAAAATTAATAATGCAGATATTTCTCAACTAGTGGATTATTTAAAAATAAACAAAGAAGCAAATAGTGATAAGAGGTATATAGCTAATTTTGATATTTGTTTTAAAAGAATGTCTGTGATTAATTTCTTTCGTAATAAGAAAATACAGTATTCAGAAACATTTCGAGAGCCTATTTCTATTTTACCAATTTTTAAGGGCCTCAGAGGAATGATTTTTTGGGATGAAAATGACGCCTGGTATAAAAATTGGAAACAAGAACTGATGTTAAATGATGGTCTGGTAAAATTGGAATTAGCTAAAGGAAATTTTTATTTCAATAGAAACCTTAAAGCTAATTCTCAAGCTAAGTTAAATAAAAAGCTTATTCAAGACTTAATCAAAAACGAGAAAACTAATTCTTTATTATTGGTTTATGGAGAGCCAGTTTTAAAAACTGATGGGAAAACTTATTTATTAACATATGCCAAGTTTTATAACAAAAATGGAAACTTAGAAAATACTATTTATAGAAATACAACCACGCTCTCAAAAACCTATTCAGTCTTTAATATTGATGAAAGTATAATAAAAAAAGAGGTTACTAATATCATAAATTCAATTCAGAAAAGTTGGAAACAAGATAATTTAATAAATACTCGTGTTTATGATGAAGTTAATTTAATTATTCCCTTTAATAAAAATTCAACAACAATGTTAACTAGAGAATTATTATTTAACGACAAGATTATAAATGTTAAGTCTACAGAAGATTTCTTTGATAAAGGGTTAGTTAATATTGAAAACGAAATTATTTACTACAATAAAAAATCATCAACAAAACTTGAAGAGATTACACGAAACCTATTTGGTTCTTCAAAAAAACTTTCTTACAAAGCAAATATTGAGGTTAAGCAAAAACATATAAAAATATGGCCGTTTATATTAGAACAGTTAGAGAGTTTACCATTTGTGTTAGAAGTGAATGTAATTTCATTATCAAAATCAGCAGGAAGAGTAAATGTCAAGTTTATGGGAGATAAGAAAGCGTTTTTTCAAGCTGTTGGTGAAAAAAAAATAATCTTTGATAGCTTAAAATCTGGTCAATATGTTTTAGTTGATCAATAGGAGTAGAATTATTAAATGTCGAATCTTCCAGGTTTTTTTAATTACAAAGTATTACTTGTTTTCTTAGGAATATTTATATTATTTTTTTTCTCAATTTATGTTTTTGAAGTTGTGAAATTATTTATAATAGCTTTTATCATTGTATATATCACTAATCCTATAAAATTATATTTTGATAAATATATCAATAAAACTTTTGCAAGTTTGTTATCCATAATAATTTTTATTTTACTTTTATTATCAATTTTTATTTTGATTGTTCCAATTATCTTAGAGCAAACTCAAAATCTAATTTTAATATTACCTTCTTATATAAGTAACTTTGAGAATTTTATTAGAGAAATGAATTCTAAGTATTTGTTTTATGATCAATTTAAATCATTAGATATTTCTATTTTGTTTAAACCATTATCTAATACTTTTTTGAAATCTGGTAACGAACTGATTAAGAATAGTGTCGAGTTCTTTAATAGTTTTTTTAATATAATTTTAATCTTAGTTATTAGTTTTTACATGAGTTTAGAGTTTGAAAAAATTAAATCTTTCTTTGATGATTTAGCTTCTAAATCAAATTTTAAAGATTTTAAAAAGTTAACTAATGAAATTGATCTTGTTTTATCTAAATTTATTAGAGGTCAGAGTTCAATCTGTACTATTTTAGCAACTTTTTATGCAATATCACTGTTTTTGGTTGGTATAAAATTTGGTATACTATTGGGTATATTTTCAGGTCTAATATCATTTGTTCCGTATATTGGAGCGTTTTTAGGTGGTGGACTTACATTAATTCTTGGTTTGTTTCAGTTTGGAATATCAACTGAAATATTGGTGATATTATCAATATTTTTAGCAGGTCAACTCCTAGAGAGTTATTATTTAACACCTAAATTTGTTGGAAATGCAATAAACCTTAATCCAATATGGATAATGTTTGCTCTTCTGACTGGTGCATATTTAGCAGGTTTTGTTGGTGTTTTAATATCTCTACCTATTGCTGCTATCTGTGGTGTGTTGTTGAGATACTATATGGCTAAACTATTTTAGTGAATTATTTCTATGTCTTCTAAAATAAGAAAAATTAACAAGGTTTCTTTTAATAAACAACTTATACTACCGTTATCGTTTAAATCTGTTAAAAATAGAGAAAATTTTATAATCTCTAGCTCAAATGAATCAGCTGTTAAATTAGTCGAAAATTTTAATTATTGGCAAAAAAATACAATATCAGCTGCAATAATTTTTGGGCCTAAAGGATCTGGAAAAACTCATTTAAGCTCTATTTTTCGAGATAATAATAATTCTATTTATTTAGAAAGTTTATCATCTTTTAATTTGGATACGATAAAAAAGGGAAATATTTTCGTTGTTGATAATTTTCATCCTTGTAAATTCTATCCTTCAGAATTAGTAATGCATTTTTTTAATAGGGTTTTGAATTTTGATGGTTCTATTTTATTTCTATCACGTTTTTCCCCACACGATATGAATTGGGATTTGGAAGATTTAAACTCAAGAATTCGTAGTATAATATCTAGCGAAATTAATGAACCTGATGACGTTTTATTATATTCATTTATGGTTAAATACTCGAATGATAAAAAATTATTTTTGAGTGATAATCATATATTTTATATTTTGGAGAGAGTTGAGCGAAGTTTTGAAAATATTATAAAAATAATAGATAAATTAGATGCCTATACTTTAGAAATAAAAGAAAAAGTTAATTATAAAATTATAAGAACTATTTTTGAAAATTAATATTTATGTTAAAATTTGATTTTCTTAATTTTATTATTTTCAATAGTGAAAGCTAATTTCCCATCTAATAACAACTTCACATAATTTCCAAATATTTTATTTCTCCATCCACTAAACATTCCATGGTTTTTATTGGGATCAAGTAATACATTTCTTAAATCTTCAGTGTCTGCAATTAATTTTTGTGCTAACCCACTTTTTTCTGAGCAATACGATAGTAGGAGTTTCAATAATTCTAGACTACATTTATCAACATTTTTTTTCTTATAAGTATTATTTATTTGAGGCCATTGGTCAGAGTTATTTTTAGTTGATTGTTTGATGGTCTCAAGAATTTGGTAAAAATCATCAACAGACAAATTTTTTGAAATACCCCTAATTTTTTTTAATTTGTCTATTTCTCTTGGTTTTAGGACTGCGATATTAACGAGCACTTCATCTCTAATTAATCGATTTCTAGGGACATTTCTTTTTTTACATTCTATTTCTCTCCATGATGCAAGGTATTTCAAATAATTTAAGGTTTCTCTATTTAATTGTTTAATTTTAATTCTCTCCCATGCAGTCATGGGATCGGTGATATACAGATTTTTATTAGTAAGATACTCTGTTTCCTTCTGTACCCAATCCTCTCTATTTAGGTCTTTGATTGATTTCAAAATTAGAGGATAAATTTTAATTAAATGCGTAACATCAGAAATTGCATATTCAATTTGGTTTTTTGTTAATGGTCTCTGAAGCCAATTAGTAAATTGATTTTCTTTATTGATTGATAGATCTAAAAAATTATTAACTAATTTTTCGTACCCAACTTGTTCTCCTAATCCACAAAACATTGCTGCTATTTGAGTATCAAAAATTGGTTTAGGAATTTCTTCTGTTAAATGAAGAAAAATTTCAATATCTTGTCTTGCAGCATGAAAAACTTTTAAAATTTTTTCGTTTGCAAGTAAATCCCAAACAGGTTGCATTTCTAAGCCAGATAAGGGATCTATAGCTGCAGCAAAATTCTCACCAGCAATTTGTATTAAGCATAAAGATGGGTAATAAGTATTATCTCTAATAAATTCGGTATCAACAGCTAATACTTTTTCTTTTATACATTTATTATAGAATTCATTTAATGTAATATTATCTGTAATAATAGTGTTAGATTTGACCATAGTTGTTTAACTTAAAACAAAATTTATATAAAACAACATTATTTAAATATTTATGAAATAAGTAAAAATAGAGATAGATTTGATGATAATAAAAAATTGTTTAATAGGATTAATATTTTTATTTACTTTTTGTAATCACTCTTACGCTGAACTCTTGTCACATAAGGCAATATATTCACTAACCTTAACAAATATTAAAGATGGTAGTTTTCTTGAAGGTGGCCAAGGCCAAACATATTTTGAAATAAGTAAAGCATGTGAGGGTTGGAAAGTTAAAGAAGACTATGTGCTAATATATAGTTTACCAAATAAAAAGACCTCAAACAGTTTTTCTACCTATTCTACTTATGAAGATTTTTTAGGAACAAAGCATAGCTTTGAACTTAAAGATGACAGTCAATTTAATGGCAAGAACGCTTACGAGGGTTTTGTTGAAAAAAACAAAAGTGGTATTAAAGGTTATTTGATTAAAGATAATATAAAAAAATTATCGTTTGATAATGACTTATTATTCCCAATAGAACATTTAAGAAAAATCATTGAAAAAGCTAAAGCTGGAGAAAAATTATTTACTCAAAAGGTTTTTTTTGGAAATGAAGAGAAAGAATTTATCAAAACAGTTTCAACCTTTATAGGGAAAAAAAAGAAGTCACCCACTACCGGATTTAATTTGTTAGAAAATAATATGGTTTGGCCAATGAAAGTTGCTTTTTATGGAGAAAATACCAGGAAGGGTAACCCAGATTACGAAATAAAATTAGACCTAGATGAAAAAGGAGTAGCTCATTACTACGAGGTAGATTATGGAGATTTTGAAATTAGAGCAACTTTAAAAAGTATTGAAACTACAAAAGATCAAAAATGTAGTTAAGATTTATTTAATTTTTGCTTCTTTAAAAATAACGTGTTTACGAATTTTTGGGTCGTATTTCTTTAATTCTAATTTTTCAGGCTTAGTCCTAGGATTTTTCTTGGTTACATAAAAAGTGCCAGTATCTGCTGTGCTTAAAAGCTTAATTTGAAGTGTAGCTGGTTTTGCCATAATAATCTCCGATGATTAATGCCAATTTATGTATTTTTTTTTCTAAGTCAAGTTCTGTTATTTTTTTATTTTCTTTTATATCTTTTTCTTCTTGGTTTTTGAAATTCATTATTACGAAAACGATCGTGCAATTTTACTAATATGCTTCCAGTAGATGAATTAACCTCAGCTATTTTAGCTTTTAATTTCATCCCAACATTAAAAATTAAACCATTACTCTCTCCAGTTAATGATTGTTTTTTTTGATTATAATCGTACCAGTCGTAGGGCAGTTCTCTTACAGGCATTAATGCATCAGCTATTCCATTATCAATAGAGACAAACATTCCAAACTTATGTACAGAAACAACTTCACACTCAATTATTTGATTAATACGTTCTTGGTATATCAATGCTATAAGACGGTCTATGGTTTTTCGTTCTGCGACTATTGCCTTCCTTTCAGTATTTGAAATATGCTCACAAACTAATTCTAAGTCACTATTTTTCTTTGGATATGTTGTGTTTTTCTTTTTTTGTTTTGTATTTATTATTTGGATAATTTGCCTATGTATAAGTAAGTCAGCGTAACGCCTGATTGGTGAAGTAAAATGGACATAGTTTTTAAGAGCTAAGCCAAAATGTGATTTATTAAGATTATTATATTTTGCTTGAGACTGACTTCTTAAAATTGATTGATTTATAATTTCAAAATCTGAAGTTTCTCGAGTTTGTTCTAGAATTTTATTCATTAATGATGGATGTGGTATTTTCCCAATTAAATTATTTGCTAATGGTTTCCCGATTAAATCTATTAAAGCTTGATACTTTTCTGGGCTTGGTGGCTCATGAATACGGTAAATTGATTCATTGTTATATTTTTGTATTTCTTCTGCGGCAGAGACATTAGCAAGAATCATTAATTCTTCAATAATCTTATTACTTCTTAAACCGTAAACCTTTTTTACTTCAGTCGGCCAATTTTTATTATCAAACAATATTTTTTTTTCTGGTAAATCTAAATTCAGTGCACCTCGTTTATTTCTTACTTTTTCAAGAGTTGAATAAACATCATATAAAGATTTTATAACATCTATAATTTCTGTTTCATAATTAGAGTGTGATGTTTTATTTTCAATAATATTTTCAACTTCATCATAAGTTAGTCTTTTTTTTGAATTAATTTTTGATCTAAAAAATTTATGAGATAATTTTTTACCATCATTATTTAGTGTCATGTCTACAGTTAAGCATAATCTATCTACATTTGGCTTTAGAGAACAAAGTTCGTTTGATAACTCTTCGGGAAGCATAGGGATAACTAAATTAGGTAAATATACCGAATTACCTCTTTCTTTTGCTTCTTTATCTAAATAAGAACCCGATTTAACAAAATAAGATACATCGGCAATAGATACTAATATCCTCCATCCACTATTATCTAATAATTTTTGAGCAAAAACAGCATCGTCAAAATCTTTTGCATCTTCTCCATCTATTGTTACAAAAGGAACAGATGATAAGTCAGTTCGTACATCATAATCATGTGTATTAAGTGATTTTATTTCTTCTTTAATATTTTGGTTAAAATTTGTTTTTATATCATTTTCTTTAATTGATAGATGAGAAAATGTTTTGGGATCAAAAGAGGAGCCAATTACTTCTAATATTTCTGCTAACAAATTTCCATTTTTGTTCCCTAATTTATTTTTTTTGATTTTCTTGATCTTAAGTTTATTTAATGTTTTGCCGGAGGCAATTTGAGCCCTTACGATATCACCATTTTTAATTGAATATTTGTCTGATGGTATAGGTTTTATATTTTCTTTATACTTTGATCTATCCAATTCTTGGAGTACGAGGTTCTTCGATTTTAATTTTACTTCTGCAAAAAACTGTTTTCTTACAATATTAACTTTTTTAATTATTTTAATAAGTTTCCATATATTTTTTCTTAACTGAACTTCTAATAATAAAATATCACCAAGGCCAAAAACTATATTATTATGATTAAATGGTATGTCTATGTGATTAATAATTTGGTCTTCGTTTTCAAATTTACCAATAGAAAAACCATCATCATCAATGCTGATTACAGTCGCGGATAGAATTTTAGTAATTTTAGTTGATTCCAATTTTTTTAATTTGTTTTACAACTTTATGATTTACCATAAAGATTATTTGGTTTTTTTAGATTTATTTGTTTTTTTGCTTGATCTTTTGGGTCTGGCAGCTTTTGCAATTAATAATTCAATAGCCTTATCTAAATTTATTTCTTCAATAGAAATATCCTTTGGTAAAGTAGCTCTTAATTTATTATGCTCAACATATGGTCCAAATCTTCCAGATTTTACAAAAATTTTGCCACCGCCATCTGGATGATCTCCTAATACCTTACCAAGTTTTTCACTGTTTTCAGCAATAAGTACTACAGCATGATTAAGACCTAAGTTTATGACCGTTTCATCGGCAGGTAAACTTATAAAATTTATATCATATTTCAAATAAGGGCCGTATCTTCCAATACCTGCTGAAATGTCTTGGCCGCTTTCAGGATGTTGTCCAATCAGTCTTGGCAAAGACAGAAAAGCTAAAGCCTTTTCTAAGTTAATATCTTTAGCGCTGACTTGCTTGGGGATACTAGTTCTTTTAGGTTTTTTTTCATCTCCAAGTTGAAGATAAATACCATATGGTCCTTTTTTAATAAACACATTTAGCCCTGTAGCAGGGTCAATCCCTAAAACACCATCGTTACCAGGAATAAAATTCTCATTATCATTATTTTCATTTTGATCCTGGTTACTTGCAATTTGTTTTGTGAATTTACATTCTGGGTAATTTGAACAGCCTATAAAAGCACCATATTTGCCTAATTCCAAACCTAAATTTCCATTTGAACAAGTAGGACATTTCCTGTTGGGTGTTCCATTTTTTATATCATCTGAAGGAAAAAAAAGCTCGGCTAATTCTTTTTCCAAGGCTTCAAGTATTTTATCTCTTTCGAGCTCAGTCATTTTATTTAAATGAGGTTTAAAACTATCCCAAAACTCTTTTAGTAAATTTTTATAATTGAGTTTTCCATCAGACACTTTATCTAATTGTTTTTCTAAATCTGCTGTGAAATCATATTCAATATATTTTCCAAAAAAATTATTCAAAAATGCAGTTAAAATTCTACCTCTTTCTTGAGGAATATGCCTTCCTTTTTCTTTTTCTACATAATTTCGGTTTACCAAAACTTGTAATATAGACGCATATGTCGATGGTCGACCAATACCCAACTCTTCCATTTTCTTTATCAAACTTGCGTCAGTATATCTTGGAGGTGGTTGAGTAAAATGTTGTTCGCTCTTGACGTCGATTAAATCTACTTTTTCATTTTCAATCAATTTAGGTAATAATCTATCATCTTCCCTATCTCTATAAATATAAAAACCTGGGAAAATTACTTGAGAACCGTTAGCTCTAAATATAATACTCTGGTCTTGGTTTGTAATATCAGCAGCTGTCTCATCTAGTTCAGCTGATTGCATTTGACTTGAGATGGTTCTTTTCCATATTAATTCATAAAGTTTATTTTGGTCACTATCCAAAAATTCAGATATGCTTTCTGGATCACGTGATATTAGAGTTGGTCTGATGGCTTCGTGAGCTTCTTGGGCATTAGCAGCTTTAGATTTGTATACCCTTGGTTTTGGAGGGATATAATTTTCTCCATGACGACTTGTGATCTCATTCCTTAACTCTTCGATAGCTTGAGAACTAAGTTGAACTCCATCTGTTCTCATATAGGTTATTAAACCTGATGTCTCACTACCTATATTAATTCCCTCATATAATTTCTGAGCAACTCTCATAGTCCTAGAGGCACTAAAACCTAATTTATTTGATGCTTCTTGTTGTAGAGTTGACGTGGTAAAAGGAGGAAGTGGGTTTCTCTTAACCCTTTTTAATTCTATTTTTGAAATATTGAACTTTGATTTTTTGACATCTTGTAATGCCAAATCAGCTTCTTTTTCATTTTTAATATCCATTTTTGCTAATTTTTGAGAATTCAGAACAGTAAGCCTGGAAGAAAACTTTTCATCTTTCACTGTAGAAAAAGTAGATGATATTGACCAATATTCTTCAATATTAAATTTTTCTATTTCAATTTCTCTTTCACAAATTAATTTTAAGGCTACAGACTGTACTCTTCCTGCAGATCTGGAACCTGGAAGTTTTCTCCATAAAATAGGAGATATTGAAAAACCAATAAGGTGATCTAATGCTCTCCTTGCTAAATACGCTTCAACAAGTTCAGAGTTAATACCTCTTGGTTTTTTCATAGCCTCTAAAACAGCACTTTTCGTGATTTCGTTAAAAACTACTCTTTCAACTGGTTTACCTGTGGTTGTTTTTTTATGATCTAGAATTTCTTTTAGATGCCAGCTTATAGCTTCACCCTCCCTATCAGGGTCAGTAGCTAAAATTAAGCTGTCAGCAGACTTTAAAGCACCTATAATTTCTTTGACTACCTTATCCTTATCTTTATTCATCTCCCAAGACATTTTAAAATTTTCGTCGGGTTTAACTGCTCCATCTTTTGATGGGAGGTCTCTAATATGGCCAACAGAAGCAATAACTTTATAATCATTACCTAGATATTTATTAATAGTCTGAGCTTTAGCAGGAGATTCAACTATAACTAATTTCATTTAAGCTAGCCTTAAAATTTTTAAAATGACTGAATTGTAGTTTTAGTGCAGATAACATTACTTTTATGAAATAACAATAGTAATATTTCTATATTTTTGGCTCAGACCCCTTTAAAAGTCTCTTTATATTCTCTGTATGTTTAAAAAAACATATGCATGAAATTATAATTGACGAAATAAAAACATTATTTTCTAGTGAGTTTAAAAATATAAAAATAGGGATAAAAAAATATGCAACTAGAGCAGATAATGAACTTATTTTAAATAATTTTGTAATTAAAAGCCAAGTCACGAGACTCAATATTCCAACTAATAAATCAAAGCAAAGTATTATACCAAAACCCGTTGCAACACCTTTGCCACCTTTAAATTTCAGCCAAATTGGAAAACAATGACCAATTACAGCGGCAACACCCACTACGCATTCAAAAAAAATAATATCATTATTTAATCTTGTTAATATTTCATAATTAAAGGCTTTTTGGGTTAAAAAAATAGCAAAAGCTCCTTTAATTCCATCAAGTAGTAGTGTCATAAGGGCTATTTTCTTGTTTCCTGTCCTTAAAACATTGGTAGCCCCAATATTTCCACTTCCTATTTTTCTTATATCCCCAAGTCCGTATGCTTTAGTAAGTATTAATCCAAATGGAATTGACCCTACAAAATATCCAAATATGAAAAACAAGGATAAAAATATAAGAAAAATTTGGTCAGAAATCATTTTTCATTTTTTCTTTAAAATCTTTATGGAGATAAGCATTATGGCCATTAATAAAAGTTCCTAAAACTCTTCCAAAAGATTTGCGTCCATGAAATGGAGTAGGGCTTGTTTTCAATTGATTTTTATCTATGTGACCTTGAGCATTTTCATCAAAAATTATAAATGTAGCTTTTTGATTTTTTTCTATTGTATTTTTATCTAGATTTAAAATATTAGCTGGATTTGTAGTTAATAAAGAAATAGCCTTATGTAAATCTATGATTTTATTATTTACTAATTCTAAAGTGAGTAAGAATAATGTTTCAATTCCAGATGCACCTATTGATGCTGCCGAAAAAGGTTGAATTTTTGTATCTTTTGACCTAGAGCGGTGATCTGAAGCAATTGCATCTATTGTTCCATCTTGAATACCTTCTATTATAGCCAATCTATCATCTTCACATCTTAGGGGTGGAGAAAGCTTAAATGCTGTATTATAACTAAGCAATTCTTTTTCATTGAGAGCAAAATAGGGTGGGGCAGTATCACAAGTTATTTTCACTCCCTCTTTTTTGGCTTTTCTTATTACATCAATACCATCTCGGGTTGAAACGTGAGCAACATGATAGTGAACACCTGTTAGTTTTGCTAGTCTAATGTCTCTTTCTATCATAATAACTTCAGCGCATGCTGGAATACCAATTAAACCAAGCCTTGTTGAGATTTCACCCTCATTCATTTCACCTCTAATAGAAGTGGTAGACGCTTGATTTAGTCCCGACAAATCTTCATCTTCGGCATGTTGAATAACAGGACGGTTTATCATTTTTGAGTAACTCATCACACGCCTTAAAACCAGACTATTTTTTATACTTTTATTACCATTGGTAAAACCTACAGCTCCCATCTCAGACATCAGCCCTAATTCACACATCTCCAATGATGCATCATCTTTTGTTGCAGCACCATAAACCCATACTTTAGGAAGTGAAATGTCTTCCGATTGCCTTTGGATATGATCTATTATGGATGGATTGTTAAGTTTAGGAGTTTGATTTGGAAGAAGAACCATAGAAGTTATCCCATTTTCTACGGCTACTTTTTGCATAAGTTTTAAATTCTCAGTTTTACCTATATTTACTCTTATATCTACTAATCCAGGTGCCATTATTAGCCCAGAACAATCATAAATAGTTATCGGATTTTGTTTTAATAGATTTGTATCATTAAAATTTTTAGTGATTTCTATTATTTTATTATCTTTAATTATAACATCAAAAACATCATTAAGATTGTTTTCTGAATTTATTATTTTTATTGATTTAAATACTGAGTAAGACATTTAGTTTTTCAAATTTGCTTTTTTGTATAGCTCAATGCTTCAATAATAGACATTCTGATTGCAACTCCCATTTCAACCTGAGTTTTAATAAGGCTTCTATTAGCATCATCTGCCAATGCTGAAGCAATTTCAACACCTCTATTCATTGGGCCAGGATGCATTATAACAGCATTTGAGTTCGCTAAAGAGAGTTTTGTTTCATCGAGGCCAAAAAATTTAAAATATTCTCTTTCAGATGGATTTTCAGTCCCAGACATTCTTTCATTTTGTAAACGTAAAAGCATTACAACATCGGAATTTTTTATTCCTTCTTGCATATCGTAATAACATTTTACACCTAGATTTTCTAAACCAAATGGCATCAATGTAGGAGGAGCTACACATCTAACTTCTGCACCCATTGTTGTCAGCAAATGTATGTTAGAACGAGCAACCCTGCTATTAGCTATATCTCCACATATACTAATTTTCAAACCTTCTAAGTGTCCTAATCTTCTTTTAATAGTTAATGCATCTAGTAATGCTTGAGTTGGATGTTCATGTCTTCCATCGCCTGCATTAATAATGCTGCAATCTAAATAATTAGCAAATAGAATTGGGGCTCCACTATGTGGGTGACGTACAATTAAAAGGTCGGGTCTCATTGCATTCAATGTGCTAGCTGTATCAAGTAAGCTTTCCCCCTTTTTTATTGAAGAATTAGTTAGTGATATATTAAGAACTTCTGCACCAAGTCTTCTTGCAGCTAATTCAAAGGACACTCTTGTTCTTGTGGAATTTTCAAAAAATACATTTAGTACGACATACCCCTTGAGGAACTTTGTATCACTGTGTTTGTCCAGGTTTGCAAAAAAGTTAGCTCTTTCAATTAAATTTTGGATCTCTTTCTTATCCATCCCCTCGATTGACAAAAGGTGATGAGAGCTAAGTTTAACAGGAGATGTAGAAGTATTTTCTTGATTTGAATTTAATAAATCATTCATAAAAATAGATTACTACATTTTTTTTTGTAATCCGTCTAGTGCTGTTTGTAATATCCAGCTTGCTGCTAAATAGTCTTTCCTTAATTTTCTTTTTTTTCTAGACAAATCCTCATTTATCATTGGTCTTTCTACGGCCATTGTTGATAGTCTTTCGTCCTGAAGTAAAACTGGCAACTCAACAATGCTCAATAGACTTTTTGTAAAATCCCTAACAGAATCACACCTAGGCCCTACACTTCCATCCATGTTAAGTGGCCATCCGATGACTAAACCTGTTATTTCATATTGATCAAAAATTGATATAAGTTGTTGGATATCAGATTTTAGCTTATTTCTTTTGATGGTAGATACCGCAGTTGCTATAGTCCAATCAGAATTACTAACAGCAATCCCAAGAGTTTTTGTTCCGTGATCTATACCTAAAAGTCTTTTTTTGGGCAAAATATTCAACAAAAATTCATCAGGCTTGAAGATAGGCATAATTGATGCTAACAGACTTCCATATTAATTTAAAATATATCATTGTAATGAAGGAATAAAAATGTCCAACAAAAAATCAATTGTTGATATTCCAACTGTAAACAAAATAGCTAGATTAGCTCGTCTGGAAATACCTGAAAAAAATAAACAAAATCTTACCAACGATTTAAATAATATATTAGAATTTGTTGCGCAATTAAATGAAGTAGATACCTCTAATGTAGAGCCTTTAGCATCAGTTACAGGACATAAATTGCCTTTGAGGAGTGATGAGGTCACAGATGGTAATATTGAAGAGTTAGTGCTAAAAAACGCTCCAGAAAGTTCAAGTGGTTTTTTTGTAGTTCCAAAGGTTATTGAATAATGTCTAATTTACTTGATTTTGATTTATCAAGCGCTATCAAAGCTCTTAAAAATAAAGAAATTTCATCTTTTGAACTGACTAATGCTTATCTGAATGCAATTGAAAATACCTCTAATTTAGGGGCTTATTTAGATATACAAAAAGATTATGCGTTGCAAATGGCTAAAAAATCAGATGAAAAAATTAGCCAAGGGATGGCTGGTCCTCTTGAAGGTGTTCCTATTGCAGTTAAAGATATGTTTTGTACTAAGGATATCAAAACTACTGCATCATCAAAAATTTTAGAAAATTTTTATCCAACTTATGAAAGTACAGTAACGCAAAATTTATGGGATGACGGAGCTGTAATGTTGGGTAAACTATCATGTGATGAATTTGCTATGGGATCCAGTAATGAGACTGCGGCGAAGGGAAATGTTATAAACCCGTGGTCTAAAACTAATCCAATTTCTCCTGGTGGGTCATCTGGTGGTTCTGCTGCTGCAGTTGCAGCTAGATCAGCTTTGGCAGCAACTGGAACAGATACGGGTGGCTCAATAAGACAGCCTGCAGCCTTCTGTGGTATTACAGGTCTTAAACCAACATACGGTAGATGCTCTAGATGGGGAATTGTAGCTTTTTCTTCTTCACTAGATCAAGCTGGTCCTTTGACAAGGACAGTAAGTGATGCTGCAATTATGCTCAATTCCATGGCGGGTTATGACAATAAAGACTCAACCTCAGCTAATATCGAAATGCCAGATCTAACATCTTTTTTAGATAAGAGTATAAAGGGAAAAAAAATTGGTATTCCAAAAGAATATACACAAGATGGAATTTCTGAAGATATAGTAAAATTTTACGACACATCGATTCAGTTTTTAAAGGATAGTGGTGCAGAAATTATCCCAGTTTCCTTACCACATACAAAGTATGCACTACCAGTTTATTATATTATAGCGCCTGCAGAAGCATCGAGTAACTTAGCAAGGTATGATGGTGTAAGATATGGAATTAGAAATGAAGCTGAAAACTTAGATGAAATGTATGAATTAACACGGGGAAATGGTTTTGGTGAAGAGGTGCAAAGAAGAATAATGATTGGGACATACGTGTTGTCTTCAGGATATTATGATGCATATTATTTAAAGGCACAAAAAGTAAGAAGGTTAATCAAAGAAGATTTTGAAAAAGCCTTCGAAAATGTTGATTTTCTTTTGACACCATCAACTCCTTCAACAGCATTTGAGCTAGGGCAAAAACAAGATCCTATCAAAATGTATTTAAATGATATTTTTACTGTCCCAGCAAGTTTAGCAGGTTTGCCAGGAATATCTATACCAGTAGGGTTAGATAAAGCAGGGCTTCCAGTTGGTATTCAATTGATTGCAAACTCTTTTGATGAGCCGAATTTAATAAGTGTTGCTCATACATTAGAAAAAAGTGCTAATTTTAATGTAATAGCTCAAGGAGCTGCAAGATGACTGAAATATTAGATTTAAGACCAGGACAAATTAAAGGTGATACTGGTGTGTGGGAAATGGTGATTGGACTTGAGATACATGCACAAATTTCTAGTAAATCTAAATTGTTTTCAGGTGCCTCTGCATCATTTGGATCTGATGCAAATACAAGCGTGTCTTTAGTTGATGCTGCTATGCCTGGTATGCTTCCTGTTATAAACAAATTTTGTGTAGAGCAAGCAATTAAAACTGGTTTAGCTTTGAATGCAAAAATCAACAATGTTTCAGTTTTTGATAGAAAAAACTATTTTTATGCTGATTTACCTCAAGGCTATCAAATTAGTCAATTTACTAAGCCTATAGTTGGTGAAGGCGAAATTGTAATTGATTTAGATAATGGTGATCAGACTACAATTGGAATTGAACGTCTTCATCTTGAACAAGATGCTGGAAAGTCATTGCACGATCAACATCCTAGTAAATCCTTTATTGACTTAAACAGAACTGGTGTAGCTTTAATGGAGATTGTGTCTAAGCCAGATATTAGGTCTCCTCAAGAAGCAGGTGCATATGTTAAAAAAATTAGGTCTATCTTACGTTATATAGGTGCTTGTGATGGTAATATGGAAGAGGGATCTCTTAGAGCTGATTGTAATGTATCCGTTAGAAAGAAAGGTGAAGAATTTGGAACTAGATGTGAGATTAAAAATTTAAACTCCATTCGTTTTATTATACAAGCCATTCAATCAGAAGCTGAAAGGCAAGTAGAAATTATAGAGTCAGGTGGTAAAATTAATCAAGAAACAAGACTTTTTGATACATCTACTGGAGAAACAAGGTCGATGAGAAGTAAAGAGGATGCTCACGATTATAGATACTTCCCGGACCCAGATCTGCTCCCACTTGAATTTTCAGACACATGGGTAAGTGAAATTAAAGAAACACTTCCAGAATTGCCAGATTCATTAAGAAAAACTCTTGTTAAAGATTATGGTATCACAACCTATGACGCATCAATTCTTGTAGAAGAAAAAGAATTTGTTGATTTTTATCTTGAGGCAGCTAAGGGCGTTGATGGTAAATTGACTGCCAACTGGATGATTACAGAATTATTTGGGGCATTAAAAAAAGAAAATATAATTATATCTAATAGTCCTGTCACCCCTCAAAACTTAGGTCAATTAATTTCTTTGATTTCAAAAGGCGTCATATCAGGAAAAATAGCAAAGGATGTTTTTGCTGAAATGATGATTACTAAAAAATCAGCCCTAGATATTGTTAAAGATAAAGGGTTAGAACAAGTATCAGATGATAAAGAGATAATGAAATTAATAGATAGAGTTATTTCAGAAAACCAAGATAAAGTTAAAGAGTATCTAAATGGCAAAGATAAACTTCTTGGATTTTTTGTTGGTCAAGTAATGAAATTATCACAAGGCAAGGCAAATCCTGGTTTAGTAAATAAGTTACTTAAAGAAAATTTAAAGTGATAACATTACTTTTTTTTAAATTCCCAATTTGCTAAAAAAATTGCAAATATAATAGAAATAAAACCAATTCCTAATCTAAAAGTAATAGCTTCGTTAAGTATAAAGTATCCAAGTAAAATGGCTGAAAGTGGATTGAAACCAAGAGAAATGGCGGCTTGTGTTGGAGAGATTAGTTGCAAAGCTTTTCCCCAACAAAACATCATTAAAACTCCACCAGGAATAACTAACATGAAAAAGGCAATGATTTCATTTTGATTAAATGTGTAAGAAGTTTGAAGAGTTGATCCCCAAATTATTGTTACCAGGAAATTAATTAAACTGCCTATAAATATTACAAAAATCATTACTCGAATATTTCCATATTTTTTTAAATATTTTCCTGAAAATACAGTAAAACAGGATGCAGCTATAACTCCTATCATCATTAAAAAATCACCTTTTAATGTTTCATTGAAGTTATTATCAACTCTCTCTGACATACAAAAAGTGACACCAGTTATTGCAATAAGTACTGCTAAAGATTTGTTTAATGTAATTTTTTCAATTTTAAAAAAAAAGGCAATTATAATCGTGCAAAGTGGCATAGTTGCATAAAGTAAACCAGCCCTTGATGCAGTTGTATGTTCAAGACCCAATGCCATAAAATTTGGAAAAAGAGAAATCATAGCTAAGCCGAGAAGGCACATGGGTATAATGTCTACCATATCAAATTTTTTTTTAAAAAAAATAGTTATTGATAATAAAAAAAGTATTAATCCTGTGAGACCATAACGTAAAAAACTTAATGTAAATGGATCAATATTTTCAACTAAAAGTCTTGTAAATACAAATGTGGAGCCTCCAAGTGTTGCCGAAAGTGAGGCTAAGAATGTTCCTAAAAACAAGTTTTTTAAAAATATTTTATCTTTATTCATAAAAAGTTATCTATTAGATTGAAGGAGAGGTTAAATTAGCAAACTTATCTAATACAACTTTTATTCAACAAAGATAACAATATTATGAAAAAAAATAAATTAGGCAGAACAAACCTAGATATTTCTGAAATTACTCTTGGAGGTGGTTGGGTTGGCGGGCTGTTTATTGATGCAGAATATAAAGTCATGGAAAAAGCAATCGAACTTGCGCTAGATAATGGTATTAATTGGATAGATACTGCAGAGAGTTATAGTGAGGGAGTATCAGAAAAAAATATTGGTATATTATTAGATTCCCTTAATCAGAATGAAAAATTATATGTTTCTTCAAAAGCAAGACTAGATCCACAAAGTTCAGAAACATTTGAATCTCAGATAGATAGAAAATTAGATAATAGTCTAAAAAGACTAAAGTTAGACCAGTTAAACTTATATCAGTTACACAATAAAATTACTCATGAGAAGAATTCTGGGACACTAACTGAAAAAGAAATATTAGAGAAAAATGGTGTTGCCGAGATAATGCTTAAGTTAAAAGAAGATCAAAGAGTTCAAAATATTGGACTAACTGCTTTAGGTGATACTAATTCAATAAAGAATGTTTTAGAAATAGGCTATTTTGATACTGCTCAAATCTATTACAATCTTCTTAATCCTTCAGCAGAATTTGAAGAAGCAAATGCCTGGAATGATCATGATTTTTCAGGATTAATATCAATTTGTAATAAACACAAAATGGGTATTCTTGGAATTAGGGTTTTTGCTGCGGGTTTATTGGCTACAGATATTAGGCATGGTCGAGAAATACCTGTGACAAATGTTATAAACATTGACGAAGAAGAAAGAAGAGCTCATATGGTATCAGATTTAATAGGAGAAAAATATGGTAATAGGGCTCAATATGCTCTCAGGTACGGTTTGTCGAGCAAAAATATTCACTCTATTGTAATAGGTATGGCTACTTTAGAACATTTGAAAAACTCAATCGAAGCTGTTGAAATGGGACCACTTCCAGCTAGTCTTTTAGAGGACATATCAGAATTACAGAAATCTAACTTTTTTTAATCTTGTAGGTGAAATGATGAAAATACTCGTTGTAGGCATAGGTGGAATAGGAGGTTTCTTCGGAGGCTTTTTACATGAGAGTGGCGCAGATGTAACTTTTTTAGTAAGGCCTAAAAGAAAAAAAATAGTTTCAGAAAATGGACTTAAAATAATTAGTTCTCTAGGAAACATAAATATACAGCCAAACTTGATTTTGGCTGATGAACTTCAGCCTATATATGATGTTGTATTAATATCATGTAAAACTTTTGACCTAAAACAAGCTTTAAATGACCTTAGTGCAATTAAGGGTAAGGGAATAATAATACCTTTTTTGAATGGAATTGAACATTTTAGAATGTTAGACGAAACTTTTGGTGAAGAGAATGTAATGGGAGGTCTTGCTATAATAAGTTCTACTCTTCATCAGGATGGATCAATAGAACATTTTGGGAACTTAAGGCAAAATATTACTTTTGGAAATAGAGATAATAAAAAGAATGATATTTTACTACCTTTTTATGAAATTTGTAAAAAATCAAAATTCGATGTTACTCTTAGTGAGCAGATTAATTCAGATCTATGGAAGAAGTGGGTTTTTATATCAACTGTAGCTGGGGCGACAACATTGTTTGGGTGTAGTTTGGGAGATATAGTCAAACATAATTTTGGTGAGAAAATTATATCTGATTTATACAAAGAATGTAGGTTAATTGCAGAATCTTACGGTTATACAATTGAAGATGAAGAAGCAAATAATATTGTTAAAAGTATTACAGCCCCAGGTTCACCGATAAAGGCATCAATGCAAAGAGATGTTGAAAAAAATTCTTTTACAGAGCATGAAGAAATATTTGGTGATTTGATATCAAAAGCAAATATTAATAAAATTGAATGTCCTATCCTAATGTCTTGTTATGTTAAAATGAAAGTATATCAAGAAACACTAAATTTAAATTAAGTTCCAATTTTGATTGGTGACTTTAACCCTCTAAGACATGCTATAACACTAAGACCCGTAATTTTTCCTGTGCCAGGATTTTCAGGGGTTTGAACATTTTGGATAGACATTTGAAAAATAGCACTGTCTGCAACTACTTCTACCTTATGTGTGTTTCTTGTTAAGCTTGGGTCTGCCCAAATCTCTAATTTTGTTTTATCGGGTCCTATGCCAGCAAGACCAACTGCGGCAGCAACATTTACATTTGCAGGAAATGCTTTAGCACCTTCTGTAGCTGAACCTTTAAAAATTAATTTTGGATCTGAGAGATTGTCTAAATTAATATTATTATCAATTACAAAAGGGGCGCTAGATAAGGCGTTAGGTGGTTTTCGCGTTATCATTTTTACTTCGTTAATTTTTGACTCAGATGCTGCTCGTAATGCGTCTAAACCTAATATAGCACCAGTAGCTAAAATAATTTGTGTTTCATTCTTCTTTGCTAAAGTTTTCAAATCAAGATTATCAAGAATTCCAGAACCACTTACAGTAATAAGTGTCTTTCTTTTATTAATACATTTGCTAGCAATTTGTCTGAATGCTTCTTTGGGTGCACAATCAATTAATATATCAGAATTTTCAACTAGTTCGTCTAGGTCATAAATTTTAATATCATGTTTTAAACTTGATATTCTTTTAAGAGCATTTTCGTGGCTCCTAGATGATACACCAAATAAAGTAAAATCTTCTACACCTTTTATAAGTGCTTTAGCAACTTCAGTTCCTATAGAACCAAAACCAACAATCCCAACTTTCAATTCTCAGTCCTCATTTATTTACCTTCCAATTGCATATCCTTGCATAAACCGTGGATTAGCTGCTGCTTTTAAAATTTCACCATTTTTTGAAGCAGCAGTCATTCTTCCAAGACTCCATTCTGTATCTACAGAAACTTTATGCCCTTTTTTCATCAAGGCTTCAATGGTTTCTCTTGGAAATCTCGCTTCTAGTGCAAGGTGACCAACATCTGTTTCTCTAGGATAGAATGAGTTTGGAAAGTGTGCAGTGCTAAAACCAGGTGCATCAATAGCTTCTTGGAGATTTAAACCAAAATGAACATGTCTTAAAAAAAGATGGAGGGACCATTGATCTTGTTGATCACCACCAGGAGTTCCAAAAACCATATATGGTTCACCATCTTTAAGAGCTAAACTAGGTGATAATGTTGTTCTTGGACGTCTTTTGGGTCCAATACATGCTGGCGAATTTTCGTCTAGCCAAAACATCTGTCCTCTATTAGATAAACAAAATCCCAATCTTGGTATTATTGGAGAGCTCTGTAACCATCCGCCACTTGGAGTGCCTGCAATCATATTGCCCCATTTATCTATTATATCAAAATGTGTTGTGTCTCCTTTTGTTTCTCCTAAACTGTTAGGGTTTGGCTCATCAAACCTAGCTACTGTTGGCTCTCCAATATCAAATTTAGAAAATGATTCTGGAGTTTTACCCTTAGGTCTAACAACAACCCTTCCATTAAACCCATCGATCTTGCCTGGTCTTACTTCCATAGAAGCATCTACAGAAATTAAATTCTTACGCGCTAAATTATACTCTTCGCTTAATAACCTATCCATAGGAACTTTGTTAAAATTTGTGTCACCATAGAATGCTTCTCTATCGGCAAACGCAAGCTTGGTTGCCTCAACAACCAGATGGACAAAATCAGGGGAGAGCTCATCAAGAGAGTCTAAATCAAAATGTTTTAATATTGCTAGTTGTTGAAGAAAAGTTGGTCCTTGGCCCCAAGGCCCAGTTTTACAGACAGTAAAATTTTTATAATCATAAGATAGAGGTTTTTCAATAGTAGCTGACCAATTTGCTAGATCATTTCCTGTCAATAGGCCTTTATGTTTTCTTTCAGTTGTATCTAAAAATTCATTATTTTGACAAAATTTATCAATTTCTTCTGCTATAAAACCTTGGCTCCAAATTTTTCTAGCTTGTTGGATTTGTTCTTTAATATCTTGAGATTTTAATTCTGCCTCTCTTATTATTTTGAGGTAGGTCTCAGCCATTTTTATATTCTTAAAGAAATCTCCAGGATTTGGTAAGTTACCCTGAGGTAAATAAATTTCAGCTGAACTTTTCCATTCATTTCTGAAGAGCTCTTCAACTGACTTAATGGTATTGACAATATTTGGAACAAGTGGAAACCCTTTTGTGGCTATTCCTATAGCTGGTTCCATAACCTCTCTTATCGACATTGTTCCATATTTGAGTAGTAGGAGCATCCATGCATCAAAAGCTCCTGGAACAACAGCTGGTAACAAACCACTTCCTGGAACTATATTTAAATTAAGATCATTGAAAGTTTTTAAAGTAGCAAGTTCAGGAGCTACACCTTGCCCACATATAACTATTGGATCTTTATTATTTGGTGCAAGAATAAGAGGGACTTCACCACCAGGACCATTTAAATGAGGTTCAACGACTTGAAGCGTGAAACCTGTGGCGACAGCAGCATCAAAAGCATTTCCACCCTTTTCAAGGATAGACATTCCCACGGCTGTTGCGATCCAATGAGTTGATGTTACAACGCCAAAATTTCCAACAATTTCTGGCCTGGTAGTAAATTTATTCATTTTTAACCTATAAACAATTTGACTCTGAGTTATTATCTAGCAATTATTCAATCTTTATTATTCTAAATTAAATAACTTTTTGGAGATAACAATGCCAATAAAAAATTTTTTTAAAGGTGGGCTTGCAGGGATAGCGTTTCTAGCGTTGTCAGCGACAGCTGTTTCAGCTGCCCCTAATATACCTTGTAGTACTGCAAAACTTATAGTTCCTTGGGGTGCCGGTGGAGGTACTGATGTCATTTTTAGACAAATGGTTGAGAAGGTAAATAAAGCCGGTGCAAAACCTCAGCTTCAAGTTGTTAATGTTGGTGGTCAAGGTGGTAATAAAGGTGCTAAGCAAGCCGCAAAGGCAAAGCCTGATGGATGTACTTTATTTGCAATTCACCAAAGTGCAATAACAAGCTACTTTACTGGCAGAATTGATATAACTTGGGATGCATTTGAAACTATTTCAATGGTAACTTCTACCCCTTCAATTATTGGAGCAAATGTAGATGTACCATATAACAACATATCTGAATTAATAGCAGAAGCTAAGAAAGCACCAGGAACAATAACAGCTGGAGGTACTTTTGGTTCAACTAGTCAATTTGTTTTTCTTCTTTTAGAAGATGCTGCTGGTATAAAGTTTAAGCATGTATCTTATGATGGTACTAAACAAAGAATGACTGCTTTATTAGCTAATAATATTAAGTTAGGTGAGATTAATCTTGCAGCAGCCATCAAGTTTATTAAGGCGGGTAAGTTAAAAGCTTTAGGTGTTACAAATGATAAGAGACTTGACCAAATTCCTGATATTAAAACCGCTCAAGAACAAGGTGCTAACGTAATATTTGCTGTTGAAAGAGGTGTCGTTGCTCCAAAAGGAACTTCACCAGAAATCGTAAATCATTATGCTAAGATGTTTGAGGGTGCTGCTTCAGATAGTGAGTTCAAGGCTGCTATGCATAAGAAAGGTATTCTAATAAATTATAAAGGACCTGATGCATACAAAAAGCATTTTCAGGCTACTTATGATTATTGGAAGCCAATTGCTAAACAAGTTGGTGTTTATAAAAGGAAAGACTAACAATATATGAGAAGAGATAATTATTTATCTCTTCTCTTCATCATAATATCATCATGAATATAAACAAAGACACAATCGTAGCTATTTTCTTATTATTATTCTGTGGAATAATGATTAACAATAGTTTTGAAATAGAAGACCCAGGTTATCAGGGCATGAAGGCTAGTTTTTGGCCTACTGTGATTTTGTGTCTCTTGTCAGTTATGTGTCTAGTAATGCTTATTAAATCTGTAGTTTACAAAACAGATAATAATTTAGATGCAATCGATGAAAATACCACTAACATTTTTTTTAAATTTAAAAATGCATTGATTTGTTTTTTTATGTTTGTTCTTTTTTTAACATTTCTAGATTACTTAGGAATGTTAATTGGTGGAATTTTATTTGTATTTGGCCTACTGACATTATTAGGTGGAGCTTCACCAAAAAAACTTTTTAATCACTTCATTATTTCAATAATTACAATCGGAATAATGTGGTCAATATTTACCTTTGGGCTTAAAGTTATTTTACCTGAAGGTGAGTTACTTAGGATTTGGTAAGTCTATGATTGATGTTATTTTACAAGCCTTTGCAAGCATAGTTTTAGATCCTGTAACTCTAGGTTTAATGTTGATTGGGACATTGGCTGGTATTTTGGCTGGTGCAATACCAGGTTTTACGATTGCAATGGGAGTGATTTTAACCCTACCTTTTACATTTGGTATGACAGCTATTCAAGGTCTGGCAACAATGTTAGGTGTTTTTGTTGGAGGTTTCTCAGGTGGACTTATGTCTTGCATGCTTACTGGAATACCTGGAACGCCATCTTCCGTAGCCACAACATTTGATGGTTTCCCTTTAGTAAGATCGGGTAGACCTGGTCTTGCGCTTGGTCTTGGGTTATGGTCATCTTTCTTTGGAGGTATGATTAGTGCAGTAATTTTAGTAGCGCTAGCTCCTCAATTAGCCTTTTTAGGCTTAGAATTTGGACCTTGGGATTATTTTTCGCTAATAATATTTGCTTTAACAATAACAGTTAGTTTATCTGGTGGTAATATAACTAAAGGTTTGATAGCTGGGTTGCTTGGTTTGTTTGCTGCAACCGTTGGTGAAGATGAGATTAACGGTGTAGCCAGATTTACATTTGGTTTTGATGACTTTAAACAAGGTTTTGCTTTTCTGCCTGTATTAATAGGATTATTTGCATTTTCTCAATTATTGACCGATGTAGAAGATGATAAAAGGGCAAAAAGTCCTTTAATGTCTCAATCAGGCTCTGTAGTAAAAGTTGAACATATGAAGGCTATTTCAATAATTCTTAAACGATGGGTTAATTTATTTAGATCAAGTTTTATTGGAATTTTTACTGGTATTCTTCCTGCGGCAGGTGGATCTATTTCAAATATTTTAGCTTATGATCAAGCTAAAAAAGCATCTAAAAATAGATCTAATTTTGGAAAAGGAGAATATGACGGTGTTATTGCTCCTGAAGCTGCAAACAATGCTACAGCTGGTGGTGCTTTGATAATGATGATGGCACTAGGTATTCCAGGTGATATTGTAACAGCTGTAATGTTAGGCGCTCTCATGATACATAATATCATTCCTGGGCCTACTTTTATTCAAGATGAACCTCTATTGGCTTATGGAGTGTTTATAGCTTTTTTTGTTGCTCATTTTTTTATGGTAGGCTTACAGGCATTTTCTCTGAGAATCTTTTTACTAGTAACAAAAATTCCTATGTACGTTTTAGCATCAGTTATATTAGCCTATTGTGCAATTGGTGTATTCGCGTTGCACAATATTGTTTTTGATATCTGGGTAATGTTCTTTTTTGGTATAATTGGATATTTTATGAAAAAATTAGGCTTTCCTCTAGCACCAATGATCCTTGGAGTTGTGTTAGGTAGGTTGGCAGAGCTTAATTTAGCTAGGGCTACAGGAATAAGTGATGATTTGATGCTATTTTTAACAAGACCTTGGTCTATGTTTTTCTTATTAATGGCTGTTATATCTGTAATTTTCCCATTTTATCAGAATGCAGAGAAAAACACTGCCTTTTCAAGACTTTATGTCCCAATCTCCATGATTGCTCTATCATTACCTTTGTTTTTAATGGATAGTCCAGTAAGAATGGTGGTTGCATCAATATTAGTTCTGTCTGGTGGGTACTTTCTATATAAAAGCTTTAATAATATTAAAGCTACCTGATGAATTGATTTACATAATCTGAACCTAAGCCAACATTTATAAAATGTTTTCTTGCGGCTTCAATCCTATCAAAAACATCTGTTGAGCCAATAGTATTCCCATTTTCATCACAATAAATTAATGCACCAGTGTTATGAAATAACGTAATCATTTCTTCACAATCATCGTCAACAACTAAAGTATGGATTTCTCCAGGAGGTTCAAATAAGTATGAACCTTCAGTTGCAACCCAATCATGTTCTAAATATCTCCAAGACCCTTTAATAACAAAACCATGGACAGGCGCAGGGTGTCTATGGCGTGATAAAAATCCACCTCCAATAACTTTTGTTAAATGAACCCAATAACCTTGACTAATATTATAGCATAATGGTCTAGACCATCGCCCAGGAGATAAAGGAACCCAAAGTCTATCGTCATCTTTTGAAAAACTATCTTTTATAAATATATCTGGAATAATACCTTCAGGTTTTGGGCCGTTATATGCACTTGGTATTATAGGTTTTGATTGTTCATTCATATTTTTCTCCTAAAGATTAGCTTTATATTAGTGATAGATAATTGATAATCAAACGAAAAAAAGGACGAAGGATGGGGGTCCTTCGTCCTTGTCTTTTAGATGACATAATAGCTACCTTGGGGGAGGAATATGAGCTTATTCTTATGCCATCTTCAATTAATATTCATGGGAGGAGGTACGAATACTAATCTTTTAAAATTATTTATGCAGCTACCTTATCTTCAATCTTATTGTCTTGCTTAACTGACTTTTCTAAACCTAAGTTTCCTGCAGGGAAATCTACAACATCTGTCTTGTTGAAGAAGTCACCATTTAATACTTGCTGTCTTGTATATCCAATATCAGCTAATGTTCTGTCATCTAAACTCAATAGAGCTTCTCTTGTTTTTGATACGGCAATCTTGTTAAAAGCTGAGGTAACAAATTCATTAAATCTTGCTAAAAAAGTATTTTCCATTTTCTTCATCATTTCTTTCTAAGTTTTAAGAAGGATTATTCCTTCGTTGTTAATGATATACGCCTTAAGAATTAAAAAGAGAATAGGGGTAAATGGAATTTCATTGTTTCCAAAATGGAAACATTAAATAAAAATGTAATATAATTATTCCCTAATAGGAAACAATGTGTTCGCATTGTGGCAAGGGTTAATTGGGTTTATGCAGTTTGCAGATTTTTTTCTTTTATAGGTAAGTGAATTAATGCTGAAAAGGCAGACACTCCTACGCCGATCCACCAAACAAGTGTGTAATCACCTGTAGCATCATAAAGTTTGCCACCCATCCATACACCAAGAAAGCTTCCTAATTGATGAGATAGAAAAACTAGACCATATAGTGTTCCCATATATCTAAGTCCATATATGTGAGCAATTAATCCACTTGTAAGAGGGACTGTGGCTAGCCACAATGATCCCATAAAAAATGAAAATAACACAACAGAAGTAGGCGTAATTGGTAATATAATAAATATAAGGCCTATCAAAGTTCTAAGAGTATAAACAATTGCTAATAAATATTTTTTTGGAAATCTTTGTCCCAGCCACCCAGCATAAATTGTCCCAAAAATATTGCTGAAACCAATTATTGCTATTGCTAATGCCCCTAAACTAGAAGTTGTCGATATACCTATATAATGTAAAAGACTAGAAGGACTAATTGTACTGCACATTTCAGTTACTAAAGCTGGGAAGTGTGCTGATACAAATGCAAGTTGATATCCACACGCAAAAAATCCTAGGAAAATCATAGAGAAATTTGGATCTTTGAAGGCATTGCCAAGAACCTTTTTTAAACTTACCTCTATTTCCTTTTTAGTAGAAATTTTAGTTTCTTTAAGTAAAGGAACTGCAAACATTACTATAATTATACTAAGAGCAAAAATAATGAAAACTTGCTTCCATCCATATAAATCAACAAGAATTTGAGCCAAAGGAGCTCCAACCATTTGGCCTACTGATCCGGCAGCTGTTACAATTCCTAGAGCCATTGATCTATTCTTCTCACTTGAGGCTCTACCAACAACAGCAAGTATCATTCCCATTCCCGTTCCGGCAATTCCAAACCCTATTAGTAATTCTAAAAACTGATGAGTAAGTGGGCTTTGGGCAAAGGTAGAAACGACTAATCCAGATACATAGCATAAAGCACCTACTATGATCATTTTCTTATCACCGAATTTTTCGCCAAGGGCACCAAATATAGGAGCACCTATGCCCCAGCCTAAGTTTTGAATCGCTATTGCTAAAGAAAACTCAACTCTCAGCCATTGAAACTCGTTCTCAATAGGTATTTGGAAAACGCCGAAGCTCCCCCTAATTCCAAAAGTTACAATTATTATTAAACAACCAGCTATTAGAACGGGAGATATAAGAGAGCTATTATATTCTTTCATAAGTTAACATGTGAAGTACTTTGTCTAAAGTGTCAAACCTTTATTTCGTAAAATTTTTATACTTTCATCCCATAACAAATCAGCAGAATCTTGATTTCGTGCGTATGATGATGGTTCTAAAATTTTACTCTTATAAAAATATTTACCAGAGACATCTTTAACGTCTTTACTTTTAGCTAAATATAGAATTGTTTTGGCGCCATCTTCCAATTTTATGGCAAATAAATTCATTAATAACTTAATGATTAAACCTAAAACACCACTATTATTTTTGCCAAATTCTGTTTTAACAAATCCTGGATGAAGACAATTGACTGTAATGTTTTTATTAGACGTAAGCTCACTCAACTTTCTAGTAAATAAAATGTTACAAAGTTTAGATTTTTTATAAACAAACCATCCATTGTAATTTTTTTGTGCTTCTAAATCTTCAAAGTCTATGTCTATTCCTTTGTGTGCTCCACTAGCTACATTTATTATCCTTCCACCAGCTTTAATGTTTTTATTTTTTAATAATAAATTAGTCAAAGCAAAGTATGATAGATGATTAAGTGCAAATGTTTTTTCAATTTTATCAATGCTCTCAACTCGTTTAAAATAGAGAGCGCCAGCATTATTAATTAAAATATCAAATTTTTCAGACATTAAGTTTTTTGCTAGTAATGAAATTTGCCTAATTGATGAAAGGTCTGCTTCTAAATAACTAATATTATTATTTTTAGTGATTGATACTATTTTTTTTGCAGCTTTAACCCCTTTTGAACTATTGCTACCAATAAGTAAAATTTTATTACTATGGTCTTCTGCTAATTTTAAAGCAGTATAGAAACCAAGCCCGCTTGTTCCACCAGTTATTAAAATATTCAATCTTCAGTCCTTTTCTATTTTTTCTTTCAACAATAGGAAGTTATCCAGTGGTTTTTGATTATTAAGTATATTTGAAATAACTGCGATGCCTGCTACACCTAATCTCATTAGATTATTTACATTTTGTAAATTAATTCCTCCAATTGCGACAACAGGGATATTTACTTTTTGTATGATTTGTTGAAGTACTATTTCGCCTATTGGTTTATCAGCATCATCTTTTGAGTTTGTTTTATAAATTGGCCCTACACCAATATAATCTACACAATCAGGAATGCTATTGATTTGACTTTCTTTTGTGATTGAAAGACCTATTTTAATATTTTCATTAATATATGTTTTGGCCTTTTCTGGCTGCATATCAGACTGTCCTAAATGCAAAATATCAATGAACTCACCAGCTTTGGATGCTATACTAACACTATCGTTAATACAAATTTGAGTATGAGTATTTTTCAGAGCTTTTTTTAAATCCCTGAGGATATCAATTTGTTTGTCTTCTGAAATAGTTTTTGCTCTTAGTTGGAAAACACTAAGTCCGTGATTAGCTAATTCTCTAACAATTCTAATTAGCGCTTCTTCATTACTTTCACTTCCTAATAAATGGTTAGGAAGTATATTTTCTGGACCAGCAATAAAATAAGTTTGGTAATTAGACATTTTCTATATTTACATTCTCTGAAACCTGATCTGATGTTAAGTTAGCTAAATTGTCTAATAAATGAACCCGTAAACTACCTGGTCCTTTTGCCTCATCACTGGCTATTTTTCCTGCAAGTCCATATATTCCTATAATTGCTGCGGTAGATAGAAGTTTATCCTTTCCTACAGCTATAGCAGCACCAATTAGACATGATAATGCACAACCGGTAGCTGTTACTTTAGTCATCATTTCATGTCCACCTGATATTGCATATGTGTTTGTACCATCAGTCACATAATCAATCTCACCCGTTACGGCGACTATAATTTTATTTTGATTGGCTATTGATTTTGCAGCATCTAATGCATCGTTTGATGTTGAAGTAGAATCTACACCTTTTCCACCACCTGCAATACCTGCAACAGCCATGATTTCTGATCCATTTCCTCTAAGTATAGTAGGTTTTAATGCCAACAGTTCTTCAACATTTTTATTTCTAAACCCACTAGCTCCAGCACCAACAGGATCTAAAACCCAAGGAACATTATTTTCATTCGCAAGTTTAGCTGCTTCCAATGCGCATTCTTGCCAATAAGGATCAAAGGTTCCAATATTAATTGTTAGGGCACCATTTATTGCTTTACAAATTTGAGTAAAATCATTTGCTTCCTCTTTTGCGTGTGCCATTGCAGGCGATGCTCCGATTGAAAGCAAGGCATTAGCAGCAATATCCATAGAAACAAAATTTGAAAAATTCCATACGAGTGGACCTTTTTTCCTTATATCAGTTAAGAGTTCTGATGCGTTTTGGGATAGTTGATTTGACATATAAATTTCCTCTATAAAAAAACTTAAGTTTATAATTTAAAGGGAATGTTTAAAATTTTAAATAAGCTAAGGCTACAAAGTTATGCTTAAGTTTAAAAAATTAGCAACTCCCTACGCTGGCTTTAACCAGATCAGGTTTTAAGGGTATATTTCTCAGCAAAACTTTTGCACCCCTGGCTGTATTAAACTATCATAAATATACAAATTATAAAAATTTTTATTTAAAGGAAAAAAATGGATTTTAATTTATCAGAAGAGCATAGAGTATTTCAAAACTCAGTTAGGAATCTTGCTGAAAACAATTTAAAAAATGGCTCTCTGGAAAGAGCTCATGATCCAAACTTTCCAAGGGATGTTGCTAAACTTTTTGCTCAAAATGGTTTAATGGGTATTACGCTTCCTGAAAAAGATGGTGGTCAGGGTGGATCTCTTATGGATGCTGTTCTGGCAATAGAGCAAGTTGCCTTAGTATGCCCGAGAAGTGCAGATGTTGTTCAATCAGGAAGCTTCGGTCCTTTAAGAACTTTTGCTGAATACGCATCTAATTTTCAAAAAGAAAAATATTTAAGAAAATTATTAAGAGGAGAGTTTGTTATTGGTTTAGGAATGACGGAACCTAATGCAGGCTCTGCAGTAACTGATCTTAAGACTAGAGCAGTAAAAGACGGAGATGGTTTTAGAGTTACTGGAAGTAAAATTTTCACTAGTAATTCTCCTGATGCAGATATTTTCTTAGTTTATGTAAGATATCATGAAGGATTAGATGGTATCGGCTCTGTTTTAATGGATACATCAATGGAGGGTTTTTCAAAGGGTAAACCTTCCAAATATACTAATGGTGAAGAGTGGTGTGCATTATATTTTGATAATGTGTTTGTTCCTAAAGAAAATGTATTGTTAGGTCCAGGAGGGTTTAAAAAACAAATTACTGGCTTTAATGCAGAAAGAATCGGAAATACAGCAAGATCCCTAGCTCTAGGAGAATACGCTTTTAACATTGCAAGAGAACATGCTTTAACGCGTGAGCAGTTTGGAAAAAAATTATGCGAGTTTCAGGGAATACAGTGGAAATTTTCAGAAATGAAAATAAAAATAGATGCTGGTAGGCTCTTATTATACAGAGCCGCAATGACAGCTGATAAAGGTTTCCCATCATCACATGAAACTTCGATTGCAAAAGCCTTTTGTAATGAGGCTGGATTTTATATTTGTAATGAAGCGATGCAAGTTATGGGCGGAATGGGTTATTCCGAAGAATCTCTTGTTGAGTATTGCTTTAGAAAATCAAGAGGTTGGCAAATTGCAGGCGGATCCACTGAAATGATGAAAAATAGAATAGCTGAAGATATCTTTGAAAGGAGATTTTCTCAGAGGCCAAATAAATGATCTTTTAATTATGATAGATGTGTCTTTATCCCAATCTTTTTTAAATCCAAAATCAGTTGCTATAATAGGGGCATCTGCTGATCCTAAAAAGACTGGATCAAGGGTACAAAGATTTTTAGTATCGCACGGATATAAAGGAAATATATATCCTGTAAATCCAAACAGGGAAGAAATTTTTGGTCTTAGATGTTACCCAAATTTAACGTCTATTCCTGAACAAGTTGACCACATTTTTGTAGCCGTTGAGGGTAATAAAATTATCAATACTCTCGAAGATGCCATTTCAATAAAAGTTAGATGCGCTACAATTTTATCTGGAGGATTCAGTGAAAGTGGCTCTGATGGTAACCAATTCGAAAAACATATTTTTAAAATAGCAAAAAAAGGGAATTTAAGAATATTAGGACCAAATAGTATTGGTCTTATAAATATTTCAGATGATGTTATTTTGACAGCAAATGCAATGCTTGAACTCCAAAATTTAAAAAAAGGGGGGCTCAGTGTAATTTCTCAAAGTGGGAGTCTTATAGGTGCTTTATTAGCTCATGGTCATTCTAGAGGCATTGGTTTTTCAAAGTTAATTTCTGTTGGAAATGAATCTGATCTTTCAGTTGGTGAAATTGGTAAAATGTTAGTTAATGATCCAAACACCGAAACTATAATATTATTTTTAGAAACATTAAGAAATAGTAATGAAGTACTAGAGATGTCTAGAATGGCTCATGCAGCTGGCAAACAAATTATCTGTTACAAACTTGGTAAGTCTGAATTAGGTAAAGAATTAGCTAAATCTCATACGGGAGCGATTGCAGGAAATGATGATGCTTTTAATGCATTTTTAAAATTTCATGGTATTGCAAGGGTAGAAATTTTTGAAACATTAATTGAAATTCCTAATTTATTTAGAAATAAGAAAAAAGCTGAAACAAAAAAAGTTGGGATAGTTACTACCACTGGTGGTGGAGGGGCTATGGTTGTAGAAAATTTACCAGATGAAGATATTGAGATTATTGAACCTGGTCTTTCAATATCAAATTTAATGAAACAACATAATATTCCCTTCAATAAAAATAAGATAGTTGATTTAACTATTGCTGGAACAAAACCTGAGATAGTAAGTCAAGCTATTCAATGTTTTATGGATGATGAAAATTGTGATTTGGTAGTCATGGTTATTGGTTCCTCAGCTAAATTTAGGCCGGATCAAGCTGTAGAACCACTCATTAAATTTGGTCAATCTAGAAAACCACTGGCTGTGTACATTGCTCCTGATGCACCAGAAGCTCTAGCATTACTGCATGATCATAATATAGCCTGCTTTAGAACACCTGAGTCATGTTCAGAGGGTATTAAAGCGTATTTAAATACTAAAGCACCGAAATGTTTGTTTAAAAAGAATAATAATCTTAAAGACATTTCGAATAAATTGAAAAGATACTCAACTAAAAATTTATCAGAGAAAAATTCTTTAGAAATTTTTAAAGAAATTGGCATTAATACTGTACAACACGAAATTTTTACAAATGAAGAACAAGCTAAACACTTTTCATCTATTTTAGGTTTTCCCATAGCAATAAAAATATTATCAGATAAGTTTCTTCATAAAACTGAAATAGGTGGAGTTGAATTAAATATTAACTCAATAGATGGTTTGATTTCTAGCTATAAAAAATTGTCTAGTCTTAGTGATAAACTTAAAATCGAAGATAATGAAAAGCAGTTTCTAATGCAAAAAATGGAAAAAGGTTTAGCAGAAATAATTCTAGGCTATAGAGTTGATGAATTAGTAGGTCCAATTGTTATAGTTGGTTCAGGTGGTATAATGTCTGAAGTTTATAATGATAAATCTGTAAGAATGGCACCAGTTGAATATGAGGATGCGATGGAAATGATTGAGGAAGTCAAATCTCTAATTAGAATAAAGGGTTTTAGAGGGTTACCTAAAGCAGATATAAAATTGTTGGCTGAAACTATTGTTAAGATTTCTCAATTAGCTAACGTTAAAGAAATCAAAGAAGCTGAAATAAACCCAATGATAATTAAGGAAGGTCAAGAAGGTCTAGTAGCAGTGGATGGCCTTATTACTTTAAATTAATAACTTTTCTTCAACCAAACATAAAAGAAGTCAAAATTTTTAAATATATTTTTTACCATTCATTTTCAAACTCATGTGAAAATGAAAACATTTTTTGAGGGGTTGCTTCACCTCTAGGAATTTGAGCTATTGGATTTAATTTAAATTCATCGACACCTCTTGCAAGTTGTGTTTCAAAAAATGGCCAAATCTTTAAATCACCTTTCACATTAGTTGGTGAAAACCTCATAGTGACTCCACATCGTCTTCTATCAGAGTTATTCGCTTCTGATCCATGTAAAAGTGCATCATTATGAAGTGATATTTGTCCAGCTTTTAAATTAAGTGAAACTATTTTTGTTTCATCTAATTGATCAAAAGATACTTCTTGATCAAGAACTAGATTTTTAGCAGTATTTTTTTTGTGAACAAATCGACCCATTTTATGACTTCCTGAAACTACTTTCATTGCGCCATTTTCTTCATCCGTGTCAAAAACGGCTAACCAAACTGTAACAGCATTGGATGGATTTAATGGCCAATATTGAGCATCCTGGTGCCAAGGTACAACTGACCCATCTTTAGGCTCTTTACTGAAAAACTGACCTCCCCACTGAACAAAATTAGGACCTAACAAATCTTCAACATAATCTAAAATGGCTGGTGTTCTACACAGATCATGAAATTTTTTACTAGCTTTGTGCCACATGTTGGTCTTATTGATATCAATATTAGGTGGTAATTTTGAACTGAGTTCATCATACCAATCATGTAAGTCCTTAACTGCATTTTCTGAAAATACTGGAAGACCAGTTACGTATCCTTCATTAATATATTGTTCTTTTTCTTCTTGTGTAAGTCTTCTAGCTTTTTTATCTATTTCAAACACTTCTATTTCTCCCATTTTTCATTTGAAGCTTTTGTCCATGCCTCTTTGAGTTTTTCGATATTAAAGTTATCTTGTTTTGCAGCTTCAATAAGATGTTTTTCTTTTTTATTCATGTGGTTTATAGCTCTTTTGATAATTGAAAGTGCTGGTTTTGGTATAATAACCGCCCCATGTTGATCTGCATGAATTATGTCACCATCTCTTATAAAAAGGCCATGAACGTTAACAGATGTATCGAATTCAACAACATGAACGTAAGCATGACTTGGTCCAATACCATTAGCTAAAACCTGATAACTTTTATCTATTGCATCTAAATCTCTTAATAGCCCACTTGTAATTGTACCCTCTAGTCCTAAACCCTTATGTAATGCAACATTAACTTCACCCCAAAATGATCCTGTTGGATTTGGCCAATCAAGATCTTCTATTACACAAACTGGAGAGGCATCAGGAAAATCTGGAAAGCTTCTACTGATATATTCATAATATTTCAATCGAATAGATGTAGTTTCCTCCGGTGATAAAATAGGAGGATTAGAGGCTCTTATTTTAGCTGTTCTTGCTATTCCAACAATTGGTTTTAACGAAGTGTTAGCTGATATAAAGGGGTATTTTGTGTAACCGTCAGCAGATCTTGATCCTCTAAAAATATCAAGAGCATTAGAAATTGTTGGAGTATCAAATTTTTTTAAAAAAGTTATTAATTCTTTTGTTAACAATACTCACTCCCTGAAAATATCGTAAACTATTGATATTTTTTTTTAAAAGAAAAATTTAATTATTTGTTATAATTTTGGAGCTGTAATGAGGGTTATTTATAGCTTTTGATGCACCTATCAAGCCATTATTATTATTTTCAGTAAGCCATACAGGTATGTTTTTTACATACTCATGTCGTCTTCCTTTATTTAAAAAATTTTTATTAAAATTACTCTCACTTAAAATAGATTGTAATTTAGGTGTAATACCACCTGCAATAACAACACCGCATTGAGTTCCATTAATTAAAATAACACTGGAGATAATAGTTCCAAAAATACTAAAGAATAATTTAATAGTCTCGATTGCCTTTGTGTCACCCTTTAAGGCATTTTCGCCAATATTAGGCGCTTTTAAATCCTCAAAAGGTTGGTTGTTCTTAGAACAAATAAATTCGTATATTTCTTCAATACCTGAACCACTTACAATTCTTTCATTAGAAACATGATCATATTTTTTTCTTAAATATTGTAGTAATTCTATTTCAAGATCGGAGTTTGGTGCGAAAGTGGAATGACCTCCTTCTCCCTCTATGGCTATTGGATAATTATTAACATTTAATAAAGTACATACTCCTAAGCCAGTACCGGGCCCAGTAACTAGAAGCGGAGAATTTTTTGTAGGTGTCCCATTTCTAATAGACCTTAAATCATATTTACCTAATAAATCTTCGTTCAATACTTTATTCTCAGATATATCTTTATAAAAAGCATCTAGACTTAAGCATTGAGCAACAAAATCATTAATAAAAATTAACTTATTAAGATTAAAGTATTTATAAATTTCGGATTGCTTGAATTGCCAGTGATTATTAGTAAACTTAATTGCATCTTTTGTTGTATGTGATGCCAATGCAATTGACATATTTTCTATATCTAAATTATTTGTTTGTTGATAATACTCGATGGCATCAAAAATGTTTTCAAAATCATTACATTTTAAATAAGCAAAGCTCTTAAGTTCGCTGTCGTCTTTTTCTTTATAGGCAAACCTAGCATTTGTACCACCAATATCAGCAACTAATAATCGCATCTAATCACCAAAACGTTTATATTTAATATTAATAACATAAATAGTATAAACAGCTAATTATATTAAAGAGTTAGGTTTTTCATGAAATTTTTTTATTTTTTTATTACTTTGATCTTAATACCAAATCTTTCTTATTCCAAAACCATATTAGAAAAAATTAGTCCTAATTTATCAAATTTATGGGGAATTAGTGTTCTAAATGACAAAGAGATACTATTTACTCAACGTTCAGGAAAATTATATAGGCTAAATGTTTTTAATAAAAAAATATTTGAGATACCTGGTGTTCCAGAGGTGTTCAACTATGGTCAAGGTGGTTTATTAGATGTTGAAGTCGAAGAAGTTAATAATAAAAAAATTATTTATTTGTGCTTCAGTAAAAAAACTAAAAATTCAAAATCTGCAACGGCAATTAACAGCTATCAATTTAGAAATAATAAATTATTAAATAAAAAACAGTTATTTGTATCTAATAAATCTTCGAATAGTTCCAGGCACTTTGGCTGTAGGTTAGCTCTCAATAATGAATATATTTACGCTACTATTGGAGATAGAGGAGAAAGAAATGACTCTCAAAATTTAAAAAATCATTCTGGGACTGTCATAAAAATTCAAAAAAATGGGAACTATTTTAATAATAAAGCATTTAAGAATTCGCTTCCTGAAATATTTTCAATAGGTCATAGAAATCCTCAAGGGCTAACTTTCAATAATAATAAAACGCAGTTATGGCTTCATGAACATGGTCCTCAGGGAGGTGATGAATTAAATATCATCCTAAAAGGAAAAAATTATGGTTGGCCTAAAATAACGTTTGGTAAAGAATATGGCAGTGGAAGAGATATTGGAATAGGAACTACTAAAATTGGGTATCAAGATCCTATAAAAGTATGGGTTCCGTCTATAGCTCCTTCAGGTATGATTATATATAGAGGAAACATGTTTCCAGAATTTAAAAATAAAATGATCATTGGATCTTTAAAGTTTAGACAACTTCACATTTTGTCCTTCAAAAATAATACCGTAATTGATGAAAAAGTCTTTTTAGCTAATAAGATTGGAAGAATTCGAGATATTGAAGAGATGTCTGATGGTTCAATTTTAATTGCTAATGATGAATTTAATGGAGGTGTATTCAGACTTTATAAATAATAATATTGATTAACTTTATTAATTGGTTAAACAAGAATTAATTACAGAAATTTTTGGAGAATTTAATGTTGAAATTTTATTATAATACCGGTCCTAACCCTATGAAAGTTGCTTTATGTTTAGAGGAAATGGGATTGGAATACGAGGCTATACCGGTTGATACAAGAAAAGGAGAACAACATACCCCTGCATATAAAGCAATAAATCCAAATGCAAAGGCTCCTTCAATTATAGATGAAGGCAATGTCATTTTTGATAGCAACGCCATATTATTATATTTAGCTGAAAAAACTGGGAAATTTATAACAAATAATGATCCTAAGTCTAGAGCAGATCTCTTGTCTTGGTTAATGTTCGTTGCGACAGGTATTGGTCCTTATTCAGGGCAATCTGTCCACTTTCAACATATGGCACCTGAAAAATTAAAATATGCCATAAACAGATATGTTTTTGAGGCAGAGAGACATTACGACATACTGGATGATAGGTTGGCAAATAACAAATATATGTTGGGAGATACATACACAATTGTCGATATGTGCGTATGGGGATGGGCCCGAATGTTACCAAAAGTAATTGGAGAAGGTGAACTTGAAAAAAGGGTAAATCTAAATAGGCTTATGACAGAGATTAATAACAGACCAGCTAGCCAAAAGGCAATTAATATAAACCTTGCTAATAACCATAATTTCAAAGTTGAAATTGATGAAGAGGCTAGTAAATACATGTTTCCTCAAAATGAGAGGCTTAAAAATTCTTAATTTAACTTTTTCTAAATAATTTTAGGTGGATATCGGATTTATATCCGCCTAAACATTAAAAATATCTATTTAAATTTTAAGGTTTAGAAACAAATTCTTTTAATTAAGTTATTTCAGAATAATCGCTCTTTATTAACTAATTTAATTATAATTTTAAACTTGGTATATTTTTTGAAGGTAATCTAGGATTGTTATAATAAATCATAGTTATTAAATCTCTATTATCAGGGCAAGTAAATGCAAGATTGGGATACACGTATAAAAAATCTTAAGAATGATATTCAAATAGCTCGTGAAAAATATGTAAATCCATTCATTAAGGAACCGATAAAAAAACCTGAACGTACTGAAAGTAATATAGATAATCAGAATACAGAAACAAATACTGAACAGCAAGAAGCAGTCACTCCTCAGGAAAAATTATATGTAAATAATGATCCTATATCGTCTCTTGATTCTATTAGTAAGCAAGAGGGAGATGAAACAGTTTCAAAAGAAGAAACTCAATCTGCAGTAACAAATGAAGAAGCTGCAACAGAAGAGGTTGCTGCTTCAGATAATAATGAAGTGGCTTCAGCAGAAGAAACTGAAACTACAGCTGTAAAAGAAGAAGCTACAATAGAAGAGGTTGCTGCTTCAGATAATAATGAAGTGGTTTCAGCAGAAGAAACTCAAAGCTGTAAAAGAAGAAGCTACAATAGAAGAGGTTGCTGCTTCAGATAATAATGAAGTGGCTTCAGTAGAAGAAACTCAAGCTGAAGTAACAAATGAAGAAGCTGCAACAGAAGAGGTAGCTGCTTCAGATAATAATGAAGTGGCTTCAGTAGAAGAAACTCAAGCTGCAGTTATAAATGAAGAAGCTACAACAGAAGAGGTAGCTGCTTCAGATAATAATGAAGTGGAATTCAGTTGAGAAGAAACTCAAAAAACATGAATAATGAACTTAGAACAAGAACAAGAAATTAAAAAAAGAAGCTTAAAGACAACAGAAGAAACTTCCAAAAGGTTATGTTGAATAGCTGCTTCAGATAATAATGAAGTGGCTTCAGCAGAAGAGACTCAAGCTACAGATACAAATAAAGAATCTACGACAGATGAAGTTTCAACTGAAAATGATGTTGAAGAAAATGTTCAGGAAGTAGAAAATGATACTAGTGAAAACCAAGTAAACAAAACTGAGTTAGAATTACTTGAAGAACGAGGTGAAGATAATCTTTCTGATGAAGAAGTAGATAGAATGTATGAGTTGAGATTATTAAGATCACAAAAAAACATGAATAATGAACTTAGGGAACAAGAACAAGAAGAACTTAAAAAGGCTGATGAGGAAATTGCTCATTTAAAGACACTTTTAAAACCTAAACCTAAAAAACTTCCCAAAGGTTATGTTGAATAGTTTCGAGTGCTATAAATTATTCACTATAACAAATCATTAAGGCATTTTAAAAAATGCGACAGCAGTTTCATATTTGGCAATCAGCTTTAAGCAAACAGCAAATCATTAAAATTTTAAATCTTGTAGATAATAATTCCTTATTAAATGCTCCTGTTTTCTCCTCAAGTAAATCAATACAGAAGAAAAGAAGTAGTAAAATATGTTGGATTAATGAGAGTTGGGTTAAAGAATTATTGTGGGAGTATATTCTAGAGGCAAATAACAAAACATTTCATGTTGATGTAATAAATAAATCAGAGATTCAATTTACTGAATATAGATCTGATGAGGGTGGAAAATATGATTGGCATCATGATGTTAACTGGAATGGTCAAGAAGGGTTAGATAGAAAATTATCCATCTCAATTCAATTAAGTGACAAATTAGATTATGAAGGTGGTGATTTTGAGTTTGAAGAAATTAAGAGTTCTATGGATTTTAAAGGCATAGGTACTGTAATAATTTTTCCTTCATATTTACGTCATAGAGTTACTAAAAAATAAAAATCCTCACTTACAGATGCTATAAATATTCTACCAAAATAAATCTCGTAAAGTGCAGTCTGCTCAAAAATAAATTTAATTAGCGCATCTTGGATAGAAAACAACGCCATAGCAACTATGACTAAAATGATACCTCTAGAATTATTCTCAGAACTCATATTTCAAAAGTAAAGTTTTGTTCATGATTTATAATTGCCAATCTATAGGTTCAATGTTTTTTTCTAAGAGATAATTATTTGATCTAGAAAAAGGTTTTGAACCAAAAAAGCCAGTAATAAATACAATATTTTTTTTATTATCATTAACAATTTTTAAAACTTTATCTGTAAACTTTTCCCAACCTCTACCTTGATGTGATCCAGGGGATGCTTTTTGAACTGTGAGGCAACTATTTAAAAGTAAAACACCTTGCTTAGCCCAATTTTCAAGATTTCCATTTTGAGGAGAGGTTAATCTTAAATCTGTAAATAATTCCTTAAAAATATTTTGAAGTGATGGAGGTATTTTTACATTTTTCTCAACTGAAAAGCTAAGCCCATTAGCTTGACCTTCTCCATGGTAAGGGTCTTGCCCAACTAAAACCACTTTAACATTTGTAAGGGGCGTTAAGTTAAAAGCATTGAAAACTTTTTTCATTGGAGGAAAAATTTTTCTTCCTGTTTCAATCTCTTGTTTCAAAAAAGCCCTAAGGTCTTCCATGTATTTTTTAGAAAACTCATCTTCAAGAAAAATCTTCCAACTCTCATGAATTTTAACTTTAGACATTAATCAGACATCTTTATTATATTCGATAATCAATTCACTGTTGTGACATATAGTCTGTATTTTATTTTTCTTATCTTATATGCCAATCTTCATTCAACGGTCTGGCACTGTTTAACTCTCCATAACCTGCTCCCGTAGTACCACCTGGACTGATACCAAAGTATCTTGGGTCTTTAGGTTCTTTTTGTGGCTGAAAACGGATGTCACATGTTAATCGTATTTTGTTATCTTTTGAATGGTTTTCAAAAGTGCCATGAACAGTGTACATTCCAAAAATTAGAATATCACCAGGATTAAAATGAGCAGTAAGGATTTTACTTTTTCTTTCCTTAGCAAAATCAACAGGGTGACTGTCTATTGAGGCTTTAAGGTTTTTATTTTTATCAACATCAAAGCCATAATATTTTTTATAAATATCATCATATTTATGGGAACCCTCAATTACAAATAATGGCCCTTTATCAAGGGGAACGTCGGTAAAAACTAGCCAGCAAGTTAAAACTTTTTGAGTTTTTCTAGTAAAAAAACCAGCATCACAATGCATATGGGTAAATTTACCCCCACCTACAGCTCTTAGAAAAATGAAATCAAATCCAACAGAAGGCATTCCAAAGATTTTATCAAAAATTTTATTTAAGGTTTTACCATTAGTGATATTTCTAAGGGATGATATATTACTAACTTGTTCCCAAAACGTTCCTCTACTAGAAAACAAAACATCTCTATTAGACTTACCAGAAGCAATTCCATCACTAAATGGATGCTTTAATTCATTTACTTCACCTAATTTTTGGAAAATATCTTCTCTTGCTTTAGAAATTTCCTCTTCATTAATAACATTTTTAATATAAATATAACCGTCTTTTTCTAGAGCCTTTTGAAGGTCTATATCATTAGATTCATATAAATTCGTTTCAATTAAGTTGCCAAGAAGATTTTGCGGCACTTTTATTCCATTAATCACTGGGCTCAAAGAAAATCTCCTAATAAAAAATTAAATAAGTCTTAAATTTACATTTATATAATATACTCTAATTCAATTAAATTTTAAAATATGTAAAGTTCAATGCGAGGATATAATATTTGGTAAAAATTGTAGAAAAAAATAATCAATTAAAAATAACTTCTATTAAAACAAAGATAACCTCTGTACCATTTCAAGATCCTCCTAAAACTGGTTTCTTAACACTTGAGAAAATAGATTTATTAATAGTTCAAATAGAGACTGCAGAAGGCGTGATTGGTACAGGACATCTGCATCCATTGGCAGGTGGGCTTAAAACCATAGAGATGTGTATCAATGAAATGTTAACTCCTCTAATAATAGGAGAAACTATAGATGATATTCCATATTTATGGTCTAAAATGTGGAAGTCTACCTTTATTCAAGGGAGAATGGGAATAACAGTCATGGCGATGTCGGCAATTGACATAGCTCTTTGGGATTGTTTGGGAAGAACAAATAATTTGCCATTATGGAAGCTTTGGGAAGGGCAAGATAAAGAATTTCCTGTTTATGGATCTGGTTGCTACAGAGGTTTGGGTCATGATGGTATGATTGAGAAAGCTCAAAAATTTGTTTCAGATGGTTTCAAATCAATTAAAATGCAGGTGGCTCACACCTTCAGTAATGAAGAAGATATTTGTAATGTAAGAGATATGCGTCAAGTATTGGGAAATGACATTGGAATTATGATCGATGTGAACCAAGGATGGTCAGTTGAAGAGACCATTAAAGTTTCAAAACAAATTGAAAATTATAATCCAGAATGGCTGGAGGAACCTGTGATGGCTGATGACTTCGAAGGATATGATAAAATTTGTAATTCAACTTCAATACCAATCGTTACAGGAGAAAATAACTTTACTCATCATGATTTACTACCTTTTATGAAGGGTAAAAAAATAAATATACTCCAGCCAGATATCATGAGGGGTGGATATACGAATTTGATCTATACTGCAAAAATAGCTAATCAATATGGAATTAAAATTGCACCTCACATGTTTCCTGAGTTATCTATTCACATAGTAGCATCTATAGAAAATCCCTCGTGGTTAGAGTATATGGGTTGGTATGACCATCTGTGGCAGGAGCCGTTAAAGCCTGAAAACGGAATGCTGAAGCCAACCAGTCGTCCTGGTCATGGAATGGATTTCAAACCAGAAATATGTACATTTTAGTTTTGTATGAACCTTTATTATTTCTATCTTAAAATTATCTGTTAAGATTTAGTAGATCACTAACTTTATAAGAGGATGCAATGAAATTTAAAATAACAAGGGCGAATGAAAATAAATTTGAATCAGGTTTAAGAGGTTTTTTTTCTTATAAGGACTTAGGTATAGAGGAGGCCACTTCTGGTGATTTTGGTGCAAATGTCATTAAAGCTATTGAAGGAAAGCACGCTAATGGTGAGTGGCATTATCATAAACTAAAGTTTCAAATGGTATACATATTAAAAGGGTCAGTTGAATTCGAATATAAAGGAGAGGGAACTTTTACTCTCAACGCTGGAGATGTTGTCTATCAACCACCAGAAATTCATCATAGAGAAATTAAACACTCAGATGATTTAGAGTTAATAGAAATTACTAGTCCTGCTGAGTTTGAGACAATTTCGTTGAACAAATCATAGGTATTAGTAGAAAAAAAGATTTAAACTCTAGATTTTTACTTTTAAAATCTAAAAACTTTTTACTAGGATTGACATGGTAATTGAAACAGCAGACCTGTTTTCTAATCATATACACAAATCTAATTTTGAAAATTTAGATAATCAGACCATAAATAAAATAAAAGTATTTTTACTTGATTCACTTGGTGTAGGCATTGCAGGAAGTACAGGAGCAAATCTTTCTGAATTAAAAAAAGTTGCTGATAGTTGGTCAAGAGGTAATGAATGCACAACTCTGGGAACATGGGAAAAATATTCAAGAGATGCAACAACTCTTATCAATGCATACCAAATTCATTGTCTAGAATTTGACTGTATTCATGAAGGAGCAGTTGTTCACCCTATGGCTGCCATTTTAAGTTCTCTACTTGCTCATTGTGAAACACTCAATAATGAAGGTCGTTACATAAATGGTAAAGAATTTTTGTTGGCTCTTGCCTTAGGAGTTGATATTGCATCATTCTTGGGAATTAGTGCTAAAGGTGAGTTAAAATTTTTTCGTCCTGCTACTGCTAGCGGTTTTGGGGCAATTGCAGCATTATCAAAAATACAGAAATTTTCTGGAGAAGAGATACATAATGCCTTGGGTATTATGTACTCACAAACATGTGGAAATATGCAATCACATGTAGAAGGTGTTCCCATACTAGGGCTTCAAGTTGGTTTCAATGCTAAAGCAGCCTTATCTTCTATGGATCTAACTCTAGCTGGCTTTCCTGGACCCAAAAGGGTTTTCAATGGAGAGCATGGTTATTTCAAATTAATCGAAAACGATAACTTTGACACTCAATACTTGCAAGACAATATTGGTAAAGTTTGGATGGTAAATCAATTAGCTCATAAACCCTATCCAAGTGGTAGATTAACTCACGGATTGGTTCACGCTATAAGAGACTTGAAGTCAAAGCATAGTTTAAACAAAGACGATATAATTTCAATTGAATGTCTTGTTCCGCCAGGTGTTTACAAATTAGTAGCAAGGCCATTAATTGATAATTTAACAACAAATTATGCAAAACTATGTGCCAAATTTGTTGGTGCTAGTTATATGATCAACGGTCATTTGGATATTGATAGTTTTACAGATCAAAAATATCTGACTAATCCTGAAACTTTAGAATTTGCTAGAAAAATAACAATGATCAAGAATGAAAACTTAGATCAAAAAGTTCTTACACCACAAAAGTTTACTGTTAAATTAACCAACAATAAAACAATAGAAATCAATTTAGATCATGTATATGGTCATCCAAAAGCAGCTTTATCTGAGAGTGAATACTTAGATAAATTTCATAAATGCTGTTTGTCTTCAACTAAAAAAATACCCAAAAATAAAATAGATCAAATGATAGATTTTATATTAGATTTAGAAAATAAAAAGAATGTCATAGATTTTTTTAAAATAATCTAAGTATGGTTTAACATAGCTAAATTTTCTACCATTTTAAGTAAAACAGCAGTCCCTTTTGATATGTCCAATATTTCTGCATGCTCTTCTGGACAGTGACTTAAGCCTTCTTTGCATGGAATAAAAATCATTGCAGCAGGCACCAGTCTGGATAGTTGAGCAGTATCATGACCAGCTCCGCTATCCATAATTTGATTTGTAAGCCCGCATGAATTGGCTGAATCTTTAAATAATTTCACCAATTCTTTATCCATTTCCACATAGGGTGCGTTAGCTATATTGTTGATATCAATTTTACAGGTGCCTGTCTTATTCATTAATTCAATTTTTTCTTCCAATTCCTTTACATATTGCTCTCTTGAACTTTTACTGGAGGATCTCAGGTCAATAGTCATTTCAACTTTACCTGGAATAATTGCAGCAGCATTAGGTGAAACAGTAATCTTTCCAATTGTTGAAACAAAATGTTGATTACTTTCTTGGGACAATCTTAATGCTAACTTATTGACGAAAGTAATAATTTCTGATGAAGCTACAAGTGCGTCAGCTCTTTGATCCATTAGAATAGTTCCACTATGACCAGCTTGACCATTTACTTCTACATTAAACCTAGAAATGCTTGGAATGGATCTTACAATTCCAATATCTAATTTTTTTTGTTCTAAGATTTTACCTTGTTCGATATGTAATTCTAAACAGGCTAGAATATTTTTAATTGTTGGTAGTGGCTTAGTGAGTGACTTTGAGTTTCCACCAATCTTATTAATTTCATCTTTTAAAATATTCCCAGAAGAATTGCCTCTTGATAAAATTTCTTGATTTAATGCACCTATCATTCCTCTTGTGCCAATACAAGAAATTCCCCAATCATTTAATTCTTCTCCTAAGTAGTCATAAACAGCCAAATTAAATGGTAAATCTATATCGTTGTCTTTTATATGTTTTATCAAACATAACGCCGCAACAACACCTGCTATTCCATCAAACTTCCCGCCCGAAGGTACAGTGTCTATATGTGATCCAACAATAACAATTTTATCAGTATCAATTTTTGAATTTAAAGTTCCGATTAAATTCCCAGCTTCATCTGTAGACACTAACAAACCGAGTTTGTCATACTCATTTTTTAGCCAAGATCTAGCCTCATAAAATTCTTTACTGAATACTAATCTTGTAAAAGGTTGCTTTTGATCAGTAAATTTTTCTAATTCATTAATTTTGTTTTCAATATAAGAAATATTAGATTCTATATCGAATTCCATTTATTAAACTCCTTAAAATTACTGTCCTATAATATTATCAAGAGAGAGTATGTAAAATAATATAATAAATTAAAGGACACTTTTTAAGTTTATCCCCTGGGTCTAGATGAGAGTGAACAGCCTCCGTCTACAACCATAAGATGTCCTGTTACATATCTTGCCCATTGTGAACATAGGTAAACAACTGCTTTTCCAATATCCCAACCTGTTCCTTCCATTTCAATAAGGGAAGCATTTTGTCTTTGAGAGCGCTGACTTTCACTCATTCCGTCTGAATAAACCATAGGTGTGTAAACAGGGCCAGGAAGAATGCAATTCACTCTTATGCCATCTTTGCCATGATCAACAGCCATAGCTTGACTTAAAGAAAGAACTGCTCCTTTTGAAGCAGAGTATGATGTTAAACCTTTGGGTCTAGTAGCAGAGATAGAAGAAATATTAACAATAGAACCACCATCCCCAGAATTTATCATTGCTGGAATAGCATATTTGGACATAAGAAACATTGGTTTTAAATTTATATTCATTAGATGGTCCCAATATTCTTCTGTCTCATCTACTACAGAAAGCTTGCTTGCTATTCCAATATTATTATCAAGAATATCAAGTCTGCCCCAATTATCTAAAGAAAACTCTACAACTTTTTTACATTCTTTAGCTTTCGTTAAGTCCCCACCTATGCCTAACGCTTCTCCTCCATTTTCTAAAATGATGTTCACCGTGTTATTAGCTAAAGAAAGATCTTTATCAACAACAATCACCTTTGCACCTGCTTTTGCAAGAAGTATAGAAGCTGCTCTGCCATTACCAACACCTTTCAAACCTCCACCTCCTCCTGCAACGATGGCTACCTTTCCCTTTAGACCAAGGTCTAGTGTATCAATCATTGAATTTCTCCTTTGCTTAAATTATATATTTGATGTTATTGATAATCTTGCAGGGCGCAAATGATTTTAGAAAATACACTTTCAATTCACTGGTCATGCAGACATACATGGTTGCAGGCATCTAAAAATACTTCTTGGTGTTTACTAGGGTGTTGTATTGGTGATTTTGGCACAATTGCTTTTTTCCAATTTATGGAAATTGCTTGGCCTGTCCCACTTATAATGAGTTTAGCAATTATAAATGGTATCATTACTTCAATTATTCTTGAGACAATAATTTTATCAAAACAAATGTTATTAAAATTAGCCTTTAAGACAGCTGTTGGAATGTCTTTGGTGTCAATGGTATCGATGGAGGCTGCTATGAATTTAACAGATTATTTACTTACTGGTGGCGCTATACTAACTTGGTGGGTCATACCTTTTATGCTTTTGGCAGGCTTTGTTACACCTTTGCCATATAACTACTGGCGACTTAAAGCTCTTGGAAAGGGCTGTCATTAGAAGTGTCAAAATTAATAAAAGAGAATAAGTTTATCTTATCTATTATTACCTTGATTTTATTATTAGGTTTTGGATTTTTCTATTTTCCAGGCCATAAAGTTTTTGTAGAGAACTCAGTTTCTCTTAAGCCCAAAGATAAATCGATTATAAAACTTGGAAAAAATGTATATGTGAAAAATTGTGCTTCTTGCCATGGTGTAAATCTTGAAGGTGAAGAGAATTGGAAATCACGAAAACCTAATGGTATGATGCCAGCCCCGCCACATGATGAAACAGGACATACTTGGCATCATAATGATAACTATCTATTCATGATAACAAAATATGGAGTTGAAGAAATTTTAGGTGAAAAATATCCAAACAATATGCCAGCTTATAAAGAAATTTTAAGTGATAAAGAGATTATTGCTGTTCTTTCTTACATCAAAAGCACTTGGTCTCCTAAGGTACAAAAAATTCACGATCAAATAAACACACGTTCTAAATAATAGATTAAATACAAAAATTTTATGTAATCTAATAAATAACTGATTTTAAATTATAAGGACATTATATGATTTCCAGGAGAAAATTTTTAAAATATGTTCCTACTATAATTTTAACAACTAAATACAAGTCAGTTTTTGCAAATAATAATAATATAATTAATTATAAAATTACTGCAAAAAAAAGTAGTTTCAGTTTTAAAGAAAATACTCAGACAAACTTATCATTATATAATAATATAAATCCTGGCCCTCTATTAAAAGCAAAAATAGGAGATATTCTAAGGGTTAATTTCACTAATAACCTTGAAGAGCCAACCAGTATACATTGGCACGGAATTAAAAATCTAAATAAAATGGATGGAGTACCTTATTTAACCCAGGATCCAATTCAACCTGGAGAAAGTTTTATATATGAATTTCCTTTAAATCATTCTGGAACTTATTGGTATCATGCACATTTTAATTCATGGAAACAGGTTGCAAAAGGGCTATATGGTCCTTTGGTAATTACGAATAATAAAGAAAATATATTTGATCATGATTTAGTTATATTGGCAGATGATTGGAGATTAAATAAAAATTTTGAGATTGATGAACAATCTTTTGGATCATTAATGGATTGGTCACATGCTGGAAGAATTGGCAACTGGTTGACAATAAATGGTAAAAAATCTCCACAATTTCAAATCAAACAAAATAGTTTTATAAGATTAAGGTTTATAAACGCTTCAAATGCAAGGGTTCTAAAGTTTAGCTCAAGTTTGAAAAATGTTAGAATTATTGCTGTTGATGGTATTTCAATTAAACCATTTTACCAAGAAAGTTTTACCCTAGCTCCTGGACAGAGAATTGATATATCATTTCATTCTAAAGACTTATCAGAAGTTAACTTTTTTGAAGTAACCCAAAAGAAATCTCTAAAAGTATTCCAACTTAAAACATACGGATCTAATCCAAATACATATAATAAGAGATTTGATTTTAATTCAGAATACAATCCACCAAGTTTAGTAAATGCTAAAACATTAAAAATACACATGCAAGGTGGTGCGATGGGAAACCTTGCTAGTGCAAAAATTAATGGAATTGAAAAAGATTTTAGATCACTCGCAATGGAAGAAAAAAAGCTTTGGGCTTTTAATAGAGAAATCGGCAGTTATGAAAAATCTCTTTTGCAGATAAAAAGAAATGAAATTTTAGTAATTGACTTATGGAATGATACTAGGTGGCCTCATAGCATGCATCTGCATGGTCATCATTTTTTTGTGAAATCCAAAGAGTTTAAAAATGTTAATGATTATCTTTTAAGAGATACTTATCTAATGCAAGCTGGTGAAAAGACAAAACTAATCGTTGTTGCAGATAATCCAGGTAAATGGTTGTTTCATTGTCATATGCTAGAACACGCTACATCGGGAATGGTAGCTTATATTGAAGTTATCTAAGCAACTAGATATTAGTAGGCTTTTTATGAAAATTCCTAATTTTTTTATTCAGAAAATTTTTAATTTTTGAAAAATTCCATATAAATATAAAAGAAGCTAAAGCGCTTAAGAACATTAAGAAAAAATTTGAAGAAGAACCTATACACATAAATTTAACATACAATTAATTTTTTAAATTTCAAACATTATCTAAATTTGTAAATATTCTAATATATATTTATTTAAATTTGATTTATTCGAGTAGTATAATAATTATGGTTTACTATCCTAACATAGAAAAAGAATTAAGAATTGATCATTTGGATTTAACAGAAATAGTTAAATCAATATTTATAACATGCAAAATGAATGATGTTGATGCATCAATCGTAACAGATTCCTTAATACATGCAGATTTAAGAGGTATTCATTCTCATGGTGTTATTAGAGTTCCTGAATATGTAAAGAAATTAACATTAGATGGCGTTAACCCTATAGGAAAACCAAAAGTTGTTAAAGAATTTGGAGGAATATCTAGGATAAATGGTGACAATTCTATGGGACAGGTTGGCTCTAAATATGCAATTCAGCATGCAATAGATAAAGCAAAAAAATTTGGAATTGCATTTGTTTCTTTGGAAGGCAGTAATCATTGTGGAGCTTTAGATTGGTATAGCTTGATGGCCTCAAAACAAAATTGCGTTGGTATTGTTGGTACTAACGCTTTACCAACAATGGCTCCTTGGGGAGGAATGGATAAAATTGTTGGTATTAACCCTATATCGATTTCTTTTCCTGGTATAAAATTTGATGACTTAGTAATAGATGCATCTCTCGGTCAAACATCCCACGGGAAAATTAGAATTTATGCTCAAAAAAAAGAAAATATTCCTGAAGGCTGGGCTTTTGATAAAAATGGTTTGCCTACAATTGATCCAGAAGCAGCAATTGATGGCCTAATTCAACCTATTGGAGGGTTCAAAGGAGTGGGTTTGGCAATGATGGTAGGCATGTTGTCAACAATGCTTTCTGATGCTCAATATGGAAGTGCTTCAGGTAATATGATTGATGGAGCTATATCAGGCGTTGATGGGCAGTTTTTTATAGCCATCAATATTAAAGAATTAATAGATTTAAAATCTTATCAAATTAAAATTGAAAAAATGATTAGTGAATTTAAAAATTCTCGTTCACTTAAAAATAAAAAAATTTATCTTCCTGGACAAATTGAAAATGAACTAAGGTTCCAATACATCAAAGACGGTATTCCTTTAAATGGAGAAACTATCTCCAATTTAAATAGTACTTTGAAGGAATTGAAAATAAAAAAATCACTGAATTCTTTTTTAAAAAATTGACTAATTTTTGAATATATATCACATACATATCATATCCAACATTGTTAATTTTAGGAAAAAATTATGAGACTTATAACTTTTTTAATTTTATTTTTTATATCAATGCATGTACATGCAGGGCAGAAATTAACCTATTCTTATAACAACGAAATGTTTGAGGGCTATTTAAGTCAACCAGAAACTGAATCTAAAGGCTTAATAATAGTTATTCATGATTGGGATGGGTTAACTGAATACGAAGAAACAAGAGTTAAAATGTTATCTTCTCTTGGATACACAGCTTTTGCAGTTGATCTATACGGTAAAGGAAATCGTCCAAAAGAGATAAATCTTAGAAAGGCGGAGACTAAAAAATTATACGAAAACCGCAAAAGGATGAGGGATTTAATTTTAGCTGGTATCAATCAAGTTAATAAAAATAATAAAAAAACATTTATTATGGGTTATTGTTTTGGTGGGTCTGCAGCACTAGAATTGGCTAGGTCTGGTAAGGGAAAAAATATTGTAGGATATGCTTCATTTCATGGAGGCGTAAAAACTCCAGAAGGTCAGAGTTATTCTTCAAACACGAAGCCAATTTTTATTGCTCATGGTGGAGCTGATAAGGCGGTAAAATTAGATGATGTCTTTGGAGTGACTAAAGAATTAGAACAAAATAAAATATTCTATGAGGTTAACATATATTCTGGTGCTCCACATGCTTTTACAGTTTTTAATTCAAAAAGATATAGAAAAAATGCAGATGAAAAATCTTGGGAGTCGTTTTTAAGTTTTGTTAATAAATCAATGTGATTTTATTTTTTAATTATAAAATAAAATATCAAGAAATCTGTTTTTAAATAAATATTTAAATATACAATATAGTCTAATATTAACTTAGACTATATTGTAGTTTATAGTTTTAATTTATTTTAAATTTACTTTTCTTAAATAAGGAAGGACCTTCTCGAAATTTCCGAATTTTTCTTGCGCGTCTTCATCATTTAATGCAGCCGGTATAATGACATCTTGTCCAACTTGCCAGTCTGCAGGAGTGGCTACACCCCTATCATTTGTGAGTTGCAAAGCATCTAAAGCCCTTAATATTTCTGCAAAATTTCTTCCAACTGTCATCGGGTATGTCATAGTAAGTTTAAGTTTTTTGTCTGGACCAATAATAAATACAGATCTAACAGTTGCAGTATCGTTAGGCGTTCTTCCATCTGGCAAATAAGCTTCCGCAGGTAACATATTAAAAGCCTTGGAAACTGTAAGATCTGTATCAGCGATGATAGGAAAATCAGGCATGCTCTTACCAAACTTTTTTATGTCTTCTTTCCATTTTTTATGATCATCTACACCATCGACTGAAACACCAATGACTTTGGTTTTTCTAATTGCCCATTCATTTGCTAATTGTGCAACTGCACTAAATTCCGTAGTACATACAGGTGTAAAGTCTTTTGGGTGTGAAAATAATATTGCCCAGGAATCTCCAATCCATTCATGAAGCTTAAGTTTACCTGTATCTGTTTGCACTTCTATATCTGGAATAGTCTCATTAATTCTAATGGTCATTTTAAAAACTTTCTATTTAAGTTATATTAATTATTAATTTTGTTATGGATAATTAAGTATCATATCAAAATTATTCAAGGCTCCTATCATTCATAAAATTCATTTGCAAAAAAAAGTGTTTAAATTTTTTTTATAGACATCATTTTTTTTTTTAAATTGATATTTTTAACGAAATAAAATTTTAATTAATTAAAAGATTTTAGAAAAATTCTATGTAAAATAAATATTCTTAAAATTTTTAAAGAGGGTTAAAAAATGTCTAAAATATTCGTCACTGGTGGAAGCGGTAAAGCTGGTAAACATCTCATTCCATATTTGTTAGAAAAAGGTTATTCTGTTGTAAATGCAGACCTTGTCCCACTTTTGATGGATGGAGTTGATAATATAAATTTAGATGTCACAGATTCTGGACAACTTTTTAATGCTTTATCAGGTTATGCAAATATACCAGAACTTAAGTCAGGTGAGGGGCCTGAAAATTATAAAGCCGTTGTTCATTTGGCAGCAATACCAAGAATTTTAATTAAACCAGATAATGAAACATTTCGTATAAATACTCTTGGAACTTACAATGTTATCGAAGCTGCAACAAAGCTAGGAATAAAAAAAATTATCTTTGCATCTTCTGAAACGACATATGGTTTTTGTTTTGCTAAGGGTAATCCAATTCCTAAATGGCTTCCTATTGAAGAGGATTATGAGACAAGTCCTACTGATAGCTATGGACTTTCAAAAGTTTTGAATGAACAAACTGGTAAAGCTTTTCAAAAAAGAACTGGCATAGATATTTATGCATTAAGAATAGGTAATATTATTGAACCACATGAATATCATAGATTTGAAGAGTTTTGTAAAAACCCAAGTGTAAGATTAAGAAATCTCTTTAATTATATTGATGCAAGAGATTTAGCCCAGGCAATAGAGTTGTGTATTAAAAAGGATGGTCTTGGTTATGAAGTTTTTAATGTCACGCATAATATAAACTCTGTAAGAATTACTACCGAAGAAATAATTAAAAAATTTTTTCCAAATGTAAAAACAAGAAGAAAAATGGAGAAGTATGAGTCAATATTATCATCGAAAAAAATTAGGGATATTCTAGGTTTTAAACCCATACATGACTGGAATAATTATTATAAAGGTTAAATGATTTAAAAAAATAGCTTAACAATAATATTAGAAATTATTTTTTGCTGAGGGGGAAGTAGTTATGAGCAATGATCAAATTTTACAAAATAAAACAATAATTGTTACCGGTGCTTCAACAGGCATTGGTCAGGCCTTTTCAGTCGCCTGTGCCTCATATGGTGCTAAAATTATTGTAGCTGACATGAATTCAGGAGAAGAAACAGTAGAAATTATAAAAAGCAAGGGAGGAGAAGCTAAATTTGTGGAGGTAGATGTTGCTAATGAAAAGTCTACAGATTTAATGGCAAAGGCTGCATATGATTGGACTGGACGCGTAGATGGGTTGATTAATAATGCTGCTTACTTCCGTGAAGTAAAACTAACACCATTTGAAGAAATTGATGTTGCGGTTTGGGATAAAATATTTGATGTGAATGTAAAAGGAATTTGGCAATGTTCGAAAGCTGTAATTCCATATATGCGAAACAATAATGGGGGAAGTATAATTAATATTTCTTCGGTGGTCGCTGTTGCCGGTCAACCTGGCTATCTGCATTATGTTGCAACTAAGGGTGCTGTGCTTGCAATGACAAAAGGATTAGCTAAAGAATGTGGAAAAGATTTAGTAAGAGTCAATACTATCGCTCCAGGTTTTGTAATAACAGATGCAACTAAAAATAGACCAATTGAATGGCAGCAAACTTTTTTAAAGGCTAGGGCTATATCACGTGAACAAAGACCTGAAGACTTAGTTGGCACAGCTGTTTATTTGCTCTCTGATTTATCGAGTTTTGTCTCAGGGCAAACCCACGTAGTAGATGGCGGACACATAATGTTTTGATAATAATGTAACAAATTGTTTTAATATGTTTATTTTCTTTAAAGTTTTAATAACAGCGATAATCATAGTTGCTGTTACTGAAATAGTAAAATTTAATGACAGATTAGGTGCTCTAATCGCGGCATTACCATTAACTACATTTATAATTTTATTTTGGCTTTATTATGAGGGTAACTCGGTAGAAAAAATATCTAATCATATGTCTTATACTCTTTTATATGTACTTCCAACGCTGCCTATGTTTTTGGTTTTTCCATATCTTATAAATAAATTTGGTTTTTATTGGTCTATCACCATAAGTGTTTTTTTAACTACATTTTGTATAATTTTAGTTCACTTTTTTTCTAAAAAGTATGGTTATAAAATTTTTTAGTTTTAGAAACGTATGCTAAATTTTTATTACATCCGATTTTTCAAATAAGTTATTGGGTATTAAGTCATGTCTGGTTTGCTTGCTATATGGAATAACGCTAATAAAAATTTTCTAAATGAATATGAAGATTGGTATAATAATGAACATCTTTTTGAAAGGTTGAGCGTTCAAAATATAAATTTTGCCAGGAGGTTTAAAAGTCTAAAATCAAATTATAATTACTTTACTAGTTATGAGGCTAAAACTTCTAATACCTTCTTCTCCGCCGATTATATCAATAAGTTGAATAACCCCACCAAGAAAACAAAATTCGTTATGGAATTTGTTTTTAAAGACATGTCTAGAACTGTTTTTAAAAGAAAACCAATAAATGGAAGTATAAGAGGGTCATTTTGCCTTACGATAGCAATTAAAGACAATCTTAAAGAAGAAGTTTTAATTGAGTATGAAAAAAAGAATAGATGCCAAAACCAAGTATATTCTGAAATTTGGTTATCAAGAGAAATAAATAAGTTTAAAATTTCTAAAGAAGAAAGTTTAAGAGGAAAAGATAATAAGTTTACTAGCTGTCTGTATTTAGAGTTTAGTAATGCAAATGATGCTATGTTTTCAATGGGTAACGCTAAGAAATTTTTTCTAGATGCTGATATAGGGACATATCAATTAATATCTTACTTGTGCAAATAGTATGTAGACCCAGTAAATTATTATTTTAAATAAATTTGAGTATATATAATAACTTAAGGCTGACCTTTGCCGATGTGAGCTATACCTTCAATTTCTACATAGATATTGGGAGCAGCTAATTTAGAAACTTCAACAAGAGAGCAAGCAGGAAAATCTCCCTTAAAAAACTCGGCTCTTGCTTTCCATACCTGTTTATTATTTTCAATTCGTGTCACAAAAATAGTGAGTTTTGTGAAGTCTGACATTTTACCACCAGCAGCTTCAATTAATGACTTATGTTTTTTGAAAATAATTTTAGTTTGTTCGTACTCGTCTGTACCATCAATAGTTATACCATCTGCATTTCGTGATGTTAAACCAGCAATGTAGGCTATTCCGTCACAAACTAAACAGTTAGACCAAAGATTTGGAGGAGGCTCTTTAACATTTGGGCTGGTATATCGTGTTATCATACTAATATCCTAATGCTAAAGTTGTAAAAGAAAAAGATAAATCAAATAATCGTTTTTTAAAATTAATATTGACAGAGATTTTAATGGCGGAGAGAGGGGGATTCGAACCCCCGAAAGGGATTGCTCCCTTTAACGATTTAGCAAACCGGCGCCTTCAGCCACTCAGCCATCTCTCCGCAGTCTCGTCATATGTCTTTGATGACTTACTTCACGCCGTATGCATCCTCGTAATACGCAAATACACCCAAAATTTCAAGTTTTTTTAATGCAATCTACAAAAATAAAAATGATTATGTTATGTATTATTTTTTATTAAAAGGACGATTTATGGATTTAATTACAGGAATGAGAATTTTTGTATCTATTGCAGACAATAGATCGTTGGCTAAAGCGGGTAGAGAACTTGATTTGTCACCCTCAGTTATTTCAAAAAACATTTCAGCATTAGAAGATAGGTTAGGTGCCAGACTCTTAAATAGAACTACTAGATCAGTATCTTTAACAGAAGTAGGTTTTGCATATCTTGATAGAGCAAGAAGAATAGTTGGAGATGTTGATGAAGCAGAAGCAGCTGTTTCTAGCGCAACTAATGCACCTAGGGGCCATTTAAGAATTACTGCACCGGCAACATTCTCATATAGGCATGTAGCACCTCATTTACCTTTATTTTCTGAACGATATCCGGATATCGAGATAGATATGATCATTTCTGATGAATACGTGGATCTGATAGAAAATAATATTGATTTAGCCATTCGTATTGCTGTCATGAAGGACTCATCTCTAATCGCAAGAAAGCTTGCTCAAAATCCTAGAACACTTTTTGCCTCACCTTCATATATTGAAAAATATGGTAAGCCAAATCATCCAGATGAAATATTGGATCATAATCTTATTACATTTAGGCAAGGAAGCCCTTATAATGACTGGCATTTTTTAGTCGATGGCAAAATTAAATTAATACATGCAAAAGGTAAATTACAACTTAATCACGGTGACGCAATACTCAGGTCAGCAATAAATGGCGGTGGCTTAGCAATGTTATCTAGGTTTGTAGTTGGAAGACATTTAGTGGCAGGGAATTTGGTTTCTATTTTAGATGAATATGTTCAAGAAGATGTTCCTATCTATGCTGTATATCCAAGTGGCAAACACCTCTCGCCTAAGGTTAGAGCTTTTTTAGATTTTTTAATTGAAATATATAGTCCTATCCCTTATTGGGACGAAAAAGGGGACCATAATTCGGATGCTGCAAAAAGATCAATAATTTAGTTAAACATTCTGGCCTGCAACAAATCCACTTGACCATGCCCACTGAAAATTATGTCCCCCAAGGTGACCTGTAACATCTAATACCTCACCAATGAAAAATAGACCTGGCTGTTTTTTGCACTCCATAGTAGAAGATGAAATTTCATTAGTATTTACCCCACCAATTGTTACTTCAGCAGTTTTGTACCCCTCTGTTCCATCTGGAATTATAGACCAATTATGAATAAAGTTAGTGAGTTTACGAAGATCATTATTTGAAGTCTCACTAATTTTTTTATTTATATTTAATTTATCACAAATAGCTGTGGCTAACTTTTTTGGTAGGTATTCAGATAAGATATTACTAATATTTGTTTTAGGTGAATTCAGCCTTTTATTGGTTAATATTTCATAAAAATTAACTGAGGGTAATAAATTTATGGTTATGGGCTTACCTTCTTTCCAGTATGAAGAAATCTGTAAAATTGATGGTCCGCTTATTCCCCTGTGAGTGAAGACAAGGCCTTCTTCAAATGAAATTTTATCAATGGCAACTGATGCATTTATTGAAATGCCTGTAAGATTTTTACAAAACTCTAATGTTTCATTTTTAAAAGTAAGTGGGACTAGAGCAGGAAATACTTGAGTTACATTTAAGTTGAATTGTTTCGCTATTCGGTAACCTAAATCAGTGGCACCTATTTTAGGAATAGACAATCCACCAGTTGCAACTACTAATGATTTTGATGAAAAATTACCTTTGTTAGTTTTGATAAAATAAGTGTCTTTTTCTTTAGAAATAGAAATGACAGATGTTTCTAGTTTAATTTTGATATCTTGATCTTTGCACTCAGAAATTAACATCTCTATAATTTCTTTTGCAGATTTTTTACAAAATAATTGACCTAACTTTTTTTCATAATACTCAATATTATGCTTGCTAACTAAACTAACAAAGTCATTTTGATCATACCTGCCGAAAGCAGATTTAGAAAAATGAATATTTTTAGAAATAAAATTTCTATCAGTACTATACAAATTTGTGAAATTACATCTTCCACCACCAGAAATTCTTATTTTTTCTGCTATTTTTGAAGTGTGTTCTATTAAACAAACACTTCTTTTTCTTTTTCCAGCTTCAATGCTACACATTAAACCCGCTGCACCTGCGCCAATGATTATAACATCATAGTTATCAAACATTAATTAATACTCTTTGGTAATTAGAAATGATTATTTATAATTAGCTAAAAAATTCAAAAGCTTTACTTTATTGATATTGAAGACTAAAAGATCAGTCTAGTAGATTTTTAAGAAGTATTTTAAAAAAATATTCTAAATTTTCTAAATTTAATACAGTCTTTAGAATTCAGAAAGTTAATTATGTTAGAAACATCTGGAATACCTTTACATATTGCAACAGCAATGAGAGATAGGGGATACGAAAAATTAACTCCTGTTCAAGAAGAGGTAAGTAAAGAGAGTTACTCAGGTTTAGATTTATTGGTTTCTGCCCAAACTGGTTCAGGCAAAACTATCGCATTTGGGTTTGCTATAGTAGATAATCTTTTAAATGGTTATGACAAATTTAAAGCTCCTGAGTCTCCCGAAGGATTAATCATTGTTCCAACCAGAGAATTAGCTTTGCAGGTTAAGAATGAATTGAGCTGGCTGTTATCTTCATCTCAAGCAAAAATTGTATCTTGTGTTGGTGGTATGGATATACGAGCTGAACGAAGAAATTTAGAAACAAAACCTAATATCGTAGTAGGTACTCCAGGAAGGCTCAGAGACCATATTGAAAGAAATTATTTTAATGTCTCAAGAATTAAAACTGTTGTTTTAGATGAGGCTGATGAAATGTTGGATATGGGCTTTAGAGAAGACCTCGAAGCAATTTTGGATATAACTCCCGATAATAGACAAACTCTTATGTTTTCTGCAACTGTCTCAAAAGATATAGCTAATTTAGCTAAGCGTTATCAAAAAGACGCAGTTAGAATATCTATCGGTAAATCTAATACTCAACATGTCGACATAGACTACAGAGCTTATAAAATTGTGATGAGTGATCAAGAAAACGCTATTATAAATACGCTAAGATATTTTGAAGCAACTAATGCAATTATTTTTTGCGCTACAAGAGTAGCAGTTAACCACATGACCAGTCGGTTAACTAACAGGGGTATTTCTGCTGTAGCCTTGTCAGGTGATTTAAGCCAGAATGAAAGAAATTTGGCTTTGCAGGCAATGAGAACATCCAGGGCAAGAGTATGCGTCGCTACTGATGTGGCTGCTAGAGGTTTAGACCTTCCTAATCTCGATTTAGTAATTCATGCTGACATACCAAGAACGTCAGACACATTGCTTCATAGAAGTGGGCGTACTGGTAGAGCAGGAAGAAAAGGTGTTTGCGCTGTTTTAGTTCCACATAATAGATCAAGAACGGCTGAACGCCTGTTTGTTCAAGCTAATATAAAGCCGACTTGGTCTTCACCTCCTTCAAGAGAAGAAATATTAAAAGAAGATAGAAAAAGAATTATCGAAAATAAAATTTTTAAAGATCAAATTACAGATGATGAAAAAATCTTCGTTGATGAGTTAACTTCTAAAAATAATATAGAACAACTTGCAGTTGCTTATTATAGATTGATTAGTAAAGACTTGTCTGCTCCTGAGGATTTGTTAGACATAACAGACAAAAATAACCAAAACTCATCAAGAAATGGGTTTAAAGATAGTGTTTGGTTCGAGCTTTCTGTTGGTAAAGAAGAAACAGCAGAGCCTAGATGGTTAGTAGCTATGTTATGTAAGGCAGGAAACTTATCAAAAAGAGATATTGGATCAATCAAAATTCAACCAAAATTCACACTAGTTGAAATTTCAGAACAAAAATCAGATACATTAAAAACTCTGGCAAAAGATAAAAAACCTATTGAACGTCATATAATGATAAAAGTTCTTAAAAAACCTCCAGAATTAACTTCATCTGCTAAAGAGAGTGGAAATAGGTTCAAAAAGAGAAAAAATCAGTCTTTTTTTAAAGACTCTGCAGAAGATACATCTAAAGGTTTTAGAGGTAAAAGAAAATCTGAAAGATGGAAGAATTCTGAACGACGAAGATCAAAACGAAGAATGTCTTCAGATAATGTTAAAGACGAAACAAATGAGACGTCTTATCCTAGGAATAATAATAAAAAATTAAGTAGAAGGAAAAACCAAAAAACCAAATAAAATTGGAAGAATATTATTTATAATAAATAAAACATAAATACAAATTTACTAATTTTAGCTTTTCTTCTTGTTAATAATATAAATACCTAAACATGTTAGAAACAATGAAATGTATATTTGTCCGTTAATAACATCATCCATTATTAGCCAACCAAACATCACACCGGAGACTGGCGTTAAGAAGGCAAATGAGCTAGTGCTGCTGGCAGAGTATTTAGACATAATCCATAACCAACCTATAAACCCTAAACACATTATGACTATAACTTGAAATGAAAAAATAAGAATTAATTGTGTATTTAGCTCTCTGATATAGTCATCAAGCATAAATGAGATTGGTAATAAAATAATTCCAGAGACTATAAGTTGATATAATAATTGAGTTTCTGGCAAAGATTTTGTTAACCGAGTTGTCTTAAGCATTATCGCTATAATCGCCCAGCAGAAACTTGCAACTAAGGAAAAAATATCTCCATAAAATTGATTAATGTCATAATTTTCAATTGGCTGATATACCGCAAAAAATAACCCAGCTAAAGCAATGATTAATCCAATAGATTTGTTGATGTTAAGTTTATCACCTTTAATAAGAAAATGAGCAGCAATAGTTAACCATACTGGCATTGTATAGAAAATCAGGGATACTCTGGTTACAGTAGAGTAATCTAATGCCGTGAATAATAATATGAATTCTAAAGCAAAAAGGAGCCCTGCTATAAATCCTGGCAACAAACTTCCGTCAAAAAAATTTATTTTTTTCTTAGTAAAATAGCAATAAATTAGAATAGGTAATATTGCCAAAGTTGAACGAAGAGCAACTTGAAAAACAGGATGCATACCTAAATTAACTAATTTAACTAGGACTTGGTTAAGTCCCAGCAAAATTGAAAAGATTATTAAAAAAGTTGCAGCAATACCGTCAATTGGTTTGTTAGTCATTTAATTTTAAATTAGGAAAAATAACTTCCACCATTTACGTGTATCGTCTGACCTGTAATAAAGTCAGAGTTTGGGCCACATAAGTTAGATATCATTGTTGCAACTTCTTCAGGATATCCTTTTCTACCTACTGGAGGGTTGGAATGAGATGGATGGACTAGGCTACTACCTGCTGATGCTCCTCTAACTGTATCTATTAATCCAGGAACTACAGTATTAATCGTAATTCCTGTCTCTGCGTATTCCATAGCTAAGGCTCTTGTAAAACCTACCACTGCTAATTTAGAGGTTATAACATGAGCTCTTCCAATTGCGCTAATATGACCAGATAACCCGCCCAAATTAACAACTCTACCCCAATTATTCTTTTTCATTTCGGGTAGGGCAGCCTTGCAGGTATGAAATAAAGCATCCAGATTAATAGACATCACAAATCGCCAATCATCAAAGCTCATATCTTCAAATTTATTAAATTCTCTCTGAGACGCATTGTTAACAAGTACTGAAACTTTCCCCAATTTAGAGGCTTCAGAAACAAGTTCTTTAGATGTTTCTGGGTTAGTTAAATCTCCAATAACTCTATTTGTAATTATTCCAGTTTGTTTAATCAGTTTTATAGTTTCATCAGCGCCTTCTTTGTCTGAATTTGCATGAACCAAAATATTATAACCTAATTTTGCTAGACTTTCGCAAGTGGCTCTACCAATATTTTTTGCAGCTCCAGTTACAATGGCTACTTTTCCTTTATTATTACTCATTTTACGAAACCCTCATAATTATTAGAAATTAGAATTGAAGTTTTTAATTAATGCAAAATTAAATTTTATTAACCTATATGCTTGAATTATTAATTTAACTATTTAACATGTAAATCATTATAAATAAACGGATAAAGTTATGAGTGATATTACTAAGGATTGGCGTAATGATATCTACGCTGTGTTTAAAGATTTAAACATTACAATGGTTTCTCATGTACCTGATGCTGGCCATACTCCTTTAATAAATTTATGTGAAAAAGATAATGAAATTGATGTTGTAACTTTGACTACTGAGCAGGATGGAGTTGGATTGTCCTGCGGTGCATATGCTGGTGGAAGAAGAAGCGCGTTATTGATGCAATCAAGTGGGGTTGGAAATTGTATTAACGCACTCGCGTTACCAAACATATGCCGTATACCTTTTTTGACCTTGGTTTCTATGAGAGGTGAGTGGGGAGAGTTTGTCCCTTGGCAAGTTCCAATGGGGCTAGGAACGCCAAAAGTTTTAGAGGCTATGGATATAAAAGTTTTTAGAGCAGATTATAAGGAAGAAGTAGGTTCTACAGTTGACGCTGCAGCAAGATTTGCCTTTAACACCAATCGTTCAGCTGCTGTCTTATTGTCTCAAAAGATGATTGGGGCAAAACAATTTAAAAATGGGTAAAATGTTATGATTGAAAGAAGACCTTTTGTTCAAAAAATTTTAAAGAATAGAAAAGATAATTTAAGAGTTATAAGTGGTATTGGCACATCCACATGGGATCTTATGTCTGCTGGAGATAATACTGGTAATTTTGGCTTCATAGGCGCTATGGGGCAATCAATTCCCTTTGCTCTAGGTCTTGCTAAAGCAAAGCCTGAATATAGAATATTACTGTTTACTGGTGATGGTGACACATTAATGAGCCTAGGTTCTATATCTACAATAGCAAATCATCCTGTATCAAATCTTACGGTTATTGTTTTAGATAATGAGTCATATGTAGAAACTGGTAGCCAGCCTACTGCTACTGCAGGTAAAACAGATTTAGAGATGATTGCTAAGGGTTCAGGGATAAGTAACTCATATACAGTTAGGCAAGAAGAAGATTATGATAAGATTATGAAAACAGTATATGAAGAGGAAGGACCTTCTTTTATTGTCGTTAAGTGTATTGCAAAAGCCACACCTCTAGTTTTCCCACATTCTTTTGATGGTTCTGTTTCAATAAACAGATTTATGGGTTCAATGAATCAATAATGTCCAATCAGAAAATAATTAACATTGGTATCATTGGGATTGGTACCATTGGCAAACGGCACCTTATGGCTATTAACGAGGTAGACGATATTAATATTGTTGGTATTGTTGATGTAGCTGAGGCAGCGAATAAATTTTGTTCAGATCAAAATATTCCTATTTTTAAAACCTTAAATGATTTGTTAAAAAGCCATGAAGTTGATGGTGTTGTAATTTCAACACCAACTATCAATCACCATGAAAATGCTATTGCAGCCTTAAAGCTTGGCTTAGATGTGTTAATAGAAAAGCCAATATCAGCAACCGTTAGTGAAGCTGATGAGATAGCAAAAACGGCAATCAAATATAGTCGTAAGGTATTAGTAGGACACCAAAGAAGATTTTATCCCTTAGTATTGAAAACAAAGGAAATAGTCAAAAATAATGAGATTGGAAATATTATAGGACTTTCAGGCGTTTGGGCATTAAGGAAGGATGAAGATTATTTCTCTACCAGATTGGAGAAAGAAAATAACAGCTGGACCAGTTATTACAAACCTTATTCATGATATAGATTACTTGAGGTTTATTTTTGGAGATATAGAAGAGGTGTCAGCTATTTCTTCTAATTCTATAAATAATTTTGAAAAAGAAGATATTGTAGTCACAAATTTAAAGTTTAAGAGTGGTATTTTAGGAAATTTCCTAATTACTGACAGGGGGACATCTCCTTGGGCATGGGAAACTGCTACTGGAGAGAATATACATTTACCTAATTTAGAAGAAAATAACCTAAGAATTATTGGAACTAGAGGTTCTTTAGAATTTCCAAATCTTAAAATATGGAAATATAAGGATAAAGGGATTGATTGGAGAAATGAATTAATTTCAGATTTGATAAAATCGTCTGATGTTGATCCATATGTATCTCAAATTAATCATTTTAAAGATATAATTAATAGAAAAATAGAGCCAATAACTGACTCAGATGACGGTAAACTTACTTTAAAAGTTGCTCTATCAATACTTGAGGCAGCAAATAAGAAAAAGGTAATTGAGATTTAACAATGTATTATTAATTTAATTGTTAGGAGGTAATGATGTTTGATCTAGGTTTAAAAAATAAAGTAGTGCTTATTACAGGGGGTAGTGATGGGCTTGGATATGCGTCTGCGGAGCTGTTAGCATCTGAAGGAGCTAGGGTTATTATATGTGGTAGGAGAGGGGATTATTTAAAAGAAAAAGCAAAAATAATTTCTGAAAAAACTAATAATGAGGTTCTAGGAATTCAAGCCGATGTAAGTAAGGCAGAGGATTGTAAAAACCTTGTTGAACAGACTATATCTAAGTTTAAAAAGGTAGATATTTTAGTTAATAATGCTGGTGCTTCAGCTGCTGCCTTGTTTGAAGATGTTACAGACAAAAACTGGGAAGATGATATAAATCTGAAGTTAATGTCTACAATAAGAATGTGTCGTTTAGTTATACCCCATATGAAAACGAGCTCCGGAGGAGTGATTATAAATGCAACTATTGGTGGTGGTAAGGCGCCTAATGCAGGGTCTCTTCCTACAACTGTTACTAGGGCTGCTGGTATAAATTTAACCAAATCACTCGCTAATCAATATGCTAAAGATAATATTAGAGTTAACACTATTTGTATTGGTCTTATCAAAAGTGCTCAGTGGGATCGACGAGCTGGTGATGGAAGCGTTGAAAACCTTTATGAAGAAATGTCAAAAAAGGTTCCCATGGGTAAGGTTGGAGAGGAGATTGATTACGCTAACCTAGTTGCTTTTTTATCATCTCATAGGAGTGCTTACATTACTGGTACAGCAATTAATTTAGATGGAGGCTTGTGTCCTGTTGTCTAAATAAAATTATTATTTTATTCGTGGTGGGCTTACCTCAGCTATTTCACAAGCATAATCTAAAAGAGCACTAAAATCTTTTTTTGCAAACTTTCCTGATCTTGCTTGTGCATACACAGCTTGAACAGAGGAGCCAACTGGCAAACCAACTCTAAAACTATTCGCTGTTTCTATGGCTAACCCCATATCTTTATGGGCAAGATCAATAGTAAAACCAGGTTCAATATCGTTTTTAAGAACTTTTGACATAAAGTTGATATGAAATTGTCCATTATTAGCTGTTGTTCCAGCATTTACCTCTTTAAAAGTATTGAGATCTAATCCAATTTTTTTTGCTAAAGTTAGAGCTTCTGCAGTTATTTGTGCAATACTTAAGATTTGAAAATTATTTACAACTTTTGCTCTAATCCCGGAACCAACTTTTCCACACCGTATTATAGTTGTTCCCATTGCATTCAATAGTGGCTCAACTTTTTTGAAAGCATTGTCGTTATCACAACCCACCATGAAGAGTGAGTCTCCTGATATTGCATGACTAACTAATCTTCCGACTGGTGCATCAATAAAATCAACACCTTTTGCCTTGCATGCTTTATAAATTTCATCCGTACCTGTTGGAGCTATAGTGCTCATATCGAGGATAATAGTACCAGGATTTGCAGAAGATAAAACTCCCCCTTCATCAGTGATAACTGATTTTACATTATGAGTAGAGGGCAACATTGTAATAATTATTTCTGCATTTTTAATTGTGTCTTCAATTGTTTTACCTGGAATTGCTCCTAAATTGGTTAAGGGCGTCATTTTTGATTTTTCAATATCATATACGCTTAGATTTGTCCCTTTTTTAACAATATTTTGGGCCATGGGACCGCCCATTGCACCTAAACCTATAAAAGCTATCTTTTCTCCCATATGTCTCTCCATAAGCAAAACAAAATTTATATATTAACTATAGGAAAAAAATTTATAAAAAGAAAAGCATAGTTATCTTTTTATCATTAATTTGGCACGAGTTCCCATTTTCGATTTTTCAAAAGTAAGGTTGCCACCGTGTTGTTCAGCTATTGTTGCAACTATGGTTAAACCTAGACCTGTTCCTTTTATGAGCTTAGTGTTTTCTCCTCTAATAAATGGTTTTTTCAAGGTTTCTAATAACTCATCTGAAATATTTTTACCTTCATCTTCTACAATCAAAGTAATGTTCTGTGATGTGAATTCTAGCGATAAAGTTGCAGTCCTTCCATATTTAAGAGCATTTTCAATTAAATTTGTAATCGCTCTTTTTAGTGAGAGTGGTTTTGCGTTAACAAGTAGATGATGATTTTGGTTAAGTTGAAAAGTTCTATTCTTTTTCCTTCCTGTAAAAATAGAAGAAACAAACCCAATACTATTTTCTTTAGGTTTAATAAAACTTACTCTTTTACCTAAATCTTGATAATCAAATACAATTGATTCAATTAGAGAAATATATGAAATTTCAATTTCTTCTTCTAAATCCATTTCTGATCTTGTATAAGAAAGCACGCCATCCATCATTTCAATCATGTTGTCAATATCATCCTCTAGTTTTTTCTTTAAATCTTGATCTTCAATAAGAGATGTTCTTAATTTAATTTTTGTTGCTGGTGTTCCAATATCGTGGCTAATGGAAGACAATATCATTAACCTTTTTTCTAATTTATCTTTTTGTAATTTTAGGAATTCATCAAGAGTAGTTTTTATATTTTCAAGTTCAGAAGGCCCTTCAACTTGATCCATATTACCCTTGCTTGTTCTTAGATTATTTTTCAAATTAATTATGAATTTATCAAACATAATTTGATTATCTCTTATCAAAAAATATATTAGAAAAATTGTAATGAATAAAAATATGATAGACAGTAATCGATTATCAGATGGCGCTACTTTACATCCCCATACATCATTACCATCAACTCTATACCAAAAGCTTTCATTTATTTTTATGAATAATATTGGGTTAGTACAATAGTTTGCAATAAGTTCAATTACTTTGCCAAGTTGTTGTTCAGCACCGAGATTACTAAAAGGTGTTATTTTAGAAATTGGATATCTTAATTTTTCTGAAATTAAGTGTACTATTATTTTCTCTTGTTGATTATTTTTTTTTCTATTATCAAAAATAGAAATAGTTGTTAATTTATTGGGAACAGGGATCTTAGAATAGTAATCCAATTCTTCTCTTGAGATTACCTCATCACTTTTATTTATTTTTGTGATTTTTATTTTTTCTTCTATCACATTGTTATACTTAATATTATTATATAAAGATACTCCTGCGTGATATGAATTTTTAATAAATTCTTTCCAATTATTCTCTGAAGATACCCAAATAAAAGTAGTAAAAAATCCTACAAATAGAGATAAAAACGCTAATATATATATTTGAGTGATAATTGACTTCCATTTAAATAGTTTAGTCATCTTTTGGAATTACTTCACTTGAAAATATGTAGCCAATTCCCCTTTCAGTTTTTATAAGTAAAGGGTTTTTAGTATCTTTTTCGATTTTAGTTCTAAGTCTGCCAACAAGAACATCAATGGCTCTACTTTCTGAAATATTAAGAGCTTTTTCTTGTTCTCTTGTGTCATCTATAGAGTTAGCAATTTCTTCTCGGGTAAGAGCGATATGATTGTTGGCTAAAAAAACTTTAAGGATTTTAGTTTCTTTCTGAGATAATGAGACCTGAAAGCCTGAAGGTGAAAAAATAGTGTCTCTTTTTCCATCATAAACCCAATTATCAAAATAATAACTTCTAGTATTTCTTCTATAAGCTAAAGAAGCTATCTTTGTACCCCTTTTAAGAATAGCTTTTATCTTAGCAAGTAATATTTTGGGATTAAATGGCTTAGTAATGTAGTCATCTGCTCCTACTTCAAAACCACTAAGACGGTCTTGGTCGCTGGATAAAGCTGAAACAAATATTACTGGTATGTTATTTTCTTTACGAATTTTTCTACAGAGATCTATACCATTATCATCACCAAGCATTACGTCTAGCAATAACAAATCAATTTTTTGAGATTTCATGGTTTCAGCTAGCTCAGTTGAGTTTTTTGCAGAAAATACCATGTATCCATTTTTTTGCAAAAAAGAGACCATCATTTCTTGCATATCTAAATCATCTTCAATTATTAAAATTTTTTGAATAGTCACTTTTAAATCTCAATTCAATTTTGGAACTATTAAGTAACACAGTGTAACAAAAATTTTAAAAAAATACCTATTTTAAAAGTTTCTGACAGATTCAACCTTTTCAAATAATCGTCATAACAATATTGTATTTGATAATTTTAATACATATGGGGGAAAATATATGTTTAAGAAAATAGCTGTTGCAGCAATTGCAACTTCATTAACTATATCAGCATCAGTATCTTATGCTGGACCTAAAGCAGAGGTTCTTCATTGGTGGACTTCTGGTGGAGAAGCTAAATCAGTAGCAGTTCTTCAAAAAGAATTTTCAGAAAATGGTGGATCATGGACTGATATGCCAGTTGCAGGTGGTGGTGGTGACGCTGCTATGACTGCATTAAGAGCAAGAGTATTATCAGGAAATGCTCCGGCTGCAGTTCAACTTAAAGGACCATCTATTCAGGAATGGTATGAAGAAGGAGCTCTTGCAGATATCAGTGATGTAGCAAATAAAAATAATTGGTCAAAAGTTTTACCAGAATCTATTGCTGGTCACATGAAATGTGAAGGTAAATGGTGTGCCGCTCCAGTTAATGTTCATAGAATTGACTGGATATGGGCTAACGCTTCAGTACTTAAGTCAAATGGATTTGGTATGCCTAAAACATGGGATGAATTTAATGCTACTGCTAAAGCTCTACAAGCAAAAGGGATAATTCCATTAGCTCATGGTGGTCAGGCATGGCAAGATGCTACCGTTTTTGAAGCTGTTGCTTTAGGAATTGGAGGTGCTAATTTTTTCCATGATGCATTTGTAAAGCTTGATAAAAAAGCGTTACAATCTGACACTATGGTTAAAGTATTTGATCAAATGAGAATTATGAGAGGTTTTGTTGATAAAAACTTTTCAGGTAGAGATTGGAATTTAGCTACCGCAATGGTTATGAATGGTGAAGCTGCTTTTCAAATAATGGGTGACTGGGCCAAGGGTGAATTTCTAGCTGCTGGAAAAGTGCCAGGTAAGGACTTTTTATGCGCGTCTACACCAGGTGAGGGTTTCTTGTATAATGTTGACAGTTTTGCAATGTTTAAGGTTAAAGGATCAGACCGTCAAGATGGACAAAAGTTGCTTGCAAAGTTAATAGTAGGAAAAAACTTTCAAAAAGTTTTTAACCTCAATAAAGGATCTATTCCAGCCAGAACTGACGTAGCGTTGAATGAGTTTGATCGATGTGCTCATGTTTCTGCAGCTGACATGAACGCTAGTTCTGTTGGTGGAACTTTATTGCCTAGTTATGCTCATGGAATGGCTTTAAGAGGAGCTCAAGCTGGTGCTATTACTGATACTGTAACAGCCCACTTTAATTCTAACATGTCTTCTAAAGAAGCTGTTGCAATGCTTGTTAAGGCAATTGATAATAGTAAATAATTAAAATTTAAATAACTGTTCTCTTTAACATATTGAGAACAGTTATTTTTTATGTTTGCAAAATGACAAATTGGCTTGAAAAACATTTACCTAAAATTGTTTTAGGTCCTTCCTTTATAGCAATAATTTTGTTTGTTTACGGTTTTATTGCCTGGACTGCCTGGATCTCATTTACACGTTCTAGATTAATGCCAAAATACGATATAGTTGGCTTCATTCAGTACGAAAGACTTTTTGACTCTCCAAGGTGGGGAGTAGCAATTGATAATTTATTTATATTTGGCTTTCTTTTTATTTTAATATCCATGTTCTTAGGATTATTATTAGCAATTTTTCTAGATCAAAAAATAAGGATTGAGGGGACATTAAGGACTATTTATTTATATCCAATGGCCCTATCTCTAATTGTAACTGGCACGGCATGGAAATGGATTTTAAATCCTGGCTTAGGTTTAGAGGCTGTATTTAGAAATTGGGGTTTTAGTGAGTTTAAATTTGATTGGTTAATTAATCCTGATTTTGCCATTTATACTGTAGTAATTGCTGGTGTATGGCAGGCATCGGGTTTTGTAATGGCTTTGTTCCTTGCGGGATTGAGATCAGTTGACCAAGAAATTATTAAAGCAGCTCAAGTTGATGGTGTCCCTACTTTTAAGATATACAGTGCAATCATTATACCTTCAATGGCACCTATATTTCTTTCTGCTTTCATCGTGCTTGCTCATCTAGCTATTAAAAGTTTTGATTTGGTAATTGCATTAACGGGTGGTGGCCCTGGTTATGCCACAGACCTTCCTGCTACGTATATGTATACAATGGCTTTTTCACGAGGTGATATCGGTCAAGCTGCCAGTTCAGCAATAATAATGATGATTGTAGTTTTTGCTGTGGTTGTTCCTTATTTGTATTCAGAGTTAAGGGCCAAAAATGATGAATAACATTAATAAGACTAATTACAATAACTTGATATTGAGATTTTTATTGTATGCTATACTCTTAGTTTTTGTTCTATATTATCTTCTTCCTTTATTTGTAATGATAACAACCTCTCTGAAAAGTTTGGAAGAGATAAGAACAGGCAGTTTAGTATCTTTACCCAGAAATGTGACCTTTGAGGCCTGGGGTACAGCTTGGTCTTCAGCTTGTACAGGAATCCAATGTGAAGGTTTAAGACCTTTCTTCTGGAATTCTATATTTATTGCAATCCCAGCTGTATTAATTTCTACGTTAATAGGAGCTCTTAATGGATACGTTGTAGCTCAATGGAGGTTTAAGGGTGCAAATATTATTTTTGCACTAATGTTATTTGGTTGCTTTATACCATTTCAGGTCATTTTATTACCTATGGCTAGAGTTCTGGGTATAATGGATCTTGCTGGTACTATAACTGGTTTGATATTTGTACACGTTATATATGGCATTGGTTTCACAACTCTCTTTTTTAGAAATTATTATGTAAATATCCCTAATGAACTCGTTAAAGCAGCAAAAATAGACGGAGCCAACTTTATAAGAATTTTTTGGTCTATCTTTCTTCCTTTATCATTACCGATAATAGTTGTTACTGTGATTTGGCAATTTACTCAGATTTGGAATGATTTTTTATTTGGTGTCTCGTTTAGCCAAGCTGGAACGCAGCCTATAACTGTAGCTCTTAATAATATTGTAAACTCTACCACTGGTGTAAAAGAATATAATGTTGATATGGCAGCAGCTATAATTGCTGCTATGCCAACCTTGGTTGTTTATATATTTGCAGGGAAATACTTCATACGTGGCTTAACTGCCGGATCAGTAAAGGGATAGAAATGACGTCTATTTTAAAAATTAAAAATGTAAATAAAGATTTTGGAAAAATTACAGTACTTAATGATATTAACATAAATATTGAAAGTGGTGATTTTCTAGTACTGGTCGGACCATCAGGATGTGGTAAATCAACTTTATTAAATTGTATTGCTGGACTAGAAAAAATAAATTCAGGAGACATTTTTATAGATAATAAAAATATGTCAGATGTTGCCCCGAAAGATAGGGATATAGCAATGGTATTCCAGTCCTATGCTTTATATCCAACTATGACAGTTGAAAAAAACATTACATTTGGAATGAAAGTAAGGGGCATCCCTGAAGATATACAAAAAGAAAAGTTAAAAGAAGTAGCTAAACAATTACAAATAGAAAACCTCCTTAAAAGGAAGCCAGGACAATTATCAGGCGGTCAAAGACAGAGGGTAGCAATGGGAAGGGCTTTAGTAAGAAACCCAAAACTTTTCCTCTTTGATGAACCTTTATCAAACTTAGACGCAAAGTTGAGAGTGGAAATGAGAACAGAAATAAAGCGTCTGCATTATGACTTAGGGGCTTCAATGGTATATGTAACTCACGATCAAATAGAAGCAATGACATTAGCCACAAAAATAGTAGTTATGAAAGACGGTTTTATTCAGCAAATTGGAACACCTTTTGAGATTTATAACTACCCGGAGAATATATTTGTTGCTGATTTTATGGGATCTCCAGCAATGAATCTTATTGAAGCAAAAACAAAGAAAGAAAAAAATTATATCAAGATAGAAATTAAATTAGAAGATGGCTCACTTGCTTCATTGAAAGAAACTAAAAATTTAGACTTGCCAGAGGATATTATTGTTGGTGTAAGGCCTGAGAATATTACTGAAAATGGTAGTAAAACTGGTTCTAATTATCAATATATATCATCGAAAGTAGATATTATTGAGCCAGCAGGCTCAGACACATTTGTTGTTACCAAGTTAGGTAATAAAGAAGTAACTGCCCGGTTTCATTCTGAAACAGATGTTCAAATTGGCTCTAAAGTCAAATTCTCTTTTAATTTAGAAAAAGTTTCATATTTTGATCCAAAAAATGGGCAAAGGATTAATTAATTTAATCTTAAATTAAATTTTTGATGATAAGTGCGATAACTCATTTAATTTTAATTTCAAAAAATAATATATAAAAATGGCTTTAAAATGAACAATAACATACCTGAAACAGCACAAATAATTCCAAGTGATTTTGTTATTGTAGGAGGAACTGGTCACCTTTCCGTTAGAAAGATATTACCAGCTTTATTTTGGAGATTTATAGACAAACAAATTGATAATAAATCTAGAATTATATTGTGTGATAAAAATATAAAATCACGTGAAAAATTTTTGAAAATATTAGAAACACATTGTTCAGATGCTATTTCAAAGGATAAAGATAATAACAAAGTTTGGAATGATTTTATAAGTATTATAAAATTTATAGAACTTGATGTGGTTAATAGTGAGGGTCATTTAGATCTACTTAATGTTGTAAAAGAAAAATTTAATCCAAACAGACCTATTATTTTCTACTTAGCTATAGCCTCTAATTTATTTGCAGATAGTTGTAATTTTTTAAGAGATTCGGGGCTAAATGTTGAACAAAGTAGAATTGTAATAGAGAAGCCTATAGGCAAAAATAAATCAACTGCAATTGAAATTAATAAAAAAATTTCTGAGGTATTTAAAGAAAACCAGATTTATAGAATTGATCATTACCTGGGAAAAGAAACGGTTCAAAATCTTATGGCCTTGAGATTTGCAAATACTTTTTTTGAAAACCAGTGGGATAATAAAAATATAGATAATGTTCAAATTACTGTTTCTGAAACATCGGGAGTAGAAGAACGAATTGGGTATTATAATGAGTATGGTGCCATCAGAGATATGTTACAAAATCATCTTTTGCAGTTGATATGTTTGGTTGCAATGGAACCTCCTTCTTATTATGAAGCTGATCAAATGAGAGATGAGAAATTAAGAGTGTTAAAGGCGCTTAAAACTCTTGAAAAAAATGAAATGCAAACAGGTCAGTATCGTAGTTTTTGTGATGAGTTAGGCGAGTACTCAAGTACTGAAACTTTCGTAGCTCTTAAAGTTGCAATAAACAACTGGAGATGGTCTGGAGTTCCTTTTTATATAAGAACAGGTAAAAAATTAGCCAAAAGAGCTAGTGAGATAATTATCACTTTTAAAAATAAGCCATATGATATTTTTGCTAATTTAACTAACGAAAATAAAAATGTACCTAATAGACTAATAATTAGGGTGCAACCTGATGAGGGATTGAAGCTTATGTTAACCTCAAAAGCTCCAGGTCCTGGTGGCATGAGATTTTTTCCATCTGAGCTTAATCTTTCTTTTAGCGATACATTTTCCGACCGGCTACCAGACGCTTATGAACGTTTGTTAATGGACGTTGTAAGAGGAAACCAGACTTTATTTATGAGATCAGATGAAGTGTTAGCAGCTTGGGATTATATTGACCCAATTGTTGAAATTGCAAAAACACAGGAGCCTCAATTATATAGGACTGGAACAATGGGGCCAGAAGATAAAATTTTACATCTAGATGGACAGAGTTGGATAGATCCAAAGGATTAATATGAATATAATAAAATTAATTACTGAAAAATTATCTTCTTCAATAGAAAAAAAGGGAACAGCTAGTTTTGTCGTGTCTGGAGGAACGAGTCCAATAAAAGTTTTTGACAAGCTTTCAAATATGGATCTTCCTTGGTCGAAGGTAAATATAACTTTAGTCGATGATAGGTTGGTTGAGCCTAAGAACCACAATAGTAATCAAAAATTAATATCAGAATATTTTTTAAAGAATAAGGCAAAAAAAGCTAGATTTTTCCCTTTAAGTGAGAACTTAATTTTTAAACAAGATATTTTCAAATTACCATTTGATGTGACTTTACTTGGTATGGGTGAGGATGGACACTTTGCCTCATTATTTCCAAATATGATAGATAATTTTGATGCTTTAAATATTAAAGCTGATTTTAAAATTTTCAAAACTTCACCCCATGGAGAACCTTTCCTTCCAAGAATAACAATGAATCTCCCATTAATTTTAAATAGTGAAATTATTATTTTACTGGTTAAAGGAAAGACAAAACTAAAAGTTCTCAATGAAGCTTATAGTAATAAAAAATTACCTATTCATTATCTTTTAAATAACAAAAAAGAAAATTTATTTATTGAGAAATTAGATGAGTAAACTTCATAGTAGAATAATTGAGATAACTAATAGAATAAGAGAGAGAAGTTTTAATTCTAGGAATAAGTACTTAAGAAATATTGAATCAATGGAAGAAAACATTGATACTAATCGAGGTTCTATTTCTTGTTCAAACATGGCTCATGCTGCAGCCGCCGCTCCCTCAGGTGACAAAGAATCAATTCTAATGGATTACAAACCTAATATTGGAATTGTATCTTCTTATAACGATATGCTTTCAGCACATAAACCTCTAGAACATTTTCCAAAAGTCATTAAAGCTGCAGCTTCTCAATTTGGAGCCACCGCTCAGGTAGCAGGACTTGTTCCTGCTATGTGTGATGGGGTAACACAAGGAAGACCAGGAATGGAATTATCCTTAATGTCTAGAGATGTTATTGCTATGTCTACTGCAGTTTCACTGAGTCATGGAGTTTATGATGCAGCTTTATGCTTAGGTGTATGTGATAAAATCGTTCCTGGCCTTCTTATTGGATCTCTTTCATTTGGACATTTGCCAGTAATTTTCGTACCTGCTGGACCAATGTCTACAGGTATATCTAATGAAGAAAAAAACTTAGTTAGAGAAGCTTTTGCGAAAGGAGAAGCCACAAGAGATGAATTGCTGAAAGCTGAAATTTCAGCTTATCACGGGGAGGGGACTTGTACGTTTTTTGGAACTGCTAATTCAAACCAAATGTTAATGGAAGTAATGGGACTTCATATACCGGGCTCTGCATTTGTTCATCCTCATAGTGATTTAAGACATGCATATAACGTTGTTGCAACACAACAAGCTATTTCAATATCTAGAAAAGGAAATGATATTAGGCCTATTGGGAGAATAATTGACGAAAGAAGTTGTGTTAATGCAATTGTTGGTCTTCATGCTACAGGAGGTTCGACTAATCATACACTTCACCTGCCTGCAATAGCTGCAGCAGCAGGAATTAAATTATTATGGGAAGATTTTTCAGATTTATCGGAGATTACTCCTTTATTAGCAAGGGTGTATCCAAATGGAAAAGCAGACGTTAACCAATTTCATGCTGCTGGAGGGATGAGTTTTGTGATTGGAGAATTGTTGGATGCGGGTTTGTTAGATGGAACAGCTAAGACTGTTTGGGGAGAGAATCTTTTTGATTACGTTTCAGAGGCTACTCTTAAAAACTCTAAATTAATTTGGAACAAAGCAAAATCAAAATCATTTGATAATAGTATTTTAAGAAGTGTAAAAAATCCTCATCAAAAAAATGGTGGATTAAAAATGTTAAAGGGTAATGTTGGTAAGGCGGTAATTAAAATTTCAGCAGTCAGTATAGATCACCAAATAATTAAAGCGCCTGCAATGGTTTTTGATAATCAATTTGATGTTAAGAAAGCGTATGATAAAGGTTTATTGAACAGAGATGTTATTATTGTAGTCCGTCTTCAAGGCCCAAAAGCCAATGGTATGCCAGAACTTCATGCGCTTACACCCATATTGTCCAACATTCAAGATCTTGGATTTAAAGTTGGGTTGCTAACGGACGGAAGAATGTCTGGGGCTTCAGGAAAGGTTCCGGCAGCAATTCATGTAACTCCTGAGGCTTTGGATAATGGCGTAATTGGTCTAATTGAAGATGGTGACGAAATAGAAATTAATGCTGTTTTAGGTACTATAAATCTCAATGAAAATTTTAGTGGTAGAGAATTAACTTTATCAGACAATAACAATACCTCTAGTAATTTTGGTAGAAATTTATTTTCACTCCTTAGGCATAATGCCAGTAACGCGGAAAATGGTGCAGGTTTAGATTTAATTAACACCCATTAAAATATGCTAGAATTTAACTTGCGGATGCTATAGCTGCATGAAGTAAAACATTTGTGCTTGAGTTAGCCCATTCAGGTTTTATCTCTTCTGCTTCATTGTGGCTTAATCCATCTACACAAGGGCACATAATCATAGCAGAAGGAACGACGGTATTTATCCAGCACGCGTCATGACCTGCACCTGAGACTATATCTTTATAAGAATATCCAAACTTTTTTGCATTAGTTCTGAGATGATCTAAACATTCTTCATCAAACTTAACAGGATCAAAACCACCAATTTGTTCTATATTGATTTCAATATTATACTTTCTGCATATTTCATTAGCTGCTTTTTCTAACTCTTTTTCCATTTTATTTAGTTTATCAATATCTGGTGACCTAATATCAACAGTAAATAACGTTTCACCTGCAATTACATTTCTAGAATTGGGAGATACTTCAATATGACCAACACTGCCTAGTGCGTTAGGTTGATTTTGATTAGCTATATTGTTTACAGCCAAAATTATTTCTGACATAGCCAGAGATGCATCTTTTCTTACATTCATTGGTGTAGTGCCGGTATGTTGCTCTTTACCGTTTAGCTTGAACTCCAACCACTTAAGGCCCTGCCCATGAGTTACTATTCCGATATCAATTCCCTCTGTTTCTAATATTGGTCCTTGTTCAATATGTAATTCGTAGTAGCAGTGGAATTTTTGTGCTCCAACAGGTTCTGATCCTTTCCATCCAATTTTGTCAAGTTCATCTCCAAAAATATTTCCTTCTGCATCTTTTGCTGAGAGAAGGGTATCAACACCATATATTCCAGCATAACCAGCTGATGCCATCATTGCCGGAGGAAAGCGGGAACCCTCTTCATTGGTCCAATTTACAACAAATATTGGGTGTTTTGTTTGAATGTTTAAATCGTTTAAAGTTCTAACAATTTCTAATCCAGCTAAAACTCCAAGAACACCATCATATTTCCCACCAGTAGGTTGCGTGTCTAAATGACTGCCTATAACAACAGGAAGAGCATTCTTATCTGTTCCTTCTCTTTTGAAGAACATTGACCCAAGTTGATCTACTTTCATAGTCATTCCTGCATCTTCAGACCACTTCTGTAATAATTTTCTAGCTTCTCCATCTTCCGGCGTTACAGTCTGCCTGTTATTACCTCCAGCAATGCCGGGACCTATTTTAGCCATGGTCATTAAAGTATCCCAAAGTCTTTCACTATTAATTGATATATTTGTTTCTTTGACCATCGTTAAATCCTTTATTTAGACAGTTAACTAGATTAATAAATAATGACATATTTAAATTAAATTAATTTAATAGGAATTTGAAGTGTTTACATTAGATAAGAGATTAGAAAATGATACTTTTCTCATAAAGGATCTTGAAAGTTTCCAAATTAGACTAATGGATGTAGAAGAAATTTTTTGGTTAGTTTTGATACCTAAAAAGCCTAATTTAATTGAATTGAGTGATTTAAATTTAATTGAAAGAAATCATCTTATGAATTTTTCTATAGACTTAGGTAAGTCTTTAAAATCTCTTTTACATTACGACAAAATAAATATTGGAATGTTAGGTAATGTTGTATCACAACTACATATTCACGTTGTATTGAGAAAAATAGATGATGTTGCATGGCCAGGACCAGTTTGGGGAAGAGAATATTCCAAGCTTGATAAAAAAACTAAAGAGTATAGGACAAAGTTAGTGAGTGATTTTTCCTTTTGATTATTTATCAAAATATTTTTATGGGAAAAATTGTATTCCTCATTTTTTAGTTTTTGTAACAGAAATATTTATCTGATCCACAAGAATATACCACGCAAGGCTTAGAATGACGACAATGCCACCCATTATCATATAGATATTAGGTGTCTCATTAGTACCAAGCCAAACCCAAAATGGACCAAGAGAAGTTTCTAAAAGCATTAAAAGTCCGATATTAGAAGCTTGTGTATATCTAGTTGCAAAAGTTAAGCATGCAAACGAAATTGGAAGAATTATTAAGCCAGATAAAGAAATAGCAATTAAGTCACCTTTAAAAAGTAGATCTGGTGATACAATTAGCAATCCAACAATGCCATATCCAATTGAACTAATTCCAGTAACGGTCATAGCAGGAATGTCAGGTTTGCTTCTTAGAAATACCAGACTTAAACCTAATGTCGCAGCAGCGCCCACACCGCATATTGTCCCAACAAAAACACTGCCTTGAGGAGCATTTAAAACATTTTCTCCATTTGCCACTGATATACCTACACCTATTAATGCAAAAAATGCAGTTACCCATGTAGAAAATGTTGTTTTTTCTTTAAGAATGAAAATTGAAAATATTGATGCAAAAATTGGAGATGTTGCAAGACAGAATAAAATTAATGAAACTGACGTTTCTGCGACACCATACGTAAAAAATATAGAACTAAATATTTGAGTTAATATAATTCCAAAACCAACGGGAGAGAAAATTGTTAGAAAGTTTTTTCTGTAAACTTTAAAAAAACTAGAAAATAAGATCAGCATTAATCCCATTTGAAAACCCCGCCAGGTTAACATAGACCAAGCGTCCATCTCAGACCATCTCATAAATAATGTATCAGGTGACAGAACTAATGCACCAATAGTGGCAATTCCAATTCCCTTAAATAAATTTCCAGATAAAAAAGAGTACAATATTATTCCTGGAAACTATTATTTTGATTGTAAAAGTTTATTAAAACTTTCGCTACTTCTTGAGGTTTTTCTTGTTGAACCCAATGCCCTGCATTTTGGATAATATAAGTGCCTTTATAATTTGAACATAACTTTTGTTCCATAATATCCAATGCTCCTGGTTTTTGATATATACCCCAATCCTTGGTACCTGCTATAAAACAAGCAGGAACATCAATCTTTTTATCTGAAAAAATTCTTAAGTCACTATTAATATAGTTTGAAGTCATACACCTATACCAATTCAGTGCAGGTTGAAAACTATTTTCTAAAAAACTATTGGTGTAAACTTCTAATTCTCTATCATTTAACCAATTATCATAGCAGTTATTTTTAGGGTGATGTGGCATAACGCTCTCAACCATATTTTTATTAAGTTGCATGATATAATATTCTGGCATTTTAGCTAAATTTTCAGCATCCCAAGCGTTTAATTTATATGGTGCGTTTTCTTCCCAGTCGGCACTTTTCATGTGATAATATGCTCTTAAAAATCTGTGTAATTCCTTTTTTTCTAGATGCATATCTTTGTTGGCTTCAATTGTAGAATAATACCATTGGTAGTGTTTTCTAGGAGGGTCTAATTTTTCTAAATCTTCATGAATAGGATCTTCATATGTCAAACTAGTATTTATATTTGGTGTGCCAGCATATGGAGCACTCATCATAACTACAGATTTAAAAATGTCTGGTCTTATAAGTGCAGATACAGCAGCAACTGATGATCCAGCATCATGTCCAACTAATAAATCAATTTTATCAATATTTAAAGAACTGAGAAGACTTATTATATCAGTACTTAAATTTAATAACCGGTATTCAGAAATGTCTGTGTTAAATTCTTTTTTGCCTCCTGTCGTTAGACCATATCCTCTCATATCAGGAGCAATAACTCTGAATCCTTTTTTTGCTAATTCAGGTATAATTTTTCTCCAACTAAAGCTCAATTCGGGAAAACCATGCAGAAGTAAGGCTGTTGGATTCTTTGGCTTGTTCAAATTAGCTTCTAAGTAATGCACATTTAGGCCATTTGATATTTCTGTATGATGAGATTTTATAACTGGATCTAAAAGTTCAAGCATATTTTATTTCAATTTGTTTTATATTTTTTAATTGTATTTAAATTTATATCAATTCCTAAACCTTTTCCCTTAGGTACGTTTATCATTCCATTCACTAGTTCAATGGGTGATGTAAGTAATTCTCTTCTAAACGGATGACTTGATTGATCATACTCTAAGATAGGTTCTCTGGCGAAGATTGAAAAATGAGTTAATGGAATTGATGCAATCACTTGAATGGAAGCAGCTTGAGCAATTGCAGAACCCCATACATGAGGGTTCACTTCAACTCCAAAACTATGTGCTAAGTTTATAATTTGTTTTGCTCCTGTTATACCACCACATGAACCAATGTCAGGTTGAGCAATATCAACGGCATTATTTTCGAAGAGTGATTTAAATCCAAATAGTGTGTGCTCATTTTCACCACCTGCTATCGGTATATTTAATTTTGATTTTAGCTCAGAGTATCCATTTATATCTTCAGGAACCACTGGTTCTTCATACCATCTTAAACGATAATCTTCTAATTGTTTGCCTAGGAGTAGGGCTTCAGATCTTCCATAAGCATGATTGGTATCTATCATAAGAGTAACATTTTTATTTTTTAATGCACTGTATATACTTTCCATACATTTAAGATCGTCTTCTATTCCAAAACCAAGTTTTACTTTCATATGATCGAAACCATTTTCATAATGAGATATAGCTTCTTCTGCTAACCTATTAGCTTCACCTTTACCTTTTAATCTGTAAAAACCAGTAGCGTAAGGTTTAATTTTATTTCTAAAAGCACCTCCCAATAATTGATGGATTGGCTCATTATAGTATTTGCCAGCAATGTCCCAAAGAGCGATATCTACAGCACTAATAGCAGATATGACAGAACCTTTTCTTCCGTAATCCCTTGTCGTGCTATACATTTTGTGCCAAAGGACTTCTATATCTAACGGACATTGTTCTAATAAAATAGGTTTTAGAGCATTTTCGATAACTGCTGCAGAAATTTCAGGGGGTTCTAAACCCTGACAAAACGCTTCACCCCAGCCAGCGATACCCTCATTTGTTTTAATTTCAATAAGTGTTGCTGATCTTTCGTTAACCCAACCTTGAGAAAATGCAAAAGGTTTGTCTAGTTTTGACTTGATGACATGAACAGTAACATCAATTATCTTTATTTTCATTAAATGTCTCCAAAGTTCTGTTCCTTAAATAAATTTATTTTTCCTTTATTCTTCCTCTAAGCGTGATAGGTAGTTGACACAACATAAAAATTCCAACTAAAGGGGATAGAACAAAAACTTTAATAAAAACCCAATCTTCTGTCTGAAGATATCTCCAAGAAATTTCATTAATAAGTGTTAAAAATAAAAAAAACAAACCCCATCTTAGACTTAGCTTATACCAAGTTTCATCGTTAAGAGAAAATTGTGATCCAAAAAACTGTTTCATCATAGCTTTCTTTTTCAGAATCCCAATTAATAAAACAGCACTAAAAAAACCATTAAAAATTGTTGGTTGAATTTTAACAAATTCTTCATCATTAAATGAATATGCAAAAAAAGTAAAAAGGGCTGACATAGAAATTCCGAAGATCTGAAATTTAGAAACACGTTTTTCTATCACGTAGAATGTTAGCATGACTATGACGCCAAGAATAAATGATATGATAGCAGCAGTTATTAAACTGTAATACTGGGAACCAATAAAAAATCCAGATAAAGGAACGATTTCAAAGAAAAATGCACTTAACCGCATATAATTAACCTTTAGATAAACCTAAGAGTTTATTTGTAAATTTTGGGTTTTGACTATCTTTCCTTAACCAAATGTCAAAAAAAAGTTTTATAAATTCAATATTTTTTGTTTCTAATACTTTTTCATTTTCAAAATAAAAGATAGCCTCATTATCATTCCTAATACCAATAAATGTATTATTTTTTTTTATATCTCTAAATGCTTTATTTAAAAGCAACTTTACTTTACCTATTTCATTAGCGTTAAATGTTTTTTGCTTTTTAAGTTGATTAATTGTTTCATCTACAACGCTATCTTTTTTGAATTCTCTATTATATTTTAAAATTAAAGCAAATTTATTTGACGGATATTTCCCATTTTCAGAAACAAGTTTTGCGTCATACATATTCCAAAAAAGAAATTGAAAATTTGCTTTCCCAACTAATAAATATTTGGAGAAGTAATTGCTAAGTATTTTTTGAGTTTTTTGGTTATCTTCTGTTTTCTCATTAATATTTGAAGTTGCGAATTGAGGAAAACACATAAAAATTAGCGTGAAAACAAAATATATTTTTCTTGGCATCTACTATTACCAGTTTTTAAGATTCAGGGGACCTATTTGGTTTGCAACTTGACCTCTTAAAAATACCAATGTTACAGATCCAATATTTATACCAAATTTACTTACATAAGCTCTGTTAATAGCTAAGTTTTCACTTTGTTTGTATATCCAATCATTAAAATGAACTTTGATATTGGATCCTTTAATATTGAGATAAATATCATATGACCAGTTAAGTGTATTACCAGAAATTGATCCAGTGGCTGTGCCTTCAATATCTTCGGCTTGACCTTCATATGTTATTTTATCTTCTTCAGTAATTTTTTTTATTTTCCAGACACGTTTGTCTTTTTCGCCATCATCGTATAGGAAATCCTCATCTAGAGTTAACTTATCGTCAATAATTGTACCGGAAATATTTACTCTAAATTGTCTTTTTAAATTTCCAAATCTATCTTCAAAAATACCATAGGCAACTGTATTACCTTCAAAAAATGAAAATAAATCTAGTTTAGGGGTATTATTTTTAAATTGTTCCATTTCAATTTTACTACACGCGCTTAAAGATATTAAAAAGATAAAAATGAAAAAAGTTTTTAATTTACATATAAAAGCTTTAGAAAACAATTTTATCTCCATTCTGTTAGTAGATATAAGAGCTAAATGAAAAAATTCAATTTATTAGTAGGTTGTTGCAAATTTTTTATTTGAAGATAATTGAAAACAGTTTGCAAATAATTCGTAGGATTTAATTCTTGATTTTTCATTATGGCACCAAGTTAAAATTGATATCTCATCTATATCATTCTCTTTAACTAATTTTTTAATTTTTTCACAAGTTTGTTCTACTTCTCCAACTAATGAGTTTTCATATAAAAACTTGTATTGTTCTTCCCAACTGTTTTCAGAAATAATATTAAGCGCATTGTCAGGGTCGGTTATAGGTCCTATGGTTCCAAAATTTCTTCCTATTTTCCATGCGGCGCGCGACGAAAAAAGGTATTTAGCCTCTTCTTCTGTGTTAGCAGTTAAAGCCCATAGACAGACATTTATATGAGGTTTTTTTAATAATTTGCTGGCTTTAAATTCTGATTTATACAAATCAATAGCATTTTTCATACCTTGACCATCAGTAATAAAATGGGCAAAACAGTATGGAAGTCCAAGATAAGCAGCAAGTTGTGCGCCATAATTTGATGTGCCCAACATCCAGATTTCTGGTAGAGTTTCAGTTTGTGGTTGTGCTATTAAATGCCGAAAAGGGTGTCCTTCTAATAACTTTTCATTTGAAACCCAAGCAATCAAATCTCTAACATTTCCAGGAAATTGCTCGCTGTCTTCTCTACTATTAGGATTTAATGCTAGAGCTGTTCTTCCATCTGAACCGGGAGCTCTTCCTAGACCTAAATCAATTCTATTAGGGGCAATAGCCTCCAACACTTTGAATTGTTCGGCCACCTTAAATGGAGCATAATGCGGTAACATAATACCTGCGCTTCCTATCCTAATTTCTTTTGTCTTGGTTGCAATGGCTGCCATTAAAACTTCAGGAGCACTTCCTACTATAGTAGGGTGGTTATGATGTTCTGATACCCAAAATCTTTTATAACCGAGATCTTCTGCCTTGATAGCTAGATTGATGCTTTCTTGAATGGTAATGTTTTGTGGTTTGCCTTCAACAGAAACAGATTGTTCAAGAATGGAAACATGCATTTAGTTAACCTCACTAACCAATTTTTAAAATTTTATTTTATATGTCTTAGCTGCATTTTCATAAAATAGCTTATTTTTCTCATCCTCTGACATCTCATTGGCTATTATTTTAAAAGCATTCCAGAGAGAACCATAACTACATGAACCTTTATCAACTGGAAAATTACTTTCAAACATACATTTATCAACGCCAAACATATTTAAAGTTTCGTATATCCATGGCTTCCAAGTATCAGATAATTCAATAGAGCTTGGTGGTTGGTCATTTAAATGAAACTTTGCACCGTTAAGAGCCATTCCCAAACCACCTAATTTCACATTTATATTTGGTAAACGTGACAACCGCATCATTGCTGGTCTCCATTCTCTATGTGTTAGTGCTTGTTTTCCTTCATATTCACCAATATGGATTGGTCCACCTATATGATTTAAAATTATATTTAAATCAGGTAATGCTTTTGCTATTCGTTCCATCTCTAAAAGTTGTGTATGATAAATCCAAAAATCTAAGGACAAACCAGCATCCTGAAGACATTTAGCTCCCTCAATAAAATTTGGATGAAGCATTAATCCTAAATCTGATTTTACAGCACCGGATGTTATTCTAGGATCTTTATGAGATGCTAATAGCATTCTTATTCCCTTAAGGCGTCCTTCACTAACTTCAATTCCTTTTTCAATTACAGGTTTTAATTTATTGCCATGAGTTAAGTCTAGTGAGCCCACTATAGAGGCATTAACTTTAATATTGTTGTTTGGAATAAGATCACTTCTTTTACCTTCTTTTGTAGCAAATTCTATTTCTGGTAAGGTTTTATATTCTTCAGGACCTTCTTTTGAATATATTTTTGTATTGGAAGAACTCATAATATAGACAGTAGCTTTGACATTATGACCAGACGCATTAATGTCATCTAATAATTCTTCTACATAGTACTTACCAAAGCCAACATCCCAAAGGTGATGATGTGGATCTATAATGGGCAAATCTGGATAAAGTGGTTGTTCTCTTTTTAAATTGAGCCAATCCTCATTTACCTCAAGATGTGGAGATTTTATTTTTTTCATAATACTATTAATTTTTAAAAATTTTTTGTTTATCAACATAAACTATTGCTGTTTAATACTTTAAGTGCAATTAATTTTTTATGATTATAGATTTTGTCTAAGGAGTGATTTTTAAATAATGAATGTTGATTTTAATACAAAAAAAGATTTTAAAAACATAAAAGTTTCTCCAACAGCTGGAGCTCTTGGAGCGCAGATAGAAAATATAAATTTATCCGAAAATCTTCCAGATAATATTATAAATGAAATTTATGATGCATTACTAACTTACCAGGTTATTTTTTTTAGAGACCAAAAATTTGAACCTAGATCTCAAAAAGCATTTGCAGAAAGAATTGGGAAACCGATAGTGTATCCTTTTGTTAAAAGTCTCGAGGATTTTCCTGAGATCACTCCAATATTAAAAAAGGAGACTGATATTAATAATTTTGGTGGTATCTGGCATAGTGATACTACATATCAAGAGAAACCTCCAATGGGTACTATGTTATATGGGATTGAAATTCCTGAATATGGAGGAGATACAGAGTGGTCTAACCAATACCTAGCATATGAAAGCTTATCAGAGGGTATGAAAAAATTTTTAGATACATTAGAAGCCGTCAACATATCAGGCAAAGCTAGAGTTGCAAAAACAAGATCAGATATAATGAAGCATGCTTCTGTTGGATTGAAAGGAGATGAATTAAAGGCCATTCACCCTGTAGTAAGAACTCATCCAGAAACAAAAAGAAAATCTCTATATGTAAACGAAGCACACACCACAAACTTTGTTGGTATGACAGAAGAGGAAAGTGTCCCCATATTGGAATTTCTATTTAAGCACCAAATCAAGTCTGAGTTTACCTGTAGATTTAGATGGGAGCCAGGATCAGTAGCAATTTGGGATAATAGATGTACAATGCATAATCCAATTAACGATTATCATGGTCAAAAAAGGTTAATGCATAGAATTACTTTTGCTGGCGATAAGCCTGCTTAATATTAATTAGGGAGTTAAATATGTCACAAACCGATTATTTCCACAATATTGATGATCTTGAAACAGGAATAAAAAGAGTATTAGGGGAGGGTATATCAACAAGAATTTTTTGTGGTGAGCAGGCAATGCTTTCCGTAGTAACTATTGAAGCAAATGCAAAGGGAAAAATTCACTCTCATCCAGAAGAACAATGGGGTTTTTTGATAGAAGGGTCAGGTATAAGAATTCAAGGGAATGAAGAAATACCTATCAAAAAAGGTGATTTTTGGCAAACCCCCGGAGGAGTTGAGCATGGAATTATTGGTGGTCCAAATGGAGCTAAAGTTTTAGATATTTTTAGTCCTCCAAGGGACGAGTATAAAAAAGCTGGATCTGGCTTTGGAAGTTAATCTTTAAGAGTAAATCATGATAAAAATTGATTATTACATGAGTCATGGAAGTCCTTGGACTTTCCTGGGCCATAATCGTTTAGGAGCCATTGTAAAAAAATATGATGCTAAATTGAATATATTACCAGTTAATTATGGAGACATATTTCCAGTTTCTGGTGGTCTGCCGGTTACTAAACGGCCGCCACAAAGACAGAAAATAAGATTACAAGAGTTGGAGAGGTGGAGCAAATTTCTTAAAATTAAATTGATACCTCAACCAAAGTTCTTCCCCTCAAAATCTCAGTTACCTTCTTTGGTTATTATTGCTTCAAAATTAAAAGATACCAAAAAAGATTTTATTTTAGCCAATTTTATTATGAACGCCTTATGGGTTGAAGAATTAGATGTTGATGACGAAAAAATCTTGTCTGCTTTAATTTCAAAAACAGGTCTAGAACCTGATGAAATCATTTCATTTGCCAAGGGGGCTGAATGTACAGAAATATTTGATCTTTATACAAAAAATGCAATTAAAAATGACGTTTTTGGTGCCCCAACCTTCATAATAGAAGATCAAATTTATTGGGGACAAGATAGGTTAGATTTTGTAGAAAGACATTTAAAAGAATTAACAAAGATTCAATAATCATTGTCTAATTGGGAATCACGAAGTATTATGCCAAAAAAGGAAAGTTTATGGACACACAAATACAAGTTGATAATAAAAATATAGTAAATCTTAAATCTAGCAAATCGGCTAAACCTAAATTTAATTGGGAAGACCCTTTATTGTTAGAAACTTTGTTTTCTGAAGAAGAAAAACTTATAAAATCTACAGCACATGACTATGCTCAATCTAAGTTAATGCCTAGAGTAGAAGAGTCCTTTCTAGATGAAAAAACAGATAAAGATATTTTTAAGGAAATGGGACAACTGGGTTTGTTAGGTCTAACAATTCCTGAAAAATATGGATGTGCTGGTGCATCTTATGTTTCATATGGGCTTGTTGCTCGTGAAGTTGAGAGAGTAGATTCAGGTTACAGGTCAATGATGTCAGTTCAATCTTCATTAGTAATGCATCCTATTTATGCATATGGATCAGAAGAACAGAGATTAAAATATTTACCTAAGTTAGCTTCAGGTGAATTGATTGGATGTTTTGGATTAACAGAGCCTGATGCAGGTTCTGATCCTAGTGCTATGAAAACGACTGCAACAAGGGTTGATGGTGGATATTCATTGTCTGGTTCAAAAATGTGGATATCTAATTCTCCTATAGCAGATGTATTTGTTGTTTGGGCAAAATCAAAAGAACATGATGACGCGATCAAGGGTTTTATTCTTGAAAAGGGGATGAAAGGATTATCAGCTCCAAAAATTAATGGGAAGTTGTCATTACGTGCATCAATCACTGGTGAGATAGTGATGGATAAAGTTTTTGTCCCTGATGAAAACCTTATGCCAAACGTCTCTGGGTTAAAGGGACCATTCGGTTGTTTAAATAGAGCTAGATATGGGATAGCCTGGGGTGTAATGGGCGCTGCAGAAGATTGTTGGTTCAGAGCTCGTCAGTACACCTTAGACAGAAAACAATTTGGAAAGCCACTTGCAGCAACGCAGCTTATTCAAAAAAAATTAGCTGATATGCAAACTGAGATCACATTAGGACTGAGCGCAGCACTGCAAGCTGGACGATTGTTTGATCAAGGAAATCTTGCGCCAGAATCTATATCTCTAATAAAAAGAAACAATTGTGGAAAGGCACTTGATATAGCTAGATTATCAAGAGATATGCATGGGGGTAATGGTATTCATGCTGAATATCAAGTAATGAGGCATCTTATGAATTTAGAAACAGTTAATACCTATGAAGGTACTCACGATGTCCATGCTTTAATATTAGGAAGAGCACAAACTGGTATTCAGGCCTTCTTTTAATTTCAAAGTATTATCAATGATAATGGAATTTTATGCTTAATAGTATTTTTACTATTTTATTATTTCAGTTAATTGGTGAATTTATCCAAAAATTTACTGAAATTAGTATACCTGGACCTGTTATTGGACTGATACTTTTACTAAGTGTCTTATTAATTAGAGCTAAATATTTCAAAGAACACCATAGTGTTGAGAATAATCTTGTTGACTTTAGTGAAAGATTTTTAACTTACCTTCCGCTACTATTTATACCCGTTGGTGTCGGGGTTGTAATGCATTTATCTTTATTAGAAGAAAATCTAATTTCAGTTATTAGCATAATAGTTTTAGGTACTTTGCTTACTTTGGCATTAACTGGCTTTATCATGGAAAAACTTCTAAAAAATGATAATCAAAAATGATTGATCAAGAAAAATTATATAATATATGGGTTTACCTTCAAGCCGAGCCTTTGTTTTGGCTAACTTTGACCATAGGGTCATACATAATTTCTGATTTAATTTATAAAAAATCCAATTTGTTTCCTTTATTAAATCCGGTTGCTGTTAGCGTATTAATAGTTAGTTTTATTTTAATAATATTTGATATCAAGTATGAGCGTTACTTTGACGGAGCAAAGTTTATTCATTTTCTTCTTGGGCCAGTTACGGTTGCCTTGGCAATACCCATTTATAAAAAATGGCATTTAATTATTTTGAATAGCAAGGCTATACTTATATCACTCATAATTGGTTCAGTTTTTGCCATTTTAATTACATATATTTTATCATTACAATTTAGAATACAAGAAGAACTCATATTAAGTTTATTACCTAGAAATGTTACGGCACCAATTGCTATGGGTATATCTGAGATAATAGGAGGTATTCCATCTTTAACGGCAATAATTACCATTATAACTGGTATAATAGGTGCCTCATTAGGAGTCTTTGTTTTTGACTTAATGAAATTAAAAAAAATGGAAGCAAGGGGTTTTAGTTTAGGTCTTGCAAGTCATGGTATAGGTACCGCTAGAGCAATGAGCAAAAATAAAAATGCTGGGGTTTTTGCTGCAGTCGGAATGGGTTTGAGTGGATTAATTACTTCAATACTAGTGCCACTTTTTTTGAAAATGATTTTATAATTAAAATATGACTATATTGAGTTTTTTTGAGCTGCTATTCTGAACAGTGCATTATTTGCACCATACCCTTCATAATTATCAATTCTCTGAACTATTTCGAAGAAAAAAGTATTGTTAATCATATTTGTATAAACATGAAGGAATGAACCATTATCATCTTCGTCATATAATATATTTAATTTTTTTAAGTCATTACAAAAATTAAAATCTAAGCCAAATCGAGCCTCAATATCATCATAATAATTATCGGAAACCTTGAGAAAACTCTGACCTTTACTCTTAAGCTCATTAACCAGAGCAATAAGATTGTTAGAACTAAGAGCTATATGTTGTATGCCTGGTCGTTTGTTTTTTTCTAGAAATTGACCAGCATTGGTTTTTGAGTTCTCTGCTCCATTCATGGTCATTCTAAAAGTTTTTGTTTCATTCTCAATTACTTGACTTTTTATAATTCCATCAGGGTCTATAATGTCTATTACAGGTGATTTTTTACAATCAAATAGTGTTGAATAAGATAATAAAGAAGACATCATTTCATCATGTTGAAGAGTTTGAGCTATATGATCTATTTTTAGATTAAACTTATTAGTTTTGGATTTAATTGAGTATTTAAAATCTTTTTCCCAAATTATATTGTCATTGTTTTCTATAACATAAATTAAACCATCAATATTCCTAATAACATCCATTGAAATGTTTGATTTTTCTTCTTTTCTTATTAAGTCAATATTTAAGAATTCAGCCTTTTTTTGTAATAAATTTAAATCATTAATATTCATTCCATAAGCATATGGGTAAGGACCTTGCTGACTATTTTCTTTGATTAAAGGGCTTTGTTCATAATTAACAATGAATTTAACATCATCAAATACAAATAGCTTAATTCTTTTGCTTATATGTTTCCCTATTTCAATAAAGCCCATTGAGAATAAGATATTTTCTATTATGTCTAAGTGTTCTTCACTAGTAGCAAATTCAATAAACTCAATTTTATTAATTTTAATATTTTCTTTTTTTTCTATTTTACTTTTGTAAATTAAAGATTTTAGAGATCTATGGCCATCTTTTGCAATTAGATCTCTTGGCCCAGATCTGTAATTGTCGTTAAATATTTCAAGTGATAAATATCCATCATAATTTGTTTTGTTTAGAGCATCGATAAAATTTAAAACTGGCAAGTCACCCTGACCTGGCATGTTTCTAAAATGTCTACTCCAGTATAATAGATCCATATTATGGAGAGGTGCATCGGCCAATTGAACTATAAATATTTTTTCAGGTGGAATAGTGGCTATTGAGTTTAAGTCAATGTTTTTAGACAGAGTATGAAAGGAGTCTAAAATAATCCCAACGTTTTCATGATTAGCTCTTCTTACTACTTCCCAGGCATCTCTATGATCATTAATATATTTCCCCCAAGCGAGTGCCTCATAACCAACTTTGATGGACCTCTGTTTTGCAATCTCACCTAATTCAAAAAAATCGTTGGCCGCTCTTTCAATTCCTCCAATAGAAACATTAGATGTGTTAGAACAAATTAATATTAGATCAGTTTCTAATTCAGCCATAATATCAAATTTTCGTTTAGCTCTATCAAAAGCTCGTTTTCTGTGATTGTCAGGCATTCCTTCAAAATCTCTAAATGGTTGAAATAAAGTTATTTCTAACCCTTGATCTTGAACTATTTTTTTTACTTCTTTAGGAGATAAATTGTTTGTTAAAAAGTCATTTTCAAAAATTTCAACACCATCAAAACCAGCTTTGGCTATAGCAAATATTTTTTCTTTCAATGTACCATTAATTGATACTGTAGCTATTGATGTTTTCAATTTTCTTGCCTAATAATATATGATATTAATATATAATATATGATAAAATAAAAAGTTTAAAGTTAAAATTATGGATGATTATGTAAAAACTATAGGACTGAGTACTTACGAAAATATCAAACAAGATATTATTTTTGGCATTTTACCACCTTTAAAAAAATTAAAACTTCGAGAGTTAACAGAAACTTACAATGCAAGTGTATCAACACTTAGAGAAATTTTAAGTAGATTGACTGGTGATGGTTTTGTGGTTTCCCTAGAGCAAAAGGGATTTTGTGTTAGTCCAGTCTCCAAATCTGATTTAATTGAAATTGCTAACTTGAGAATATTGATTGAAAGTCATGCTCTTAAAAAATCAATTGAGAATTCTACTACAGATTGGGAAGCAGAGCTTCTTTCGGCTCATCATATGTTAAAAATTTATGAAAATGATATGTTAAAAAATAAATATAATAATAAAAATGATTGGAAAAGAAATGATAGTAAATTTCATCAAACACTTGTTAAAAATTGTTGCTCTGAAAACTTAATTAAACTTCATGAGCTAATCTTTGATAAATATTTGAGATACCAATTCCTTTTTCTCACATTTAGGGGTAAAGACTCTATTTTAGAACATCAAAAATTATTAGATTATACTCTTGAAAAAAATTTTTCTGAGGCACAAAAAGTTCTCAAAAAGCATATATATAAAGGTATTGATAAGATAGATCTAGATTTAAAAATGCGTTAGACGGATCATAAAATTATTTTTTGCCAAACCCACCACCGCCTGGCGTTTCCATTACAAATAAATCATTAACTTTCACACTGCAACTATCATTGCCTTTAAGTTTTATTACCTTCCCGGTAGCAGTTTCCAGCCATTCTCTGCCACATTGTCCTGGTTCACCACCATTAACTCCAAATGGAGGTACTTTTCTGTGTGAGCATAAGGTCGTAACAGTCATTGGTTCTAGAAATCTTAATTTTCTAGTAACACCATCACCTCCTTTGTGCTTTCCTGTTCCTCCAGAGTTTTTCCTAATTGAAAATTCTTCTAAACGTACTGGAAATCTTGCTTCTAAAATTTCAGGGTCTGTACTTCTTGTATTTGTCATATGAGTTTGTATTGCTGAAGTTCCATCAAAAAAAGAACCAGCTCCTGTACCACCACAGATAGTCTCATAATTTTGAATTCTTTCATTTCCCCAAATAAAATTATTCATAGTTGCCTGACTACCAGCAATAACTCCAAGAGCGCCAAACAATGCATTGCAGGTTAGCTGACTTACTTCTGTATTACCTGCTATAACAGCAGAGGGGTATTTTGCGTTTATCATAGAATTATCTGGTATTCTTATTTTAATTGGTTTAAAGCAACCTTCGTTTAAGGGGATGTTTTTACCTACCAAGGTTCTAAATACATATAAAATTACGGCGTGGCATACTGCTTTGGGCGCGTTATAATTAAATGGATTTTTTTCAGCAGTACCACTGAAATCAATTAGTGCTTCTCGTTTGGTTTTATCAATTTGAATTTTAACTCTAATAAATTCTCCATTATCAAGTTCATATTCATAGTATCCGTCATTCAAATTAATGATAGCGTTGCGAATACACTCTTCAGCATTGTTTTGAACATGTTTCATATAAGCATGAACTGTATCAATGCCGAATTGTTTAATCATTGAGTTAATTTCACTAATTCCTGTTTTATTAGCAGCAACTTGTGCTGCCAAATCAGCCATATTATGTTCAATATTTCTACAAGGGTATTTACCAGAAGATAAAATCTTAATCATTTCCTTTTCTTTAAAAACACCTCTTTCAAATAATTTAAAATTATCTATGAGGACACCTTCTTCGTCTATGTGCGTTGAGTCTGGAGGACCAGATCCTGGTGTTTTACCTCCAATATCTGCATGATGACCTCTTGAAGCTACAAAAAATATTATATTATCTCCATTTTCTTCAAAGACTGGAGTTATAACGGTTACATCTGGTAGATGTGTTCCACCATTGAAAGGGGCATTGAGAACAAACACATCACCAGGAAAAATATTATTTTTGTTTAATTTGATAACAGTTCTTATTGCTTCTGACATAGAGCCTAGGTGGACTGGCACATGAGGGGCATTGGCTACTAAAGATCCGTCATTATCAAAAAGTGCACAAGAGAAATCAAGTCGTTCTTTAATATTTACTGAGAAGGCTGTGTTAGCTAACGTAGCGCCCATCTGCTCTGCTATATTCATAAAAAGGTTATTAAAAACCTCAAGCATTACAACATCAACAGATGTACCAACACTATTTTTATTATTTTTTTTATCAACTCTTGACAATATCAAATTATAAAATTTATCAAGATAGCCAGACCATCCTTTTTCTATAATATTAGTTCCTGTTGCTTCAGATATTATAGCAGGGCCCAAAACGCTTTGATTAATTTTTAACTTATCCCTCTTAAATATAGGAACAGAATTTTCTACCTTTTCAATATACATTTTTGTATAAGCAACAGGTTCAGCATTCTCATTTGGACCTAAATTATTTGAGAAATCTTGGGTTTCATAATTATTGCTGATAGCTTCAACTGTAAGCATTTCAATAAAGATTTCTCTTCCTTTAACAAAAAAACCAAATCTTTTTTTATGTTCTTCTTCAAAAGATTCTCTCATATTTAATATAGTATCAAATTTAACTTCTAAGTTTTGGTGAGAGCCTTCATAATGTAAAAAAACATTCTTTGATAATGTAATTGAGCTATCATCTATACCTTGTTTGTTAAGATCTTTTTTTGCTTGTGATGATAGTAAATCAAATAATTTTTTTGCTTCATTAATCTGTTTAATATTTTTTTCAAAGTGACTTTCTCTAATGCTTCTTACTTCTGCTAGGCCCATGCCATATGCTGATAATACACCTGCGTAAGGATGAATTAAAACCTTTGAAATACCTAGTGCGTCTGCAACATGGCAAGCATGTTGGCCTCCAGCACCACCAAAACAATTCATTACGTAATTACTTACATCATAACCTTTTTGAATTGATATTTTTTTTATTGCATTAGCCATGTTTTCTACTGCAATTTTTAAGAATCCCTCTGCCATTTCATAAATATTCATGGGTGGTTTATTATTTTTAGAGGAAATTGATTTTGCTAAATCTAAAAACTTTTCTTTAACTATTCCAATATTAAGAGGTTCATTACTCTTGTTACCAAAGACTTTGGGAAAGTGATCTGGATGTAGTTTTCCGAGTAAAACATTGCAATCAGTAACAGTTAGAGGTCCCCCTCTATTATAACATGCTGGTCCAGGAATAGCACCTGCACTTTCTGGGCCAACTTGGAATCTTCCATCTCTATACGTGATAATAGAACCACCACCTGCAGCCACTGTATTAATCTCCATCATAGGGGCTCTTATTCTTACACCAGCTAACTCTGTTTCAAAAGATCTCTCATATTCGCCCGCAAAGTGACAAACATCTGTAGATGTTCCACCCATATCAAAACCAATTAATTTATTGTACCCAGCTTGCTTTCCTGTTTCAGTCATACTAACAACTCCGCCAGCAGGACCTGAAAGAAGGGCATCTTTCCCTTGAAATAAATGAGCATCAGTCAAGCCACCATTAGATTGCATAAACATTAACTTTGTTGATTTGCTATCTTTAAGTTCTTCAGAAACCTGATTGACATATCTTCTTAGAATTGGAGAAAGGTATGCATCTACTACGGTAGTGTCACCTCTTCCAACTAATTTAATAAGTGGTGATACTTTGTGACTTATAGAAATTTGGTTAAAGTTTTCTTCTCTTGCGATTTCAGCAATTTTATTCTCGTGTTCAGAGTTTACATAAGAATGCATAAAAGCAATAGCCACGCTATCGATACCATCTTGCTTAGCTTTCTTTAACGCCTTACGAGCTTTTTGTGTATCAAGTTTTTTGATTACTTTGCCATCGGAATCAAGTCTTTCTGGTATTTCAATCACTCTCTCATATAATAACTCTGGTAATTTTATTTCTAAATCGAATAATAAAGGACGGTTTTGATACCCAATTCTCAATAAATCACCAAAGCCTTCAGTAATTAAAAGAAGAGTTCTATCACCTTTACGTTCTAACAAAGCATTAGTGGCTACTGTGGTTCCCATTTTCACAGAGGAAATTTTATTCGTCGGAATACTGTCGTTAATATTTAAACCCAGAATTCTTTTTATTCCTGCAATTGCGGCATCTTTATAAGCTGTTGGGTTTTCGGAGAGTAATTTATCAACTACAATATTACCATCTGGTTTTTGAGCCACTATGTCAGTAAATGTACCACCACGATCTATCCAAAATTGCCACATAAGTTTTTCCGTCTATTTATGTATGGATTATTTAATTAAGTTTTAGGATTAAGGTCATCTTCAATATAAACTTTAATAATTTCATCGAAATTATTTTCAGCTTTAAAACCAAGTTGAATAGATCTTTTAGTATCAAAATCTCTAGCCCATCCAGAAACTATTTTTTGTATTGCAGGATCAGGTTGATATTTAATTAATTTCGCAACATCATTACCTGCAACTCTTTTAAGTGAATCAATTTGTTCTTGGACTGTTGCAGAAAGTCCAGGCATGTTTAACGTTATTCTATTATTTAACGTTGAGGTATCAATTTCTGAGGCGTGAATTAAAAAACCTGCAGCTGATCGAGGGGTTGCATGCCAATGCCGAACTTCTGTACTTACCGGAAGAATAGCTTCCATACCATTTAAAGGTTCTCGGATAATTCCAGAAAAAAAACCTGAAGCAGCTAGATTTGGTTTTCCTGGTCTAACACAAATAGTAGGCAACCTAATTGAAACCCCATCTATCATTCCTTTTCTTGAATAATCAGCTAATAAAAGTTCAGATATTGCCTTTTGTGCTCCATAAGATGTAAGTGGGGTTGTAAAAAAATCATCTGGTATTTTGTCAGGAAAAGGAGCTCCAAAAACGGCAATTGAACTAGTGAAAACAACTCTTGGGCAATAATCATCTCCAAGGTGTCTTATCGCTTCAAATAACCCCCAACTTCCTCTCGCATTTATATCCCATCCTAGATCAAACTCTTGTTCAGCTTGTCCAGAAACTATAGCCGCTAAGTGAAAAATCACATCAGGTCTTGTTGATACTAAATCAGTACTCGTTTGAGGATTAGATATATCTCCAGATTTTACAGAAATAGGTATTGAAGTACCTAATGGATAGGGAGATTCAATAATATCAAATAAAGTAATTTCCGATACGTCTTGATTTTGTATTTTTTTCTTGCTGAGAATTAAATTAAGCAATTTTTGCCCAATCATACCAGCCCCGCCCATTATTAAAACTTTCATAAAAACCTCATAAAAAAACATTGAAGAAAAATGAATAACAACATATTTAATTTTAAAATTAAATTAAAAAATTAAGTTTGGAAAAATAATGCATAATTATCTTAAAACGACTTTATCTTTATCTCCTGTTATGCCCGTTTTAACAATAAATACATTAGACAAAATTGAATATCTTTTTGACGCCCTAATTGAGGGTAATATTAAGGTTGTTGAAATAACCTTAAGGACAAAGAATGCCTTAAGAGCAATAGAAATTGTTTCGAAAAAATTTACATCTCTTAAAATTGGTGCTGGCACTGTCTTAAATGGTCAAGATTTGCAATCCGTAAAAGAAGCAGGGGCTACTTTTGCTGTTAGTCCTGGCTATACTGAAAAACTGGCAAGTAAAGCACTTGAAATAAAATTTCCATTTCTACCTGGTGTTTCAAACTCAAGTGAAATAATGAATTTATTAGATTATGGGTTTAAATTTTTTAAATTTTTCCCTGCCCAATCGGCAGGTGGAATAGAATATATTAAATCACTAAAAGGACCTTTTCCAGATGTAATGTTTTGTCCAACAGGAGGAATAAATCAAAACAATGCAAGTGAATGGCTATCTCAAAAAAATGTAATTTGCGTTGGAGGGAGTTGGATCGTTCCAAATGTAATAAATGATTTTAATGAAATAAAAAAAAATGCGTTAATTGCTAGTAGTTTATCTAATAAATTATAGAATATTTTTGGTAACTATTAGGTATAATATTAAAGCTTAATTTTGATGCTAAGACCTTGATTAAATTTATAGATCTTAGCATCGTAGATTTGTAATCTCAGTGTGAATTATTAAAATTCTTTACCCTTGAACGCAGGTTTGATTTTGTTCACCTAACCCTTCAATTCCCAGTCTCATTTTATCACCAGCCTTTAAGAACACAGGTGGGTTCATTCCTAAACCTACTCCTGGAGGTGTTCCAGTAGCTATGACGTCCCCAGGATTTAAACTCATAAATTGAGATAAGTAATGTACTATATAATTAGCAGAAAATATCATGGTATTAGTTGAGCCATCCTGCATTCTCTGTCCATTCACATCAAGGTACATTTTTAAGTTTTGTACGTCAGATATTTCATCTTTAGTAACCAAATAGGGCCCAGTAGGTCCAAAAGTGTCACATGATTTACCTTTGGTCCATTGTCCCTCTCTTTTAATTTGGAACTCTCTTTCAGAAACATCGTTAACAACACAATACCCAGCTATGTGTTCTTCAGCTTCATTTTCACTAATATATTTTGCCTTCTTTCCTATAACAATTCCAAGCTCAACCTCCCAATCAGTTTCAACTGAGTTTCTGGGTATTTCAATGTTGTCATTAGGTCCTACAACTGCAGAAGTAGCTTTTGAAAACAGGATTGGTTCGCTAGGAACAGGTAGTCCACTCTCTGCTGCGTGATCAGAATAATTTAATCCAATGCATAAAAATTTTCCTATGTCACCAACACACGCTCCTAATCTAGTATTTTCTGGAATTATTGGCAAAGATGACAAATCAATTGCTGAAATTTTCTTTAAACCTTCTGCATTGATATTTTCTCCATTTATATCAGACACATGGCTAGACAAATCTCTTATTTTACCCTCTTGATCTAGGATGCCAGGTTTTTCTTTTCCAATTTCTCCAAATCGTAATAGTTTCATTTTACTCCCTTTCTATATTTAGATTTAATTATAAATTTCTGCTGAGTGCCTTACATGCATATTCCACCATCGATTATATGAAATTGACCGGTGGTGAAAGCGGATGCATCGCTTCCTAAATAAACCGCTAAATTGGCTACTTCTTCTGCTTCTCCAAAACGTCCCATTGGTTGCCTTGCAACAAATTGCTTTTTGGCTTCCTCATAATTTCCCATATCTTTAAGTCGTTGTTCCAAAGATGGGCTTTGTATTGTTCCTGGGCAAATAGCATTGCATCTTATTCCATCATTAATATAGTCAGCAGCTACGGATTTAGTAATACCTAAAACAGCAGCTTTAGACGCTGTATATATAAATCTATTTGGAATACCTTTTGTAGATGATGAAACAGATGCAATATTGATAATTGACCCACCACCTTTTTTTATCATTTTGGGTAAAATCTCTTTGATCATATGATACATGGCCTTAGCATTTAAGTTAAACGCAAAATCCCATTCACTATTTTCAGATTCTAATATTGTACCATTATGGACCACACCAGCACAATTAAACAAAATATCGGGAACTTTTATTGTACTAATTAGGCTTTTAATATCATTTTGTTTTGTTACATCTAAAATGTGCGTTTCATCTACAAATTTATCTAATTCTAATAAACTATCTTTATTTATATCTGTAGCAATAACATAAGCTCCTGCTTCAGAAAAAGCTCTAGCTGTTGCTTTGCCAATACCCTGTCCAGCAGCAGTTAATAAGGCAGTTTTTCCTTCTAAATTAATCATTACATTTATCCTTACATTGTTGCTCCAATTTGCCAGGGTACAAACTCTAGGTCTCCTAAGCCTTGAATTTCAGATTTAGATTTTTCGCCAGATGCAACTCTAACTATTAAGTCGAAAATCTCTTGTCCTACATCCTCAATAGTTTTGTTTTCAGTAATAACTTTGCCGGCGTTAACATCCATATCTTCTTCCATTTTATCAAACATGTCAGTATTTGTCGCAATTTTGATGGATGGAGAAGGTTTGCAACCAAAGCATGAACCCCTACCTGTAGTGAAAGTAACAACATTACAACCACTTGCGATTTGGCCAGTAACTGATGCTGGGTCGTAGCCAGGACTATCCATGAATAAGAATCCTTTTTTTTCGGCTTGTTGCGCGTATAGAAGTACATCGTTCAATGGTGTTGTACCTCCTTTAGCGGCAGCTCCCAATGATTTCTCTAATATTGTTGTTAAACCACCTGCTTTATTCCCAGGTGATGGATTATTATTTAGACTACCTTTGTTACGTTCTACGTAATCTTCCCACCATAATATTCTATTTACAAGCTTCTTTCCTACCTCTGGTGTGATTGCTCTTCTAGTTAACATATGCTCAGCACCATATATTTCTGGGGTTTCAGCCAAAATAGCAGTTCCGCCGTTTTTAACAATCAGATCAGCTGCATGACCTAAAGAGGGATTGGATGTTATGCCAGACCAAGCATCCGAGCCTCCGCATTGTAATGCTACGCTTAGATGTTCTACTGATTGATCGGTCCGTTCAATCAAATTCACTTGAGGGAGCATGTCTTCAATACAATCTATTCCAGCTTTAATAGTTTTTCTTAATCCACCCATGTCTTGTAAGGTCATAGTTTTAAAAAGGGGATTTTCATTTAAATTAAAAGCATCGAGAAGAAACTTAATTTGATTAGCTTCACATCCTAACCCAATTAATAAAATTCCGGCTAAATTAGGATGTTGTATGTATCCAAGAAGAACCCTTTGAAGAGCATCAAATCCATCTCCTGAGTCTGCCATTCCGCAACCTGTTCCATGAGTAAAAGAGACAACACCATCGACATTAGGGTATTGTGAAAGTTTATCTTTTGTAAAATGTTCAGCAATATTCTTTGCTGCAGTTGCAGAGCAGTTGACTGATGTAAGTATTCCAATATAATTTCTAGTCCCAACTTTACCATTAGCTCTCATATAACCTTTAAATGTTGGCCTTTTTTCTGGTTCAATCATATTAGGTAATTTTATAGATGTAGAAAATTCATAATCATGGTCTGTAGACTTAAAATCTGTATTATCTACATGAACATGCTCACCTTCATCAATATCTTTACTTGCGATACCAATTAGCTGATCATATTTTATAATTTTTTCACCTTTAGAAATTTTCCTGAGAGCAATTTTATGGCCTTTTGGTATTTTGTGAATACTTCTAATATTTTGAGTCGTATCACCAATATCTAAATCTTTGAGTGCTGTAGCTACGTTATCATTATCATTAAGTTTAACTGTTAATTTTTCACCAGTGATCATTTTGCTCCCCAACTAGAAAATTAATACTGAAATTATCTTTTGATTTTTTTTAAATCAAGTATGATTATTAAGTATATTTTTAAATTTATTTACTAATAAAATATACTTATTATTTTAATTTTTTATACACTTTAATTATTCATAGCTAATTAATTTGGAGCAATGCGATGTCAGACAAAAAGTTTAACCCTAAATATAGAAGTCAGCAATGGTTTGATAACCCTACAAACCCTGGAATGACTGCATTGTATCTTGAGAGATCTATGAATTTTGGTTTAACTCCTGAGGAGCTGAGGTCTGGCAAGCCAATCATAGGAATTGCACAAACTGGGTCTGATATATCACCTTGTAATAGGGTACACATTAAGTTAGCAGAAAGAGTTCGCGAAGGTATTAGAGCGGCAGGGGGTATAGCTTTCGAATTTCCTGTTCATCCTATTCAAGAGACACTTAAAAGACCTACAGCTGCGGTTGATAGAAATTTAGCATATCTGGGTTTAGTAGAAATCTTACATGGGTATCCACTGGATGGTGTTGTTTTAATGACAGGGTGTGACAAAACCACTCCTTCATGTTTAATGGCTGCTGCAACTGTTGATCTTCCTGCTATCGTTCTCAATGGTGGACCCATGTTAGATGGTTGGCACAATGGAAAACTTGCTGGTTCTGGTACAGCTGTATGGGATAGCAGAGTTGAATTAGCAGCTGGTAGAATAGATTATGAACAGTTTATTGATATAGTTACAAGTTCTGCTCCATCAGACGGTCATTGTAATACAATGGGGACTGCATCAACAATGAACTCGCTAGCCGAAGCATTAGGTATGAGCTTAACGGGAAATGCTAATATTCCTGCTCCTTATAGAGAGCGTGGACAAATGGCGTATAAAACTGGTTTACGAATTGTTGAATTAGTGAAGGAAGATTTAACACCTTCACAGGTAATGACAAGGAAGGCATTTGAAAATGCTATTGTTGTTAATTCTGCAATTGGTGGTTCCACGAACGCTCAAATCCATATTACTGCAATTGCAAGACACATTGGAGTTGAGTTAGAAACCGACGCATGGCAACGGGTTGGATATGACATTCCATTAATGGCTAACATTCAACCTGCTGGCGAGTATTTATGTGAGAGTTATCATAGAGCTGGTGGTACAGCAGCTATAATGTCTGAACTTCTTGCCAATGACAAACTTCATGGTGATGTTCTAACGGTAACTGGAAAAAAAATGGCTGAAAACCTAAAGGGTATAAAAATTAAGGATGAGAAAGTTATCACACCATTTAATAAACCAATGAAGCAAAAAGCAGGCTTTGTTGTTTTAAAAGGTAATTTATTTGATGCAGCTATTATGAAGACTTCAGTAATTTCTAATAGCTTTAAGGATAAATTTCTAAACCGTCCTGGTAAAGAGGGTATTTTAGAGGGAAATGCTATAGTTTTTGATGGCTCTGAAGACTACCATGATAGACTTAATGATGAGAGCCTTAAAATGGATGAAAATAGTATTTTAGTTATTAGGGGAGCAGGCCCTGTTGGTTGGCCAGGTTCAGCTGAAGTCGTTAATATGCAACCTTCTGATAAATTAATTAAGCAAGGTATTACAGAATTGCCTTGTATTGGTGATGGTAGGCAATCAGGAACTTCTGGAAGTCCATCAATTTTGAATGCTTCACCTGAGAGTGCAACAGGTGGTGGTTTGGCTTGGTTGAGAACGGGTGATAAAATTGTTATTGATTTAAACAAGTGCACTGCAAATATGATTGTCAGTGAAGAAGAGTTGGAGAAAAGAAAAAAAGATGGCATACCACCATATCCTGAAAGTCAAACTCCTTGGCAAGAAATACAAAGAAATTTTGTTGGAGAGCTATCAGGCGGTGGCGTTCTTGAAAATGCTGTAAAATATCAAAAGGTAAAAAATTCTTTGCCTAGGGATAATCACTAATCCATATGTCTGACAACATTAAAAAAATATTAGTAATAGGCCTTGGGTCTATGGGGCTAGGCATTGCCGAGTCTCTTCTTCGCTCAGGCCATCAAGTTTATGGACAGGATAAGAGTTCTACACAAATTGAAAAGTTTAAAAAACACGGTGGTATAAATACAGATATACCTTATGACAAAATAGATGTTGTTATCATTGTGGTATTAAATGAAATACAAACTCGAGATATTCTTTTTGGTAAAGATGCATTATCTAAAAAATTAAAAGCAAATTCACTCGTTATGGTTTGTACAACTGTGTCTCCAAAATTTGCTAAGGAAATGGATATTTTATGTCAAAGTGAATCACTTTTATATTTAGACGCCCCTATTTCTGGAGGCTCGAAAAAATCGTCAGAAGGTAAATTATCTTATATGATTTCTGGTGACAAAAAAGCTTTAGCTATAGCAAAACCAATATTAGAAGCTACTTCAGAAATGGTTTTTGAGTTTGGAGAAACTGTTGGTTCTGGGTCTGCTATGAAAGCAGTTAATCAAATGCTCGCTGGGATACATATTGCTGCAATGGCTGAAGCTATTACTTTTGGAATAAGTCAAGGTATAGAGCCTCAAAAGTTTTTGGAAGTTATTTCCAAATGTGCTGGTACATCATGGATGCTTGAAAATAGAGCTCCACATATTATTGATAATGATTATTCTCCAAAGTCGTCTATTAATATATGGCCAAAAGACCTTGGGATTGTTTTGGATATAGCAAAAAATGCTAATTTTGCAGCCCCATTGACCGCTGTTGCTTTACAACAATTTGTTTCAGCTGCTGGCAGCGGTTTAGGGAATGAAGACGATGCTGCTGTTGCTAAAATATACGCAAGAAATGCTGGTATACAATTGCCTCAAAACAAAACATAATCTAGACAACTGGTGAAATTAGATTTTTTCCTTTAAAAAAGTTTTCTATGTTGTCATAAACAAGTTGGCCCATAGCGTTTCTTGTTTCAACGGTTCCTGAAGCTATATGTGGTAACAAAACAGTGTTATCTAAACTCATTAATTCTCTGGGTATGTTAGGCTCATTTGTGTAAACATCTAAACCTGCAGCAAGTATCAGTTTGTTTTTTAGAAAATGAATTAAAGCATCTTGATCAACTACGGAGCCTCTGGCAACATTGATAAGAATACCTTCTTTTCCCAAAGATTCTAATATTTCACTATTTACAAGTTTTTCGGTTTCTTTTCCACCAGGAGTTATAATACAAAGCGTATCAACTTCTTTAGCTAATTCTTTTAGATCATTAAAGTATTTATACTTCACATCTTTTTTGTTTCTTGAATGGTAGTAAACTTCACATTTAAAAGCTTCTGCTCTTTCTGCTATTGCCTTTCCAATTCTTCCCATACCAACTATACCCAGTTTTGTGCCTGTAAACTTTTTAGTGAGAGGAAAGTCTCCATTGATCCAAGAATTATTTCTAGCAAAATTATCAGCAGTAACTATTTTTTTATAAACACAGAGCATAAGTGCGATAGCTGTATCAGCAACTTCGTCATTTAACACCTCAGGGGTGTTAGTCACCTTAATTCCTAAACTCTTTGCGCATTCAATATCAATGGCATCGTATCCAACACCGTAACAAGCGATCACTTTCAAATTTGGCATATTTTTCATTAATTCAGGAGTTATTTTGTATCCACCCATAACAGCAATGGCGTCAACATCTAACTTAATATCATCTAAAAATTTATCCTCATCTTCTTGGAGCCATAATTTATAGGTTTTGAAGTTCTCATCAGCTAAATTAATAAAATGTTGAGGCATTTCTGACATTATGAGTAAGTTCTTATCCATTTGTTTATCTCCTTTGAATATTTATGTTAGGCATATAACTCTCATGAATTATAGCCCCTTTATGTTTTACTACCTCACTTGTAACAGAATGGGCTTTTAAAAGTTTTTCTTCAATAGCTAGACTATTATCATTAAACATCAAGGCTAGAAAAGATCCATTAAATGAGTCACCTGCAGCTGTCATGTCTACAACTTTTCCATGAGGTACTTTAATACTTTTAATTTCCATAGAACTGTTTCTGTAAACAATCATATCTTTATATCTAATGATGACGAGATTTTTTTTATTTAAAATCTCAAAGATGTCGTATGGATTATTTATATTGAATAATTCTTTGGCATCATCAAAAGATATAAAATGAATATCTATATTTTTATTTATTTCTTTGAATAATTCACGGTAGTGATTTTTTTTTGAATGTAATTGTGATCTGAAATTAAAATCAAATGCACAAATATTTGCTGTTGATGCTATTTTTATAAGTTGTTTTTTTTGAGCTCCGTCTAAAATTGCAGCTGAAATACCTGAAAAATAAAAGATATTAGCTCCCTTAATTTGTTCTAATAATTTTTTTCCATTTTCTCCCTTAAAGATATATTTTGATGGAGATTTATCTCTCCAATAAGAAAAACTTCTTTCTCCATTTTTATTTATCTCAATAGAATACAAGCCGGGTGGATTTTTGCCGTCAGTTCTTATAAAATCACATTCGATTTTTTCCGTTTTAAATCTTTGGATCATTTTTTGGGAGAAGGTATCTTTACCTAAAGCTGTTGAAAAAAAAGTGCTAATATTCTTATTAGCTAATCTGGAAAAATATACAGCTGAGTTATAAGTGTCACCACCAAAATTAACTTGCATGTTCGAGGTTGATAAGTCTAATGAAGAAATGTCTCCATTAAGTTCAATCATGCATTCACCTATAAAAACAGCTTTTTGATTCATGAGGTAATATAATCTTCCTTAAAAATTATTATTGTTTATTGAAATCTTATAATTTACTCAATCTTTATTTTGAAATATAGTCTTATATGATATTTAAATACTTCCGTTAGGGATGAGCAAGTGACAATATTAGAAGTTAATAATTCATTTTATGAAAAGTTTCAGTACAACATTAAAACTGCTGTCGAGGCTTTGAAAAAAGAGTTTGGACAACAATTTTCAACCTCCGTATCCGTTAGGGAACAACACACTAGCACAACAACAGTTCATAAGTCTGAGTTGCCTGACGGTGTCGTGTTTGCTCATTCCAAAGAAGATGTTCAAAAAACTGTAAAAATTTGTCATGACCATGGTTGTCCAATTATACCATTTGGTGTTGGCTCCTCTTTAGAAGGTCACTTGAATGCAAATTTTGGAGGTATTTCTATAGATATGAATAACCTTAATAACATTATAGAAGTTCACCCTGAAGACTCTACTGTTGTCGTTCAACCTGGTGTAACAAGGGAGCAGTTAAACACTTACTTAAGAGATACTGGTCTTTTTTTTCCTATCGATCCAGGGGCAAATGCCTCAATTGGTGGAATGACGTCTACAAGGGCATCAGGAACTAATGCTGTAAGATACGGTACAATGAAAGATAATGTAATTTCTCTTGAAGTGGTAATGCCAAATGGAGAAATTATAAAAACAGCTAATAGAGCAAGGAAAAGTTCTGCAGGCTATGACTTAACTCGTTTGATAGTTGGTTCTGAAGGAACTTTAGGTGTAATTACTGAAATTACACTAAAATTATATGGTATTCCTGAAGAAATAGGTGCTGGTAGATGTACTTTCCCTACAGTAAAAGACGCAACGGATGCTGTTATTATGACTATACAAGCAGGTATTCCAGTTGCTAGAATAGAGTTACTTGATATTGCACAAGTTAGAGCCGTAAATAATTACTCTAATTTAAATCTTCCTGAGTCGCCATTATTATTGTTGGAGTTCCATGGGAGTAAATCATCCGTGGCTGAGCAATCTGAATTATTTAATGAAATATCTAAGGATTTTGGAGGAGATAACTTTGAATGGAGCTCAAGTATTGAAGAGAGAAACAGACTGTGGAAAGCTAGGCATGATGTTTATTATGCTGTTAAGGCTAGTAGGCCTGAAGCTGAGTACATAGCTACAGATGTTTGTGTTCCCATTTCAAGGCTTTCAGAATGTATAATGGAAACTATTAAAGATATGGAAAGTCATAAACTATATGGTCCTATTGTTGGGCATGTTGGAGATGGTAATTTTCATGTTCAACTTATGGTTGATCCTAAAATCAAAAAAGAAGTTGATACAGCAAATGCTTTCCTTGAAAGGTTAGCTCATAGAGCTATTAATATGGATGGTACTTGTACTGGTGAGCATGGGGTAGGGCAGGGGAAAAAACAATATTTAATAGATGAATTGGGACCTGCAGTAGATTTTATGAAATTAATAAAACAAGAGATTGATCCTAAAGGTATTATGAATCCTGGTAAAATCTTACAGTAAATAGGAATAGGTCAACAAAAATGGATGGAAATCTTTCTTCCTGGTCTACTGAAGACTACGATAAAAATAGTATAGAGTTATGTGTTCAAGAAATAAGAGATGAGTTCGGACAACAATTCTCTAATAGCAAAAGTATATTAGAACAACATACACACACGATGACAATCCATGAATCAGAGTTACCGGACGGGGTTGTCTTTGCTGAATCTAAGGAAGATGTCCAGAAAGTTGTCAAAATCTGCAAAAAATATAAATGTCCTATTATTCCTTTTGGAGTAGGTTCCTCTTTTGAAGGCCATCTTAATGCTCCCTTTGGCGGCATATCTATTGATATGAATAATATGAATAAAATAATTAAAGTTTATCCAGAAGATCTTTTAGTCGTTGTTCAGCCTGGTGTAACTAGAGAGCAGCTTAACACACATCTAAGAGATACTGGATTATTTTTTCCTATTGATCCAGGTGCAAATGCCTCAATTGGAGGTATGGCTGCTACAAGGGCTTCTGGAACAAATGCTGTAAGATATGGAACCATGAAGGACAATGTGATTGCATTGGAAGTTGTTACTCCTGATGGTCAAATAATTAAAACAGCTAATAAAGCAAGAAAAAGTTCTGCTGGTTACGACTTAACTCGTTTAATAGTTGGCTCTGAGGGAACTCTAGGAATTGCTACAGAAATTACTCTAAAATTATATGGCATCCCAGAAGTCATAGCAGGTGGAAGAGTCAGTTTCCCCTCTGTCAAAGATGCAACAGATACAGTTATTACAACAATTCAGGCCGGAATACCTGTTGCTAGAATTGAATTTATGGATGTAGCTCAGGTAAAGGCGGTTAATAATTATTCCAAAACTAATCTACCAGAGGCACCTCTTTTGTTAGTAGAGTTTCATGGAAGTGAGTCATCGGTTAAAGAACAGTCAGAGTTATTTGGAGAAATTTCATCCGATTTTGGTGGTGTTGATTTTGAATGGACCTCTAACAATGAAGATAGAAATAAACTCTGGAAGGCACGTCATGATGCATATTGGTCATGTAGAGCTGTGAGACCAGAGGCTTCTCTTTATTCAACTGACGTATGCGTACCCATTTCAAAACTGTCAGATTGTATAACCGAAACTATTGAGGATTTAGAAAATAATAATTTAATTGGACCTATAGTTAGTCACGCAGGTGATGGAAATTTTCATGTTGCGTTGCTCATAGATAAAAATAATAAAGATGAGTTAGATAAGCTAGAGAATTTCCTTGTAAGAATATCCGAGCGGGCAATAAGAATGGATGGTACTTGTACTGGTGAGCATGGCGTAGGCCAAGGTAAAAGAAAATATATGCTAAAAGAATTAGGAAATGCTGTTGAAATTATGAAGCAAGTTAAAAATGCCTTTGATCCTGATAAAATTATGAATCCTGGCAAACTGTTTTTGTAATATTGCTATTTTATAAATAATGATTTAACTACTTCTTACCTATTAATCTTCATAAATCATAATTATTAAGGAATATGTTTAGAATTCAATGGTTACTTACGTAATTATAAGTTTTTTAATGATGGTTACACCTGGTCCGGGTGTGTTATCTTTGGCAGGTGTGGGTGCTGGTTTTGGCTGGAGAGTTGGAATTATGTACTTGATCGGTTTGTTTTTAGGGACAAACGGTGTCGCACTATTGGTTGTACTTGGTTTTAAGCAATTTCTTTTTAATATTGATGGAGTTGAGTTAACTTTCTTATTTTTGTCGTTATCTTACTTATCATTTTTATCATGGAGAATAGCTACTTCAGATAATAAAACTGGTTTTAAACAAAGTTTTAAATCACCAAAGTTATATGAAGGAGTGTTTCTACAATTTGTAAACCCAAAGGCTTATGTCGTTCAAGGACATTTATTTGTTGTTTTATCCTTAGGTATATTGCCTTATAATTTAGAAATCATTACTAAATTTATCATTGTAAATTCTATATGGATCCCAATTCATTTTTTTTGGTTATGGTTAGGAATAAGTTTAAAAAAATGGTCTTTGGCCTCTAATAAACAAATATGGGTTAATAGAGGTATGGGGCTTGCTCTTTTTGCTGTTGTAGTTTTATCAGGGATAATGGAATTAAATTCGAACATATAATTGATTAATTATTAATCACATAGTGTTTTTTGAAAAATAAAGTGTATAAAAATTAAACATTTTTAATGATACCTAGCTCACAATTGGTAATTCTAATCTTCTTATCTGAAAGATTCGTTATAATACACATAGTTCAATAAACTCCCCCGTTAATTGATCTTATAAAAAACTAATTATTCCTCCCTAATATTAGTTTTATTCACGGTGCAGAGGATCTCCTTAAAATCCTCACCATCAATAAGTAGCCCTTCCTCCTGAGATATCAAAGACACCTGCAGTAGTAAAACTATTTTCCTTACTTGCAAGATAAGCAATTAAAGAAGCTATTTCCTCTACTGTAACAAATCTATTTCTTGGAATTTTAGAAATCATATAATCAATAAACTCTTGTGATACTTGATCTAAAATTCTTGTTTTGGCCGTGGCAGGAGTAATACAATTAACTGCTATATCTTGGTTTGCTGTTTCTTTTCCTAATGATTTAGTTAATCCAATTACGGCTGCTTTGGAAGCTGAATATGCAGGAGCATTTGGGTTACCTTCTTTACCTGCTATAGATGCAATATTAATAATTCTCCCATACCCTTTTTCACGCATTTTTTTTACTACATATTTGTTACAGTAAAAAACACCGTTCACATTTACATCAAAAACCCTAGTCCATTCATCAACTGGATAATCCCAAGTTGAAAAAGTTGGACCTGCTATACCAGCACTACATACTAGAATATCAATTTTATTAATTAGACTTATTGTTTTTTCAGTAGCTTCCTCAACTGCTTTATTATCAGTTTGGTCTACTTTCAAAAAATCACAATTTAATTTTTTAGCAGCTTCTGATCCTAATTGCTCGTCAATATCCCAAATCATAACTTTGCAACCATCACCAATTAATCTTTGTGCAGTAGCCAACCCAATACCTTGAGCACCCCCAGTTATAACCGCAGTTTGTCCATCAAAATTAGCCATAAATTCTCCCCATTTTTCTTTAAAATAATAGATTTATAAAAATTAAATAATCATAGATATTCTTAATTATATTTTATATGTTTAATTTATTCATTACTAGAAAAAACAATTCCTAAGGAACAGTTTTATGGACATTATACACATAGTTATTATTGGAATTCTTTCTTGCATCGCAATGGATTTATGGCAAAGACTGCTAAAGATAATGATTAATGTAAGCCCGTCTGATTGGTCAGTTGTTGGAAGGTGGTTTATATTGTCAATAACTAAAGGAAAAGTATATAATCCAAATATAGATAACGAGTCTCCTATAAAAAACGAATTATCAATAGGCTGGGTTGTTCATTATTCTGTAGCAATTTTGTACTCATTAGTTTTTTTTATATTGTATAAATATGAGGTATTTAATGCCTCTTATATTGATGGAATTATCTTCGGGTTAATTAGTGTTGTAGTTCCATGGTTTTTCTTTATGCCCATTCTCGGAAAGGGTTTTTTAGCTTCAAAAACTCCAGCCCCCTTAATGGCTTGCTCTCTAGCGGTTGGAAGTCATGTTATAATTGGTTTGGCTATAGGTTTATGTTTTCAAATTTTTGGGTATTAATAGCTTTATGGATTTTTGAAAAATGTCAGAGACTAAATTAAGAGAAAATATATGTCAGTTTGCTACTTCTTTATTTGATAGAGGAATAACACATGGTTCAACAGGTAACATTTCAGTTAGATTAAATGATTATGAAATTTTAGTAACACCCTCGGGATCTTCTTTTGGAAGATTAGATCCTAATGAAATAGTAAAAATTTCAAAATCTGGAGAATTTTCTGGAGTCCTACCTCCTACTAAAGAATTACCACTTCATCAGGCATTTTATGAGACACGAGGATTAAAGTCTGGTGCAGTTGTTCATTTACATTCAACTCATTCAGTTGCCTTGTCAATGTTACCAGAAATTGATGAAGACAATGTACTGCCATCATATACACCTTACTCAATAATGCTTTTAGGAAAAGTAAAGTTACTCCCTTTTTTTGTACCAGGGGACCCAGCTATGGGAGATGCAATAAGAGGATTGGCAGGAAAAAGATCTGCAGTTTTATTAGCCAATCATGGTCCGGTTGTATCAGGTAAAGATCTTGAAGCATCAGTAAATGCTATAGAAGAATTAGAGGCCACAGCAAAATTATCACTTATTTTAAAAGGGATGAATGTTAGAAGTTTGAACGATAATCAAATATCATCTGTCATTAATAAATTTAAAGTAGATTGGGATTAAAAAATGTATAAATTTTCTGCTAATTTAGGTTTGCTCTGGAATGAGTTATCTCAGATTGATGCTATTTATAAAGCAAAAGAAAGTGGGTTTGATGCAGTAGAATTTCAGTTTCCATATCAATATGAAGCAAACGAAATTAAAAAAGCGCTTGATGAAGTAAAATTACCAGTAATGGGTATAAACACTATAAAAGGAAATATTGAAAAAGGGGATAATGGTTTGTTAGCTGTACCTTCTAGAGTATCTGAAGCAAGGGAAGCTATTGTTCAAGCCTTTGAATATGCGAAGGTAATTAATGCAAAAAATATTCATGCTATGGCTGGTGTTACCGATTTATCAAATAAGTCACTAATTACATTTGTTGATAATCTTAACTTTGCTAGAGAACTTGTTCAAGGAAGTGAGATAGGTTTAGTAATTGAACCGTTAAATCTTAAAGATAACCCTGGTTATTTTTTAACAAAAGTTGAACAAGCTAAAGAAATTTGTGATTTGGTTGGTTCAGACACATTAAAAATAATGTTTGATTTTTATCATGTACAAATAAATCAAGGAAATGTTTTACAGAGATTTAAAGACCACTTGGGGTCTGTAGGTCATGTTCAAATAGCTTCTGTTCAGGATAGAGGAGAACCTGACAGGGGAGAATTAGATTTTAGTTTTGTCATACCAGAGATAATTAAAATGGGTTATAACGATATTATTGGTGCTGAATATAAACCAAGAACAACAACTGACGCTGGCCTAGGTTGGATGAAAATAATCAAGAGCAATTGAAAGGTAAATTTATGAAAGTCATAAGAGAGTATGGTCCTAACAATATAAAAAATTCATCACTTTGTTTTGGTACAATGCAATTTGGAGATGGTGCTAGTGAAAGAGACAGTCAGGAAATGTATGAAGCATGCAGGGAGAATGGAATAAATTTTTTTGATACCGCCTATGTGTATACAGGAGGTAAATCAGAAATAATCCTTGGAGATTTAATAAAAAATGAAAGAGAAAAAATAATTTTAATTACAAAAGCTGGGTCTGTTGGAGGTTCTAGTGGTAAAAATATAAGATCACAGTTAGAAGAAAGTTTAAAAAGGCTGAAGCAAGATTATGTAGATATTTTTTTCTTACATCACTGGGATGATAATATACCCTTAGAAGAGACATTTGAGACACTTCAGGAATTAAAAGAAGAGAAAAAGTTTTATCAACTTGGCGTGTCTAATTTTTCTTCTTGGCAAGTAATGAAAGCTGAGATGATAGCTAAAAATAATGGTTACCCTTCTGTGGATATTCTTCAGCCAATGTATAACTTAGTTAAAAGGCAGGCTGAGGTTGAAATATTACCTATGGCAAAATCTGAAAATATTGGTGTTATCAGCTATAGTCCTTTAGGTGGTGGGTTGCTGACAGGTAAATACTCAGTTGACAATTCTACAACTAAGAATAGTTCTGGCAGATTACATGACAATGCAAAGTACAAAATAAGGTATGGTCAAAATTGGATGTATGACGCCGCCATTTCATTACAAGATTTAGCTAAGGAATTAAATTATAATCCCATTTCGTTGGCAGTTGCTTGGGTTAATTATCATGAAGCAATCACTGCGCCAATTATAAGTGCCAGAAATTTGAAACAACTAATACCATCATTAGAATCAGAAAAGATATCTCTAGATGATGAGACTTACAAACTAATTTCAAATATTAGTCCAACTCCACCTCCTGCTACAGACAGACTAGAAGAAGCTTAATTTAAAAGGGTACTCATATGGATACAGTTCTAGACAAAGTTTGGGAAGTTTACGCTCTTAAATATGCAGAAAGGTCAGATAGGACTAGGGGCGAGAGCTTTATTTTTGATGATCACTCTAGCCAAGCTCATACTATTGATTATTTTGTTTGGTTATTAAAGTCAGAAGATGAGGCTGTCATAGTTGATACTGGTTATGATTATGATGAAGCAAAAAGAAGAAATAGACCTATTCAAAGATCACCTGCAGAAGCTCTTAAAGCAATTAATGTAGATGCTAAAGAGATTACAGATGTTATTGTTACACATCTTCATTATGATCATGCAGGTGGTTTAATGGAATTCCCAAATGCTAAGTTCCATCTGCAAGAAACAGAAATGGCTTATGCCACTGGACCATGTATGTGTCATGAAACTATAAAAATGCCCTTTACTGGTGAGCACATATGCCAAATGGTTAAAAATCTATATTCAGGTAGAGTTATTTTTTATAATGGTTTAGGTGCAATTAAGCCTGGTATTACAACCCATTTAATTGGTGGTCATTCAAGAGGTTTGCAATCAGTTAGGGTTAAAACAAATAATGGCTACATGTGTCTTGCTTCAGACGCTACTCATTTTTATGAAAACTTCTTAAACGGAAAACCTTTTCCAATTGTTGTAGATTTAGAAGACATGTTGAACGGTTTCAAAATAATTAAGAATTTAGCTTCAGATATTAATTTAGTCATACCGGGACACGATCCTCTTGTAAAAGATTATTTTCCTAAAGAGGGATCTTCTGGTTTTATTTGGCGTTTAGATACAGGGCCTATCAAACCAATAAAGATTTAAATTCTTTTTCCATCTGTTTTCTGTAATTAATAGTTTCGTCTTTGATATTAAAATCAACATCATCCCAATTAATTATTTGATCCTCATTAATATTTTTATTTAATTTAATATTATGAGCCAAACCAATTGGAAGTGCTCCAATAGATAGGGAGGTTTTAGATGGTATTAATTTACCCCATACCGTTGAGCCTCCTTCACCATCAAGTACTTCACCTTTTTTCAGGTTTCTTTTAGCAGTAGCTACTACATCTCCAGCAAAAGTTTTTGTTTGTCCTGTGGGTTGATTAAGCAAGGCAGCAGAAAATACAGATATATTAAGTTCCATTCCTATTAAGTGGAAGGGTTTGTACATAGCTGAATATTCACCACTTTCATCTGTGTTCATACCATATTGTTTAAAACAGGAGGCTGCGTAATCATTCGGAGCTTGAAGAACTGCATAAACACCCCATCTAAGGTCTTTGAATACAGGTCTGCCGTCTCTTTCAAGAGAAGATACAACTTCTACTTGTCCATTGTTTGTTAATATACCACCAGACTGTTTAGGTTTTAAAATAGAGGCGAGATCATCCATTCCACATGGAGGAAAGAGCAATCCATTTTCTGGAACACTCAGTTCACATGCATTTGCTATAGCAGCCATTTCTAAGCTAGATTTGGTACCGTCCAAAAAAGAATTAAACATTTTGGAGTTCATACCAGCTTTTTGCGCTTCTTCATTAGAAATACCGTAATAGTTCCAAACAGTATCTGGTGTAGATTTATGATATTCAGGTAAATATTTTGTGCCTTTACCGGCACTTGAAACATAGAAGCCAGTGGATCTTGCCCAATCAATAATTTCTGCAGTGAGAGCCGGTTGGTCACCGTAAGCCATAGAATAAACAACGCCAGCTGATTTAGCCTCTTGAGTAAGTAACCCGCCAGCTAATACATCGGCTTCCACATTTACCATTATTATATGTTTCCCATGCTTGAAAGAGTGTCTTGCATGCTCGATACCTGCTGAGGGAAGGCCGGTTGCTTCAATCACAACTTCTATTTCAGATAACTCAATAACATCTCTGCCAGATTCAAAAAATTTTGTAGATGAGATTAGTTCATCATTCCAACCAACTGCCTTGCAAGATTTCCTTGCCTTTTCTGGAAACAAATCTGCTATTGCAATAACATTAATGCCAGGTGTTGTAGGCACTTGACTTAAAAACATTGACCCAAATTTTCCGGCTCCAATTAATGCAACTTTCACTGGGTTGTTTTTAGATAATCTCTCAGACAATAAATTTTGAATATACATTGTTTGACCTTTAAATTGAGTATAAATTTTTAATATTTTCTAAATCTTTGAGTGTAAATTTTAGTTCTCTACAAATGTAATTCTCTAGAGATGAATATCTATTATTAATTTCATTAATAGCTGATACTAGGTAAGATTTTTTTACTTTTGCCAATGTATCTAACATCACATTTGTAACTAAAGAATCATTTTGATTTGAAGATGTTGTTTGTTCAGCTGTTGCTGCTTTGGTTGTTAATAATTGATTAGATAAAAGATAGTTTTTATAAATTTCTTCCATTGAGTTATCAAGTAATCTTTGAATGATGTAACTTGCTATTCCAGTCCTATCTTTACCAGCAGAACAATGATAAATGATAGGTTTGCCATTAGATTTTAGTAATATTTTTATAAATTCTTTCCACACTTCTTTGTGATTATTAATATATAGCTTATAACTTTCTTCCATTACCTTTTCGTAAGTTTTAGCTGTATCTCCTTCTATATGCTTTTGATCAACCATTCTACTTAATGTGCTAGCCGATATTGGAAGATTTAAATATACTCTATCTAATTTTGATGAGAGATTGTCAGGAGCTTTTCTTATTTCTTTAGGGTCCCTGAAATCTACAATAGCATGTGGGTTTAAATCTTCTAATCTAATGACATCATCAGCATTAAGTGTACTTAATTTTGCGCACCTAAATAGAACATTTCTTTTCATTTTAGAGCCAATAGCTGCATCTCTAAAATTTGAAACTGATTTTATCAAAAACAATTTAAAATTATCCGTTTAAAAGAACTAATTATCACTCTGCTGCTGTTAAACTTTGGCTAATAAGTTCGTCCAAACAATTATCATTAAGTTTTGAAATAGGTGTGAAATCACGATGAGCAATCCACTCATCTCTATTAAACTTTTGAATATGATTATCAACATGACATAATGATAGATATACTATGCTTCGTCCAAAAGGAGAGATATTTGGTGGACTTGCATGTACGAGTAGGGATGAAAACATTAACATGCTACCAGCTGGGCCAGTTGGCGCAACGCATCCTCCTCTTTCTGCTAGTTCCAAAACTTTATCATTGTCTAACGTCCATAATGGATAACTAGTAGTTTCTAAATCATGTCCTGCATCTATAACGCCTGTTTTATGACTTCCTGGAATAAATAGTAATGGGCCATTAGCAGCAGTTACATCATCAAGAAAAACGGCTATATTCATTGCTCTTGGTTCTGGCATGCCGTCATCTCTTTTCCATGTTCCATAGTCCTGGTGCCACTGCCAAACTGCGCCGTCGAAAGCAGCTTTAGCATTTAATTTGAATTGGTGCATATAGACATCACCTTCTAATACTTGAGAAACAGGTTCTATTAACCTTGGGTGAGCACCTAATCTTCTGAAAGCTTCGTTATATTTGTGCGCAGCAAAAGCTGTTCTTGCCACACCACTACTCTCTTTCCAAACCTCTTTTCTATCCTCGGAATATACTTTTTCAGCTTCTTGTTTCAACAAAGCGGCTTCATTCGCGTTGAACATTTCTGGAAAAAATAGGTAACCATCCTCGTCAAATTTTTTTAAATCTTCTTTACTTAAGAACATACTAACCTCTCATAAAATATACATTAGTATAGTAATAAGATTTCTAATATTTGTAACTAATTATTTGAAAACTTTTTGATTAAAGTGTTAAATCTCTCTTTTAAGATTTTATTAATCAACAGGAGATTAAGTTGTCATTAATACCGCCTTTAGATAAGCTTAAAATTCCAGTGATTGGATCTCCGCTTTTTATTATTTCTAACCCTGATTTGGTGATAGCTCAATGTAAGGCTGGTATAGTGGGTTCTTTTCCTTGTTTAAATGCAAGAGAAGAAGAAGGTGAACCAAATATGTTAAATATATGGTTAAAAAAAATTAATGAAGAGTTAGATAGATATAATCAACAAAATCCAGATAATCCGGCAGCGCCTTATGCTGTGAATCATATTGTTCATAAGTCTAACGTTAGGTTAGAAAAAGATATCGATATATGCGCTAAGTGGAATGCTCCTATATGGATAACTTCACTCGGTGCAAGGCCTGAGGTTAATGAGGTTGCCCATCAAGCTAAAGGGATAGTTTTGCATGATATTATTAATAATTTTTTTGCAAAAAAAGCTATAGATAAAGGAGCAGATGGTTTGGTTGCTGTTGCTGCTGGTGCTGGAGGGCATGCAGGAACTTTGTCTCCATTTGCCTTAATACAAGAAATAAGAGAGTGGTTTAACGGACCACTCTTATTATCAGGCTCCATTGCAAATGGTGGAGCTGTTTTGGCAGCTCAGGCAATGGGTGCTGATTTGGCGTATATTGGATCAGCTTTTATTGCTACAAATGAAGCAAATGCAGATAATGCTTATAAGCAAATGATTACTGAATCAAATGCAGATGATATTGTTTATACTAATTTATTTACTGGTGTTCATGGTAATTATTTAAAAGGATCAATCAAGGCCCAAGGTTTGGACCCAGATAATCTCGAGGTTAGTGACTCAAGTAAGATGAATTTTAGCTCAGGTGCTTCGAAGCCAAAAAGTTGGAAGGATATTTGGGGGTCAGGTCAAGGTATTTCGGTTGTAAAAAATATTTTACCTGCAGAAGAATTAGTTAAGAAAATTCATAATGAATATATGGAAGCAAAAAATAAAATAAGTAGAGGGTAGAAATGTCAGTAGTAGAACTCAAAATTATTGAAGAAATTGCACTTATAGAAATTTCAAATCCACCAGTTAATGCAATAAGTGCCGCTGTGAGAATTGGACTATTAGACGCTGTAGAGGAACTTGCATTAAATGAAAAAATTAAAGCAATTGTTATTGCAGCTCCAGAGAGAACTTTTCTTGCAGGGGCTGATATAAAAGAGTTTGGAAAAAAAGTAGACGCTCCAATTTTAGGAAACATTTGCGATAAAATTGAAAGTCTTAATAAAATAGTTGTCGCATCATTACATGGAACTCCACTTGGTGGGGGGTTAGAAGTTGCAATGTCAGCGCATTACAGAATCGCAGCTCCAAACACCAAAGTTGGATTGCCCGAAGTTTTGCTTGGAATTCTACCTGGTGCTGGAGGAACACAAAGACTTCCACGATTATGTGGAGTTGATATGGCTTTAGATATGATGCTTACTGGCAAACATGTTCCAGCTAAAGAAGCTTTATCTGCAGGTATTATAGATGAGATTGCTGATAATAATAATACTATAGATAATGGTATTGAATATGCTAAGAAATTAATTAAAGATGGGTTTAAACCAAGACCAACTTCTCAGTTACAAAATAAAATTAGTGACACGAAAGAAATAAGTGAACTAATTCTAAAATTTAAAGACACAGCGTCAAAAAAATACAAAAACTTGTTTTCTCCTCATGCAATCATCAGATCTGTGGAAGAGGGCATTAAATTAGATTTTGCAGAGGCTATTTCAAATGAAAGAAAATTATTTGAAGAGTGTATTGAAAGTCCACAAAGACAGGGGTTAATACATTCTTTTTTTGCAGAAAGAGCTAATACAAAAATACCAGAGTTAAAAGATGGCATTCCGATTGAACTTAAAAAAATTGGTATAATTGGTGGTGGTACTATGGGCACTGGCATTTCCATGGCTGCCATGAATGCAGGATTTGAAGTAATTATGGTTGAACAAAATGATGAGGCTATTCAAAAAGCTAAAGCAAAAATTAATTCCACTTACGAAAGAAGTGTTAAGTTGAATAGAATTACAACTGAACAAAAACAAAATATTATGGATCTGTTCTCTGCTACTACTGATTTCTCTGATCTTAGAGATAGAGATTTAATAATCGAGGCTGTGTTCGAAAATATGGATGTTAAAAAAGAAGTTTTTGTAAAATTAAATCAGATTTGTAGTAAAGAATGTATTTTGGCATCAAATACAAGCTACTTAAATGTAAATGAGATAGCTTCAATTGTAGACGATCCAACTAGGGTTATTGGTTTACATTTCTTCTCTCCCGCTAACATTATGAAACTTTTAGAAGTTGTAGTAGCAGAAAAAACATCTAAAGATACTGTCGCTACTGCATTCAACTTAGCAAAAAAAATGAAAAAGGTACCCGTAAGATCAGGTGTATGTGATGGTTTTATAGGTAATAGAATTCTCTCAAAATACTTGGTTGGGACTTATCACATGGTTGAAGATGGAGCAAGTCCCTTCCATGTTGATAAAGTAATAAGAGAGTTTGGGTGTGCTATGGGAATTTTCCAGGTAATTGATCTAGCTGGCGGTGATATTGGGTGGGCAACAAGAAAAAGAAAAGCGCCATTCAGACATAAGGATGATAGATATGTGGAAATCCCTGATAGAGTATGCGAAAGAGGTTGGTTTGGTCAAAAAACCTCAAAAGGATATTATTTATACGGTGAAGATGTTCCTTTTCTAACGCCTAATCCAGAAATAGAAATAATTTGTAAACAAGAAAGAGAAAGAGTTGGAATAGCCCCTAAAAAATTTGATGATACGGAAATATTAGATAAATATATTGCTGCTATGGTGTATGAGGGAACTAAAATTTTAAGCGAAAAAATAGCGTTAAAACCATCAGATATCGATGTTGTTTTTACCAATGGCTATGGATTTCCTAAATGGAGGGGTGGTCCAATGAAATATGCGGATATGATTGGATTAGATAAAATTTTAAAAAACATTCAAAAATATTCAGAAGAAGACCCAAGGTTCTGGTCTCCTCCGAAATTATTAGAAGATTTAGTTAAACAAAATAAAAATTTTGATAGTTTGAATTAAAATCTTATTTTGAATATTTATAAAGTAGGGTCGGGATTAACTCTTACAACTAACTTACCAAAGTTTTTACCATTTAATAATCCTATAAAAGCATTTGGAGCATTTTCTAAGCCATCAACGAAATCTTCTTTATATTTAATTTTGCCTTCTTTAATCCATTTTGAAAGTGCCAAAATTGACTCTTCTCTTTGGTCATAATGATTAAAAACTATAAAACCTTTAATCATCATTCTTTTAGTGAGTATTTGCCTAAAAAGTAATGGTAACCTGTCTTGTTCTCCTCCTTTTAAACTCGTGGCATTGTATAAACTAATAAGCCCACAAACTGGAATTCTTGCATAATCATTTAAAAGAGGTAAAACAGTATCGAAGGTTATACCGCCAACATTCTCCCAATAAATATCAATACCGTCAGGGCAAGAAGATTTAAGTTTTTCTTTAAAATCAGGGTCTTTATAATTCACACAATCATCGAAACCAAGCTCTTTCTTAGTGAACTCACACTTGTCATCTGTGCCTGCTACACCAACAACTCTGCATCCATAAATTTTACCAATTTGTCCAACAGTTGAGCCTACAGCCCCACTAGCTGCTGAGACAACTAATGTTTCTCCTTTTTGGGGTTTGGCAAAATTATGCATGCCAACATATGCTGTAGTTCCAGGCATTCCTAAAACACCTATAGAAGTGGAAAGAGGTGCCATGTCAGGATCAATTATCCTTAATTTTGTTTCATCAACAGTGGGGTTATCTTGCCATCCTGTCCTGCCTTCTACAAAATCACCAACTTTAAAGAGTTTTGATTTACTCTCTATTACTTGGCTTAAAGCACCTGCTTCCATTACTTCTCCAATTTCAACAGGCTTTGCATAGCTTTTGGCATCGTTCATTCTGCCTCGCATATAAGGATCTAAAGACATATAAATTGTTTTTAAAAGGACCTCACCGTCTTTAGGTGTTCTTATTTCTTCTTTTACTGTTTTAAAATTACCTAAATTAGGTTCACCGTGTGGGCGTTCATTTAGCAATATTTTGGTATTCATATTAGTATCTCCATTGTTGTAGGTAATTTTAATTCTGTTCTTTATATTTGAAAAAGTAATATTTAAATGTCAAGGCTGAAACAAGAGATCCTAAACCCAAGCATAGAAATGATATGAACCATGCCAGATGACTAGTTTGCCCTCCAAAATTATCTAAGACAAAACCTACCACCGGTCCACCAATTGCACCACCTAAAAAGCCTACCATTGAATGAAGGGCTAATCTTACACCCCTATCATGTGGCTCTCCATTGACAACTGTTCCGGTAGTTAAAGAGCCGGAGTCTAATATAATTAAGGCGTTATATATGAAAAGCATTAAGAATGCTAACCAGAAGCTAAACCAAAAAGAAACTGCTGTTAAAATTGAGCCAACAAAACATAACATACCCATATTTGAGACCACTTGTGCTCGGTTTTTGCCTATACAATATTTTGCTCCATATATAGATGCAAAAATTCCTAAAAAACCCATTAACCCTATACTATTTGCTATAAACGCATCACTAACTGAAACATTGAAGTGACTAGAAAGAAAAATTAAACAAGGGAAAGTCCAACTTCTAAATCCAAATAACTCGTAGGTATGTCCGCCATAACCTAGTATAAAAGGAGACGCTTTCTTATTTGAAAATGTTCTAAAAATTGAAATTAGCACGGTAAAGATACCTTGAAAGGGCTTTGCATCACGTTCTTCAATCTCTTCTCCTGAAAAAAACAAAAGAGGAAAAGAACAAAGGAAAAGGATAGCTGAGGCTAAGAGAAAAGATTGTTCCCAACTCACATTATAATTTTTTAAAATTCCAAAAAATGAAAAGGAAAAAGCAACACCTAATCCGAAAAAAGCTGTGTAAACTGCAACATATTTTTCTCTTGAAATTTTATTTAGTCGTGAATTAAGGATTTGTAATCCTGGCATATAAGTTCCGGCAAGTCCTACTCCAACTAATGACCAAAAAACTGATGCATTGATAGCATTAGAAGCAAAAAGTGAAAAAAATAATAAACCTAACGACCCAATGATTGATGATATTGAATATAGTTTTCTAGGATCAAATGTATCTGTTAAGCTAACTAAAAATGGTGTGGCAATAACATATCCAATATAAAATGAACCGCTTATCCAACCAGCTTCACTGTTAGATAAATTCCACTGTGATTGAAGATCAATAAGATATATTGGCCAAATAGCAAAACCAATCATGGAAAGCGTTTGTATAAAGCAAGTTAGAATTAAAATTCTTGGCATTTATTTCAAATTTTTTACTAAATATTATGTTTCATTTAACAAGTTTATTATTTAATGTACATTAAATAAATTTTTAAACACCATGACACATAAAGGTCAGATAATGACAACACTCAATGAAATAATGTCTCCAAAGTCAATAGCGATTGTTGGTGCCTCTGATAATAAGGGTAGGATTGGTGGTCGCCCTTTAGCTCATATGATCGAACAAAAATTCTCTGGTGGTATTTTCCCAATTAATCCCAATAGAGATACGGTGCAAGGAATAAAAGCTTACCCAAGTTTGCTTGATGTAAAAGAAGATCTTGATTTCATCTTAGTTGCAGTCCCATCAAATATTGTTGTTTCTGTAATTGAACAGGCTGTTCAAAAAAAAGCGAAAACTGCTCTGATTTTTTCTTCGGGATTTTCTGAAATTGGAGGTCAGGGTGAAGTTTACCAAAATCAAATCAAAAAGATAAGTCAAGAAAGTGGTTTAAGAGTAATAGGTCCTAATTGCCTAGGACTTTTCAATTCTGCAACAAATTTTTATCCTACTTTTACTTCTACTATTGATAGAGCTACGCCTAAACCAGGCGGGATATCTATTGCAAGTCAATCTGGTGCATATGGTAGTCATATTTACATGGTTGCACATCAAAGAGGTTTGGGAATTAGATACTGGATGACGACAGGTAATGAAGTAGATTTGTCAGTAGGAGAAACAATTCAACTAATGGCTGAGGATCCAGATGTCCACACAATAATGGCCTACGCTGAGAGCGTAAAAGATGGTGAACAATTTACCAAGGCATTGGATACTGCTAGATTAGAAAAGAAACCTGTAATTTTTATGAAGGTTGGTAGGTCTGAAGTTGGGGCTGCTGCTGCAAATTCACACACAGCTTCTTTGGCTGGAGAAGATGCTGTTTATGATGAAGTATTAAGAGCACATGGAGCTTATAGGGTTCGCAGTACTGAAGAAATGTTAGACGTTGCCTATGCAACAAAACCAAGAATATATCCTGCAGGAAAAAATTTAGGACTAGTAACTATTTCAGGTGGTGGTGGCGTTTTAATGGCTGATGCTGCTTCAGATGAAGGCCTTACTGTCGGCCCAATGCCTCAAGATGCACAAAAAATTTTGAAAGAGCTAGTGCCTTTTGCATCTCCTATGAACCCAGTAGATGTCACTGCCCAATTTTTTAATGACTTATCTATTGTACCTAAATTTACTGATTTAATGTTATCAAGAGGAGGTTATGATGCTTTAATCGGATTTTGGACATCTGTGGCTGGATCTCCAGTGCTATCGAAGCCTTTGCTTGCTTCTTTGAAACAGGCAATGTCTGGCTATAAAGATAAGCTTTTTATAAACTGTATGGTTGCACCTCAAGAAATATATGAAAATTATGAAAAAGAAGGATTTTTATGTATTGAAGATCCTACTAGAGCAGTTGTCGCGATGTCTGCGCTTATGTTTTTTGGTGAAAAGTTTAATGAAAAGCTAAGACTAAATAGTTTTGATGCTACAAAATATAAAGTAAATATTCCTAATAAAAATTTAAATGAAATTGATTGTAGTGAAGTACTTTTATCTTCTGGTTTGCCAGTATTAAAACCTGTTCTAATAAAAGACATTGAAGAATTATCCTCCTATTTTAAAGAGAGTAAAAATAAGTATGTTATGAAAATAGTATCATCAGACATTCAGCATAAAACTGATGTTGGTGGAGTGGTTTTAAATATAGATAATTTAGAGCTGGCACGAAGCTCTTATCAAGATATTATTAAAAATGTAAAAAATAATGCTCCAAATGCACAAATAGATGGAATTATGATTTCACCAATGAAAAAGGGTGATATTGAGTGTATTTTAGGAGCAAAAATAGACCCTGTTTTTGGACCTATTGTTATGTTTGGTCTTGGTGGAATTTATGCAGAAGTAATGAAAGACATTGTTTTTGCAGAAGCTCCCGTCAACAAAGAAAAAGCTGAACAAATGATTTCATCTTTAAAAAGTAAAGATATTTTTTATGGTGCGAGAGGAAAGCCACCTGTTGATATAAATTCATTGTTAAATGCAATTATAAATCTTTCTAACTTTATAGCTGCTAATTCAGATAAAGTAGATCAAGTAGAAATGAATCCAATTTTAGTAAGTGAAACAGAAGTTATTGCGCTTGATGCATTAATTATAAAAAAATAAGACGGGAGACAAAATGCCAGAAAACTTAACAGGTTCAGTGGGACCAGAACAGCAATTTAAGGATTTTTTATCAGAGGGTAAATTTATGATACAAAGGTGTAAAAGCCTCAATAAATTTTTCTTTCATCCTCGTGTGGCATTTCCAGGTAGTGGTGAGCGTGATCTAGAGTGGGTTGAGGCTTCTGGTAATGGCGTGGTATATAGCACTTCTTGTAATAGAAGATTACCTGAAAAGGGTGGAGACTTTAACTTATCATTGATTACACTGGCCGAAGGTCCAAGAATGATGGCTAGAGTTGAGGGTATTGATCCAGATAAAGTTGAAATTGGTCAAAAAGTTAAAGCTAGAATTTCTTCATTAAATGGAGAGCCAGCAATAATTTTTGATATTGTAAAAGGATAAAGTTAATGGATCAAAATGATATAAATAAATTAAGAGGTAAAACTGCTGTTGTTGGTCTAGCAGAGAGTGGATGTGGTTTAGCAACAGGTTGGAGTGCTATGGAAATAATGGCAACCGCTGTTCATGATGCTTTAGATGATGCTGGAATTAAATTAAAAGAAGTTGATGGAGTTTTTGCTGCGACTGCTTTTCATTCTATGGCTGCAATGTCATTGTCAGAGTATTTGGGCTTAAAACCAAAATTTGCAGATGGATCGCAAATAGGGGGATCAAGTTTTTTATCTCATATTCTAACTGCTGCGATGGCTCTTGATGCAGGTTTGATCAATGTAGCTGTTGTTGCTTACGGTTCAAATCAAAAAAGTATTGGAGGTTTTAAAACAATTTCTGAGGCTATGCCTTATGAAGCTCAGTATCAACCCAGAATGCCAGTTTCAGCTTACGCTCTAGCTGCTAAAAGATATATGTATGAATTTGGGGCAAAACGTGAGGATCTTGCGAATGTAGCGATTGCTGCAAGAAATTGGGCTTTGTTAAATCCTAGGGCATATACACATCAAGATGGCCCATTAACTGTAAACGACGTTTTGTCAGCAAGGCCTATTGTTGATCCCCTTGGAAAATTAGATTGTTGTCTTGTAACAGATGGAGGTGCGGCTGTTGTGATGACTAGATCAGATAGGGCAAAAGATACCAAAAATACTCCTATATATCTTCTGGGTGCTGCAATGGAACATCACCATCGTATGGTTTCTGAAATGCCAGATTTAGTAAGAACATCAGCAATTGAAAGTGGCAAAAGAGCATTCAAAATGGCTGGATATACCCCTGAAGATATGGATACTATTCAACTTTATGATGCCTTTACTATTAATACTTTATTATTTTTAGAAGATTTAGGTTTTTGTAAAAAGGGAGAAGCTGCAGAGCTTGTCAAAAATAATAATATTGGGCCAAGTGGAAGTTTAAAAGTTAATACAAATGGAGGTGGTTTATCATGTGTGCATCCAGGTATGTACGGTCTTTTTGTAACACTTGAAGCTTTAAGACAGCTCAGAAATTCTTCAGGAGACAATGTTGGTGAAAGACTTGAAGGTGGATGGATTGATAGTGCTAAATTATCTGTTGCTCATGGAAATGGTGGTGTTCTATCTAGCCAAGTAACAAATATATGGGGTATTTCTGATACTTTATAAGTTAAGACTTAATAGTTTCAAGGTAAAAGAATGAACCCGTCTCTTCATTATATTCTATTTTGAGTTTGCCCTTGATGGTAATTGGATCAAACGAAAAATTAATTGGATTATTTGATTTTATCTCAATTACCTGAGAAGGCCCAACATGATAGTGAAATGGACAACTTAAGGGGTATGGTCCTATTAAAAATTTTCTTTGTTTTTCGGACTCCTCTAATGGAAACATATATCCCATTACAGTAACAGTTTCCCCATTATATTGTTTAATTTTATCGTCATAGATTGGTTTGATAAGGCAGTAATCAAAACCATCTTTATCAATAGTACAATCTTCTACTTCTTTTGTTTTGCCAAATAATTGCCATGGCAAAGCATCTCCTGTAACTTTTAATGGCTCATACATTTCTTCGACAATAATATTCTCATTAGGGTCAATATCATTAAGATTAAATTTTTCAAATCCAAATGCTTTATGAAAATAAAAAGCTAAAACAAGAATAATTAGAAATCTTAAATGCAAAAAATTGCTCCTTTAATTAAATCTACGTCGCTAATATATGAATTTTAACTATTAAATAGAGTAGATCTTATATTTTGCTTATATACTTTCATACATGGAATTAGGCACGTTAGAAAAGCGATCATATTAACCATTATCCAAATTAAAAATAAGTCATTTAAAAAATTTAACTGACCAAGTTCTATACTTCTACTTACAAGGGAAAAGTAGTGCATGCTTTCATAAACTATATATCCCAATATTAGACCTATAGTGCTACCTAAAATAGAAATAATCATTCCTTCTGATAAAATAATGGAAAATAATTTCCATCTTGAAAATCCAAGTGTTCTTAAAACTGCTAAGTCATATTTCCGTTCATTTATATTATTTAATAAAGTGAACAACATTCCCAAGAAAGATAATATTATTATTAGTATACTCAAGTAATTAACCATTCTGTGAGCATTACCAGTAAGTTTAAGTAGTTTTGAAATTTCAAAACTTGGACTGGCAGCTTGCAAGTTTGTACCTTTGTTAATCAAACGGGGAAAAGAGAAAGATGAAGTCTTATTTTTGTATTTTAATAACAATGAAGTAATCTCTAAATTATTTTTATTTGTATCAGAATGTAAGTTCCAAACACTATCCAAACTTGTTAAAATTAAATTGTCTAATATGGTTCCAGTTTTTTTTAAAACACCTACAACTTTATAAGGTTGTTCTGCATGAACATCACCTGTGTCAATCAAGCCGTGTGAGCCAACAAAAAATTTGTTAATTTTCAATTTTGTAATTTTAGATACATTATAACCAATTACAGCCTGCATTGGTTGTGACCACGCGGTACCTGAAATTAGATTTGCTTTATATAATTTTAAAAAACTTTTGTCAGTACCAACTATTCTAAAATTTTGAAAATTATCTCCTAATGAAATTGGAGTTGCACTTTTAATAGCTGAGTGTTTAATAATTTTTTTTGCATTTTGATAGCTTATATTTCCAGTAGGAATATCAATGTGATGAATAGAAGATAAGATCAATTGAAGGGGACTTCCTTTTGCACCAATTACAGCATCTAAACCTGGATTATTTTTACTGAAAGTTTCTTTGGTAACTTGATTAACTAGTATAGACACAGTTATGATTGTAATTCCTACAATCATTAGAAATACACTTAGCAAAAAGTTTAATGGTTTAGATTTTAGATACAAAATAGATATATAAAAAATATTTATAGCTCTTCTCCTAATCTTAAAATTTCAGAGAAACTTATTAAAGATTGTATGCGGCTATCATGAGTTATAAGCACTAGTGAAGCTTTGCAACGTAAGCTTTCTTCTTTTATCAAATTAGCAATAATATTCGCATTTTTATCGTCTAATGATGAGGTTGGTTCATCGCAAAAAACCCATTTTGGGTCGCCCACAAATGCACGTGCCACTGCAAGTCTTTGTTTTTCCCCGATGCTTAAATTTGCAACTTTTATATGTGATTTGTTAGCTAATCCAACTCTATCTAAAATATTAAAAAAAGGAATTGATTTTTTTGTATCAATAGCACTTACAGCAATTTCTAAGTTTTGTTTAACAGTGAATGTGTTAATTAAGTTAAAATTTTGAAAAACCACACCAAGATTTTTACCTCTAAATTCGTCTATTTTATTTTCAGGTAAATTATAAAGGTCAATACTATTATAAGTTATTTTGCCAGTGGTTGGTTTTTGTATACCACATAAAATACTAAGTAAGGTTGTTTTACCGATTCCAGAAGGACCAGTTATTAAAAGGTCCTTCTGAGGTTTTATATTTAAACTTATGTTTGAAAATAATTTTTGTCCGTCAATATCAAAAGATATATCTTCACAAATCAACATTTGTAACTATTATCCTAAACAATCTTTCAGACTTTTAGCCATGTTTTTAAGTAATTGTAAATAAAAATTTTCTCCACTTTTTATATTAACACCAAGAGGGTCTAGTGTGCCAATTTTTGCATTAGTACCTTCAACCACAATTTTTACTAATTTACTATCAAACTGCGGTTCTTGGAAAACACATGAAGCTTTTAATTTAACAATTTTATCTTTTATAAAAGATATTTGCTTTGGTGAAGAAGCTATGTCTCCTTCTAACGCAACAGAACCAACAGCATTTAAGTCGAAGCTAGTTTCAAAATATTGATAAGCATCATGAAATACTACATATGGTTTATCTTTAATAGCTGATAATTCATTTTTTAATTCAACTTTTATTTGATTAATTCTCTTAATCATTTGATTGGCATTTTGACTATATGTTTTGGCATTTTCTGGGAAAAACAAACTCAATTCTTTATTTATTTTTTTGATAATTTTCACAGCGTTATCTGGACTTAACCAAATGTGAACATCATCTTCTTTTTCATGATCGTCATGATCGTCATGTTTTTTTGCATGTTTATCATGGTCATGATCATTATGCTTCTTTTCATGTTTGTCATGGTCATGATCATCATGTTTTTTAGCATTTTGTCATGGTCGTGATCGTCATGTTTCTTAGCATGTTTATCATGATCATCACTATGTCCATGATGGTGGTCATGACGTTCCCATGCCTCATTATCTCTTATTGCTAAATGTTTAATCCCAGTGTCTTCCATTAAGTTAATTGTTTTTATGTTTTTAGGAAGGTTTTCGAATATTTTAGTTACGCTGGCTTCAAGGTGTTCTGAAACAAAAAATATAATATTAGCATTTTGTAATATTTTTGTATCTGAAGGCTTTAACTTATAATCGTGAGGTGACGCTTCAGTTGGTATTAATAGAATTGTTTTACCTGTATTACCAATAACTGCATTCACAAGAGAATTAATCGGTTGAATGGTTGACACTACTCCTGTTGTTTCAGATGCAAACAATTTAAAACTTGAAAAAAATATGAAAGAAAAAACCGTTAAAAATCTTAACATTAAATATCCCTTAACTTATCATTGCAATGTTATAACATAACATATATAATTTTGTTTAAGTGTCAACCTTATTATTGTAAGGTAAATTATGAAGAAAAAATCAAAATCTATATCTGAGTTGAATGCTACAATTAGCAGAGTTGATGAAATTTGTAGATCAAATAACCTAGGTTTTACTGATATTCGTAAGCAAGTTTTTGAAATAATTATAAAAAACAATAAACCTATAAAAGCTTACCAGATACTTGATGAAATTAGAAATATAACAAACAAGCCCTCTCATCCTCCTACAGTTTATAGAGCTATTGATTTTTTAATCGAAAATGGGTTTGTGCATAAATTGAATTCTATAAATTCTTTTGTAGGGTGTTTCCACCCCAAAACTCATGAAGAATGCTATTTTCTTATATGTAAAAAATGCAATCTTTATCAAGAATGCTGCGATGATAGTTTAAAAGATAGAATATCTAAAACAGCTGTTCATAATAATTTTATAATAAGTAATACTACTTTAGAAATTGAAGGACATTGCTTGGATTGCAGTAAAAAATGAAAATAACTAATGCTCTAATTTCTGCTAAAAACGTTAGTGTTTTGAAACATCAAAAATCTATTTTAGACAATATTGACATCCAAATTAATAAAAACGACTTTATTACTATAATTGGACCAAACGGTGCAGGCAAGACTATGCTCCTAAAATGTCTAATGGGCTTTTATAAACCAACCTCAGGTAGAATTGAGAGAAAAGAAAAATTAAAAATAGGTTATATGCCGCAAAGTATAAGCATTATTAATACAATGCCAATTACAGTTAAAGATTTTATAACTGTTAGAAAAGAATATGATGACATCTCTCTTAATAAAGTAATCACAGAAGTGAGTATAGGTGAAATAGTAAATAAGCAACTTTCAGTTTTGTCAGGTGGCGAAATGCAAAGGGTCTTGCTTGCTAGAAGTCTTTTAAATAATCCTGATTTACTAATTTTGGATGAACCTGCGCAGAATTTAGATATTTCTGGGCAATTGAATTTTTATAAACTAATTCAAGAAATTTATTCTAAAAGAGATATTAGTATTTTAATGGTTTCTCATGATTTACATTTAGTAATGGTTTCTACAAAGAAAGTTCTATGCCTTTATAAACATATTTGTTGTTCAGGCGCACCACAACAAATTGCAAAAGATCCAGAGTTTCTCTCCATGTTTGGAAAAGATATGGCTAACATGATGTCTATCTATCAGCATAGTCATGACCACAATCATGATCACAATCATTTAGCAGGAGAAGAATAATAACTGACCCATTTATAATTAGAGCTTTATTAGCTGGCATTGCAGTTGCCTTAATTTCAGGTTTGGTTGGTTGCTTTGTTGTCTGGAGAAGGATGTCATATTATGGTGAATCGATAGCACATAGTTCATTGCTTGGTGTTGGATTAGGTATATTACTGGGAACTGGAATTAATTTTGGTGTCATCTTTGTCTGTTTATTATTCGGTATCCTTTTTTTATGGTTACAACAAAATAAAATTTTATCGACAGACACCCTTCTAGGAGTTTTAGCGCATCTTGCCCTATCAATTGGTATTATAGTAATTTCATTAAATAGAATTAAAATTGATATTGAAGCTTTTTTATTTGGAGATGTACTAACTGTAAGCTCGGGTGATTTATGGGTTATGTACATAGGAGTAGCCATCGCAATTCTTTTAATTTTTCTTAATTGGTCTTCCTTACTTTTAGTCACAATTGATGAAGATTTAGCCAGAGCTGAGGGGATAAACCCTATTTATATTAACTTATTATTAACCTTAGTCTTAACAATAGTCGTAGCAGTATCACTTCAAATCATTGGCTTGCTTCTTATAACTGCTATGTTGATTATACCTGCTGCAACTTCTAGAAGATTAGCTAACTCACCAGGACAAATGGCATTGATTGCAACCTTAGTAGGTATCATTTCAGTTTTTTCAGGTATATTTCTTTCAGTAGAGCTAGATGCACCATCCGGACCATCAATAGTCGTTATAAGTGCAATACTTTTTTTTCTGTCATTAAGTTTTAAATTTTTAATAAATAAAGATTGATTATTAAAAAAACATTAAACAAAATTATTAGGGCTTTAAAACGATTTTACCTTTTGCGCCTCTATCAAGAATTTTTTTAAGAACTGGAGCTGCTTCAGACAAATGATAATTTTCTTCAATTAAGGGCTTTAAGAGTTTTTGTTCATACCAACCAAATAGTTCTGTCATATTTTCTTTATACTCATCGGGTTCTGATCTAGTAAATGCTCCCCAAAAAACACCAACAACGCTGAATTCTTTAACAAGGGCTAAATTTACAGCAAATTTAGGTATGGAACCAGACGCAAAGCCGATTACTAATAGCCTTCCTTTTCTTGCCATTGTCCTAGCTGCTGTGTCGAAAATATCACCACCAACTGGATCAAAGATGACGTCGATCCCTTTGCCTCCGGAAATTTCTTTTAATCTCTCTTTTAGGTTGTCATAACCTATTGTTAAATCTGCTCCATTTTCTTTGGCTACTTTTTGTTTTTCACTACTTGAAGCAACTGCAATTACCCTTGCGCCCATAATTTTACCAATTTGAATAGCAGCTATTCCAGTTGAGCCTGAAGCCCCTAGTACAACTAGCGTCTCATCTTTTTTTAACTGTGCTCTTTGCTTTAAGGCATAATGTGAGGTCCCGTAAGCGCACAGTAATGCACATGCATCATCGAATGACATATTTTCGGGTATATTAAATGAAGATGATGTTTTGGCTAAGGCCTTTTCAGCATAACCATTGAGTTGAGATAAAGCCGCGACACGATCGCCTAATTTAAAATTTGTGACATTTGAGCCAAGTTCAATGACTTCACCAGCTATTTCCATGCCTGGAATAAACGGTGTTTCTGGTTTAAGTTGATATTTTCCTTGTACAAGAAGACCGTCAGGAAAATTTACACCGACAGATTTAACATTGATAATAATGCTATCTTTATCAATTTTGGGTTCATCCACTTCCTTATATTCAATATTTTCAATTGGACCAAAATCATTACAAATAATAGCTTTCATATTAACTCCTTTATTATTTGGGGAAATGGAGGGATATTGTCTCTGCAACAAATGCAGGCTTGTTTTCATCTTTGATTTCTAATTCACACTTATTTACAACTCTGAAACCTCCATTTTTCATTTCTTCGCAAGAAATAATAGTCCTATTTAGTCTTACGTATGATCCCACTTTGACCATGTTAATAAAACGAACTTTATCTGATCCATAGTTAAGAGTTCGAGATGTGTTTTTAATTTCTGCGTTTTGAGCAGCTAATTTTGGCAGTAGAGAAACCATATAATATCCATGAGCAATTGTTTTCCCATCAGGCATTTCTTCTTTTGCTCTCTCTTCGTCAACATGTATCCATTGATGATCTGAAGTGGCATCTGCAAATTTATTTATTTTCTCTTGTGTTACGTGATACCAGTCACTGGGAGTTAATGGTTTATCTATATAGTTTTGAATTTCAGAAGGACTTTGTATTATTACCATTGTTTAATCTCTTTTTTTATATTTGAAAAACTTTGATAAATGATAGTGTATTTTATAATAAATAAAAATTAAATTATGGAGATTTAGTTGTCTCTTAAAAATAAAATAGAATTAGAAGGCGTAATTCCAGCTACTTTGTTAGCATTCGATGAAGATTTTCAAATAAATGAAAAAGCCAGTAGAAAACACATAAGAGAGTGTGCCTTAACTTCTCGGATATCTGCTGTTACAGTTAACGGACATTCTTCAGAAATCCATGCTTGTTCTTTTGATGAACAGAAAAGGATCTTAAATTTCTCTTTAGATGAGATTGGAGATACTGTTCCAGTAATAAATGGAGTGTATGCAGATGGTAGTATTGAAGCTGCTAAGATAGCAAAAATGTCTGATACTAATGGTGCATCTGCATTATTATGCTTTCCTCCTCAAAGCATGTCTATGGGAGGTCATTTAAGACCTGAAATGGCTGTGGAACATTTTAGTAGAATTGCAGACGCTACTGATCTTCCTTTAATATGCTTTAATTACCCTTCGTCAGGTAATTTAACATATCCTTTTGAAACCTTATTACTATTATTTGAGAAAGTTCCCACTATCAAAGCAATAAAAGATTGGTCTAATGAGCCTATGTTGCATGAGAAGCATATTAAAACTTTTCAAAACTTACCTAACCCTGTTAACGTTCTTACAACACATAGTTCGTGGCTTATGTCCTCTCTTGTAATGGGCGCTAAAGGTTTATTGTCTGGAGCAGGTAGTGTAATTGCCTCTCTCCAAGTTGATTTGTTTTTTGCAATTAAAAATAAAGATCTTGAAACAGCGCAAAAAATTAATGAGAAAATTTACCCACTAGTTCAAGCTTTTTATGCGCCACCATTTCTTGATATGCATAACAGAATGAAAGAAACACTAGTCCTACTTGGGTTGATGGATAAGGCTATAGTTCGGCCGCCATTAATGAAATTATCAGAAAAGGAAATAAATTCTCTAAGAGAGGCGATTTCACTTTCTGGATTATAATTAAAAAAATACTCATTTATATTGTTTTTAAAGAATTTATTATGTTTAATAAAACAAATAAAAATTTTGGAGGAAAATAATGAAATTTTTTAGACAAAGTCTAATTGTGTTATCATCTATTTTAGCTTCCCTTTTAAGTTTTGTGGGCTCAGCTAATTCAGATGGACATGGTGAGTTTAAGCTTGGGGTTGTAACTTTTTTATCTGGACCTGCAGCTGAACCTTTTGGTGTTCCTGCTTGGAATGGGGGAAAGCTCTTTATTAAGTTGCTTAATGAAGGCAAAGCTCCAGCACCATATAATAAAAAAGGTTTTGGCGGTATGAAAATTACTGCTATTCCTATAGATGAATCTGGTGGAGCTACTAAACAAGTTCAGGAATTTAGAAATCTTGTTCAAAGAGATAAGGTGGATGCAGTTCTTGGATATGTATCATCAGGTGACTGTATGGCAATACCATCAGTGGCAGATGAACTTCAAGCTTTAACAGTTTTATATGACTGTGGCACACCAAGAGTTTTTGAAGATGCATCCTACAAATATGTTTTCAGGACTGCTGCTCATGCAGCAATGGATAACATTGCAATTGCGAAATATTTAATTGAAAAGGGGCATGATATTAGTTCTATAGCTGGTATTAATCAAAATTATGCATGGGGAAAGGATAGTTGGAAAGATTTTAGTGTTTCAGTAAAAAAATTATCTCCTAATTCTGAAATCAAAAATGAGTTATTTCCAAAATTATTTTCAGGTCAGTATGGAACAGAAATATCTGCTTTATTAAATTCTAAAGCGAAAGTTGTACATAGTTCTCTGTGGGGTGGTGATTTACAATCATTTATTCTACAGGCAAAGCCAAGGGGATTTTTTAAAAGAACTCAGGTAGTTTTTTCTGCCGGTGACCACGTGATGCCAGGGTTGGGTAAAAAATATCCTGAAGGTGTTATTTTAGGAGCAAGAGGTCAATATGGAATGATGGCTCCAGACACACCATTGAATAAGTGGTTTTACAAAGCATACATGGATGAATATGGAGTTTTTCCAGCACAACCTCCTTATAGAATGGTTCAAGGATTAATGGGTCTTAAAATGGCTATCGAGAAAGCTATGGATAAAAATGGTGGGAAAAAGCCTAATAAAGATCAAATAGCTGAAGCATTCACGGGCCTTGAATTTGAGGCTCCTGGAGGACTAGTACAGATGAAACTTGGAAATGGTCATCAAGCTATTCAGCCACACGCAATAGGCAAGACAGCCAAGGATAAAGATGGTAACATTATTGTTACTGATATCGTAAGATATAAAGCTTCTTGTGTAAATCCACCTAACGGCATCAAGGCTGTGGACTGGATTAATGCAGGCTTTCCTGGAGCTGATTGCTAATCTGTTTTACGTAACTAAGTTAAAAGCCAAGGTATTATTGATATTCCTTGGCTTTTAATAAACTTGATTAATATTCTAAATACGAGATTAAATTGATAGACGAAATTCTCACAATATTTTTAGATGGAGCAATTTATGCCTCATGGCTTTTTATTGTTGCACTTGGCCTAACTTTTGTTTTCGGCGTTCTTAAAATACTAAATATAGCCCATGGTGGTATATATGCTCTTGGTGCTTATTCAACAGCAACCTTGGTTCCTATTTTCTATTCTTTAGGTGTACCAGATCAGTTCGTAATTTTAACAATGTTACTTTCTGCCCTTGCTGTAGCTATAGTTATAACACCAATAATGGAAAAAGGTATACTTAGACGATTTTATGGTCAGGACGAAGTCCTAATTGTTTTAGTTACATATGCAATTTATCTTGTTTTAGAAGATGTTCAAAAATTAATTTGGGGAATGGAATCTTTTTATGTATCTGAGCCAAGAGAATTGCTAGGAGCCCTTGAATTCGGTTCATTATATTATGTTGGATATGATTTGGCACTTATTGGGTTAGCTATATTTTGCGGTCTCTTTTTATGGCTTGTCCTAAATAAAACAAAATCCGGGAAAATAGTTCTTGCTGTTATTCACAACCCAGAAATAAGCGGATGTATGGGCGTAAATATTAATAAAGTTTACTTAGCTGCTTTTTTTGTAGGGGCATTTTTAGCAGCTCTTGCTGGTTCATTTACTGCACCGTTAATATCTGTGCAAGTTGGTATCAGTGTTGCTGTTGTTATCGAGAGCTTTGCAGTTGTAATTATTGGTGGTTTAGGAAGTATTCCTGGCGCTGTTATTGGTGCGCTTATCATTGGTATGGCAAGAGCAGCATGTGTACATAAACTTCCAGAGGCAGAAATTTTTATTATGTATTTTTGTATGGCAGGCATGCTAATATTCAGGCCCAAGGGTTTGTTTCAAGGAACACAAGCTAGGAAGATATAATGTCATCAAAACTTATAAACAATATTTTTTTTCAGAGTATTTTTTTAATGTCCTTGCTCATAGTAGTAGGGATTTTTATTCCTAATTGGTTGGTTTTTGTAATAACAAAAGCAATAGCTTATGGATTGGTTGGTCTTGGAATTATTACTCTAATGAGAGGAGGCTTAGTTTCTTTTGGCCAAGGATTTGTTTTCGGTATTGGAGGATATACTGCAGGCCTTTTAGGAACACAAGCTGGATTAACTGATGCAATATTACTTTTATTTATTAGCTTTATATTTACTGGTTTTGTAGGTTTAATTATTGCACCATTACTAGCGAGATACAGAGATATTTTCTTTGCTATGCTTTCACTTGCTTTTTCAATGGTCTTATATGGTATCTTAATCAAAATTGATGCTATCGGAGGATCAGATGGTTTTGTATTACCTGAATCTACTTACTTTGGTATCGAACCCTCTCCAGAATATGCAGATTACATTTTATATGTTGTATCAATAATTATGACGGGTTTGGTCTCAATAGCTATTAAGTATTACTACGATTCTACTCCAGGTCTTATTGCTCTTGCCGTGAGAGAAAATGAACTAAGAGTTGAATACCTAGGTTCATCAGCTTTTAATGTGGCGGTATTAAATTTCACTATTGCCGCTGGTTTAGGTGGAATGGGGGGAGCTTTAAACGGAATTGCGTTAGGGCATATTGACCCCGAATTTACATATTGGACAACTTCAGGTGAGTTTGTATTTATATCAATTTTAGCAGGTTACTTAAGTGTTCCAGCAGTTTTCTTGGCTGCGTTGCTTTTAGAGTTAGTAAGATCCTTTTCTGGCAGATATTTTCCAGATACTTGGCAATTAATTTTAGGTGTATTTTTAATTTTGAGTATTATTTTTATTCCGTCAGGAGTTGGGTCTTTTTTCAAAAAATTCTTCGATAAGTTTAAAAAATAATTAATGTTTGAGAGTTATATATGTCTAACAATGATGATTTATTAAGAGCTGAGAATATAAATAAATCTTTTGGTGCTGTGGTTGCTGCAAAGGATATTAACGTAGGTATCAAAAAGGGTGAAAGGGTATCTCTTATTGGTTCCAATGGAGCTGGTAAAACAACTTTTATGAATATGGTAACAGGATATCTAAAGCCAGATACTGGAAGTATATTTTTGAAAAATGAGAATATTACTTCTTTAAACCCAAGAGTGATTACACAAAAAGGTATAAGTAGATCGTTTCAAATACCTCAAATATTTGAACCTATGTCAACATGGGAAAACTTATTAGTGGCATTAGGTACTTCTCAAAAAAATCATTCTTACTTTAAAAATGCACGCTCAAAAGAAAATTCAGATTATATTGATGAAATGCTCTCTCGTTTTTCTCTTAACGAATTTGCACATAGGCAAGTAAGTGAATTGCCTGGAGGTGTAAGAAAGTTACTTGATATTGCCATGGCATTAGTAAGAAAACCAGATATTTTGTTATTAGATGAACCGACAAGTGGGGTTGGTGCAGAAGAAAAATACCCATTAATGGATACAATTGCTAAGGCTTTGTCAGCAGAAGACTTAACTGTAATCTTTGTTGAGCATGACATGGACATTGTTCAAAATTACTCAGAAAGAGTTATTGCCTTTTATCAAGGCGAAATAATTGCTGATGATAATTGTGATAAAGTCTTAAAAGATAAAAATGTTCAAGAGTACGTTACTGGCAAAACTCAAGTAAAGGCAAAGTAATTATGTTAGAAGTAAACAGTGTAAGTGTAAAGATTGGAGCAATTTTAGCTTTAAAAAAATTTACTTTAAATATTAAAAAGGGAGAAATGATAGCTCTCATTGGAAGAAATGGAGCTGGGAAAACGACCCTTTTAAAATCTATAATGGGTGTTAATAAATTATCCGAAGGTACCATAAAATTTAATGAACTAAATTTAGCTGACTCAGCAAGTCATGAGAGGGCTGCTTTAGGTATTGGTTATATGCCTGAAGATAGAGCTTTAATTCCTGAGTTAACTGTTGAAGAAAATATTGTTTTGCCTTCTTGGTCAATTCAAAATTTGGATAGTGATGAGCGGTTAAGCTTAGTTTATAAAATAATGCCTGAGTTGAAAGAAATGTCAGATAGAAAAGCCCTACTTCTCTCAGGAGGTCAGCAAAAGATGGCTGCATTAGGTAGAGCATTAGTTCTAGGAACTCAATTACTGTTACTTGATGAGCCTTTTGAAGGTGTTGCTCCTGCTCTTAGTCAGAGATTAGGAGAAGTTATAAGAGGTCTAAAGGAACAAAATATGTCAATTATATTAAGCCAGTCTGAACTTAATCATACTGAAGATATTTTTGACAAACAGTTCATAATTGAACGTGGTGAAAATGTAAATTAAATTACATACTCTTTTTAGAAAGCTGGTTTGATTTATGAATGAAATTTGTCATGAATTACATTTTAATAACCGAGTAGTTAAAACTTTTAAAAAAAGGGATGCTAATTTTTGGAAAGCTTTCCAAAAAAATAAAAGTAAATATCCTCAAAACATTGCTGTTACCGATGGTAATAAAAAATTTACTTATGAAGAAATTTATAATTTTGTTCTAAGCCAAGCTGCTTTTATTAAAAATTTAGGTATTAATAAAGGTGATAGAATTTGTCTTCTATTTGAAAATAGCTGGCCTTTAATTGTTTATACACTTGTTGGTTTAAAAAATGGCGTGATTATAGTCCCTTTAAACCCTAAATCCTCTGAAGTTGAAAATCAGATGATAATCAATGATTGTACACCAAAGGCAGTTTTTCTAGATCAAAATTTTTGTAAAAATCTCCCCTCAAAAGATAATATAAATACCGTAGTTGATATCATTGTTTTTCAAGAAAACACTATCTTGAAGAATAAAATTATACCGGTAATTGATGAAATAGAGGTTAAAGAAGAGGATACTGCTTTTATTTTATATACTTCAGGCACAACTGGGAAACCAAAAGGAGCTATGTTAACAAATTTTAATATAATCCATTCATGCTTGCATTTTCAAAGACATTTTAATTTATCGGAGAATGATAATTGCATTTTGGTAGTTCCCGCAAGTCACGTTACTGGTTTGGTGGCTCATATCATGACAACATTGTTTTCTGGTGGAAATCTAATTCTTATGAGAGCTTTTGACGTAAAAGAGTTTTTATATTTAGCAGAAAGAGAAAAGTTATCTTATTTGATAATGGTTCCAGCAATGTATAATTTATGTCTTCATCGTGAAAATTTAAAAAATTATAATCTCAAAAACTGGAGAATTGGATGTTTTGGTGGCGCTCCCATGCCGCTTGGGACTATTAAAAAGTTAAAAACTCTTCTTCCAAATATGCTTTTAGTGAATGCTTATGGTTCGACAGAAACTTGCTCACCTGCGACCCTTATGACGCTTGAATATAATGAAGGTTTAATAGCAAGTGTAGGCAAGGTGGTTGAAACAGGAAAAATTTTGATTATGGATGAAGATAATCAAGAAGTAAAAAAAGGCGAAACAGGTGAAATTTGGATTTCTGGACCTATGGTTATCCCAGGTTATTGGAATGATAAGAAAAGAACCTCATTGGAGTTTATTAATGGTTTTTGGAAGTCAGGAGATATAGGTTATCAGGATAAAGATGGCTATATCTACATACTTGATAGGAAGAAGGATGTGATAAATAGGGGAGGTTATAAAATTTATTCATCCGAGATAGAAAACTTACTTAGTCTTTCTGGCTTGATAATTGAAAGTGCAGTGATTCCCAAAAAGGATCCAATCTTAGGAGAAAAAATACACACCATCATTTACGCTCAAAGTGGAAACGAGATTTTAGATAGTTTGAAAAATATTTGTAAACAAAATTTGTCAGAGTATAAACAGCCAGATTTTTGGACATTTTTAAATAAAGAGCTTCCTAAAAATAAAAATGGTAAAGTTTTAAAATCATTATTGATTGAAGAAATGAAAGATAAGTTTTAAATATATATCTAGTATTTAAATTAAAAAAATTTAGGAGCACTAAATGTTTGGTCTTATGCAGGATCACCCTCTATTAATTTCGACTATTTTTGAACATGCTACTAAAAATTTTAGCAAACAAGAAATTGTGTCTAATACAGTTGAGGGAGGTATTCATAGATATACTTATCTAGATTGGGGTAAAAGAACAAAAAAATTAGCTAATGCTTTTAAATCCTTTGGTTTAAAAGAAGGTGACAGAGTAGGCACATTAGCTTGGAATGGATACAGACACCTAGAAATTTATTATGCAACCTCATCAAGTGGTTTAGTCTGTCATACTATAAATCCAAGACTCCATCCAGATCAGGTTTCTTACATTGTAAATCATGCCAAAGACCAAGTTTTATGTATTGATTTAAATATTTTACCTTTGGTTGAAAAAGCCTCTGAAAACTTCAAAACAGTCAAAGCAATAATAATTATGACTGATAATAAAAATATGGTTCAAACAAATATCAAAGATGACATTGAAATAATTTGTTATGAGGATTTTATTAAGGATCATTTAGATCAATTTGATTGGCCACTTTTAGATGAGAAGACGGCTTCATCTTTATGTTATACTTCAGGAACAACAGGAAATCCAAAAGGTGTCCTATATTCTCACCGTTCAACAGTTCTTCATGCCTATGGAATGAATTTAAAAGATGTAGTTCCTTATGGAGTTAAAGACGTTGTCCTTCCAGTGGTTCCTATGTTTCATGTAAATGCATGGGGTACCCCGTATGCAGCACCAATGTGTGGTACAAAATTAGTATTTCCTGGTGCTAAATTGGATGGAGAAAATTTAACAAATCTTATGAATGATGAGAAAGTTACTATTTCTCTTGGGGTCCCAACAATTTGGCTTTTATTACTTAATTACTTAAGAGATTCAGGCAAAAGAATTGACACAGTCAAAAGATTAATTATTGGAGGTTCTTCCTGTCCTAGAACATTGTTTGAGGGGTTTGAAGATGAATTTGGAGCTGAGGTAATACATGCCTGGGGCATGACAGAAATGAGCCCATTAGGAACAGTTAATATGCCTTCATTGGGTGAAGAACCTAAAGATAGGACAGAGTATTATGATCAAAAACTTCCGCAAGGAAGAACAATTTTTGGACATCAAATGAAACTCGTTGATGATGCCGGGAATGACCTACCAGAAGATGGGATGACTCAAGGAAGGTTGCTCTCAAGAGGCTTTTGGGTATTAAAGGAGTACTTTGAAGATAGTTCTGAAAAGGATAGGTTTCTAGATGGTGGCTGGTTTGATACGGGAGATGTTGCAAAAATTGATCAAGATGGTTTTATGACAATAACAGATAGAACTAAAGATATAATTAAATCTGGTGGAGAATGGATAAGTTCAATTGATTTAGAGAATATATGTGTTGGTCACCCTGAAGTAGCTAACGCTGCTGTAATATCTGTTCCTCATGAAAAATGGGAAGAAAGACCTATAGTAATAGTACAACCAATGCCAGGAAAATCACCTGCAAAAGAAGAAATTCTTGAGATGTATAATGGTAAAGTTGCTAAATGGATGATACCTGATGATGTCATTTTTACAGACAATATTCCTCTGGGAGCTACTGGTAAAATATTAAAAAATAAACTTAGAGATCAATTTGGTGGTCACAAGATAAGTTAAAATATTGAAATCACTCCATATGTCTTCTAGCGATTAAAGACCCTCCATCAACTGGGATTATTGATCCTGTAATATAAGAACTTGCTTTTGAGCAGAGAAATATAGCCGTTCCTGCCATGTCTTCTGGAACGCCAATGCGGCCTCTAGGAACAGATGCTTTGATTTGTTCTCCATATTCTTCAAGAGTATGTGCCATCATGTTACTTTGAAATGGACCTGGGGCAATAGCATTAATGTTAATATTTCTATGAGCTAATCTATTAGCTAAAACACGAGTAAGTTGATGTACTGCAGCTTTAGAGGCAGGGTATGAATATGTTTCTGCTCTAGGAATTCCTATTCCATCAATGGAGCCAATATTTATTACCCTTGAAGGATCAGAATTATTTCCGGATTGTTCTAATAGAGAGGCTAATTTTTGAATTAAAAAAAACACTGACTTTACATTAGTGTCCATAACTTTATCCCAACCATTCTCAGGGAATTCATCAAATGGTGCGCCCCAAGCAGCTCCGGCATTATTAATTAAAATATTAAGTTGTTTTTCATTTTCTGAAATTTGGCTTACCAATTTATCCATTTCATTCATGTTTGTTAGATCTGCTGGTATAGAAATACACTCTCCAAATTTAGAGAGTTCAGCTGCTTTAAGATTACATTGCTCTGATTTTCTTGAAGTGATGTAAGTTTTAACACCATTTTTTACAAATCCTTCAGCAATCATTGCTCCGATACCTCTAGACCCTCCAGTAACAAGGGCTACTTTACCTTCAATGTTAAATAAATCCTTCATGTTATTCCTTAAAGTCATTTAAAATTATTTATAAAATCTTCGAGTTGTACTTTTATTTAACATTATAAAAAGTTATAAAATTATCAAAACATTATTATACTTAAATTTTTTTGGAAAATTGTTGTAAATTATTATGAGCATTAATGATCAAGAACTAATCGATGTCAGGAAAGACGAAAAGTTAAACTTAAAAGATCTTAGCACATACCTAAAAAATAATTTAAAATTTGAATTTGACAATCTAAGTGCTCAACAATTTTCTGGAGGGCATGCTAATCTAACTTATTTGCTTAAGTTAGATGACAAGGAATATGTCCTAAGAAGGCCTCCGCTTGGTCCAATTGCTCCATCTTCACATGATATGTTTAGGGAGCATAGAGTTCAATCAAATTTAAACTCAGTTTTCCCACTTGCTCCTAAAAGTTTACACTTTTGTGATGACGAAAGTATCATAGGATCAAGATTTCACATTATTGAAAGAAGAAGAGGATTTGTAATAAGAAAAGAGTTTGAACCTTATATTTCTCCAACGAAAGATAATTTGAGAAAGCTTAGCTTTAAAATTATTGATGTTCTTTCAGATTTACACAAAATAAATCCTAATGATGTTGGCTTAGGTGATTTGGGTAAGCCAGATGGCTTTGTTTTAAGACAACTGAATGGTTGGGAAGAGAGGTGGGAAAGATCAACCGAAGACAAAGTTTTAAAATTAAAATTTGATAAACTAATAACTTTTTTAAGATCAACCCTTCCCAAAGCTCAAGCTGTAACAATCTTACACAATGATTTTAAGTTAGATAATATAATGTGGAATAATTCAGATCCCTTTGATCCAGTTGCAGTATTTGATTGGGATATGTGTACTAGGGGAGATCCCTTAATGGATTTAGGGCACATGTTAAATTATTGGATTGATGAAACAGATGACGAAGATTGTAAATTAATAACATCAATGCCAGTAACTACAATTTCTTACCCTACAAGAGAAGAAATCATTGGCTATTATGCTATGAAAACTGGCTTTAATGTTAATAATATTAACTGGTATTATGCCTTTGGAGCATTTAAGCTAGCAGTCATATTGCAACAAATTTTTTATAGATACCAAAAGGGGCAAACACAAGATAAACGATTTTCAAATTTTGGAAAAAGAGTAAATGCTCTAATAAATAGAGCAAATAATATATTTTAATTTAATCTAGAGGATAAAATGAACTTCGAAAATTCGCAGAAAGTAAAAGATTTGCAAGAAAAAATCACTAATTTTATGAATGCATACGTCTACGAGGCAGAAGATATTTATAAAAAGCAAGTTGAAGAAGGCGGTAGGTGGTGTATTCCTCAAATAATGGAAGATTTAAAGTCTAAAGCTAGATCTGAGGGTTTATGGAATTTATTTTTACCAGACAGTGACTTAGGAGCTGGATTAACGAACACAGAATATGCTCCTTTATGTGAAATTATGGGACGTTCTCCAATAGGAGCTGAAGTTTTTAATTGTTCCGCTCCAGATACTGGTAATATGGAGGTTCTAGTAAGATATGGTACAGAAGATCAAAAAAAGGAATGGTTGACCCCTTTATTAAATGGAGAAATACGTTCTGCATTTGCAATGACTGAGCCAGATGTAGCTTCATCTGACGCTTCAAATATTCAAGCAAGCATTGTCAGAGATGGTGATAATTACATTATAAATGCAAAAAAATGGTGGACATCAGGTGCCATGGATCCTAGATGCAAAATAATGATTTTTATGGGTAAAACAGACCCTAATGCTGATAAGTATAAGCAACAGTCAATGATATTAGTGCCATTTAATACTCCTGGCGTAAAGGTTTTAAGGCATTTACCTGTGTTTGGTTATGATCACGCACCTCACGGTCATGCTGAAGTTGAGTTTAAGGATGTTAAAGTACCTGTATCTAATATTTTATTAGGTGAGGGAAGAGGGTTTGAGATTGCTCAAGGGCGTTTAGGGCCAGGAAGAATTCATCATTGCATGAGATTAATTGGCCAGGCTGAAAGAGCTTTAGAGCTAATGATTTCCAGAGCTAAATCAAGAGTTGCATTTGGTAAACCTATTGCTCAACAAGGTGTTGTAATGAATGCAATAGCTGAAAGTCGAGCTGAAATCGAGCAGGCGAGATTGTTAGTTCTTAAAACTGCTCATATGATGGATACAGTAGGGAATAAAATCGCAAGAAAAGAAATATCTATGATTAAGGTTGTGGCACCTAATATGGCTACTAGAGTAATTGATAGAGCCATACAGGTTCATGGTGGCGGTGGAGTGACGTCTGATTTTCCTCTGTCATATGCATATGGATATGCTAGAGCTCTTAGATTAGCTGATGGCCCTGATGAAGTTCATAATATGAGTGTAGCAAAGTTAGAAATGAGAGATAAAAATTAGGAATTATCCTAATTTTATTAAGATTATGAATTTTGAGAATTTAGAGACTTACAAGGGTCTTATAAAATTAAATAACATTAGTGAATCAGGTTTTTTAAAAAAATCTTGCGTAGTCAAATTTTTTGAAGACGCTACTTATTTCACGAAAACTATTTTAAAAAATATAACTGTTGATAGTGAAGATCATTTAGAAACTGAGTTTATTGATATATCGGTTTATGAATATATGACGGTATATGTGAAAACCGATATATCTCTATTATCTGATCATAAAATTGAGGTTGCTCATAAATTATTTTTATTGAACCAAAATCATAATAATGATGATGAAATTTTATCTGATACAAGATTAATTTTACATTGTAGGAATATAGACAAGTTACCTAAAGTTAATAATAACAATTTATCTGGAATTTACTCAGCATTTAAGGACTTAGTTAGGCTAGAAGATTGCGATCAAATGTCTCATATGAATGTCCAATTTTATTTTGGAAAGCATGCAGAAGCAATCAAATGTCTTTTTAATAAAATTAATAGTTATTCATCAGATAAGATTAATTATAAAATTTTAAATGAAAGATGTATCTTTAGTCGTGAAGTTCACTTGAATTCTGTACTAGAGATAATTTTTAAAGTTAAATCTATTAAAAATGATGAACTTATATTGTTAAGCAAAGTTTATAGCGTTGATCATGAAAATGTCGCGGCATATTTTGAGACAACTATTTCTTTAAGCCTTGATAAACAAATTGAAAAAATAATTTTTAATCTATTCACATTAGGTGGTACTACATTTTTAAATGAATTAGATTTTTTAGATCTAAGGCCGTTAACTGATGATAGACCACCAAAACTTTATTCTAGAGATGCTTTTATAAGTTGTAAAAAAGCTGTAAATACCTGGGATTTAAATCATGACCTGATGGGCTCAAGTCAATTTAAAATAGGTTGTGTTTCTGATGCAGCCACTCATTTATTTACATATTGTGGTGCAGATTTCAGTTGGCGAAATGAGTATGATATTGGATCTGCTGCACTAGATTATTCTGTAAGATACTACAAGGATGCCCCTCTTGGAATGGCAGTTACTATGTATACAAATTTTACAAAAATAGGAAATAAATCATTAAAATTTATACACCATATGGTAGATGATAGTACAGGTAATGTTATAATGGATATAGAAATTGTAGCAGTTTTATTTGACCTAAAAAAACGAAAATCAATGGTTGTTCCAGAAGAGTTTAGAGTAAAGGCTTCAAAATTGTTGATAAATAACTAAATTGAACTTAGCAATTTAAACCTATCGCGATGATAATCCGCATCACCCATTAAATGATCAATCATAATTAGTCTCTTTGCATAATGTGCAACAGAATACTCCCATGTCATTGCAATTCCGCCATGTAGTTGTATAGACTCCTCAGCTATAATTTTACCAACTCTTCCTACTAAATTTTTAGCGGCAGAAACATTTTTATCCCGGGTTGATGAATTAGTTTCAAATGTAGAAGATGCTAACATTACAGCAGACCTAACCTGCTCAATTTCAAGCATCATGTCTACCATTCTATGCTGTATACTTTGAAAAGCTCCAATTGATTTACCAAATTGTTTTCTAGTTTTCAAATAGTCTAAAGTTAAATCAAAACATACCTGCATTATGCCAATAGCTTCAGCTGAAAGAGCAAGTGCACCCGCAGAATTTGATTTGATTATGCATTCAAGAGCTAGATCATCCTTACATAGCAATTCTGCATTCACATTGTCAAAATTTAGCTCAGCTGCTTTATAACCATCAATTGTATTGTAGGATCTACTATTAATCTGATTAGTATCAACTAAAAATAAACCAATACCATTTTTATCATTAATTTCTCCATCAATTCTTGCAGAAACAATGACTTTATCTGCAGTGTCACCATTGATTACAAATGATTTGCTGCCATTTAGTTTCCAATTGTCATCTTCTAAAAAGGCTTTGGTTTCTACAAAATGGTCTTCATACCTATTATTCATTTCCATATGAGCAAATGAGATTAATAATTCGCCATCAATTATTTGATTTATTAATTCACTCTTAGGATCTTTTATCGAAGACAAAATTGTACTTGATAATATGCCAGTAGATAAAAATGGCTCAATACATAATGATTTTCCGATTAATTCAAATATTATGCTAATATCCTCACCCGAGCCCCCTAGACCTCCAAATTTTGGAGAAATTAAACCACTTATGACACCTAAATCAGCACTCTCTTTCCAAATTTCTCTCGAAAAACCATCATTCAAAGCTAAATAGTCGCCTCTGTTTTTTATATCTTTATAATTATTTTCAAAAAAGCGAGCCACAGTTTCCTGAAGCATTTTTCTTTCTTCAGATAATGAAAAATCCATTTTTATTTCCTATAAACCAAAAGATGCTTTTGCGACTATATTTTTTTGGATCTCGTTTGATCCACCATAAATAGAAATTTTTCGCATATTAAAATACTGCTTTGCAATAGGACCAGCGTACTCTGGGCCTATAGGCATTTCATTCCAACCCTCATCGAATTGTTCAGGTAAATATGGTAATGCTTGAGGTCCAAGAGCTTTTCTTAGTAATTCAGTTGTTTTCTGTCTTACAAGTGTTCCCTTAATCTTGAGCAAAGAACTTTCCATACCGGGAGCTTTGCCGTCTGCTGCGGCGCTTACTGTTCTAAGATTAAAAATTTCCATTGCTAAGAGGTCTATTTCTAATTCAGCAACCTCAGATGAAAAAATTGGGTCATCAATTAATGGTTTTCCATTTTTTAGAGATTTTCTTGAAATCATTTTCAAGTGATTTAGAGCAGATTTTGAATTTGGAACGCCTGCTATCCCTGTCCTCTCAAAAGTGAGTAAATACTTAGCATAGGTCCAGCCCTCATTTTCTTTTCCAACTAAATTTTTTTTAGGCACCTTAACATCAGTAAACCAGACTTCATTAACTTCATGTTCACCGTCCAAAGTAATAATTGGTTTGATTTCTACACCTGGACTATCCATATCAATTAAAAGAAATGATATACCAAGTTGTGGTTTTACATTTGTATTAGTTTTAACTAAACAGAAAATTTTATCAGCATGATGTCCTAAAGTAGTCCATGTTTTTTGTCCATTCACTAAATAGTGATCGCCTTTATCAATTGCTGTAGTTTTTAAACTTGCAAGGTCGGATCCTGCACCTGGTTCAGAATACCCTTGTGCCCACCAATCTTGATTATTTAGAATTCTTGGTAAGTAGTAATTTTTTTGTTCTTCAGATCCAAACTCAATTAGAACGGGGCCTAACATATTAACACCAAATGGTACAATCCTAGGTGCAGAAGCCTTTACTATTTCTTCTTCAAATATATGCTTTTGGATAGCATTCCAACCTGTTCCGCCATATTCTTCAGGCCAGTGCCACGCCAACCATCCCTTGGCACTTAAATTGTTCATGAAGATTTCATAATCTTGTTTACTTAATCTTTGATATTTTTTTACTTTATCGGACAATGATTTAGGAAGAGTTTCCTTAAGCCACTCTCTGACTTCACTTCGGAAATTTTGTTCTTCTTTGGTATATTCAAAGTTCATTTTTTATAGCCATTTAGTTTAATATATTTTTATAGTATAAGTACTATATATAAAAAAATATGAATATAAACAAAATGAAAGATTTAAATGGAAATAAATAAAGTTAAAGAAAAAATGACAGATCTATTGTCTGATGTTTTTGATGGAGCCACTATCATGGTTGGAGGTTTTGGGGAAGCTGGGAGCCCAATAGAGTTATTACACGGATTGATAGACCACGGTGCAAAAAATTTAACGATTATAGCAAACAATGCCGGTAATGGTAACGTGGGGCTAGGTGCCTTAATAGGTCAAAAGCAAGTGAAAAAAGTTATTTGTTCTTTTCCTAGATCACCAAAAGGTATCACATTCGCAGAGCAATATAATAAAGGTGAAATTGAGTTGGAGGTTGTTCCTCAAGGCACATTAGCTGAGAGAATTAGAGCAGCAGGGGCGGGCATCCCCGGATTTTATACGGCTACTGCAGTAGGCACTCCACTAGCAGAGGGAAAAGAAGAAAAAATTTTTAATGGTAAAAAATATATTCTAGAAGAGGCTTTACATGCTGATTTTGCATTAATCAAGGCTGAAGTATCTGATAGATATGGGAATTTAGTTTATAATAAAACGGCTAGGAATTTTAACCCTATTATGAGCATGGCAGCTAAAAATACTTTGGTGCAAGCGAAAGAAATTGTGCAACCTAATTTTACTAACCCCGAACACGTTGTTACCCCAGGTATTTTTGTTCAGAAAGTAATTGAAATTAAGGAACCTATGATTGAAACAATTGCGATTGAAGAAGGGTTAACATATCCATGATTAATAATAATTCTAATAATATTTTAAAAGGTTGGGATAGAAATACTATTGCAGAAAAAATAGCAAATGATCTACCTCATGGTGCATATGTTAATTTAGGAATTGGTATGCCTGAACTTGTTTCTCAGTACATTAAAGACGATCGTGAAATAATTTATCACTCAGAAAATGGGCTCTTAGGAATGGGCCCATCTCCTAATGAAAATGAAATTGATTATGATTTGATCAATGCTGGGAAAAAACCAGTTACAATCCTTCCAGGAGGAAGTTTTTGTCATCATGCTGACAGCTTTTCTATGATAAGGGGAGGACACATAGATTACTGTGTCTTAGGAGCAATGGAAATTTCTGTTAAAGGTGATTTAGCAAATTGGTCAACTGGTAAAGGCATACCCGCAGTTGGTGGGGCAATGGATTTAGTTGCTGGTGCAAAAAACGTCTTTGTTATGACACAACACCTTACAAAGGAAGGAAAGCCAAAATTAGTAAAAGAATGTTCACTACCTCTTACAGGAGCAAATGTTGTTTCAAGAGTTTATTCAGACTATGCGGTGATGGAAATATCAGACATGGGTTTTAAAGTACTTCAACTTAATACTAATATATCATTAGATTATTTGAAGTCAGTGACTGAAGGTAACGTTTATCAATGAAAAATTGCTAATTTTAGTTACTAGTCAAAATAAACAACTTGGTCACTATTTAGATAATCAAGTGCCTTTTGTGATATTTTTAGACCTTCACTAACCTGTTTATCCATAGCATTTTCAACCTCGATAATTCTATCTAATTTCTCTAATACCTCGTCTATTTTATCAAATGGAACAACTGTAACACCATCACTATCAGCGACTATGATATCACCACTACTTACTGTGGTCCCACCAATATTTACAGGAAAACCAATTTTGGCAGGTCCACTATTAAAAGGTGAATTTGGATTTAAACCTGTACAAAAGCAGTCTAATCCTGTCTCAATTATACCATCTAAATCTCTCATAGGGCCATCAGTAACTAGACCTACGCCACCATTGTTTTTTATCATTCCCGCAATTCTATCCCCAACTGCTGCTGTTCCTTGAAATCCACTCACACCATTTACAACTATGTCACCTGGTTGAATTTCGCTTAGGGCAATAGCCATCCCTAGAACATCAGCGGCTCCAGAAAACACGGTTAAAGCAGGACCAACAATTTGTTTAACTTTTTTTCCGGGGATAGATAGAGGTTTAATTGAAGGATCTAGTGCAGCATAACCATTTAGAGCATCACATATAAATCCTGTGGGAATGTTTTTAAAGCCATCAATTTGTTCTTGTGATGGTTTTTTCCTACTAGATTTTTTTTTGATTTGTATTAGTGGAGGATTTTCAATCATTTTTAAAACTCACTTAACTTTATATTTTAATTATTAATAATTTAATAATAACATGTTAAGTATAAAAATATAACAAGTTAATGGAGTAAAATTTGTCGAGCCTAGTTGATAAATTCCCAAGGGTAGTTGATATGGTTAATCTGGCCAAAAGAAGAATGCCCCACTTTGCATCAGAATATTTATTTGCAGGCACTGGATATGATGAGGCCTTAGATAATAATAGAAAGGCTTTTAAACAAATTTACTTAGTACCTAAATATTTGAAGGGTACTGTTAATCCGAATTTAAAAACAAAATTATTTGGCAATGAATATGATAGTCCTTTTGGAGTTGCTCCAGTTGGTATGACAAGTTTGATGTGGCCAGGTGCTGAGATTGCATTAGCAAAAATGTCATTAAAAAATAATATTCCATATTCTTTATCAACTGTTGCTTGTGCGTCTGTGGAGGAAGTAGGAAAACATTTAGATGGTCATGGATGGTTTCAACTTTATCCTCCGGCAGATAAAGCTATAAGAAATGATTTATTAAAAAGAGCTAAAAACTCAGGCTTTAAAACTTTAATCATTACTGCAGATATTCCTGCTTCAAGTAGAAGAGAGAGATTAAGGATGGCTGGAGTGTCTGTGCCACCAAAAAATAATTTAAGAACATTTTTCCAAGCAGCAATATGTCCATCTTGGTCATTAGGAACTCTAATAAACGGAATACCTGCTTTTGGAACAATGGACCAATATAGTGATGGTACTTGGCATGGAAATGCAAAATCTAAAGCTGGTTTTGCTGGTAGTCAGATGCAACGTTATTTAGATTGGGATTATTTGCAAGAAGTTAGAGATATATGGAAAGGTCCTATAATTCTAAAGGGTTTAATGCATGTAGATGACGCAGTGAAAGCAACTTCCTATGTGGATGCTATATACTTATCAAACCATGGTGGTCGTCAAATAGATATAGCGCCTAGCCCATTACAAATATTACCTTTAGTTAGGAAAAAAATTGGTTCAAAGTTTCCAATTATAATCGACTCAGGGTTTTATTCAGGTCAAGACATAAGTAAAGGACTGATGCTTGGAGCTGATTTTGTTATGACTGGAAGACCTTTTATTATTGGTTTAGCTGCTTTAGGTAAAAAAGGTGCAAATCATGTCCATGATATCTTAAAAGATGAATTGTCAAACATCATGGAACAAATATGTACCAAAAATATTAATGAATTAAAATCTGAAAACGTGATGCTGGGTAATGATTTTAATATCCAAAACTTTTCTTAATAACTATAAAGAACTAAATCTTTTTCCAGGCAAAACCATTTCGGAACCAGTTTTAATATGAAGTAATACAGGTAAATCGTTTTCATTTGCCCATTCGTTTGCTTGTACAAAAGTTTGATAAAAATCTTCTGTATTTTCAACTGTGTATCCTTTACCACCCATTGCAGTAGCCAAATCTGCAAAGTTTGGATTTACTAGTCCAGTATGTTTGTATTTACCTTTGTAGTTTTTATGTTGGTGCATTCTTATTGTGCCGTACATTTCATTATCAATAACGAAAATAATTACTCCTGCGTTATACTGAACAGCGGTGGCCAGCTCGTTTTCTGTCATTTGAAAGCAGCCATCGCCAGCCAATGCAATGACCATTTGATTAGGAAATCGAAGTTTTGCGGCTATAGCCGCTGGTAGGCCGTAACCCATTGAACCAGAAATTGGTGCTAGTTGTGTTTTTACTTTTGAAAATCTGAATAATCTATGTCCCCAGACAGCATAGTTTCCTGCACCATTAGTAATAATAGTATCAGGTTCTAATTTTTCTCTTAATGTCCTGAATGCTGATGTTAAATCAACCCCTGAGTTTGGAGCTTCTAGTGGCATGTCTCCCCAATTAATGTAATCATCATGCGCTTCCAGCGTATCAGATGCAATGCTTTCTACTGCTTTTGTATTTAATCCCTTCAATGCGTTATTAAGAACATTTACAAATTCTATTGGGTTAGCTGTAATACCTAGATGAGGGTTATAAATCCTACCAATTTCTTCTGGCCCTGGATGTATGTGAACTATTTTTTTGTTGTGATCTGGGATGCCAAATAAAGAAAAACCTTGGGAAGGATTTTCACTTAACCTTGCTCCAAGAAGAACAATATAATCACTTTCATTTATTCGATTAATTATTTTTGGGTTAACACCTAAACCAAGATCACCGCCATAGTTTTTATGAAAATTATTGAAAAAACTTTGTCTTCTATGTGAAGTTAATATTGTCAATCCTAACATTTCTGAAATAGACATAAGATCTTTCTCTGCTTCATCTGACCATACCGATCCACCTAGTACCAATATAGGTTTTTTGGCTTCTTTAATTTCTTGTATGAATTGAGCTAGATCTTTAGTTGACGGTGCAGAAACAGTTTGTTGTATATAGCTAGTAGGTTTTTTATCAGTCTTCTCAGTTAACATGTTCTCAGGTAATGCTATTATCACAGGCCCAGGTCTGCCTGACATCGCTGTATGATATGCACGAGATACTATTTCGGGTAATCTATCAGCTTGTTGTACTTCAACAACTAACTTAGCCATTCCTCCAAAAAATTGTTGATAATCAACTTCTTGAAATGCATCTCTTCCGTACATTTCTTTACCGATTTGCCCAACGAAAAGTATCATTGGCGTGCTATCTTGTTGGGCGATATGAACCCCAGCAGCAGCATTTGTTGCTCCAGGCCCTCTAGTTACGAATGCAATTCCTGGTCTGCCTGTAAGCTTTCCATCAGCTTCTGCCATTATAGCAGCTGCACCTTCATGCTTACATAAAATAGTATCGATAGATGTTTCTTGAAGTCCATTCATTACAGAGAGATAACTTTCCCCTGGAACGCAATAAACTCTTTCAACTTTTTGATTTTCTAATAACTCTACTAATAGTGTTCCAGCTTCTCTCATTTTTATTCCTTGAATTTTTTTATGTAAGGTGAATTTTGGGGTAACATATCTTCGCTAATAGGTAAAATCAATTCGTGAAGTAAATGTGAAGATAAAGTTTTACCATGTCTATCGAGTCTTAGAGAACTATTAACTCCCCCACCAAGCGCATTATGAATGACAAAATTTAAAGCGTTAAGATTTGGTAACTCATATCTATCAACTTTTGTAGCACCTAGATGTTTAAAAATTTCTAAAATTCTTTCTTGAGTGGCAACTTTATTAATTACACTCCAACACTTCTGTTCATAAGCAATAAGAGAAATATTAGAAACATCTCCTTTGTCTCCAGCTCTAGCGTGGGCAATTGCATGAATAGGTAGGTCTATGTAATTCATAAATTCCTCTAGTTTTTTATAAAACTTTAACTCTTACATTGGGGTTAACAATATCTCTATCTACTAAAATTGAAGCGGTTGATGATTGAGGAGTAACATATCCTCTGCCACCGCCACCAGCAGATGGACCACAACAATATAATGACATAACTTCGTCTACCAATTGTTGTGCTTGGTGTTTAAGAGGGTAAATACCAGAAGTTCTTACTCTGTAGTCTCCATTTTCTGGAAGATTGTATGATGTTTCCTCATCAAAAGAAAAGTGAACTGATCCAGCGCCAATGATGTCGACTCTTAAATTTCCTTGGAGACCTAATGTTTCAATTCTTTTACTAATTACTTCTCCTGCAAGTTTTGCTCTTGCAAGAGCATTAGGGCCAGCATAACTCATCTCTGCTTCTCCCATATAACCATTGTCACAACATATTGTCGCTTTTAGTTTTTTAGGGGGTGTTTTTCCTTTCCCACCCTTAACTATAACTCTGTTTGGACCATCATCCTCAAGTTCTAAACCTGTCATATCAGCTGTTACGTCTGGCACTAAATAATTTGAAGGATCGTGAGTTTCATAAAGAAGTTGTTCTGTTACAGTAGCTTTGCTAACTAGACCACCCGTGTTTAACGGTTTAGTTATTACAAATGTTCCATCTTCACTAAATTCAACTATAGGAAATCCAACATTTGCAAGATCAGGTACGTCTTTGAAACCTGGATCAGCAAAGTAGGATCCAGTTACTTGAGCACCGCACTCTAGGAGATGACCACATATGGTACCAGTGCCTAATAAATCTAAATCATTTGTTCCCCATTTAAATTCATGCATTAGTGGTCCAAGTGCTAAGGCGCTATCTACTGTCCTTCCAACAATTACTATGTCAACATTTTTAGCTAATGCTTCTGCAATCGGCTTTGCACCTAAATAAACGTTTGCAGCAGTTATGTTATTATTAGAAAAATCAAGACCTTCCATTGTAGGGCTAGTCAAAATTTCTTTATGTGACATGTATTCTAACAAGTCATCTCCAATAACAACTCCTATTTTGGGGGTTCTGGTTTTAAGCTCTTTTGAAATTTCTAATATTCTCTTTGCAGCTCCTATAGGATTTGCGGCTCCAATATTTGAAATAATTTTTATATTATGTTCAAGACATTCGTCTAAAATGGGATTTATATAAAAATCTAAAAATGGAGAATAACCCTCTTCAGGATTTTTTAGTCTATATTGTTGAGCAATAGCGAGGGTGCGTTCAGCTAGAACCTCAAACATTAAATACTTTGGTGAATCAATGTTTTTTAATTGTTTTACTATTGGGATAGAAGCATCAAATCTATCTCCTGAAAAACCAGCCCCACAACCTATATATACTTTTTTTTGTTTCATTGAATTGGATAAATTATGTTTATTTAATTGATAATCTTTTTAAAGGTAATAGTATATTTATAACTTATCAAATATTAAATTATCCAATCTTATTTAAATTAAAGAGGAACGTTAAATGTCAAAAATTGCAATAGTAACAGGTGCAGGTACTGGGGTAGGTAGAAGAGTATCAGAAGTCTTATCTAGAGAGGGTATTATTGTTTATTTAATAGGTAGAAGAAAAGACAAATTAGTTGAAACTCAGAATATTTGCTCAGGTAACACAGAGGTTTTACAATGTGATGTTAGTGATCCTCTAGCAGTTGAGAAAGCTTTCAAGGTTGTAGAAGAAAACCACGGAAGGCTAGATGTGTTATTTAATAATGCAGGTATAGGCGTTCCAGCTCAATCTATAGATGAGATGCCATTTGAAAATTGGAAAAGTGTTGTAGATATTAATTTAAATGGAATGTTTTTATGCGCCAAATACGCTTTTGCATTGATGCGCAAGCAAAGCCCACAAGGTGGTAGAATAATAAATAATGGAAGTGTATCATCAGTTACGCCAAGGCCTGGCTCTATACCTTACACAGCCACTAAACACGCAGTTACCGGTATGACAAAGACGATATCATTAGATGGTAGGAAATATGATATTGCATGCAGTCAAATTGATATTGGTAATGCAGAAACTCCCATGACCGAAAGGATGAAAGAGGGTGTCCCTCAAGCAACTGGCAAAGTAGATGTTGAGCCAGTAATTGACTCCATTCATATTGCAGACGCAGTTTTGTATATGGCAAATTTGCCTGTAAATGTGAATGTTTTAAATATGACAGTAATGGCTAACAAAATGCCATTTGTTGGAAGAGGTTAGCTTTTCATAAGATGTTTTTTTACAGCTGGAAAATATGAATCTTTGTCTCCATTTTGAATAGATATTTTAAACAATTTCTCAGTTGTAAGTGCTCCTGGTAATTTTAGATTTAAACTTCTCCCCAGTTCAAGGGCGTAGGATAAATCTTTAAGAGCGTACTCAGTTGAAAAAGCTTGGGTTGGAAAATTATCTTGCGAAATACTTTTTAATCCATGGTTTCTGAGAGCAAAACTGTCTCCAGAACATTTAGTGATATTATTAAATAAACTCTCAACATTCATACCATAATTTTCTGCGATATTAGCGGCTTCACTTAGTGCTACTACTGTTTCAAAAAGTATCATATTATTTAGAATTTTAGTTAATTGACCTGAACCTGCTTTTCCGCAAAACATAATATCCTGACCCATATATTCTAGGACTGGTAATATTTTTTGAAACACTTCTTTTTCTGAACCTACCATTATTGCTAAGGTCCCATCTACAGCAGCTTGCCTAGTTCTAGCTATTGGTGCATCTGCAAAATAAGCCTTTCTATTTTTAGCTTCTTTTTCTAACTCAACCATTAGATCAGGTTGTGATGTTGACATATCAATAATGAATTGCCCTTTTTTTACATTTTGAATCATATTTTGCTTTGTAAAGTATAGTTCCTTTACAAAACTACCACCAGGTAAACAGGTAATAACCAGGTCTGATTTTTCAAATATTTCTTTAATATTTCGAGTTATTTTAGCGCCATGATTTTCTAATATTTTTTCTTTTTCTGGATTTAAATCATTAATCAATATATCCCATTGATTATTTTTAAGGAGGTTTTTACACATAGAACCTCCCATTACACCCAAACCAATAAAACCAATAATATTAATTTCAGTTTCTTTCATTTTTTATCCACATTAAATAAAATTAGGTTAATTTTTTTTTAAACTGTAATATATTTAGACCTAATTGTAATTGGTTTTAAAATTTTTAAGTATAAAGGTAATTGTTGTGCATTATGATACGTTAAAAAACGAACACGGTCTTCCCCACGATCCATTCAAAGCAATTGTTGCTCCACGCCCAATCGGTTGGATTGGAAGTAAATCACTATCAGGCGTCTATAATTTAGCCCCATATAGTTATTTTAATGCTATAGCTGACCGTCCACATTTTGTAATGTTTTCTTCAGTTGATATAAAAGATTCTGTAAAAAATATAGAAGATACTGGTGAATTTACTGTTTCGTTAGCTACTGAAAATTTATTTGACAATATGAACGGAAGTTCTGTTCCTGCAGGTGCAGATATTGATGAATTCGAGTTGGCTGGTTTAAAGCCACAAATAGGTAAATTTGTCTCAGCACCTTTCGTGTCTGAAGCCGCTGCTGCTCTAGAATGCAAACATTGGAAAACAATTGATCTTCCTAATGTCAACAGAGAAAAAGGCACTGGTAATTATGTTGTTTTTGGCCAAGTTGTTGGCATATATATCAATGATGATTTTATAAAAGACGGTTTATTTAATGCTAGTGCTGCAAGACCATTAGTAAGATTAGGTTACATGGATTATGGTGTAGTAGGCTCTGAAAACACTTTTTCTAAAAACAGGCCTAAATTAAATAAAGATGGAAAATTAGAACCGGTGGAGCAATGGGATGGAATTTATAGATAATAAATTAATAAATGACTTTTCTAAAAATGGTGTTGTGCTTTGCAAAGGTATTTTTAAAGAATGGCTTGAGACACTTAGAGTTGGTGTTGATAAATTAATAAAAAACCCCAGTGAAAGAGAAAGATCATATACGCCTGACGATGGGACAGCTCCTTTTTTCCAAGATTTAGTGAATTGGAATAGGATACCTGAGTTTAAAGATTTTATTTTTAAATCTAATATTGGTTTTTATGCAGCTAAATTAATGAACTCTAGGAAATCTATTTTTTTTCATGATCATGTTTTAGTTAAAGAGCCTGGTTCTTCAATAGTAACACCATGGCATCAAGATAAACCCTACTACTGTGTTGATGGAGAGAAATCTGTCAGTTTTTGGATAGCTCTGGATGATATTTCAAAAGAGGGTTGTCTTGAATGTATAGCAGGTTCACATTTGTCAAATATTTTACATAAACCAAAGAGATTTAATGGAAAAGATTTATATGAAAATGATAATTCTTTAGAGGTTCCAGATATAGACTCTAATAGAGAAAAATATAAAATAATGAGTTGGGATATTAAGGCTGGGGATGCTATTGCGTTTGACTTCAGAACACTTCATGGTGCTTCCAAAAATGTTGATAAAATTAGTAGAAGAAGAGTTTTCTCTGCAAGGATCGTAGGAGATGATGCTTTTTTTGTTGATAGACAAGGGAAGGGGTCACCACCTTTTGAGAACGTAAAACTCCAAACAGGTGATAAACTAATTGGTGAAGAGTTTCCTATAATTTATCCACTATAAGCTTTTTTACAGTGATACTTATTATCATTATGCATTATAGCTGCGTTTAGCTGAATAGCTCCTTCCACAATTCTTAATGAAGGTCTTGTAAAGTATGAATTTGAATCAAATGCGTAAATATTCTCTTTTTTTACTGCATCTAAATGATTTATTTTAGCGTCGCTATAGATATTTTGTGCAAAAGTTTTATTTTCTTCTAAATTATAACCACAACAAATCATTCCTATATAATCTGGATTTAAATCACTAATTTCTTCAGACAATATTTCTCTAGATTTTTCTCCTTTTTTTCCAACAGACGATAAAAATCCTGACATTTCTATTTGTTCAGGGATCCAGTGTCCTGGAGTAAAGTATGGTTCAATCCATTCGAGTAATAAAAGACTTTTATTAATCCTTTTGTTTGTAATATTTTTAGATTTTTGTTTTGCCTCATTAATTAGTTTTCTTGCAATCTCTTCTTTGCCAACTATTTCTCCAATTCTTATTATATCTTCGCAAATGTCACTAAAAGTTTTGCCATTTAATGATATGACTTTGGTTTTGTTGAATAGCGTGCAAGGTATTTGATTAAATTTAGCTTCTATTTTATCTTTTGAAATGGAGCATACTTCACACAAACCCTGAGTTATTATCAAGTCAGGATTTATTTCAAGAATTTTTTCATTATCTATTTCAAAAATAGGTAGGCTTTGCTCAATCGCACCCTTAACAATACTGTCTATTTTGTTTTGACTTGTACTTTTTGATATAATACTAGATGTAACTCTAATTTTGTCTTTGACTTGTAATGGGTAATCACACTCGTGACTTATCCCGAATAGATTTTGTGATAAGCCTAAATCACAAATAATTTCTGTAGCTGCTGGTAATAAAGTTACGATCTTCATATTAATTTCATTTTTTAAATAATAGCTTACAAATATCTTGAAAATTTACTTCATAAGTAAACCTTATTGTATATTTAATTAGTTTTACATTTTAAAATTTTAAAATATTGTCAAAACCTAATACTAAATAAAAAACATTTTTGTATATTGAGTGGTAAATAATGCTGGAATTGTCATTTTCAGAAAATATACTTCTGACAACTTTATCATTTTTCACTGCCTTAATGACATCACTGGCAGGAGCAGGTGGTGGAACGGTTTTGCTAGCTGCAATGCTTCAATTTATGAATCCTGCAGAAGCTATACCTGTGCATGGAGTTATACAATTTACTTCTAACTTAACTAGAACATGGCTATTAAAAAAATTTGTAAATTGGTCAATTGTTTTAAAATTTACTGTTTTGTTACCGGTAGGTGTCTACATAGGTCTTCAAATTTTTCAAAATATTGATGCCAATAATATTAAAAATTTGATTGGCATGTTTATTTTGTTAGCCTTGATTTTTCAGAATTTAAAATTTATTAATAAATTTTTCTTACCTGATTATGCTTATTATTTTGTTGGTTTTTTTACGGGTATTTTTAATATTTTAGTCGGTGTAATTGCGCCTCTTTTAGCTGTAATAGTGAAACAAAGTATTACTGAAAAAAAATCTATTGTAGGAACACTAGGTTATTTTGGTTTAATAGGAAATTTATTAAAAATCATTGGCTTTACCTTGATAGGTTTTTCATTTTATGAATATATTTATACATTCTTAATGATTATACCTGCTACATTAGTTGGAAGCAGGGTAGGTCAATTATTATTAAACAAGATAAGCAACAAAATATTCACTATAATTTTTCAAATAATTCTAATAGCCCTAGCTATAAGACTTCTATTTGTCTAACTTAGAGCTCATAAAAAGTATAAATAATTTTAATTAGTTTTTAGAGATTTTTTCTGCAATTGATAGTATCCTATACATCTCTCTGAGTACTGGTTTTTCTATTAATTTACCATCAATTACCACCAAGCCTGTGTTAGCTTTTTCAAAAGTGGATGTAACCTTTTCTGCGTTTTTAATAGCAGTATCTGAAGGAGTAAATACCTCGTTTAAAATTGGGATTTGTTTTGGGTGAATAGAACCTTTACCACTAAAGCCCAGTTCTTTAGCTAGTATAGCTTCTTTTTTCATACCTTCTAAGTCTTCTAGGTTCAGATAGGGAACATCAATGGCGTCAATACCGGCAGAAGCCGCTGCATGCACTATTCTAGATCTTGCATAAAGAAGTGGTTCCCATTTATTTTCACATCGCAATTCAGCAGACATGTCAACGCCACCAAAAAATAATGCATCAATTCTATTAGAAGAATTAGCTATTTGATAAGCGTTCTCTAGTCCTTCATTAGTTTCTATTATTACGTGTATTCGACAATCATGACCTCTTTCTGATAACAAATTATCTAAGAGAGTAATCTCATCTGACGTTTTAACTTTAGGAATCATAAGTGCAGGAGGAGGAGCATCAGTTTCTAATATTGCTTTTATGTCGTCTATACCAAACTTTTCTCTAATACAATTAATCCTTAGTATTCTCTCTACACCATCATTAATTTGTTTGTTTTTAAAAATTTTAATTGCATGTTCTCGTGCCAAACTTTTATCTTTGGGAGCAATGCCGTCCTCTAGTTCAATGCAAACCATATCAGTACCGGATTTTATAGCTTTAGGAAACATTTCTGGATTTAAACCAGGAGTAAAAATAAAACTCCTTCGTGGCCGTATATTTTTGTTAATTTGCATTTGATACTCTCATAAGATTTTGAATATAAATTTTATTATTTATAACTATGTTTTTCAAAAAAATGCAGAAGATTTTGATTAAAAACATCTGGTTCTTCGATATTAATAAGATGACCAGCTTTGGGAATTATTTTAAGATAACTTCCTTCAATTTCTGTCATGATTTTTTTTGACATGGAAGGCGGAGTAAGTGTGTCTAGTTCTCCAACCATTATAAAGGTGGGAACTTTAATTTTTTTAAAAATATGGAGATGTTCGGTTCTCATTGAGCTTTCAATAGTTTTTAGATAACTTTCTTTATGAAGAAGTGACATTGATTCAACTAATTGTTCATAAGCAGAATGATTATCAATATTACCTATTAAAGTTGATGCTACTATTGGGGCTATGTCTTTTGGTTCTTTCCCTTTTAAAAGAGGCTCTTTTCTTAAATTAATAAATCTTTCTATTTCGATAGGGCTCAAATTAGATAAACCGAAATGTGTGTCGCATAAAGTTAGAGTTTTAACATAATTAGGATATTTGTCATAAAATAGAGTTGCAATCTGCCCACCCATTGAAAGTCCAACAATGTGGGCTTCAGTCTTTTCAAAAAAATCAATGACACTTCTTAAATCATCTAATATATCTTCAAAATCTAATTCACCATCGTAGTCATCACTGTCACCATATCCTCTTGTATCCCAAGCAACAGTTAAAAATTTTTTTGCAAAGAAATTAATATTATTTTTCCAGTTTTTTTTATTACCACCTATCCCATGAAGGAAAATTATCATTTCCCCTTCACCTGAGTAATCAACTGAAATTGAAGGTTTGTTTCCAATTTTTATGCTAGTTACATTCATCTGATTTAAAACCGACTTCCTGGTAATTTTAAGAATTCTAATTCTGATTGTGTTGAATTTCTATTTAAAATTCTATTTCTATGAGGAAATCTTCCAAATTTTTTTATAACTTCTTTATGCTTTAGTGCATACTCGTAAGTTTTGGGATTTGTGTATTTTTTAAAATAAGGTAAACCAAACTCTTGGTCATCTAAACTTTCACTATGCATTAGTGGCATTAACATAAAGCTATTTTTATAATATTCATTTTCTTGAAAAAATTGTTTTTCAATCGCGATCTTACATAATTGTTTTGCTTTTTCATCGCCTTGATATGCCTTCGCACTATTCCTAAAAACATTTCGAGTAAATTGATCTAAAACAATTATTGATGAGATATATGTTTCTCGGGATACAATAAAATCTTTTATATTTGTTTTTAGATGAGTTTCTATAGTCTTCATAAACTTGTTTTTAATAAGCTCATCAAATTCTTTACTTTTTTTAAACCACATCTTAGGAGTGCATTGTACAAACCAAAAATCAAGTACTAGATGACTGTTGGTCATTATTTATTTTTTCTTAAAATTTTAGCAATTTCTTTTCCCATTTCTTTTTGCCCAAAGAAGGGGGCTTTTTCACATGCTTTAGCCAGAAAGTTTATATCCTTAGTTTTTAAATATTCTTTCCAAAGAGATTGCATTAAAATTTCAAGTTTCATGAGTTTTCCAAAACAATTTTTGACTTTTTATATATGATAAATAGATAAACCATTATACATAAATTAATAATGTTCCAAAATATTCCATTTATAAAAGCTAACTTATATGATTTCGTAAAGTCATAAATTTCGCCTGATAACCACCCTCCTAATGACATTCCAACAATGGTAGCAAAAATTAACAAACCAACTCTTTCAGCAACTTCATTTGAAGGTAAAAATTTACTAATAATTACAGCATATATTGGTACAATCCCGCCTTGAGATAGGCCAAAGAAAATTGCAACTATGTATAACGACAACTGACTGTTGAATGGAAGAAACATTGTAAGAGAAATAGCTTGCAAAGATGACCCAAGAAGTAAAGTTTGAATTGGACCTATTTTGTCTGATAAAAATCCAAAAATCACTCTACTTGCAACAGCTGCAAATAACATAAATGATAGTATTTCTGTCCCAACGGCTAGTCCATAACCATTGTCAATGCATAATGGTACTATATGTACTTGAGGCATAGACATTGCTACACAACAAAATACACCAGCAAACATTAATAAGACTTGTATTCGTTTATTACTAATTGATAGCTTGACTTTTGAATTTATATCTTCCTTTCTTGATGATAAATTTTGATTAAGATCAATCTTTGGTTTTTTATTACCTAAAAGATAAAATAAAATTGGTATTAATATACTACATACTATCGCAATGAAAAGGTGTGCGTTTCTCCAATCACCGTCGAGAAGAAAGTCTTTGATTAAGAAAGGCCAAATTGCACCACATAGGTGTTGACCACTTGCAACAAGTGAAACAGCGAGACCTTTCCTTCTATAAAAATAATTAGAAATATCAGCCATCATTGGACCAAAGAATGCCGCTGCTGAAAAACCTAAAAAAAATTGAATACTGGATAGAAAAAAAACATCTCGTACAAAAACAGATAATATATATGAAACTACCAATAGGCTTAAGGCAAAAATAATGGGCTTTGTAATACCAATCTTATCAAGCATTCGACCAATTATTACGTTGCCAATTCCATAACCAAACATAGTTGCAACGTAAGGATAAGTCGAAGCAGCCCTGTCTAGCGCAAATTCACTTTGTATATTAGGTAAAATAATAACTACAGACCACATACCAGCAGTACCAATGACGCTCATAGTGAAAATGATAGCAAGCCTAAACCATGCTTGTTGGCTATCTTGTTCTATTAAATTATTTATCATTAATGGTTGCTCTTCATAGATATTTATTTAACATATTAATAGTTACAATAAAATATTAAACAGTTTCATGTTTGAAAGATCTACAGGTGCTTAAAATGGTTTTATCAGAGGAACAAATTAATTTTTATAATGATCAAGGTTATTTGTTAGTAGAGGATGTGATAACTGAAGATCAATTAAAAAAAATGCTGGATTTGGTAGAAGGCTTTTTTGAGAATTCAAAAAAAGTTACAGAAAATAATAATATTTTTGATTTAGAAGAAGGTCACTCTTCCAAAAGACCTAGATTAAAAAGAGTTAAACAACCACATCAACATACGCCTTTTTTTTGGGATATAATAAAAGAATCTAAGATAGAGTCTATTCTTATTGATCTTCTTGGAAAAGATGTTTCTCTTAAAACTAGTAAATTAAACACAAAAGCACCAGGCGGTGGTGCTGCAGTTGAATGGCATCAAGACTGGGCGTTTTATCCACATACAAACGACAAAGTATTAGCCTTAGGTTTAATGTTAAATGATGTTGATCTTGATAATGGACCCTTAATGGTTATTCCAGGAAGTCATAAAGGACCAGTTTTAAGTCATAATAATGATGGTGTTTTTTGTGGAGCTGTTAATCCGGATGATAAAAATTTTGACTTATCAAAAGCAGTAACTTTAACAGGTAAAGCAAGATCAATGACAATACACCATGCTAGAACACTTCATGGGTCAGCTCCAAACAATAGTAATAGAGACCGGATGGTTTTATTCTATGAATGCAATTCTGCAGATGCATGGCCTCTAGTAGGTGTGGGCGCATACCTAAAGAACTCAAACCCAATAGAATTATGTAATCAATTAGAAAGACAAATGGTGTGCGGTGAGGTTAGCTACCAGCCTGTTATGGAGAATGTTCCTGTGGTACTTCCTCTTCCACCCGCTCCAGATTATGGTTCTATTTTTACCACACAAAAAACAGGAGGAGCGAAGTCAGTATTCTAGATTTTATAATCTGGGGATTGTCTATCTAATTTTCTTAATAATGCAGGCCAAGCAAGTCTATCTTTGCCTATATCAAACATACCAATAGATTGCTCTTGCGTTGTTTTTATAGCCTCTTTTGATGGCAAGTTTATCTCGCCTGCTGCTTGCGCTCTTATCTGTGCAGAACAAGCCCTTTCTAAAAAGTATATACCCATAAATGCAATGCCACATGTATGCCCTACAGATAATGTTCCATGATTTCTTAAGATAAATAGGTTTTTATCTCCTATATCTTTAATTAATCTCTCTCTTTCACTATGATCGAGAGCTAGACCTTCATAATCATGATAGGCTATATGAGGGTGTATTAACATTGATGTTTGACTAATAGGTAGCAATCCATTTTTTTGAATTGAAACAGCAACTCCGTCATTAGTATGAAGGTGAAGAACACACTGTGCATCTTCTCTTGCTGAATGAATGGCACTGTGTATCGTGAAGCCTGCGGGATTGACTTCGTATGGAGTATCTATAACAGCATCGCCGTTAAGGTCAATTTTAACTAGGCTAGATGCAGTAATTTCATCAAACATTAAACCGTAGGGATTTATAAGAAAATGATGTTCAGGACCTGGAATTCTTAGAGATACGTGAGTGTATATTAAGTCATCCCATCCATATAAAGCTATAAGTCTATATGTAGCAGCGAGATCAAGTCGAAGTTGCCATTCTTGATCAGTAATTTGACTTCGGAGCTTGTTAGTGTCGATCATGTGATTCATCAAAATTTTCCTTTTTAAATTCTTATTAAAATACTAAAATAATTTAAAATTAGAAACTATATAAATTTATATTTCTATGATTTCTATTTTTCTTTTGAGTTTTTTGACTGGTTCTTTTTTATAAAGTTTTATTATTAATATTCCATTTTTTATAACTGCTTCCTCAACTTCAATATTTTGTTCTAAACGAAAAGATTGCTTAAATGATTTATTTCGAATTCCTTTGTGAATGATATTTTCATGGGAGTTAAATTCTGGTGCTTCAACTTCTAATTTTAGAAAATCATCAAATTGTATTAAAGAAATTTGATTTTCGTTTATCCCAGCAAGTGCAACATGTATTTCATACTGATTATCGCCATACTTCAATACATCAAAGGCTATATTAGAAATACTAGTATTAGAAGTCAGATTTTCTAGATCGTTAAAAAAATCATCATAACCAACATAAAATTTAAGGATATTTTTGGGAGCAAGGTTCATGTTATTGATCTATTCTAAAAATTCTTTCACCCTCAATTAATTTAATCTTAGTGTTACCCTTAACTTCGTTCAATTCATCAGCCATAATTTTCATGACTTTAGTGGCATCTGCCTTGTTTTTAAAAGATGAAATAACAAAACCTGTAGTTTCAGAAACTCTATAAACCTCGCAACTTAGTTGACCGTTTTTAATATTCCTTGGAATCATAACATTCTGAAAAAAAGCTATAATCATATCGCAATTAACTTTTGAAGTAGACTGAAACTCAGCAATTCTTGCATACATTTTTTACTCCTTGTTAATTAGATATTTAAAATGTAATTTTACATTATCAATTCTAACTAAGAAAAGTAACAATATGAAGATTTTTTATTTTTTGTTTTTAATTAGTTTTTCTTTCCAGGTCTATGCGCATGAATGCGTTCTTAAGGGAACCTCTGCTAAGGACATTACAATTTACAATGCATGCAAGTCTGATTTAAAAAAAAAAGATCACTCAAATAAAGGTTTAAATGATAAATTGATGAAAAATAAAATTAAAAAATTAAAAGAAGAAAACAAAATGCTTAAAAATCAATTATTAGAAATTAGGCTTAGGCTAAACTCACTAATAAAGAATATTCAGATTTATGATAACTAAGATAGGAAGTGGTTTAAATTGAAAAAGGCTCTAGTTGTAGGTGTTGGGCCATTAAATGGTTTAGGTGCGCAATTATGTAAAAAGATTGCGCAGAATAACTTTGAGGTATTTGTAGCTGGAAGAACTGAAGCTTCAATTAACGAAGTTGTAAAAAGTATTCATGAAGAAGGAAACAAGGCCAAGTCTATTGTAGTTGACGTTACCGACGAAAACCAAACTAAAAAGATGGTTAAAGAGGTAGGATCTGGTTTGGATTTTGCCATTTATAATGTTGGAAATAACACTCCTGGAAAAATTATAGACATTGAACCTAGTTACTTTAGAGAAAGCTGGGAGGCGGGCTGTTTTGGTGCATTTTTATTTGCTCGTGAAGTTATTAAAGTTTTTTTAAGAGAAAAAACTTCTGGAACACTTTTATTCACTGGAGCAAGTGCCTCTCTAAGAGGAAAAGCTAATTTTGGTGCTTTTAACTCAGCTAAAGGTGCCCTAAGAAATTTGGCTCAAGCAATTGCAAAGGAATACGCTGATAATTCTATTCATGTTGGGCATATTATAGTTGATGGAGGGCTAGCTGGTGATAGGATAAAAAATAGAGTACCTGACTTTAGTAAAAGAGTTCAAGAAGGTAAATTAATTGATATAGAAAGTGTTACTGATGCTTATATGTTTCTTTATAATCAAAATAAACGTGCTTGGACCTTTGAACTTGATGTAAGAACTTTTAAAGAAAATTGGTAACTGAGGGGGAGTATTATATTATGAAACTTTTTGACTTAAGCGGCAAAGTTGCTCTTGTAACTGGAGGGAATGGAGGTATTGGTCTCGCTATGGCAAAAGCTATTGGTGAGGCAGGTGCAAGTGTTGTTATAGCAGGAAGAAATAACGATAAAAATAAAAAGTCAGTTGAATTGCTTAAGAGCTTAAATATTGAATGCATATCACATATTGTAGATGTTACCGATGAGAATTCGTGTAATTCACTAATTGATAACGCTGTTAATGATTTTGGGAAATTAAATATTCTAGTCAATAATGCTGGTACAAATATTAGAAAAAGACCAGAAGAGTATGAATTAGAAGAATGGAAATCAATTATTGATACTAATCTAATAAGTATGTTCACTTGTTCAAAAAGAGCATTCTTACATTTTAAAAATGTTGGTGGAGGAAAAATTATTAATATTGGTTCTATGCACTCATTGTTTGGCGCTCCCCTTGGAAGTGCATATTCAGCAAGTAAAGGGGGCGTGGTACAATTAACAAAAAGTTTTGCAAACACCTGGGCTAGAGACAACATACAAGTGAATGCAGTTTTGCCAGGCTATATAGATACTACTTTGACACGCCAAGCAAGGGTTGACATTCCTGAACTTCAAAAAAGAGTTGAAGAGAGAACTCCAGCCGGTCGTTGGGGAGATCCAGATGATTTAGGTGGAACAGCTGTATTTTTATCAAGTAATGCTTCTAATTATGTCACTGGCACTGCAATTCCTGTCGATGGTGGTTATTCAATAAATGGGTAAATTAAAATAGAAGGAAGGTAATATGGAAAATATTTTTAAAGGTTGTATGCCAGCTCTAATGACACCATGCAATGAAGATCTCTCTCCAAATTTTGATTTGCTCGTGCAAAAAGCTGAAGAGCTTATAAACTTTGGAATGTCTGCTGTTATATATTGTGGATCTATGGGAGACTGGCCTCTTTTGTCAGATGAGGAAAGACAAGAAGGAGTTGCAAGGTTAGTTAAAGCTGGAATTCCTACTGTAGTAGGTACTGGAGCTATCAATACAAAAAAAGCAACAGATCATGCAAGTCACGCTCAAAAAGTTGGCGCTTTAGGGTTAATGGTTATACCTAGAGTTTTGTCCAGAGGACCTTCCTTATCTGCGCAAAGATCTCATTTTGCTTCAATCTTAAAAGCTGCGCCTAATTTGCCAGCAGTTATTTATAATAGCCATTACTATGGTTTTTCAACTAGAGCAGATTTATTCTTTGATCTTAAAAAAGAATTTACCAATTTAGTAGGTTTTAAAGAATTTGGAGGAGCAAAAGACCTAACCTACGCAGCTGAACATATTACATCGAAGGACGAAAATACTTCATTAATGATTGGGGTTGATACTACAGTTTTTCATGGATACGTCAATTGTGGAGCAGTTGGAGCAATTACAGGGGTTGGGAATGCGTTCCCAAAAGAAGTTTTGCATTTAATTGAACTTTGTAAAAAGGCTGCTAATGGTGACGCATACTCAAGAAAGAAAGCAAAAGAACTTGATGAAGCTTTATCAGTTTTATCATCATTCGATGAAGGGCCTGATCTTGTACTATATTATAAATATTTGATGGTACTTAATGGAGAAGATGCTTACAGATTACATTTTAATCCAACTGACAAACTTACAGATAGTCAAAAAGGTTTTGCGGAATCACAATATAATTTATTTAAAAATTGGTATAAAAACTGGAACAAATAAGAAAAATTAATTTCAATTTATGTTATCTACCAGATCCTCATTAGTATCAGTCTTCTGAGTGTTATTTTTTCTAGAGTCAATTAATTTACAAGTTTCTTTAATGGCCAGTCCTATAACAATACCACCTGCTAATCCAATTAATGTTCCTTTTAAAACACCCAAACCAAACATATTAAAACTCCAGAAAAGTGGTGAACGCGAGAGGATTCGAACCTCTGACCTACTGCTTAGAAGGCAGTTGCTCTATCCAGCTGAGCTACGCGTCCATAAAAACAGATATATTTATTATTACTAATCAACTTCTAAGTCAAAATAATTGTACCAAAATATTCTTAGTAATAGAAGATTTTTTGCATACAAGTCATTGGTTCTGGAATTTTATCTAGACTTTCGGTACCAAGTCCAACACTCAGAACAACTGAAGATAATTTTGAAGTCACTTTATCAAAAGTCCAGGCAAAATCTGTGGTTTTAAAAAATTCTTTGTCTTCCCAAATTACGTAGGCTCCTTGTTTTTCTGCTAGTAAATTGCCGACATTAATGAATTTACCTTTTATTCTTCTAAAAACTGTTGGGTTATCCATGTCCTTTGATCTATCAAAAACAAATTCAAATTTAGATTTGTAATCACTACAGTCAAATCCTGCAGAAGGAAGGTTAATTTCATTTGCTATAATTTTATGAGGAAATAAAAATAAAAGTGCGACTGCTAAAATAATATAATTTTTAAAAGGCATTAATAATGGTACTTTCTTATTAGTTTAAATCTATAATTTATAAATAACATAAAAATAATTAATCAGAGAATTAATATCATGATCATATCAATCGACCACATTGTAATTACAGTTTCCAATTTAGAAAACTCAATTCATTTTTACTGTAATTTACTAGGAATGGAGATTAATGAATTCTATTCTAGTTCAGATAATACAATTAGAAAATCTCTAATGTTTGGTAGCCAAAAAATCAATTTACACGAGGCTTCCAATCCTTACAAACCAAACGCCGAAGTTGCACTACCTGGAACTCTAGATATATGTTTTTTAACAGAAAGACCTTTGAGTGAGTGGATAAAAATATTTAATAAAAATAGTTTGAAAATTGAACTAGGACCGGTCACTAAGACGGGGGCTAAGGGACCGATAGAGTCTATTTATGTTAGGGATCCAGATAAAAATTTAATTGAAATATCAAATCAATTAACTAATTAAAAATTTTTATATTTCTTGTGCTACATCCAACAATTCTCGTGTTCTTTGTACTTTGTAATCCCATTTTAAATCAAATTTTTGAATTAAGATTTCTAAATTTTTTGAAGAGATAGCCTTCTCTGCATCTCTAATATTTTTGAATTTATAAATAGCTACATGGAATTTTGTATCCTTAATCCATGCTCTTTTAGCACTTAATGATTTAAAGGCTTCTTGAGCCTCAATTAAATGTTCAGTTTGATACCAATCATCAAATTCTTTTTTATTTACATTGCTAGTGTCAGATTTAACAATTAAATATGCAGTCATTTTTATTTTCTCTAAATATGATTGGTACTAAAATCATAACATATTTGAATAAAAATTAGTCATAAATAAATTATTGACAGACCATATATTAATTTTGTTAAATTTATTTCGAGGTCTTTTATATGAACTTTAAAATTTTTGGAAAACAAGTAAATGTTGGTGAGATTTTTTCTAAATACGCCGAAGAAACCTTATTAAAATCAGTCCAAAAATATTTCCCTAATCCTGTTTCATCTATTGTTACATTATCTAAAAAGAGTAAATTTTTTTATATAATTATAGTTTTACATATAAGTAAAAAAATGGAGTTTACTGCTCAATCAAATGGTGAGACTGCAAAATTAGCGTTTAATGATGCTATAGAAAAATTAAATAAACAACTGAGAAGATATAAACGAAAAATTAAAAATCATAAAAATAATGAGGCAACAAATAAACCTAACCCTTTAAACGCTCAATTTCATATAATAAATGAATCTCCTAAACTTATTAGAAATGAAGGGAAAGAAATTAAAGATGAGCCTCTTGTCTTTGCAGAATTAGATACTGAAATTGAAGAGTTGACTGTAGTTGAAGCGCTTGAAAAACTAAAATTAGGAAATATATCAGCATTAATGTTTAGAAATAAAAAGCATAGTGGCCTAAATATGATTTACAAAAGAGAAGATGGTCTTATTGGGTGGGTTGATCCTAGAGGTAATAGAAATTCAGCTACGATTTAATCTACTTATTTAATTCCTCTAGTCTACTATCTCTTCCACACATAAATCTATAATATTCATATCTATAAGTATTCTTTTTGTAATAATTTTGATGCTCTAACCTTACAGGGTAGAATTTAGTTTCTTTTTCAATAGGTACAATTGATGATTTGGGCGCAAGTGATAAAATTATTTTTTTTTCTTCCTCAGTTTTGTAATAAATAGCCGGAGAATATGATCTGCCTCTATCACAAAATTGACCATCATTATCTTCAAAGTCAATAGTTTTGAATACATGAATAACTAAATCATTAAAAGTAATTACCTTGGGATCATATTCTACTAAAGCTGCTTCTCTGTGATCGCCCCATTGTCCAGGAATATATTTAGGGTTTTTTGTTGTTCCAGCAGTAAAACCACTTGTTACTTCAATAACGCCTGGAAGTTTTTCCATATCAGCTTCTGTACACCAAAAACAGCCACCTGAATAAACAAAAGTCTCTGCAAATGAAGCAAAATGGGTTAGTATATAAATACTTGAAATAGTAAAAATTTTAATAATTAATTTTCTCATAATTTACCCTTTTGTTTAAGATTTTACTTATATCAAATATTTTAATTTTCCGTAATAGGTTGTTCAACTTTGATAATAACAAATAACATAAAAGGCATTTTATTTCTAATCTCTGCAGTATTATGTTTTTCAATTATGAATGGTATTACTCGTCAGTTGTCTGAGACTTATAATGTAATCACTTTAAACATGTTTAGGTATTGGTTTTTTGCTTTAATTTTAATTTTGATGAATAACTATAACAAAAAATCAACTGTACTCATTTCTAAGAGTAAAAAGCAATATTTACAAATTTTTCGTGGGTCATTGTTAGCAATACAAATGTGTTTTGCACATTATTGTTTTTTAAAGTTAGGATTGATTGAAACTTCAGCCATTTTTGCAATTGGACCTATAATGGTTACTGCTTTATCAATCATATTTTTGGACGAAAAAGTAGACTTGCAAAGGATACTTACAATTTTTTTAGGGTTTATTGGTATCTTAATTATTTTAAGACCAGGTTTTAAGGGATTTGATCCACTATCAATCTTAGCTTTAGCATGTGCTATTTCATATGCAACATATCAAATTTTAACACGCTATGTATCTAGTTATGACAGTCCTACAACTAGTTTTTTTTATACAGGCATGGCTGGGGCATTTATTTTATCAGTAGTGGGTCCCTTCTTCTTCATTGAAGTAAAAAGTTTTGACTGGTTTTTGATTTTGCTGATTGCTGTGCTTGGAACATCTGCTCATTTTTTTATAATTAAAGCATATCAATTAGCACAAGCATCAATTTTACAGCCTTTTAACTATCTTCAACTGGTTTTTGTGTCTATTATTGGCATGATTTTCTTTAACGAAATTTTAGAAATACCTGTTTTATTAGGTTCTTGTATAGTCGTAGGAGCCGGACTTTATAGCTTTAGAAGAGACGCAAATAAACTATAATTTAGATTTAATTTACTTTTATTAAGTTTTAGATTTATTCTTATTAAAATTTAAGATTGCAGTATATGGAAAAATTTAAATCAAATATTAGTACTAAGGAAATAGCTGACTTAAGGTATTTAATTTCAAAAGGTAGAACTGTTGATTGGGGTTCTTATTCTTATAATGATGCAGGTATTTCATTCAAAAGTCTCTCTTTCATCTTAGATTATTGGGAAAATAAATTTTCATGGAAAGAAGAAGAAAAAAAACTAAACAAATTTGAACAATATATTTTTAATGAAGGTAACTGTAAAACTCATTTTTTACATATCAAGTCACATAAAAAAAATGCAATTCCTCTTCTTTTAATTCATGGATGGCCAGGATCGGTTTTTGAATTTTTTGATGTAATTCCTTTACTTACAAATCCTGAAGCAAATAATTTTTTAAATTATCAACATTTTGATCTTATTATCCCATCATTGCCAAATGTTGGATTTTCATTCGATAAAAATCAGCACCCTTTGGGTTTGGGTGAAATATCTAATCACTTTATCAACTTAATGGATGCTTTAGGATACGATAAGTATTTTATACAAGGAGGTGATTTAGGGTCTTTTATAGCCTCAATAATGTCTGTTAAGGTGCCTGCAAAAATAAAAGGTATTCACTTAAATATGATACCTCTACCTAGAGGTTTAGATAAAAAACCTAATAACCCTAAGGAAAAAAAATATTATAAAGAGCTAAAAAACTTTTTACATTATGAGGCTGGTTATCAGTATCTCCAAGGAACAAAACCTTTTACCTTGGCGCATGCTTTAAATGCTTCACCTGTAAGTCTTTGTGCTTATATAAGTGAAAAATTCTATAGCTGGACAGATAATAATGGTGATTTATTTAATTATATAAATATTGATATTATGCTTGCAAATATTTCTTTGTATTGGTTTTCAGGATGTATAGGTGCTTCCTTTTGGCCTTATTTTGTCCGTCACAGATCCCCAGATTGGCCAATTTCTCTAGAAAGGCCAATAGAAGTGCCAACTGGATATAGTGAATTTCCTAAGGAAATATTTTCTCCACCAAAAAGTTTGGCTTCTCAATATTATAACAATATAATTTTTTGGAAAACTCATCAGTCAGGAGGGCATTTTGCTGCTATGGAAAATCCTAAAATTCTAGTTTCAGACATAAATAGTTTTGTTAAAAAAGTTTAATAAATATTTATTTAAATTTTTTTATGTGTGATTATGTCAATAATAATACTTTGATGAGATATTAAATGAATTTAGATTTTTTAACTGATGATTTACTAATTAAGGCTAATAATTTTAATGGTCCTGTTGTTGTTACAGGAGCAGGGGGATGTATAGGCAGTTGGATACTTGCAATTCTTCATAGATCTAAAATTCCATGTGTTGGTATTGATCTGTCACCAAAAAAAGATCGGTTAGAGTTAATTTTAGGCAACCAAACCTCTCAGGTTAAATGGGAAGTATGTGATATAACAAATTTAAAATTACTTAAAAAAATAATTTTTAATTATAATCCGTCTGCCATAATTCACTTGGCAGGTCTTCAAGTTCCATTTTGTGCGTCAGATCCTGCATTAGGAGCTAGAGTTAATGTGGAAGGCACAATTAATATACTCGAAATAGCCAGGGAAGGTAATATTAAAAGAACAGTATATGCTTCCTCAGTTGCTGCTTTAGGCATGCCTCCTAAAGGCCCATGGAAAGAAACATTATATGGAGCTTACAAACTAGCAAACGAACATACTGCTTTTGTTTATTGGCAAGATTGGCAAGTTCCTTCTATAGGAATTAGGCCTAATATTGTTTACGGTTTAGCTAGGGATCAAGGAATGAGTTCCAAAAATACATTAGCTATACAAGCTGCAGTTCTAAATCAAAGTTATGAGATACCATTCAGTGGAAAATATAGTTGGTTGTATGTAGGTGAAGCAGCATTAGCGTTTATCACTTCAGTAAGTAAGGATCTAACTGGTGCTAATGTGTTTAATCTCAATGGAAGCTGTGAAACGATTGAAAACGGAATAAAAATCATAAAAGAATTAGACAAAAATTCTGATATAAGTTGCGTTAATCAACCTTTCCCCTTTCCACCTGATCTAGATGATGACCCATTAAGAAAACATATCGGTTCTTACCCATCTATTTCAGTAAAAAAAGGAATAAGGGATACATTTAATGCATTTAAGGAACTAAAATTAGAAGGTAGATGTCCATCACTCTCAGAGTAATTTTTTATCCCAAAAAAGACATTGAATACATTGCCAAATTTAGTACACAAAAAAACAAAATTATTCCAATAATAACTTTCATATCATTATTAATAGCATAGAATTTTTAGTAAATAAAATACAAGGAAATGAGATGAAAGAAAAACTACAAAATATAGAGGAAATGTTATCAATCCTTCAAAATGATTTTTCAAGTATGAGTGATGAACTTTACAATCAACAAAAAAATATTCATGAGTTAAAATTACAAATCAAAACGTTAAAGTTATCTATACAAAATTTTGAAGACAGAAATAAGGAAAATACTAATACTGCTTACGAGGTCCCACCACATTATTAAAATGATTTTGTTTACTTGACTTGCTCAAATTTAAATATGAGATTAGTATTTTAAAATTAATTAGTGATTTAAATAATGGAAAATTTGGATACCCTTTTTTATTTAATTATAGGCATATTGTGTTTGTTTGCTTACAGAGTTTTAAAAAAAAAGTGGAATATTCAAAACAACCAAAAAAAGAATCTATTTAAACTTCTGTTCAAAAGTTTAGATGAAAAAAAATAAATTAATAGTTGGGGTAAATTTTGATGGACAAAAAAGAACATCTTTTAAATCTATTAGACTATAATAGTTGGGCTAATGATGAATTTTTTAAAGTAATTATTAGATTATCCCCTGAAGAAATTAATAAACAACGAAAATCTTTTATGAATAGTATTAGAAATTCACTCAATCATTTGCTAGTCATAGATAAAGTTTGGTTGGCAAACATGAAAAGGGAAAAGCATCCCTTTGATAATTTACAGACTATATTACACGAAAATATGGAAGAGCTTTGGGAAGAAAAGAAAACAGAAGAGAAATTAATAAAAAGCTATACTCATAGCCTATCGGATAAAGAATTTGAGGAAATTGTAGAATGCGAGTTGATAGGTGGAAATAAAGTTTCTATATCTAGATCTATGATAATTACACATCTTATTATGCACGGCGGTTATCATAGAGGAATAATTGCTGAAACGTTTGGTCAAATACCTTTGCCACCAATCGCGCAAGACATAACTGTTTGGGAAAAGTCAAAAATTAAAATATAATTATTAAGGCATTTTATCATGAAGGCTGCAGAATTGATTTGGAATTCCTGGGAAAGTGGCAATAAGATCAAGAGTATACCCAGTCAATTAGCTCCTCAGAACAGATTGGAAGCCTATAAAATTCAGAAAAATCTTGAAGCCCTCAGTAAGTCTGAAATGCTTGGATGGAAAATTGCAGCAACTAGCTTAGATGGGCAAAAACACATTGGTGTAAATGGCCCCTTGGCAGGAAGAATTTTAAGTAATAAATCATTCAAACCAGGCGCATCAGTTGCTTTAGGTCATAATAAAATGGCTGTTGCTGAACCTGAATTTGCTTTTAAAATATCCTTAACTCTAGAGCCTAAAAACAAATTATATATACCTGAAGAGGTCATTGGTTTTATAGAAGATTTGCATTTAGCAATAGAATTACCTGACTCTCGTTTTGAAGACTTTTCTAAAATTGGTGAACTAGGTTTGATCGCAGACAATGCTTGTGCTCATCAATTTGTTATTTCTTCACCCATCAAATTAGAATGGCAAAATATTGATTTATCTCAGCACAGAGTCAGAATTTATAACAATAAAAATCTTTCTCATGATGGTGTTGGCTCAAATGTGCTTGGTGGTCCTTTAATTGCCCTTACTTGGTTGATAAATGAGATGTCTCAAAATAATATTACTATTCAAAAAGGGATGATAATTTCAACTGGAACTTGTGCATTACCATTGCCCATAGCGTGTGGTGATAAAATCACTGCAGACTTCGGCGTATTAGGATCTATAGATATAAATATAGAATGATAAAATTAATACTAATTGTCCTTGTGGTGTTTTTTATTTTTCTTGTTTTCAAAAAATACTATCCTTCAATAATATTTTATTTAAAGAAAATTATTAGTAATCCAATTTTTAGAACTTTCGCAATCAGAGGTATTATAAGAATTCTAAGATTACTCATTCTCAAAAAGTAGCTAATTCAATATTTTTTTATAAAAATTTAGAAACTTTGGGTAAATATTTTCAACTATTTTTTTCACACCTTTTTTATTAGGGTGAATCATATCGCTTTGATTTAAATTAGGTTTAAGTACAACATCCTTTAAAAAAAACGGGTAGAAAGTGGTTTGGTATTTTTGTGATAATTCCGGATAAATTTTGTTAAACTCATAAACATAACCCGTACCAAGGTTGTTAGGTGCTTTCATACCAAAGAGCATTGTAGGAATTTTACTTTTGTTTAAAAATTTTAGAATATTTTCAATATTTTTATAAGTAACTTGCGGCTCAATGCCTCTTAATGCATCATTGGCGCCTATAGAAATGACAACTCCATCAAAATTTTCTTCTAGCACCCATTTAAATCTATTATAAAGCCCTGTTGATGTCTCCCCAGAAACACCACCATTAACAAGTTTTACTTCAAAACTATTTTCATTTAATTTTTTTTGTAGTTGGTTAACAAATCCATCATCTTTTAACAATCCATATCCTGCTATTAAACTATCTCCCAATATTAATATTTTTAAGCTTTTAGAATATGACGTTTGGATAAGGACAAATAAAAAGAAAACAATTGTAATATTTAATTTAATTATATATTTCATATCTTTTTAAACAATCGGGTAAATCTTCTTCGGTTAAAAGAATATATTAAGTTAGTTCAATGTTAAATGAGTATTATGAAAGATAACATTATAATAAAATTAGAAAATGTTCACGTAAATCTTAAAAGCAATGTTGAGGTTGTTAGGGTATTAAAAGGAATTAATCTAAAAATCTTAGCTAATAAAAGTATAAGTATCATGGGCCATAGTGGTGCTGGAAAGTCTACCTTAGCTATGACTATTGCTGGATTAGAGACTGTTACAGAAGGGAAGGTTTTCTACAAGGATAAGCCAATCCATAACTTGAAAGAAGATGAATTAGCAGATTATAGATCAAAAAATGTAGGTATCATTTTTCAATCCTTTAATTTATTGCCTTCAATGACAGCTCTTGAAAATGTAAACTTACCATTAGAAATTTCTGGTAATTTCATTGACGATAAAAAGGCAACAAAATTACTCGAAAGTGTTGGTTTGGGTCACAGAATTAGTCACTATCCTCATGAATTGTCTGGAGGAGAACAACAAAGAGTTGCTATAGCTAGGTCATTAATTTCATCTCCAGAAATTTTGATAGCTGACGAGCCAACAGGAAATTTAGACAAAAAAAATAGCAAAGAGGTAATTGAACTTATTTTCAAACTTCAAAAAATTCATAAATCAACGTTAATTTTAGTAACACACGATAAATCTTTAGCTGATTTGTGTGATCAAACTATAATTCTTGATAATGGTATAATTTTATAAAATGTCAGGTCTTAAACAACTATTAAAAACTAATAATCTGTTTTTGAAACTATCAATAAAGGAGTTAAGAGGTTCTTTTAATGAATTCAAAATAGTAATAACTTCAATCTTCATTGGTGTTTTCATCATTACAGCAGTAGGTAGTTTATCCAAAAATTTACAGTATGAAATTGATAATAAAAGATCTGAACTACTTGGTGGTAATTTTGAATTATCGACTACTTATCAAGAATTTCCAAGTCATATTAAAAATTGGTTATTACAAAATGGTACTGTGTCCCAGGTCATTGAAATGCGTACAATGCTTTCTTCTAACAAAAACCTACCCATTAAACGTCGTGTGGTAGAACTAAAAGCTGTAGACCAAAAGTGGCCATTAATAGGAGAAATTACAGTAAAATCTCAAAATATGCCCCCGTCTGCTATAAATATATATAATCACATTAATAAAATATTTATAGATGAAGGACTAAAAAAACAATTAAATGTTTCTATTGGTGATATTGTAAAATTAGGAAATATTGAAGTTGAAATTCAGGGTATTATTAAAAAAGAACCGGATAGAATGTTTTCATTTTCTTCGTTTGGTTCCAGAGTTCTTATATCATCTCAAACCTTAAAAAATACAGGTCTAGTTATACCTGGCTCTCTTATAAAATATAAAATTAAATTTATACCAAACAATAAAAAAATTGATTTATCTTCTTTAAATAAATTAATAGATGGAACAAATATTTCCATAAAAACAGTAAAGAACAGTACTAACAATTTTAATAATTTCATAGAGAGGACAACTTTATTCATCTCTTTGGTTGGTCTTATTACTTTGTTAATTTCGGGTGTTGGTATATCAAACGGTGTAAGAGGATATTTAATAAAAAAAACAAGAAACATTGCTATATTAAAGTCCTTAGGTGCAAAAAATATTCAAGTATTTAAAATTTATCTCTTACAAATGATTTCAATTTTTTTAATTGCAATTATACCCGCTTTTTTAATAGGCACTTCTATTCCGTTTTTGTTTGCATCTGTAATAAGTGATAGCCTTTTTCCTTCATTTCAAGCAAAACTTTTTATTGAACCTATTTTAGTAAGTTGTTCTTTCGGCTTTATAGTAAGCATATTATTTACAGTTATTCCTTTATCAAAAACCTATGAGATTAAGCCAATTCATCTTATTAGAATTTCAAAGGAAAAAATATTGAACCAGTATTCGATAAAAATGAAATTATTTTTAATTTTTTTAGTTTGTTGTCTATGTATTTTAACAATTAATTTAACTAGCGATTTTAAATTGGCATTCTATGTTTTTGTGTCTCTGTTTGTCTCATTAATTATTTTAACTCTATTTACTAATCTATTTTTTACGATTTTAAAAAAAATAAGTTTTAAGATCGGAACGTTAAAAGAAACAATAAGAAAGTCTATTGTAGATAGGAACGCGTTTTCTAAATCTATAGTTATTTCATTTAGTATAGGTTTGTCACTTTTGATTTCATTAAATATTATTCAGGAAAGTTTGGATAAAAAAATATCCAATACTATTAATCAAGAAGCACCTGATTATTTTTATATTGATATACAACCAAGTCAAATTGAAGATATTAAGAAAATTGCCATTAATTCAATTGGCTCAGCTAACTTAAATGCTCAACCGATGCTTCGGGGTCGTGTTACTAAATTAAATAATATAGATGTCGATAAATTAAAAGTTGATAAAGATGTCCAATGGGTTCTTAGAAGAGATAGGGCTTTTACCTGGAGCAATGAAAAACCAAAAAACAATAAATTAGTTACTGGCGAATGGTGGAGTTCAGATTATAATGGCCCTCTTCTTGTTTCAATAGGTGACAAAATTGCTAAAGGTTTAAATCTAAAGATTGGAGACAAAATACAATTCAACATTTTAGGAAGAAATTTTGAGGCTAAAATTAAAAATACTAGAGAAATCATTTGGGAAAATATGGGTATTAATTTTATATTTGTTTTAAGTGACAGTAATATAAAAAACGCACCACACACTTGGATTGCTACTAGTAAGAGCAGAAACAAGACGACGAGTAGTGAATTTGTTGAAAAAATTGTGTCTCTTTTTTCAAATATTTCATCAATATCGGTAGAGGAAAGTTATAAGGCAATTAGATCATTGTTAAGTTTATTAATTATTATTATAAACACTATAGCTTTCGTGACTCTTATATCAGGTATAATAGTTTTAAATAGTATTTTGGACGTGAGTAAAAAAGATAAATTATATGAAGTAGCAGTGTTTAAAATACTTGGCGCAAACCCAAAAAAAATAATTTCTTTATGGTTTTACGAGTATATGTCAATTGGTTTTCTTTCTTCATTTATTTCTGTTTTAATAGGTTGCACAATTAGCTATATTTTACTTAATTATTTATTTAATATTGAGTTTTATTTAAATTACATAACATTAACTATCTTTGCGCTTATATTACCTTTTTTTATTACAATATTTAGCCTATTAAAAATGCTTAGATTAATTTATTCTAAGCCTCTTAAAGTGCTTAGAGCACATTATTAACTTCAAATTTATTGGCGTATTGTAAATATATTTAAAATTTTTATACCAAGAGGATTCAATGCAATTTAAAAATTTAGGACAGTCAGAACTTAGAGTATCATCATATTGTCTTGGCACAATGACTTTTGGAGAGTCTACATCAGAAAAGGATGGACATGAACAAATAGATTTGTCTATTGATTCAGGTATTAATTTTTTTGATACAGCAGAAATGTATCCTACATGTCCTTTGAGACCGGAAACAACAGGTGATACTGAAGTTATTATTGGGAATTGGATTGATAAGAATAGATCTAAGAGATCAGATATTATATTGGCTACTAAAATATCAGGTATAGGTTATGAGGCTGTTAGAAGTGGTGAAGGAATAAATAGGGATTCAATTAAGGTAGCAATTGAGGGAAGCTTACAAAAACTTAAAACTGATTACGTAGATTTGTACCAACTGCATTGGCCAAATAGAGGGTCTTATCACTTTAGGCAAAATTGGAATTATAATCCATCTAACCAAGATACAAAAAAAGCTAACGAAAATATATTAGAAGTCTTAGAATCTCTATCAGAAATTCAAAAAGAAGGAAAAATAAGGTACATAGGGTTATCTAATGAAACATGCTGGGGAACAATACAATTTCTTAAATATTTAAAAAATTTTCCAAATCTTAAGTTAGTTTCTACTCAGAATGAATATAGTTTACTTTGTAGATTATATGATCTTGATATGGCTGAAATGTCACACCATGAAAATATTAGTTTGTTGGCGTACTCTCCATTGGCAGGTGGTTTCTTGACTGGAAAATATTTGGATGGATCTGTTCCCGAGAATTCAAGACTTTCAAGGGTCTCTAGTCTTTTTGGACGAATAAATGAAAATTCAACTTTGGCTGTTAAAGAGTATGTATCGCTTGCAAGAAGTTTCAATTTAGAGCCAGTTCATATGGCACTGGCTTTTTGTAACCAGCGACCATTTATGGGGTCAGTTATTTTTGGAGCCACCGATAAATTACAACTAACTAAAATAATAAACGGCTTAGATATAGTTTTGTCAGATGAATTATTGGATGAAATTAATAAGTTATATAAAAAATTTCCGATAACTTTCTAAAAATTATAAGTTTAACTGTAATTTTTTAATCTAACACTTTCGCAATTTCTTTAAAAACTTTAAACATCAATTCCTCAGTTGCAATATTTATTGGGTCAGATGCGGAGGACATTCTTATAATAGTTAAATCTTTTTTGGGGTTAATCCAAATATTTTGCCCATGTATACCTATTCCACAATACTCACCATCACTAAATCCAGTTTGATACCATTTTGATCGATAGTTACCATTTGGAAACCTCTCCAAATTATCTTGGTTAAGGTAAGGCTTATTATGTTTATAATTTTGAATGTCTTCTATCCATAAAGAGGGAATGACTTCTTGTTTGTCCTTGTAACCGTTGCAGCGCACTAACTCCGAAATTAACAATAGATCGTATGGGGTTATACTTATTCCCCCAGCTGCCCTCGAAGCTCCCCATTGATCCACTGTGACGTATGAGTCATGAATTACGCCAGCTGGTTTAAATAATAATTCATTCATGATTGTAGAATAATTATGTCCAGATGCTCGTTCTATTATCCATCCTAATAAATCAGTATGAGGTGAACAATAATGATATTTATTCCCATGTTTTAAATCTGATTGAGGTAATTTTGAAAGAAAATCATGTAACCCATTGTGATTTAAATCTTCATTTAATTCAGGCAAATCCCAGCCTGTAGATGCTCTATATTCTTTAAAAATTTGAGCAGAGCCAGTATAATCTTCAATAAAGCCTGATGCTACATTCATATCCAAGACATTTCTTACAGTAGCGTTTTCGTAAGCACTTCCTTTAGTTTCCTCAATAATTGATGAAACAGTGCTGTTCAAGTTTATTACTTTTTTACTGACAAGGATGCCTACTAATAAAGAGGTTAGTGATTTTGATAGAGAGAATATAATATGTGGTGTGTTTTCTTTTGTAAAATTATCAAAGAACTCATATTTAAGTTGTCCCTTTTGCATTACTAAAAAGGCATCTGTGTCACACTTTTTCAAAATAGAAATTAAATTTGATTTGTTATCATTATGTTCAATAATTATGTTATTCAAATCTATTAATTTTTTTTTAAAACCAATTTCCTTAGAAGTATTGTGCGCTATAGGTGCAGTAGGAATTAAATTTCTTACGTTTAAAAAAGACCATTTGCAATAAGGGTATTTTCTCCAATTACTTAATGAAACTCGGTATTCATTAGGTGGAGGACTTCCTTGCATTATTTTATTAATTTCATAGTTTCCCATATTAAAACTCATTAAAATTGATAGTAGAAAATTAAGCTCAATATAATTGACAAAATACTATTTTAGCAATAGGCACTTATTAACTTAAATAAATAGAGTTAAAAATGCAATTAAACCTGAATAACATCATAGATGTTCATAAAAAAATATCTAACAATGTAAAATGGACTGAAACAAGTTTTTCAAATTCAATTTCAGAAAAGCTAGGGGTTGATGTTTTTTTTAAATTTGAGAATAGACAATTTACTGGAGCATTTAAAGTAAGAGGATCATACTCAAAACTACTGTCTCTTACCGATCATGAAAAAAAATTAGGTGTTGTGGCCATGTCCGCTGGAAATCATGCTCAAGGTTTAGCTTTTATTTCTAATAAACTAAATGTTAATTCAAATATTGTGATGCCTGAAGGAACTCCTTTTACCAAAATAAGAAGAACAAAAAATTTTGGTGGTAATGTAATAATTAAAGGAGAAAATTTAGAGGAATCTTATAAACATGTTCAAAGCCTAATTAAGGAAAAAGGTTTTATAGAAGTCCACCCTTATAATGACATTAATGTTATTTCAGGCCAAGGAACCATCTCTTATGAAATGTTAACAGATTGTAATGAGATTGACACATTGCTTATCCCAGTCGGGGGAGGAGGTTTGATAGCAGGTTGCGCATTAGCTGCAAAATCTATGAATAAAAATATAAAAGTTATTGGGGTTGAATCTGAATTATATCCCTCTTTAACAAATAAATTATTTCATAAAAAAATAAAATGTAAGGGATCTACTCTAGCAGAAGGTATAGCTGTTTCTGAAGTTGGAAACATTCCATTTTCAATTATTAAAGATTACGTTGATGATGTAATTACCGTTTCAGATAAATCGATTGAAAGAGCAATAGCAATGCTGGCTGAGCATGAAAAAACTGTAGTTGAAGGAGCTGGAGCAGTTGGTTTGGCAGCAATATTACAAAATAGTAAAACTTTCACTGGCAAAAAAATTGGTATTATAATCTGTGGTGGAAATATTGACGCCAAGGTTTTATCCTCTATCTTAATGAGGGACTTGGTCAGATCTGGTCAGGTAACAACTTTAACTATCACAATGCCAGACAAGCCTGGACAACTTCAAATCATATCCAAAATTTGTGCTAACAATGGAGCCAACGTCCTTCAAGTTGAGCATAGTAGATTTGCAATGGATTTATCTGCCAGTTTGGCAAAATTAAATATCACGGTAGAAACTCAAAATACTGAGCATTTAAACAAAATCATAAGCGAAATTGAAAATAACGAGTTACCAGTAAATATTGAGGGCTTGATATAGTTTTAAAGAGTTTTTTTTAGTCTAATATTTACTATTTCATTAGAAGAGCCTAGTCTAAGCCTCGGACCCCAGCAGCCAGAGCCTGATGAAACATATAGATTTGAAAAATTATTTTTATACAAACCATAGATATACTTAAACTTTAATTTTACAATGAAATTAAAAGGAAATATTTGTCCATTGTGAGTATGGCCTGATAGCATAAGATCAACATTGTTTTTTAAATCGTCCCAAATGTCTGGTTTGTGACATATAACAAGATTAAAAAAATTATCTTTTATAAATTCATTTACATATGAAACTTTATCAATTGGTGACTCCAAATCGTCAATACCAATCAAGTTAATTTTACCTATTGTTTTTGTTGTGTTTATTAAAATATTTAAGTTATATTTTGCGAGATTTTTTATTTTATCTTTATGATCTTTTAAATAATATTCATGATTGCCATTAACAAAATATATATTTTTTTTAATTAGATTTAATAATTTCAAGTTTTCTAAGTTAAAAGAACTTGAGTCAATCAAATCTCCACCAATTAAAATAAAATCATATTTAATTGTCTCTATTTTCTTAAGTATTTTTTGAAGATGTTTTGAACTATTAGTTCCTAGATGGATATCACTTAAAAAAATAATATTATAATTTTTATTTATCTTAGAGGTTTCTAAGGTAACATTTTTAATTGAAATACTTTTTGCTTTAAATATTGCATATATCGTAATAATTAAAATTAAGGTTATTGATGTAATGCCAATCGAAGTTTCTTTAAAATACCCTATAGAGTTAATTGGAATACTCATGAGAATTACTAAAAAGCTAATAAAACCAATTCCTAGTCCCTCATAAACAAAAAGCTTAAGTGGTTTAAAAGTTGTGTGTGATTTAAGGTAATAAACAATTAATATGTAAAAAATAATTGTGTTAATAATTGAACTTTTTAGAGATGTATTCTCTTTTAATAAATATTTGTTCAAAATTTCAAATGGAAATACATAAAGGAAATATGTAACAAAAAAAAGGACTAATAAAAAAACATACTTTGATATGGTATTATTCATTTTAAGTTAGTTTTAGTTTTGCAAATGCAGAAAGTGCCTTTTCTCTAGATATTTTTATATCTACAATGGGCTTGGGATAAGTTACCCCAAGATTTATATTAGCTCCTTTAAGAACATCACTAGGTGCCTCCCAAGGATTAAATAAATATTTATTGGGAAGTTGGCTAATCTCCGGAACATATTTTCTTATATAGTGCCCATCAGGGTCAAATTTTAAGCCTTGGGTTATCGGATTAAAGATCCTGAAATATGGAGCTGCATCAGCTCCGCAACCTGCAATCCACTGCCAACCAGCACTATTACTTGCTAAATCTGCATCTACGAGACAATCCCAAAACCATTTTTCACCTTCGTGCCAATGTAATAATAGATTTTTTACTAAGAAAGAACCAACTATCATCCTTAATCTATTATGCATATAGCCTGTAGACCATAGTTCTCTCATTCCAGCATCTATAATTGGATAACCTGTTTGACCAGATTTCCAAGCTTTAAGAAATGATGTATTATTATCCCAAGAAAATTTATCAAATTTCGTTTGTAAATTTTTTCTTGGTAAATCAGGGAAATAGAAAAGAAGATAATAAGAAAATTCGCGCCATCCCATTTCTGATAAAAATGTATCAGTGTCCTGAAATTTATTAAAATTGAGTTGCTGTAAACTCCAAACTTTATGCCAAATTGTATTAGGTGATATTTCACCCCAGTGTAGGTGTGGAGAAAGTCTGGAAACATTTTTTCTATTTGGAAAATTACGACCATCCTTGTAACCGTCTAGCTCATTATCAACAAATTCTTCCAATCTTTCTTGAGCAGCATCTTCACCAATTTTCCAATTTTTTATAATTTTATCTTTCCAATTATGTTCAGGTAATAAATTCAAGTCACTAATGTCTATACTTATGATTTTCTTTAACTCATAATAATCAATTTTATTCGGAGTATTCTTAGGGACACGAGGCTCCTTGGCACTCAAACATCCCCTTCTATAATAGGGAGTAAAAACACGGTATGGGGTGCCATCATTTTTTAAAACTTCCCAGGGTTCCCACAAAAGTGAACCGTTAAAACTATTAATATCAACACCCTTTATCTTCAGGCTATCTTTGATTTTTTTATCTCTTTGAATTGACCATGGTTCATAAACTCTATTCCAAAAAATTTTACAAATTTTTTCACTTTCACAAATGTTAGCAAGAATATCAATTGGATTACCTTTGAAAAATTTAAGATTATTATCAAATTTTTTATTTAATTTTTCCAACGATTGATGAAGCCATATTCTACTCGCACTTCCTAATTTATGTTCTCCAGAATTAATATCATCTAAGATATATATGGGTAATACCGCACCGTTTTCTATTGAGGCAACAAGAGCAGGGTTGTCATGTATCCTAAGATCTTTTCTTATCCAGTAAATACTTACGTTTTTATTCAATAATCTCTCTTTTATAATGTTTTCTAATTACATAAATCAAATAAGCATAATCTAGAAATTTTCAGGTCTTTAATAATTTAGTTCATAATTTTTTATTAGAGAAGAATTTAAATCTAAAAAAATTATTTGCGTTACTATTCTTTGTTGATGAATGTCTATTAAACGTAAAAATTTTTAGTGATTTATCAAAAATATCATGAAAAGTGACGACATTGATAGGATTTAATATATAAGTCTAGTATATATAAAGATATACGTAATTTTCCTCTAATAAAAATAATCTTTATTTCAGTTGAGGTACTTATCTATAATTTTTATCAATATTAATAGGTGATGAGATTTAATTATCTAATCTATAGAATCCCAGTAATAGTAAAAAGTAAAGGAAAGAAAATTATTACGGCTAATATTAATTCACCTTTTAAATTTTCACTAAATGTATATTGGTCTTTGCTCATGTTATCTCCTCCATATATAACAATATTAATTTTTAAATAGAATTCAAGTTTTTTTAGCCTTAAAGTGTTATCATATTTTTAAAAGGGAAATTGTTGTGACTTTTATTTTAGGAATAATATTAACTGCAGTGGTGGTTATATTTTTTGACTATATTCAGGCATTTTTAGTTAATACAGGTCTAAGGGATCAGTTGGTAATATGGTTGCAATCCTGGTAACAATTTAAATTTTTTTTTAAAAGCTCTACTTTTATATTTGTGTAATCTTAATGATGATTTATGATTATAATTTATAATTTATAATTTATAAATTTTAATTTTGGATTTTTAAATGAGTAGTAACTTCGACTATATAATTGTGGGAGCCGGGTCTTCAGGATGTGTCCTTGCAAATAGACTTAGCGCTGACCCTAAAAACTCAGTATGCTTACTTGAAGCTGGGCCGCCAGATTGGAATCCATTTATTCATATTCCAGCTGGCTTTATAAAAACATTAACTAATCCCAGTGTTAATTGGCTATTTAAATCTGAGCCTAGTTGGGGTACTGCTGGGAGGGTTATCGATATCCCCAGAGGTAAAACTTTGGGAGGTTCAAGTTCCATTAATGGTATGGTTTTTAATAGAGGCCAAAATTTAGATTTTGATGTTTGGGCACAAAAGGGAAATAAGGGTTGGAGTTACTCTGATTTACTTCCGTATTTCAAGAGATATGAAAATCGTATTGGGGAATATGATGAACGATACAGAGGTAGTAGTGGAGAGCTTCCAATTACTGATTTAGAATATCGTGACCCTCTTTGTGAAGCTTTTATACAAGGTGCAATTGAAGAGGGCATACCTCTTAATAAAGATTACAATGGAGAAACCCAAGAGGGTGTTTCATATGTTCAAAGAACAACAAAAGGTAGGTTTAGAGTTAGCGCGGCAAGAGCTTTTTTGAACCCAGTTAAAAATAGAAAAAATTTAGAAATTATTACGAATGCATTTGTTACAAAAGTCATTGTTGAAAATAAAAAAGCTACAGGAATTGAATATTTCCGAGGTGGAAGGTCAGGAAAAAAAATCAATTTAAATGCTAATAAAGAAGTTATCTTATCTTCAGGAGTTGTTAAATCCCCACATATTCTGCATCTTTCAGGAATTGGGCCCGCAAAAGATTTAAATGATCTAGGTATAAAAGTAGTTCACGATTTAAAGGGTGTCGGAATGAATTTAAGGGATCATTTTGCACCTCGAATGACTGCAAGAGCCAAAAATGTTGAAACAATTAATGAAAGATCAAGAGGATTAAAATTATTAAAAGAAATTGGAAAATACTTTTTAGGCAAACAATCAATCGTAAATTTAAGTCCAACTCTTGTCTATTGCTTTTGGCATTCTAATGAAGCAATTAGAAACCACGATATACAAATGACATTTACACCTGCTTCCTATAAAGAGGGGGTCCAATCAACACTAGATACAGAGCCTGGCTTTACTGTGGCAGCATGGCAACAAAGACCTGAGTCTCTTGGATGGATAAAAATTAAGAGTAAGGATCCATTTTCTGCTCCAGAAATTCAACCAAATTATTTGGATGCAGAAGAAGACAAAAGAGTAGTCGTTGCTGGTTTAAAATTATCTAGAAGATTAATGCACTCTAATGCTTTATCAAAATTTTTTGATTATGAAGTTTATCCTGGCCTAGAGCATCAATCTGATGACGAACTTTTACAAATAGCGAGGGAAAGAGGCACAACTACATATCATCAAATGGGGTCATGTAGGATGGGACCGAAAAGTGATCCTACAGCAGTAGTTGATAATAATTTAAAAGTTTATGGAATACAAAATCTTAGAGTGATTGATGCTTCAATCATGCCAACAATGTTATCAGCTAACTTGCATTCTGGAGCAACATTGATTGGAGAGAGAGGATCAGATCTTGTCTTAGGAAAAGAGCCTTTAGAAAAAGCAAATTTAAATTATTAATTGAGAAAATTATTAAACAAACGAGGTATATTAGATGTCAGATTTAGAAGATTACTCTCCTCCTCAAAAATGGGTATGGGATAAAGAAAATGGTGGTAAATTTGCTAATATAAATAGACCTGTTTCAGGTTCAACCCATCAAAAAAAACTACCAATAGGAAAACACCCTTTTCAGTTATATTCCCAAGGCACTCCTAATGGAATTAAAGTTACTATCATGTTTGAAGAATTATTGAATTTAGGGGTCAAAGAGGCAGAGTATGATGCGTGGTTAATTAGAATTGGAAATGGTGATCAATTTAGTTCAGGTTTTGTTGATATTAATCCGAATTCTAAAATACCAAGTTTAGTTGACAATTCTGGAACTGAGTCCATAAAAATATTTGAGTCAGGTTCAATTCTCTTATATTTAGCTGATAAATTTCAAAAATTCATTCCTCAAAGTTTTAATGCAAGAACTGAATGTTTGAACTGGTTATTTTGGCAAATGGCTAGCGCTCCATATTTAGGTGGTGGTTTTGGTCATTTTTATGCATACGCTCCCAAAAAATTTGAATACCCAATAGATCGTTTTTCAATGGAAGTGAAGAGACAACTTGATGTTTTAGATAAATTGCTTTCAGATAGGACCTATGTTTGTAATGATGATTATACCATTGCAGATATTGCTATTTGGTCATGGTATGGTGGTTTAGTTTTAGGAAGGTTATATGGCGCCGAAGAGTTTCTAGATGTAAAATCTTATAAAAACGTAGTTAGATGGGCAAATTTAATTGATCAAAGACCAGCAGTCAAAAGAGGAAGAATAGTTAATAAAATTTCTGGAGATTTAAGTGAACAACTCCATGAAAGACATAGTGCAAAAGATTTTGATGATAAAACAGAAGATAAATTAAAAAATTAATTCTATAATTTTTCTATTCCTAGACCAGCTATATACCTTCTATGCCAAGTAGGACTAATGGTTATTTCATTAATACAAACATGTTTAGGCATTTGAGATAAAAAAGCTATGGTTTCTCCAAGATCATCAGGCTGTAGCATTTTATTTTTTTGATCTAATGTAAGTTTTTTAGGTCTTTTATCTAAAATTGGCGTAAAAACTTCTCCTGGGCATAACGCACATGCTCTAATACCAACATTACAGTATTTCATATTAATAGTTTCTGTCATTGCGTTAAGTGCGTGTTTTGAAGAAGTATATGAAACTCCTGACAATAAGCTTACATGGTTACCTGACCATGAAGATACATTAATAATAAGTCCATCCATATTTTTTTTCATAATAGGTATTACTGATCTGCAACAATAAAATAGTCCACTTATATTAGTTTGAATAACTTTATCCCACTCATTTTCATTTATTGTGTCCCAGTCTCTGTTTTCAATATTTATTCCTGCACAATTAACGAGAATATCTATGTTTTTAAAATCTTTTTCTATTTCCTGAGCCACTTTTTTAACTGTTAATTTATTTGACACATCACATAATTTTATAAAATTTTCATTTTCACATTTTGAAGATGTCTCTTCTAAGTTTTTTAAACTTCTACCAGAAAGGATAACTTTCATTCCTAGTTGAGATAGTCTTATCGCTGCATTTTGACCAATTCCAGAACCAGCACCAGTTATCCAGGCAACTTTATTTTCTAAATCTCTTTTCATAATAATCCTTTTCTTTTTTTGAATTAAATAAATAAAATTTATTGTGCGGTTAAGCCTCCATCTACAACTAGACTTGAACCAGTCATGAAGCTTGATTCATCTGAAGCTAAGAATAGTATGGTGTTAGCAACTTCTTGAGCAGTTCCAAGTCGACCTAAAGGAGTTTGTGTGATACCTGCCATATAAGAATCTTCGGAAGATAGGTTAGGATTTTGAGTTATTCTAGCTTCAGTAACTTGTTTGCCCATATCTGTCTCTATAATGCCAGGGTGGACTTGATTAATTCGAATGGGGTATTTTTTATTACCAAAATAAATGGACATAGACTTTGTATATGTTGTGATGCCTCCTTTTGTCATGGAGTATAAGGGGTCTATTTGAGATCCAACCAGACCTGCAACAGAACTTAAGTTAACAATAGAACTTCCAAATTTAGATTTTTTCCCAGCCTTGATTATTAAAGGCATTAGGTGCTTAATGCCCAAAAAAACTCCTGTTAAATTTATAGAAATAAGTTTTTGGTATTCTGATATTGAAACATCTGTAATTTCTTTTCCTAGATATATTCCTGCATTGTTGATCAAAATATCTATTGTTTTATTATGAATATTTAAGAATTTATTAAATTTAATCCATTCGCTTTCCTGGGCAACATCCATCTCATAAAAAAATGCTTCAACTCCTAAACGAGATGCTTCATCTTGTACGACTAGACCTTGATTTTTGTCAGTATCTAAAATGAAAATATTAGCTCCTGCTTTAGCTAAAGTTAGGCAAACACTCTTACCTATTCCTTTAGAGCCACCAGTAACAACAGCATATTTACCATTTAAAGGTTTCATTTTTAATTCCTACAGTTTATTTTGAATCATTATTCTATATAGATAACGGTCCTCATCCATATTATAATCTCCATTTGCTTTGTGCATCAAAATTCTATTATCCCAAATTACGAAATCACCATCTTTCCACTTATGTCTATACTCATTCTCTGGTTTCGAGACGTAAAGCATTAACTCGTCAAGCAATTCAATTGTTTCCTTTGTAGATAAATTTATTATTTTTTCTATTCTAATGGGGTTTATATATAAACAGGTCTTTTTATTTTCTGGATGGACTCTTACAAGTGGATGAATGACTTCTGGTTGATTGTTTATAACATTTGTTAAGGACATTAGCTTTCTTTTGCTATGTGAACTTTGATACACATGTAAGGCCTCTAAATTTTTAATCTTATTTTTTAAATCAGTGGGTAATGCTTTATAAACCAGATGCATATTTACAAATTGTGTATCTCCACCACTTGATGGTAGCATTTTAGCATGAAGAATTGTTGCTTTCGGTGGGTTTGCATCATTACTATGATCTGTATGGTAGCCAGCGCCAGGAATATAAGTTTTACCGTCTTCAAACTTATCTTTATTAGAAATATAATGAACTAAATTATTCTCTTTGAGGGCAAACTTTTTATTATGTTGATTAAATATTTTTCCAAAAATCTGTGCACTATTATAAAATTCATTTGGGTTTAAGTTTTGATTTCTAATTACCACAACTGAATATTCTGAAAAAAAATTATTAAGTTCTTTTATAACTGTTTCATTATTAATTGATTTAAGATCAATATCTAAAATCTCTACTCCTGTATGCTTAGATAATGGCTTTGAAATAATACGCATTATTTAAAAATCTCTTTCTAAATTGGTTGATATGGATCTTATAGTAGCAATTAAATTTACAATATTCATATTTTTAATTAGCATTAGCAATATTATTTAAATTTAAGGTTTTAACATGAATGTATTAAATAAAATTAACGATAATCCTCAAGAAAGAGCAATATACAATAGTCCTGACAATGTTTTTAATTGGTCATGGCCTAAAGTCCCCAGACATAAATTCTTAGAAGAAAAAAATAAAGCGTATGACTTTGGATTAAAGAGTTTGTTAATACCACTTGATATTGCCCACGTTTTGAAAACACCATACCCAGCAACTATTCCTTCAATATTAGCTAGATATATAAGATTAAAAAAAGACGATATGCTAAGCCATCAATTCATTGCGTCAGGAGAAATTTATTATGTTTTAGAAGGGCAAGGCATAACAAAGAATAATAATGTAAAAATTAAATGGTCAAAGGGTGATGTTTTTTGTCTTCCTGGTGGGTATATAACTGATCATTTATCCTTGTCAGAGGATTCAATTTTGTTTTGTGTGACTAATGAACCAATTTTATCTTTTGAAAATCTTACTCCAAAAAATGATAAAAATAATTCAATTAAACCAACTCATTGGACCAACGAAAAAATTCATTCTCATTTAAATGAAATATACAAGAGGCCAAAAACTAATGAAACAGCTGGGGTAGCAATTCAATTTTCTAGTCCTGAAACCTTACCTAGTAGAAACACAATACCAATGATTAATACAGCCATTAATACACTAGAAAAAGGTGGAGATCAAAGACCTCATAGGCATAATGGTGCAGCGCTTACTTTGGCAATACAAGCAGATTCTATATACTCAAAAATAGAGAATGAAAAAATTAACTGGGAAGAGGGTGTTGTTTTAATTACTCCTGGAACAGAATTACATTCACATCATAATAGAGGTTCTAAACGAATGATGAGTTTTGTAGTTCAAGATGAAGGGCTTCACTTTTACTTAAGAACCACTGGTTTTAGCTGGGTTTGAGAAATTTATTACGAGGCAGTTGATAATGAATAACTTTAAGTTAGAAGTTTTTACAGATTATGTTTGTCCATGGTGCTATTTAGGAGACTCTAGAGTTAAAAAATTAAAACAAGTTTATGAAATAGATATTGAACTTGTTCATTTTCCTCTTCATCCAGAAACTCCAATAGAAGGAAGGAAATTGTTAGATCTTTTCAGATCATCTCAAAAAGATATTGATCAAAAAAACGAAAACATGAGTGAGTTAATGAAAAAAGAAGGGCTTCCTTTTAATAATAGGACTTACACCTTTAATAGTAGGCTTGCTCAGGAGATAGGTGCTTGGGCTGAAACATTAGAGAAAAACTCCTCAATTCATGACTATTTTTTTGAAGCTTATTTTGTTCATGGTTTAAACATTGGATTAGAAAATGTAATTTTAGAAGTTGTTGATAAATCAGGTCTAGATACGAAAGAAGCGAAGAATATTATAAAAAATCGTTTATTTTCTGACGTAATAGACCAACATTGGAAGAAATCAGCAAGCTACGGAGTAACCGGTGTCCCAACATATGTTTATAATAAACAAAGTATAGTTGGTGCCCAACCTCTTGAAAATCTCTTTCAGTTTTTAGATTTTTTTAATGTTCCCAAAAAATAGTTTGGTGCATTAAAGATGAAGACTTAATAAATGTTAAAAAAAAAGATATTATTTATCCACCATTCCCCATCTATTAATACAAGACAACTGTCAGATTGCGTTGTTAAAAAAATTAATAAATTAAATCTAAAAATTAGTTTAAAATCTTTAGCACCTCTTGATGTTAATTTTCACACTTTTAATTCAGTGAATGGTGTCATAATTGGTACGACTGAAAATTTTGGCTACATGGCAGGTCTAACAAAAGATTTTTTTGATAGAAATTATGATTTACTTAGAGAAACTACTCAGGGCCTTCCTATTTTTTATTATGTAAGAGCAGGTCTTGATGGAGAAGGAAGTAAAGTAGCGATAAATAAAATATTGAAGGGTTTAGGATGGAAACAAGTTTTACCTCCAATTGTTTTAAAAGGACCGTGGCAAAAATCATTTTTAGATGATTTAGAAAGTCAAGCATCTAATTTTGCCCATGGAATTGAATTAGGTATTTATTAATCTTCATCAGGATATTTAGGTATATTTTTTAAACCTCTTAACAAGGCTTTTTGGAAATTAATCATGTCATCACTACTTTTGCTTTGAGTGTTTTCTAGTCCATCGATAAAGCTTTTAACGTCCTTTTCTAATATTGCTATTGTATTGTCGTTATTATAACTTTCTTTTGCCCAATCAATTTTATTTAAATTATCACTAAACCAATTCTTTCCTGATGAACAATTAAGTATGTTTAATAATTGCTCAGAGGATATATTTAAATTTTTAGCCTCTGACAAAGCATGTCTAACAGCCAAGACTGAACATGACGCAACAAAATTATTTAAAACTTTTACAGACATCCCAGAACCAAACTCACCAATATGATGTATTTTTTCTCCTAAAATATTTAAAATTGGTAAAATATTTTCAAAGTCATTTGAGCTCGCACCAACCATAAATGTTAGAGTTGCATCCTTTGCTTTCATTGGAGCACCAGACATTGGAGCTTCTATCATTTTAATATTTGGAGGTTTTTTTTTAAAAAACTCTTTTAAAAATGCTGGTGATAATGTTGAGCAGATCACGAGTGTTTTGGGTGTATTAGTTTTAAAGAGGCCATCTTGACCTTCACATAATTCCAGTGTTTGATTTATATCTCTTACCACACTAAAAATGACATCACTTTTAGCAAAAAATTCTTTTTTAGATTTAATGAATTTATTTTTAACTGTAAGGAAATGAGCCTCAGGTTTAATATCATAACCATATGCATTAATATTATTTTTTAATAGAACTTCTAACATTGGTAATCCCATTGTTCCACAACCTGCAACGCCAACACTCAATGATAAAATATTACTCATATTTAACCTCAAACATTTCTCTACCTTAACTTGTTTTAGATAACTATTTTCAATATATTAATCTATATTTTAAAAAAGGAATATAAAAGTGAATAATATTGACATTAATATCGATGAACTTAAGGGCTGGGTAGGTAACGAAGAAGTTGCCTATGATGAAGTTTCAGTCAATTTAGAAAAAAGATTTAGGGCTACCATAGATGAAGATCCTGGTTCACCACAAAAAGGTGAGATGGCCTCCTCAGGAATACATTGGGCTCTTGCCCCTGCAATTGTCAAATCATCTCTTTTAGGAAAAGACTCTCATCCTGCAAAAGGAGGATTTTTACCACCTGTTCCATTACCCCGAAGGATGTGGGCAGGCTGCCAAACAAAATTTTTTAAACCATTATTTATCGGTAATGAAGTTAAAAAGATATCTTCTATTGTTGATGTTAATTTAAAAGATGGTAAGTCTGGTTTACTTTGTTTTGTCAAAGCCAAGTATGATTTTTATGTAAATAATGAATTAGTGATTGAAGAGTTTCATGACATTGTTTATAGAGATCTTCTTAAACAAGATAAAAGTATTAGGAAAGTAAATACATTACCTAATTTTGATCCAGTTTATAAAGAAAAAATTCATACTCATCCTACAATGTTATTTAGATATTCTGCCATAACATTTAATGGTCATAGAATACATTATGATTACCCATATTCAACACAAGAAGAAGGTTATAAAGATTTAGTTTTTCATGGACCACTCCAGGCCACTCTAATGTTAAGAGCAGCTGAAAAATACAAAAATAAAAAGGTAATGCAATTTTCTCATAAAGGTGTTGCTCCAGTATATGCTAATGAAGATTTGTATATAACTATAGATCATAACCCTAACGGAGATATTATCTGCTATACAAATACCGACGACGCAGGTATTACAATGAAAGCAGAAGCATTTTTTTAGTTTTGGAGTTTAAATGTCAGAATTCGATTATGACCTTATAGTTATTGGCGCTGGTTCAGGTGGAACGAGGACAGCTAGGATTTCTGCATCTTATGGTGCTAAAACTCTTGTAGTTGAAGGTGATAGAGCAGGCGGAACTTGTGTCTTACGTGGTTGTGTACCTAAAAAATTATTAGTTTATGCATCACAATTTTCAGAACAAGTATCTGATGCAGAAGGCTTCTGCTGGCAAATTAATAATTTCAAAAGTAATTGGACGGATCTTATAAAAAAGAAAAATAAAGAGCTTGATAGATTACATGAGATTTACGTAAATCTTATAAAAAATTCTGGATGTGATTTAATCTCCGGTTGGGGCAAGGTTATAGGTCCAAATAAAGTTTCAATAAAAAAAAATGATGGAGAAGTTTTAGAATTCTCTTCAAAAAAAATAATGATTGCAGTTGGAGGTGAGTCATCATTTCCTGATTTTAATGGTAATCAGTTAATGATTAATTCAGACCAAGCCCTAGATTTAAACAAACTTCCTAAATCTATAGCAATATATGGATCTGGATATATTGCTGTTGAATTTGCAGGAATTTTTAATGGATTTGGTGTTGATACGCATCTTATTTTTAGAGCTAATGATGCACTTAGAGGTTTTGACACTGATTTGAGGCAACATTTGATGACATCAATGAAACAAAAAGGAATTACTATACATAATAATAATACAATTTCAGAAATAGAAAAAAATAAAGAAAGTTGTAAAATTACTTTATCAAGTGGTCAAAAACTATCAGTTGATATGGTAATGGGGGCTACAGGAAGGGTACCTAAAATCTCTGGTTTAGGATTAAAAAATGTTGGAGTTCAATTAGGTCAACGAGGTGAAATACTTGTTAATCAATTAAATCAAACTAATATCAAATCAATATATGCCATTGGTGATGTAACAGATAAAATAACGCTGACACCAGTTGCAATTGCTGAAGGCCACGCCTTTGCTGATAGAGAATTTGGTGGAATTAAAAGATTTATTTCTTACGAGAACGTTCCTAGTGCGGTTTTTAGTCAGCCGTCTATAGCTGTTGTTGGATTGAATTATGAAGAAGCTAAAAAACAAAATATTAACGCTAGAGAGTATAAAAGCGAATTTAGAGCTCTAAAAAATACTATAAGTGGAAACCTTGAAAGAACATTAATGAAATTGGTTGTTGATCAAGATACGCAAAAGGTAGTTGGGGCGCACATGATTGGTCCTGATGCTGCTGAAATTATTCAAGGTGTAGCTATTGCTATAAAAGCAGGAGCCTTAAAATCAGACTTTGATAGTACAATAGGTATCCACCCTTCAGCAGCAGAAGAGTTTGTTACTATGAGATCGTAAAAATGATTATAATACTGATTATTTGAAGAATTTTAGAAATTCTGTTAATTGGTTTATTAGTTTAAAATTATTGAATAGCTCTAAAATTAAAAGGAAAAAATAATGATTGATTGGAAAATAGATTCATGGAGACAGTTTCCTATAAAACAAGTTCCTGAGTATAGTGACGTATCTAGTGTCACGAGAGTTGAAAAAGAGCTATCTGTTAGGCCACCACTTGTTTTTGCTGAAGAAGCAAGAAGATTAAGAAAAAGAATGGCTGATGTTGCAGAAGGTAAAGCTTTCTTGTTGCAAGGTGGTGATTGTGCCGAATCTTTTGCAGAGCATAATGCTAATAATATCAGGGATAGCTTTAGAGTTTTATTACAAATGGCTGTTGTATTAACTTTCGGGTCAGCACTACCAGTAATTAAAATAGGTAGATTGGCAGGTCAATATTCTAAACCTAGATCATCACCTTTTGAAGTCATCAATGATATATCATTACCAAGTTATAGAGGAGATATGGTCAATGACATGGCTTTTGAAAAAGAAGCTAGGATACCTGATCCGGAGCGTCTAATAAAAGTATATGACAAATCAGCGGCGACTTTAAATTTATTAAGAGCCTTTGCTAGTGGAGGTATGGCTGACCTTACTAAATTACACGAATGGAATTTAGAATTTGTAAGAGGTACTAAAGCTGCTGAAAAATATAAAGAACTTGCAGCTAAAATAAGTTCATCTCTTGAGTTTATGAAAGCATGTGGAATGACACCAGAGAATACTCCGCAGCTTAAAGAAACTGAATTTTATACTTCTCATGAAGGGCTACTGCTTAATTATGAAGAAGCGTTAACAAGGAAAGATACTATAACTGAAGAAAAGGGGTGGTTTGCTACTTCTGCACATATGTTATGGATTGGTGATAGGACGAGAGGTATAGATGAAGCGCATGTAGAGTATATGAGAGGTATTGCCAACCCTATTGGATTAAAATGTGGTCCCTCTACTGATCCAGATGATTTGCTTAGATTAATAGAAAGGCTTAATCCTTTAAATCAAGCAGGAAGGTTAACTTTAATTGCTAGAATGGGTTCTTCTGAAATACAAAAAAAACTAAGACCACTAATAAGTGCTGTAAAAAAATCAGGTTTAATAGTTGGATGGTGTTGTGATCCTATGCATGGCAATACTGTAAAAGCATCATCAGGTTTTAAAACAAGAAAAATGGATGACATAATGACAGAAGTCAGAGGATTTTTTGAAGTTCATAATGATATGGGTACTATACCTGGAGGTGTGCATTTTGAAATGACAGGTCAAAATGTTACTGAGTGTGTTGGTGGAGTTTATGAAGTTAGTGAATCTAACTTAGCCGATAGATACCATACTCATTGTGACCCAAGATTGAATGCTACTCAATCACTAGAGCTAGCTTTTCTTTTAGCAGATTTACTTTCAGAAAATAGAGCTGGATTAAGTAAAGAAATTGCAGCCGTTTCCTAAGAGTTAAGAATTGTCCAAAAATCATAAAAAAAATAATATAAAGATAATTAAGGATAATGACTGGCCTTCATATTTAAGGCCTACGCCTGATCAATTACCTCTTGTAACTGACACATACTTTCTTAGAACTAAGGATATAATTAGTGAATATGGCGACACAGAAGTAACTTATGCAATATTTATGAGAAGACCTGTTATTGCTGCTTTAGATCCTGCAGTTACCTGGCTAGAACAAATTGTAAAAGAAAGAAATGGAAGTGTTAATATTAAACGTTCTTTCGAAGAGGGCAGTGATGTTGGTGCTGGAGAGCCAATGATCTACATATCAGGTTCGATGTTGCTTTTAGTAGATCTAGAAACAGCTTTGCTTCAAAAAATAGGAGCAACATGTGTGGCGGCGTATAATGCAAGGTCAATGGTAGATAGTTTAAAGCAAACATCATTTCTTGCTATGGACGCACGTCATTGTGCCGGCTCCGATATGGCAGATCTTATGGCCTATGGAGCTTATGTTGGATCTAAAAGAGTAAAATCTGAAACTGATGCTATTGGTTTTATTGGTTGCGCAACAGATAAAACTGCACATTTGTTTGAAAACACTAAAGGTTTAGGTACTATGCCACATGCTCTAATTGGTTATGCTGGTTCTACACTTAAAGCAGCAAAAATGTTTCACTCAACATGGCCAAATCAACCTCTAACTGTTTTGATAGATTATTTTGGTAAAGAAATTACAGATGGTTTAACAGTATGTAGGTCTTTTAAGCATTTAGCTGATCAAAATAAACTATCTCTTAGAATAGACACGCATGGAGGAAGATACATTGAGGGTTTAGATGTAGCAGGATCCTATGCAGTTTTAGAGAGAAATGCACCACAAGCTATTAGGGGATACAGAACCGAACAAGAACTAAGGTACTTAATTGGAACAGGTGTATCTGCAGCTGCTGTATGGCATTTAAGAGAAATACTTAATAATTCTGGTTTTGAAAAAGTTAAGATTGTCGCATCTAGTGGTTTTGGTCCAGAAAAATGTAAAGTATTTGCTCTTGCTAATGTTCCAGTAGATGTCATTGGTACAGGATCATATCTGCCTAGCAGGTGGTCAGAAACATATGCAACCGCAGATATAATTTCTTATGGTGGTAAGTCCCAAGTTAAACTTGGTAGAGAATTTTTACTCAGACGTTAAAATAGTCAATTAATGAGAAATAAATGAACAAGAAAATTTATATTGCCCTAGCCCAATTAAACCCAAAAGTTGGCGATATTAAGGGAAACGTATCTAAATTATTAAAAATTAGAGATGATTTAGGTGAAAATATAGATATTATAGCTTTGCCTGAGTTGTATTTAACTGGCTATCCTATCGATGATCTTGTGCTCAGAAATGATTTTCTAGATCTCGTTGAAAATGAAATAAACCAACTTGCCAGTCTTACAGGCGATGGGAAGGCTGCAATTGTAATAGGAGCTCCTAGAAGAGATAAAGGTCTCTTAAAAAACTCTGTTTTCGTGTTGGATAATGGAAAAATTATATCAGTTAGAGACAAACATAATCTTCCAAATACTGGCGTTTTTGATGAACAAAGAATATTTTCTTCTGGATCACTTTCTGGTCCAGTTGAAATAAGAGGTGTATTGTTTGGATTACCTATTTGTGAGGACATATGGACAGAGACTGTTATAGAATGTTTATCTGAAACAGGTGCAGAAATAATTCTTTCGATTAATGCATCTCCATACTCAACAAAAAAAAATGACCAGAGAACATCTGTAGCAGTTTCAAGAGTATTAGAATCTAAACTTCCTCTTATCTATCTTAATAGGGTAGGTGGGCAGGATGAGTTAGTGTTTGATGGAGCTTCTTTTTGCCTAAACGAGCAAGGAAAATTAAAAGTACAACTAAAAGATTTTGAAGAACAAGTATTAAAAATTGAATTAAATAAAAAAGAAAATTCATGGATCATTGAAGATAATATTGAAAGAGTTTCTTCAAGGACAGAGTCTCTTTATAAATCATTGGTTTTAAGTGTTAGAGATTATGTTCTAAATAATGGTTTTCCAGGTGTTGTTCTTGGAATGTCTGGCGGAATAGATTCTGCTTTAGTAGCTGCTATTGCTACTGACGCCCTTGGCCCTAATCTTGTCAAAGCAGTGATGATGCCAAGCCCGTTTACTAGCAAAGAAAGTTTAGAAGATGCAAAATTGGCATCGTCAAATTTAGGAATAGAATATTCTTTCATAGAAATAGAAAATGGCATGAATACGATTGATAAAATTTTAAATGATTTTAAAGGTCCTATCGTGCCCCCAGGAATTACAGAAGAAAACATTCAATCAAGATTAAGAGGTTTAATTTTGATGGCAGTTTCAAATAGATATGGTTTTATGGTTTTAGCCACAGGTAACAAATCTGAATATGCAGTAGGGTACGCTACATTATACGGTGATATGTGTGGTGGTTTTGCTGCAATAAAGGATGTTTGGAAAACAGATGTTTTTAATTTATGTAAGTGGAGAAACGAAAATAAACCTGATGGGTTCTTAGGACCAGATGGAATAGTAATTCCAGAAAGAATAATAACTAAACCTCCAAGTGCTGAATTAAGAGAAGATCAAAAAGATACAGATAGTTTGCCTGAATACGATATCCTTGATGGTATATTAAAAAAATTAGTTGAAGAAAACCTTTCATTAAATGAAATAGTCCAGCAAGGCTACAATGCTAATGATGTTAAGAAGGTTTCTATGTTGCTATCTAGATCAGAATATAAAAGATTTCAATCAGCACCAGGTCCCAAGGTGACCGAAAAAGCTTTTGGAAGGGATAGGAGATATCCTTTGACTAGTGGTTTTATAAATTGGAATTAAATATTCTGCATCACAATATTATATAATTTTAATAATTGGGAATTAAGTATGACTAAAGTTAGATTTGCACCTAGTCCAACTGGATATTTACATATTGGAAATTTTAGAACAGCACTAATAAACTTTTTATTTGCAAAAAATAAAAATGGTCATTTTATGCTAAGGATAGATGATACAGATGATGAAAGATCTTTAAAAAAATATGAAGATGCAATCAAAGAAGATTTAAGTTGGGTAGGAATTAATTGGGATAGTCTAGAAAAACAATCGTCTAGATTATCTTATTACGATCAAGCACTGCAGAAGTTACTTGATAAAAAAAGGGCATATCCATGTTTTGAAACTGCCGAAGAGTTGTCATTAAAGAGAAAAAAACAATTATCATCTGGTAAACCACCAATTTATGATAGATCTGCTTTAAATTTATCGGACTCAGATATTGCAGATCTTAAGGCCAAAGGCAGATCACCTCATTATAGGTTTTTATTAGATCATAAGGATGTTAATTGGAATGACCTAGTTAAAGGAACTAGTCAATATAATATGTCTAATTTATCAGATCCAGTGATTATCAGAGAGGATGGAAGAGTTATTTATACCTTAGCATCAGTGGTTGACGATATAGATTTTGAGGTAACAGATATCCTAAGAGGTGAAGACCATATGACTAATTCAGCTGCTCAAATACAGTTGTTTGAAGCTCTAGAATCTTCACCACCTAATTTAGGACATTTATCTTTATTAACAGATATTTCTGGTGCGGGTCTTTCTAAACGTTTGGGTAGTATTTCATTAAGGGATTTAAAAGATGAGGGGTTTCAGCCGATGGCCATTTCATCCTTGTTATCAAAGGTAGGGTCCTCAGATGCTATTGAAATTTTTAGAGATATAAATCAAATTATTAGTGATTTCGATATAAGTAAGTTTGGGAAATCTAAACCTAAATTTGATAAAAATGAATTAAGAGGATTAAATTCAAAATTATTTAAGATGCTGGACTTTTCTGATATTTCAAACCAATTAAAAAAATTTAATTTTAAAATCTCGTCAGATTTTTGGGAGTTGGTGAAAGGAAATATTGAAAATCTCGAAGAATTAGAGCTGTGGTGGAATATAATATATGGAAATATAGAACCAAAATATAATGATGAAAACTTCTTAAATACTGCACTTGAAACTCTACCTGAGGGTAATTTTGATAAAAATACCTGGACTAATTGGACAAGTATATTAATGGAAGAAACTGGCAGGAAAGGTAAAGAATTGTATAATCCCCTAAGGATGTGTTTAACAGGACAGAATAAAGGACCAGAAATGGCAACCCTTGTTTTCTTAATGGGAAGAGGAAAAGTTTTAGAAAGGCTAACTAATAAATAGTTTGTAATGCATTAATCATGAATAACTTAAAACTTTATAATACTGCTAAAAGAAAAGTAATGGTCTTTGAGCCAGTAGATAGTGAGAACATAAAAATATATGCTTGTGGCCCCACTGTTTACGATTTCATTCATATTGGAAATGCTAGGCCTTTGGTTGTATTTGATATTTTAGTGAGATTACTGAGAAAAAAATATCCGAAAGTTACATATGTAAGAAATATTACTGATATTGATGATAAAATTAATAAGAGGGCGTTAGAAGAAGGTATATCAATTTCACAGTTAACTAATAAAACAATTAAAAATTTTCATCATGATTGTGATTCATTAAGAAATTTAAAACCAGATTTTGAACCCAAGGCTACTGATCATATTAATGAAATGATTGAAATGATAACCACTTTAATTGATAAGGGTTTTGCTTATTTATCTTCAAAGCATGTTATTTTCTCTATTGATAAATATAAAAATTATGGATCTCTATCTGGTAGATCTCTAGAAGAGATGGTTTCTGGTGCAAGAGTTGATGTGGAAAACTACAAAGAAAACCCAGGTGATTTCATCCTCTGGAAGCCATCTTCAAGTGATCAACCAGGATGGGAAAGCCCATGGGGACGAGGACGTCCTGGGTGGCATATTGAATGCTCAGCAATGAGTAAAAAATATTTAGGCAAACACTTTGATATTCACGCTGGTGGTCTTGATTTAATATTTCCTCATCATGAAAATGAAATTGCACAGTCATGCTGTGCAAATAATAAAGATATAATGGCAAACTTCTGGATTCATAATGGTTATGTTAATTCTGAAGGACAAAAAATGTCTAAATCACTTGGTAACTTTGTTACAATTCGTGATTTACTTTCTGAATTTAATGGCGAGGTTATTAGATACGCATTAATACAAGCACATTATAGGGCCCCTCTAAATTTTTCACAAAACTCTCTAGTAGAGGCTAAAAAATCACTATCTAGACTATACAGAGCTGTTGAAGGTTTTAGTGTTGATGGTGAGGCAGATGAAAAAATAATGAGTTATCTTTATGATGATTTAAATACGCCTAAGGCTTTAGCTAGGCTTCATTATCTTGCAGATCAAGCTAATAAAGGAAGCAAAGAATGTGCGCAATTATTAAAAAACTCTAATAAAATCCTTGGTATTTTATCTTACTCTTCTGAAGATTGGTTTAAATTTAGAAATAATTCTCATAATCATGAAGGATTAGTTAATGATTTAACAGAAGAAGAAATTAATAATCTAATTTTAGAAAGACAAAATGCTAAAAAAGAAAAGGACTTTAAAAAAGCTGATAAAATTAGAGATAATCTTTTGAATTTTAAAATTGTGCTTGAAGATCAACCAGATAAAACAATATGGCGAAGAGTTTAATACTTTTATTAGATGATAGAATTAACTCCTAACATAATTTTGTCAAATCCCCAGCTAGGTGAAAATATAGGTTCAACGGCTAGGGCAATGAAAAATTTTGAAATTGAAAAATTAAGGTTAATTAATCCAAGAGATGGGTGGCCTAACAAATCTGCATATGCGGTCTCAGCTGGTGCAGAAAGTGTTTTAAACAAAGCACAGATTTTTAACTCATTGAGAGATGCAACAACGGATATATCCCTCCTATTTGCAACTACTGCTAGAAAGCGAGTAGTAGGAACAAAGTCTATAGATATTTTTGAGGCAATTAAAAAGTCTTATGATCATGTAAAAAATGGTGGGTCAGTAGGTTTTTTGTTTGGAGCAGAACAGTCTGGATTATCAAATGATGAAGTGGTGCAAGCTGATTTCACGATATCTTTTCCTATTAATCAGAATTTTTCATCATTAAATTTGTCTCAAGCAGTATTACTAATATGTTGGGAGTGGGATAAATTAAAAAGAAAGTACCAAAACCAAAAAGATGAAATCATTATCAATAAAAAATTAAAAAAGAGTACAGAACTTGCAAACGTAGGAGATAGAGAATACTTCTATGAACAGCTGGACAACCTTTTGACAGAGTCTGGTTTTTTTTATTCAGCAGAAATGGCTCCTACAGTTAAGAGAAATATTAGAAGTTTATTTAATAGGGCATCACTAAGTCATCAGGATCTAAGGACACTCCATGGAATAATTAGATCGTTATCAGGAATTTCAAATCGTACTTGACTTTTCATTAATTGTAAGTATTTTTCGAAGTAATTTCCGATAATGTGGATTTTAACGTGGTGTTAATAATCCCGAAGTTTACTTCTGATTGGAATAATCCACTGCTATATTGCGGTAAAAATAAGGGTAAAAAATGCCTAAGTCAGATCACAAAAGAACAAGTTCTAAACATAAAATAGACAGAAGATTGGGAGTTAACCTCTGGGGTAGACCTAAATCACCATTAAATGACAGAGAATATGCTCCAGGTCAACATGGCCAAAGAAGAAAAAAACCAACTGATTATGGTGTGCAGTTAATGGCTAAGCAAAAATTAAAAGGCTATTACGGTAACATTGGAGAAAAACAATTTAAAAAATACTATACCGCTGCTGTAAGACAAAAGGGTGATACAGGTGCAAATCTGATTGGTATTTTAGAATCTAGACTAGACGCCATTATCTATAGAATGAAATTAGCACCAACTGTATTTGCATGTAGACAATTAATCAATCATGGCCATGTTCTTGTAAATGGAAAGAGATGTAATATTCCTTCAAGGATGATTAACGTCGGTGATACAATTGCTTTAAAAGATAAAGCTAAAAATATTCCTGCTGTAATTGAGGCTGCTTCATTACCCGAAAGAGATGTTCCAGAATATGTTGAAGTAGACCATGCAAAGTTTACTGGATCTCTTTTAAGAATACCTATGCCAGATGATGTTCCTTATCCGGTACAAATGGAAACTAATCTAGTTATCGAATTTTATTCAAGATAATTTATGAAATAACCGATTATTAAATATACTTTAGCAGTTAATACCTGCCTCATTGAAATAATCGGTTAATTCACCACTTTCATGCATTTCCCTGATAATGTCACAACCGCCAACAAATTCTTTTTTAACATATAGCTGGGGTATAGTTGGCCAATCAGAAAACTCTTTTATACCTTCTCTAATCTCAGGGTCTTCTAATACATTAACGCTGTTAAAATCAATACCCATATGATTTAATACACCAACTACAGCGGCAGAAAAGCCGCATTGAGGCATAACTGGAGTACCTTTCATAAATAATAATACTTCATTTTCATTAATGATTTCTTGAATCTTGTTTTTTGTATTTTGTTCCATTTTTATCTCCTTAATCTTTTGGTGCAGATGTATTAAGAGCTAAAGCATGTAAATCTGTTCCCATTTTACCTTTCATGGCACTATATACCATTTGATGTTGTTGTACCCTAGTTTTCCCCTTAAATTCTTCAGTTATTATTTGAGCAGCATAATGGTCACCATCACCTCTTAAATCATCAATAGTGATCTTCGCATTTGGAAAGCTCTCAAGCAAAAGTTCTTCAATTTCATTAGCTGTCATACTCATTATCAACTCTACCTTTAATTAATTACTCATAATTGATGGAAGCGTATTTTCGTATAAACTCTTTACGTCTTTAATTGATATAGTAGTTATATTCTTAACATTCAAGTTGGAAGATGAATTCACTTTACCAAGAGTATAATAATCAATACTATTTTTATTTAAGAGTAATTTAACTTTATCTAAATCATTGGTAGCAACAATTATTCTACCTTGGTCTTCACCAAAACACCATGAATGAAGTAAAATATCCCTGCTATTTTTATTTGATAATGCTTCAGGTATATTCAAATTTATACCCAGATTATTTTTAAATAACATTTCACAAATACTTGGTAATAATCCACCATCTGAAATATCGTGTGCAGCTGTTAGTAGTTTTTCCTGATTTAAAGTTAATATTGTATCAATAATTGCTTTCTCTTTTGCTAAGTCAATAGGAGGAGGTGCTCCATCAAATTCACTGTTAATTGTTTCTTGATAAATAGTTGAACCAATCCAGCCTTCAACAAATTCTTCTGATTGACCTAAAACTAATAGATGGTTTCCCTCTTTAGCGTTTAATCCTAAGCAATTTTCTACTTCGTTGATTATTCCAACCATTCCTATAACAGGAGTTGGTAAAATACCTTTACCATTAGTTTCATTGTATAAAGATACATTTCCAGAAACAATAGGTGTATTTAAAAAAGATGCCGCTTTTGATATACCTTTAATAGCGCCAACTATTTCTCCCATTATGTCTTTTTTTTCAGGGTTTCCAAAATTTAGATTATTAGTTATAGCCAATGGCTTTGCCCCTGATGCTGCAATGTTTCTGGCTGCTTCACACACTGCCTGCATCCCTCCTTGAATTGGATTTGCTTTAACATACCTGGGTGTACAATCAGTAGTCATTGCTATACCTTTTCCAAGGCTATTCCTCTTTTCGGTGCCATGTATTTTAACAATAGCAGCATCACTTTGACCACTTGATAAGACGGTATCTCCCATTACTGAGCAATCATATTGTTCCCAAATCCATTTTTTACTTGCCATATTTGGATTTTTGAAAATCTTAATGAGTACTTCATCAATAGTTTTGTTAATATCGACTTTATTTAAATCAATAATTTTTTCATTATTATTTATCTCGAAAGGTCTATCATATTCTGGTGCGTCTTCTACAAGGGGAGTAATTGGTATATTACAAGCTTCAAAACCATTTTTTTTAAGAACTAATCTTCCAGTATCTGTCACTTTTCCAATAACTGCAAAGTCAAGATCCCATTTTTCAAAAATTAACTTTGCCTTATTTTCGGAACCTGGCTTTAGTATCATTAGCATTCTTTCTTGGCTCTCCGAGAGCATGATTTCGTAACTTGTCATTTGCTCCTCTCTTGTTGGAACAAGGTCTAAATCTAAAAACATACCTAATGATCCTTTTGAAGCCATTTCAACGCTAGAACTTGTTAAACCAGCTGCACCCATATCTTGTATGGATAAAACAGCATCGGTATTCATTAGTTCGAGGCATGCTTCTAAAAGTAATTTGCCTGTGAATGGATCTCCTACTTGGACAGTTGGTCTTTTTTCAGAACTACTATCTGTAAATTCAGTAGATGCCATTGTTGCACCATGAATGCCATCTCTTCCAGTTTTAGCACCAACATAAATAACAGGGTTGTTAGGTCCAGTGGCGGCTGAATAAAAAATCTTATCTTTATTTGCAAGTCCAACAGCCATGGCGTTTACTAAAATATTACCATCATAAGATTTATCGAAATTTGTTTCTCCACCTACTGTTGGGATACCAATACAATTACCGTATCCTCCTATTCCTTTAACAACTCCTGAAACTAAATGCTTGGTTAAGGGTTTTTGTGCTGAGCCAAATCTAAGAGCATTTAGTAATGCTATAGGTCTTGCCCCCATAGTAAAAACATCTCTTAAAATACCTCCAACTCCTGTTGCAGATCCTTGATAAGGTTCAATAAATGATGGATGGTTATGTGATTCTATTTTGAAAATGGCTGCTTGGCCGTCTCCAATATCTATAACCCCAGCATTTTCACCGGGACCTTGAATTACATGGGGGGCCTGTGTAGGCATCGTTTTAAGCCATTTTTTTGAACTTTTATAAGAACAATGTTCAGAAAACATAGCTGAAAATATACCTAACTCAGTTTTGTTGGGTATTTTTTTTATCTTTTGACAAATAAGTTCAAATTCTTGTTTGGTTAAACCCATTTCTAATGCTGCTTCAAGGTTACTTTCCTGCTGCACCATGAACTCATATTTATTATTTTGATATAATGCATTTTTTGAAACAGTCATTATTTAACCAACGATATTTTCTATAGATTTTGTTAAAAATTTTAATCCGTCAGTTCCGCCGTGAAGGTGATTTATCGCTCTTTCTGGGTGTGGCATCATTCCTAGTACTCTTCCATTTTTTGATAAAATACCAGCTATATCATTACTTGAACCATTTGGATTGTAATCAATATTACTGTCAGGATTATCTCCTTTCACATATTTAAAAGCAATCCTACCCTCTCCATCCAACTCATTTAAAAGTGAGGCAGGTGCAAAATAATTTCCCTCATTATGAGCAACGGGAATTTTTAGGTTTAAACCATCTTTAAACCCTTTAGTAAAAGGGTTTTCAATTGTTTTTTGGACTTCTAAAATTGTTTCTTTACACGTGAAAAGAAGTTTTTTGTTTCTTATTAATGAGCCTGGAAGTATTCCAGTTTCAATTAAAATTTGAAATCCGTTACATATGCCTAATAAAGCGCCACCTCGACTTACATGATCTTTAATATTTCTAATAATTGGAGATCTGGCGGCTAAAGCCCCACACCTTAGATAATCTCCGAAACTAAACCCTCCAGGTAAAACGATTAAATCTAAGTTTGGAAACTCTGTATCTTTATGCCAAAGTTTCAAAGGTACTTTGGAGGTAATTTTTTTTAAAGCGACGATGATATCTCTATCACAATTAGAGCCAGGAAAAATAGCAACACCTGAACGCATAATAATTAAGTTTCCTTTACAATTTCAATATCATAATTTTCTATAACAGTGTTAACAAGAAGAGTTTCACACATTTTTTTTGTCTCTTTAATTACTTGGTCCTTTTCATTACTATCAAAATCTAAAATGATTTGTTTACCTGTTCTAACATTTTTACAATTATTAAAACCTAGATTTGATAAAGAGTTTTGGATTGCTTGACCTTGAGGATCTAATACTCCTTGTTTTAAAGAGATATTTATAATTGCTTTCATTTTAAATCTTTCTATTTCACTATCTCAGTCTTACTGCTTGAATATTTCTTTTTTTCTGGAAGTATTTTAAGTCTTTCAGCCACCTCTTGGTAAGCCTCTTTTAGTCCGCCTAATTCTTGTCTGAACAAATCTTTGTCATATTTATTATTTGTCTTTATGTCCCAAAGTCTACAATTATCCGGACTTATTTCATCTGCTAATAATATTACACCATCATCATCATCTGAGAAGTATCTGCCAAATTCAATTTTAAAATCTACTAACTTAAGGCCTATACCTAAGAATAAACCTCTTAAAAAATCATTAATACGAAGGCCATATTCTTGCATTTCTTCTAATTCTTCTCTTGTTCCCCATTTAAAGTTTATAATATGATCTTCATTAACCAATGGGTCCCCTAGATCGTCTCGCTTGAGATAATGTTCAATTAAAGGATTTTTGAAAATTTCACCCTCTTTTAATCCAAGTCTTTTAACTATTGATCCTGCTGCTATATTTCTAACTACAAATTCTACAGGGATAATTTCTACTTTTTTTACTAGTTGCTCCCTCATATTTATTTTTTTGATATAATGAGTAGGGATCCCAATTTCTTGAATTTTCCTCATTAAAAAATCTGAAATAGAATTATTTAATACGCCTTTACCATCTATTATTGCGTGTTTCTCAGCATTATTTGCAGTAGCATCGTCTTTAAAGTATTGTATTACTGTATCTGATGTTGGGCCTTCGAATATGGTTTTAGCTTTACCATCATATAACATTTTCTTTTTAGTCATTATCTATCAAATTCCACTTATTTAAAAACTTTATCAAAGATATGATCAACATGGGCGAGGTGTTGTGTTATATTAAATAACTCGTCTATTTCATTTTCGTTTAAAAATTTAATCACATTTTCATCTTTTTTAAGTAAGTTTTTATATACATCTTTCCTTTTGTGTTCTGGGGTTTCCCAAACTTTCATTGCATTACTTTGAACCATTTCATAGGCGTTTTCTCTACTTGCACCTTTTTGGGTTAACGCTAACAAAACTTGTTGAGAATGAACTAGCCCTCCAAGTTTTTCTAAGTTATTAATCATCGCATCTGGATAAACAATTAAATTTTCAATAACGTTATTTAATCTTGTTAATGCAAAGTCTAAAGTAATTGTGGCGTCGGGCCCCATCATCCTTTCAACAGATGAATGAGAAATATCTCTTTCATGCCATAAAGTCACATTTTCAAGAGCAGGAATAACTGAAGATCTTACAACTCTAGCAAGACCAGTTAGGTTTTCAGTTAATACAGGGTTTCTTTTATGAGGCATAGCACTTGAGCCCTTTTGTCCAGAGGAAAAGAATTCTTCTACTTCTCTAACTTCTGTTCTTTGAAGATGTCTTATTTCTGTTGCCAATCTCTCAACACTAGATGCTATTACAGCTAAAGTAGAAAAAAACATTGCATGTCGATCTCTAGGAATTATTTGGGTAGAAATTTCTTCTGGTTTTAAATTCAACTTATCTGATACATAAGTTTCTACAAAAGGGTCTATATGTGCAAATGTTCCAACTGCACCTGAGATCGCGCAAGTGCTAATTTCATTTCTTGCTTCTATTAACCTGTTTTTGTTTCTTAAGAATTCAGCATAATACCCAGCTAATTTAAGACCAAATGTTACTGGTTCCGCATGAATTCCATGAGATCTACCAATTGTTATGGTATTTTTATGTTCAAATGCTCGTTTTTTTAGAGTTTCTAGCAATAAATCAATATCTTCTATTAATAAATCAGAAGCTTTTTGTAATTGTATTGATAGCGTAGTATCTAGGATATCTGAAGAAGTCATTCCTTGGTGAACAAATCTAGCCTCCTCTCCGATATATTCAGCTAAATTTGTCAGGAATGCTATCACGTCGTGTTTTGTTGTTTTTTCTATCTCGTCAATCTTGTCAATATCAAATTTACCCTTTTCCCAAATAACTTTAGCTGCTTCTTTGGGGATCACTCCTAATTCTGCTTGAGCATCACAGGCATGGGCTTCGATTTGAAACCATATATTAAATTTTTCTTCTTGAGACCATATCTTTACCATTTTTTCTCTAGAATATCTTTGAATCATTTCCCAAACCTAATAAATTGAAACCAGCCAAACTTTACTTTTAAATTTATAATTACTTATACTCAAAAATATATAATAATATACACATAATTTAATTTTAAAAAATATTCGAGAATTCAATGATATTAAGTACAATTTTAAAAAAAACTGTTCAAATTTTAGCTACTAATCCTGTAGCAAGAAAAAAGGCAGGTGAGTTAGCAATTAAGGCTTATAAGTCAGCAAAGCCTGTAATTGAAGAGACAAAAAAAACTATCTATAAAAAAACAATATTAAAAAAAAAATAAATTATCAATTTTTTAGATTATGTAATCTGGTTGTGTGTATCCTTTAGGCGAATTAGTAAAAACCTCATATCCATTTGAGGTTACCCCAATGCTATGTTCGAATTGAGCTGACAAGCTTTTATCTCTGGTTACAGCTGTCCAACCGTCAGACAAAATCTTAACATCATATCTGCCAGAGTTAATCATTGGTTCGATAGTAAAAAACATTCCTTCTTCGAGAACCTCTCCTGAATTTGGGGTGCCATAATGTAAAATTGTTGGTGGAGCATGAAATGTTTTTCCTAATCCATGTCCTGTAAAATCTCTTACAACTGATAAGCCATTTTTTTCTGCATGGGTCTGTATGGCATAGCCAATATCACCTGTTGTACTGCCTGGTTTTACTGTTTCTATACCTAACCACAGACATTCATAAGTGATCCTAGTTAAGAATCTAGCTTTTTTAGAAGGTTCTCCAACAAAATACATTCTGCTTGTATCACCATACCAACCATCAAGTATAACCGTTACATCGATATTCAAAATATCACCTTCATCCAGTATTTTTTCTCCAGGAATACCATGGCATACAACGTGATTTACTGAAATACAGGTAGATTTAGGAAAGCCCCTATAATTGAGAGGTGCTGGGATAGCGTTGTTCTTTATTATATATTCATGACATAAATCATCCAAATACCCTGTAGTTACGCCCTTTTTAACATATTTAGTAATATAATCTAGAACGTCTGCTGCAAGTTTTCCTGCTTTATGCATTTTTATAAATGCATCTGAGTTATGTTTTTGAATAACATTATTCATAATTACTCTTATATTAATTATTAAAAGATGAAATTAAGATATATTTATATATTATCATATTTTATTACGTACAATATTAATTTTTATTAAGGATATTATAAATGGTTTCAACAGCAGGGATTATAATTATTGGAGACGAAATACTCTCTGGAAGAACCAAAGATTCTAATATCAATTGGATTGCCACTGAATTAAATAAAATTGGAGTAAGGTTAATTGAAGCTAGAATTATACCTGATGATTCATCTACTATAATTGAAACTGTGAAATCTTTTTCAAATAAATTTACTTATGTTTTTTCATGTGGAGGTATTGGGCCGACACACGATGATATAACAACAGAATGTGTTGCTAGAGCTTTTAATCAAGAACTAGTGAAAAGCGATGAGGCCATGAGAAGATTGAAAATTCATTATGAAGGAACCAACATAGAATTTAATGAAGCACGACAAAAAATGGCTATTGTTCCGTCTAACTCAACCTTAATAGATAATCCTGTGTCTGCCGCACCTGGTTTTAGAATAGAAAATTTATTTGTATTTGCTGGGGTACCTAAAATTATGCAAGGTATGTTTCAAACTATTCTCAATGATTTAACAGGAGGAGAAAAGTTGTTTTCTAAAACTGTTTCCAGTAATTTAGGAGAAGGAATAATTGCGAAAGATTTACAAAAAATAGAAAGCGAATTTGGTGAAGTAAAAATTGGCTCGTATCCTTATTTTAAACCTGGTAACTTTGGAACATCGGTAGTTCTTAGATCAGCAAATAAAACTCAACTAAATCACGCTTCAAAAAAAGTTTTGCATTCTATAATTAACCTTGGTGGTAAAGGTAAAATTTTAGAAGAAAATGAAATAGATGAGAGATCACTATAAATTATTTGGCGTTTGGAACAGACCCTTTATTTGGTTTGTTTGGGATTAATTTTTGGGAGCAAAAAAACTTTATTAAAATTGCACCAGCAATGAAACCTCCTATGTGAGCGCCATAAGCAACGCCTCCAGAATTAAATTCTTCTCCGCTAAAACTTAAAAATTGTATTAAAATCCAGCCACCAAGTACTATAAAAGCCCTAATCCTAAATACTTTAAAAAATATTATAAACCAAAAAAATACTTTTATATTAGCTTTTGGGTATAGAACTAAGTAACCTCCAAGAATACCAGCTATAGCACCTGAAGCACCAATCATAGGAATTGTTGAACTTGTATCTAACAAAGCTTGGGTCAAAGCTGCACATAATCCTGTTAGGAAATAAAACATTAAGAATTTAATTTTACCCAATCTTTCTTCTATATTATCTCCAAATATATACAGATATGTCATATTTCCTAGGAGATGCATCCATCCACCATGTAAAAACATAGATGTTATTAAGGTGAGGTATGCTGGAACAATTTTTAATTGGCTTGAGAGTTCTGAGTAGCCAAATAACACCGCAGGTATCATCCCAAAACTTATAAATAGTTGTTCTTGGATATAAGGATGATCGAAAGTATATTTAAGAAAAGTTACTATACAAATAACTATAATTAACCAATTAAATATTGGTGTTTTACTAGTTGGGTTTTCATCAGCAAAAGGGAAGAAAAACATTTAAAATTCAATGTTATCTATTAATCTAGTTTTATTAATTGTAACTGATGCTAGGAAAACTTTTTTGCCATTAAAACCATTAAAATCTATCTTGTTAAGACAATCGTCTCTTAATTCAAAATAATCTGGCTTCAAATTTTTTGATTTAAGATATTCATAAGCCTCGTCAATAATAATTTTTAAATCAATATTCTTATTATAAGACTTATAGCTATTATGAAGACATTTATATAAATTCGAAGCAATATCTAATTCTGTATCAGACAAATAATTATTTCTTGAAGATAGCGCAATCCCATTTTCTGCTCTAATTATAGGGCCTTTTATTAATTTAAGTTTTGGATAAAGTGATTTTGCCATTTGCCGAATTAAGTACTCTTGCTGATAATCTTTAGCACCAAAAACAGCAACGTCAGGATCAATTATTTCAAATAATCTATTAACAACTGTTAAAACACCATCAAAATGACCAGGCCTAATCTTACCGCATAATTCAGAACCTAAAGCTCCAGAATTTATCGTTTTTACATTTTCAATTGATGAGAAAACTTCTTTATTATTATTAGGTATAAAAAGAATATCACAATCTTCATCTTTTAATTTTTTGATATCCTCATCGTGAGTTCTTGGATACTTTTCAAAATCTTCGTTTTGGGCAAATTGGAGTGGGTTGACAAAGATAGTTGAAATTGTCTTAGATGCATTTTTTTTTGCAATTTTAATCAGAGACAAGTGACCGTGATGAAGGTTTCCCATTGTTGGAATTAAGGCTAATTTTCCAGATTTTTTAGACAGTTTTTCAAGAGCAGTATCTAATTCATTTCTAGTTTGACAAATTATCATTTAATAAAGTCCTAATTACACTAAGAAATGTTATAAGATTTATATGGTACGAGCGGGGGGACTTGAACCCCCACGTCCTTATCGGACTCTGGATTTTAAGTCCAGTGCGTCTACCATTCCGCCACGCTCGCAAAACCATATTTGAGTTGTGTAACTTAGCTTTTTAGCTAAGGCAAGTTTTTTATAGATTTTAATATTAAATTTTATATAGTGCCTTTAGATTTATGGAGATTAAAATGAAAGATAATAAACTAGGTAGTGTAATTGAAGGCGAAGAGTATCTTGTGCTTCATGAATTCGTTAAAAAAGCAAAAGAAAAACTTTCAATCGAAACATGGGACTATCTTATAGGAGGTTCCGAAACAGAAACAACTTTTAAAAGAAATAGATTTGCACTAGATAGTTTGGCATTTAGGCCAAGAGTTTTGAGAGACGTTGAAAATGTTGATATTACTTCAAACTTTTTAGGCCATGAGTTAAGGATACCAGTAATACTAGCACCTATTGGCTCTATGCAGGATTTTGTTGAAGGTGCTGGTTTGGCCCCAACATTAGCTGCCGCTGAATTTGGAGCAATGCATATGATAAGCTCAACTTGTATGCCTGGATTAGAAGAAGTTGCAAAAAGTGCAAATTACCCTAAATGTTTTCAATTATATGTTAGAGGTGATCAAGAATGGGTTGATAATAATATCAAGCTAGCAATGAAGCATAACTATACAGCTATATGCTTAACAGTAGACTTAGATGCTTATGGTAGAAGAGAAAGAGATTTAGCAAAAAGATATAGAACAACATCTCGCCAATCTGCCAGTGGTTTTGAATATCAAATGCGCTTTTCATGGGATGATATAGATAGGATTAAATCCTATTGTCATTTACCAATAATTATCAAAGGCATAGCTACAAAAGAAGATGCACTTTTAGCAATTGATCATGGAGTGGAGATGATTTACGTCTCTAATCATGGTGGTAGGCAATTAGATTATGGAATTGGTGGTTTAAATGTCTTACCTGAAATTGTTGAGGCTGTTGGAAAGAAAGCAAAAATTATATTTGATGGCGGAATAATGAGAGGCACTGATGTAGTTAAGGCGATTGCTTTAGGTGCAGATTTTGTTGGAATAGGAAGGCTTCAAGGCTTCGCAGCTGCTGCAGGTGGAACTAAAGCTATTGTTCGTATGCTTGAATTACTAGAGTTAGAAATTTTAACTACAATGAGATTATTAGGTGTAAATTCATTATCTGGTTTAGACGATACTTATTTAGGAAGAGATTTTTCTTTTGGAAATCCTGACGTTTTAAGTCCATTTCCTTTAATAAATGAAGGTTATTAAATAATAAACTAAATAAGTTCAGAAAATCTTTTCAGAAATTTTTTTGCAATAATATTTGGGCTCAAAGGCAAAATTCTATCTAATTTGTTTTTTAAAATTGGTTTTTTGAGGATTACCAAAGCTTCCTTATTATCATAACCAGCTATATTTATGGCTTCATACCAAGCAACAGCTTTATCAATTCTTTTAATTTTTGATTCAATTGACTTTGGTAGGTCAGCGGGTAACCCAAATCTTATATGAATTGCTTTCATTAAATTATCTTCAACATCTCTATAACTATTATTGAGTGCGTATTTGAATGGTGTAATTAAGTCACCAATAACATATTCTGGAGCATCATGGAAAAGAGCTGCTAATTTCCATTTCTTATTCAAATTTGGATACTCTAAATTAAAGACTTCTTCAACAACAACAGAATGTTGGGCAACAGAATAGGCATGCTTTCCAGTTGTTTGACCATTCCATCTTGTAACTCTAGATAAACCAAGACAAATATCTTCTATTTCTATATCTAAAGGAGATGGAGATAAAATGTCGAGCTTGCGGCCTGATAACATTCTTTGCCATGCTCTATGTTGCTTTATTTTAATTTGATTATTAATTTTCAAAATCCTTACTATTTAAAAAGATATTGATTTATTACACATTAAATATAAAAAGAAAAAAATAAATTTCTTAGAGAAATAAGTTGGATTTTTATCAAGCACAAAGTAAATACCGGCAAAAACAAGTTAGATCTTTCCTGAGTTTTTGTTTTAAACTCTTATTTATATTTGTTGCTTTTATATGTGGTTGGTGGTTTGGCAATAGTGATAAGTTAGTTCTTATAGCTGAAAATGAAAAAATCATATCAGACCATTATAACAAAGAAATCGCACTTGAAAGAAAGTTAGCTGATACCAAACTAAAACTCCAAGAGGCTAACTTATTATTAAGTGCTAAAAATATTAAAGATGAGAGATCTGACTTTGGTAAGGAGTCCAAAAACCTGCTGGCTTATAGTCTGGCTTCAGGTGTTTCTGAAAAAGAAATAATCGATACACTTAAACTGCTTTCTAGTAAAAAAAAATGTAACGAATTACAATCAAGAGAATTAGCAGTCTCTACACAAACTTTTGTTCCTCCTCAGAATGTACTAAATTTATTTTCAGGTGGTTTGAAGATCAAAGTTGATGGCAACATAGATGGTGTTAGCAAAACACCATATTTTAATTCTTCAAAACCAGTTAGGGTTATATTTTTATATTTAGGATCTAGCGATATTACAGAAGGTAAGTTACCAATTGAAAAAAATATAAGAGCCAATACTTTTTTAGTAAAATTAAAGTTGACTAAGTCAAATTTAAGAGGGGCTGTAATGGTAAATTATCAACTTTGTAAAGTTTAGCTAATTATTTAAGAACCATAAGGTTTATTATGAGGTATAAAACAGCTGTAATTACTGGTGCAAGTGATGGTATAGGGCGGTCATTTTCTAAACTTTTAGTAAACCTCGGTTGGGAAGTTATTGGGATCAGTAGAAATAAAAAGAAATTAATTGAATTGGGTAAGGCATTATCTGGTTCCAAGGGGCTATTTAAATATTATGAATGTGATGTTCAAGATTTAGATAAACTAAAATCTATTGCAAAAAAAGTAAATCTACCTGATTTACTTTTTTTAAATGCAGGTTTTTATAGACCAGTTGATGCTTCTGAAAAAAATATTGAAAATTACAGATATCATATAAATGTAAATTACCTAGGAGTTATTAATGCTTATGAAGTTTTCCTTCCTAGAATGTTGCTTGCTAAGAAAGGTCACATAGTTATTATGTCTAGTATTACTGCTTGGATTGGCTTGCCAAAAGCTGCAGCTTATGGACCAACAAAAGCTGCATTAAGATCTTTTGCTCAGTCAATTAGGTATGATTTGAATTCTAAGGGTATAAAAGTTCAAGTTTGTAGTCCAGGCTTTGTAGAAACTGCAGCAACTTCAATTAATGATTTTTACATGCCAGGGTTACTAAAAGCTGATAAAGCTGCTAAGCTTATATATAAGTACATGAAAAGTAGTAAGTTTGAATTTACTTTTCCATTAGGTTTTTCATTGTTTATGAGAATTTTAAGTGTTTTACCAGATAAAATATCTTCTTACTTAATCAGTAAAATTAAATAATGTTCTGATAATAATGAATAAAGAAAATATAAAAAAATATATAAAACTATTTACTGAATTAACCCCTGACAAAATAGTCTTATTTGATGATCTTATTGATAAAAATATTGTTTTTATAGATCCGTTCAATAACGTAAAAGGGTCTGAAAATTTCAAGAAAATTTTCCATCATATGTTTAAAAATGTTAAAAACCCTAAATTTTCGATTTTAGATTTTTCAATTGGCAAAAAAAATGCTTATTTGAAATGGGAAATGAGTTTTAAAGCTTTCAATTCTAATCAAAAAATTGAAGGAGTTAGTGAGATTATATTAAATAAAAATGGTAAAATTTGCTCACATATAGATTATTGGGATTCATTAAATGGACTTTTTATAAAATTACCTTTCATTGGTATCTTATATAGATTAAGTTTGAGGCTCTTTAGTGTTAGTTAATTCTTAATTTGATTTGCTTTAAGTCAATATTCTTAGATAGAAAACCGCCTTCGCAATAAGACAAATAATAATTCCACATTAATCTGAATTTATTATCAAAACCTAATTTTTCAATTTTATCCCAATTATCATTAAAATTTTTCTTCCATATGTTCAATGTTTTAGCATAATCATTAGCGTAGCTTGAATCGTTCTCTAGTTTTAGAGAATGTTTAGAAATTAAAGATTTCAAGATTTTTTCAGAAGGAAGCATGCCACCTGGAAAGATATATTTTTGAATAAAGTCTGGGTTTTTTCTATACGTATCATAAATTTTATCATCAATTGTGATAAGTTGAAGTCCTATAATTCCATTTGGACTTAAAATACTTTTTAGTTTTTTAAAGAAAGTTTCCCAATAATTTTTTCCAACAGCCTCAAACATTTCAATAGATAGTATTTTATCAAATTTTCCCTGAATATTTCTATAATCGCAATAATTTATGTTTATTTTTTTATCTAGTTTAGCTTTTTTAATTCTTTTTTTAGCATAGTTAAATTGTTCTTGAGATATTGTTATAGCTGTAATATCACAATCATAATTTCTAGCTAAGAATTCAGAAAAACCACCCCAACCACAACCAATTTCTAAAATTTTATCACCCTTTTTAATTTCAGCTAGATTAGCAAGTTTTGAATATTTTTGGATCTGAGCCTCTTCTAAACTTTTATTCTGTTTTGAAAAAATAGCCGAAGAATAAGTCATAGTCTCATCAAGCCAAAGTTTATAAAATTGATTACCAAGGTCGTAATGATATGAAATATTCTTTTTAGATTGAGTTTGGGTGTTATTATTTCTTAAATGTAAAAATTTATAAAAAAAATATTTTAATAATGTGATTTTTAAGGTTGCTTCGGCCTGATCATTGTTTAGAGCAAAATAGTGAAGGAGATTAGTTAAATTTTTGCTGAATAATCTTTCAGACATATATAATTCAGCAAACCTTACAGAGCCACCTTGAATTATTTCTTTTATGACTTGGTTGTCTTTAATCTTTAAATCAGCAGCAGGACCTTTATGGGGGGATTTTATTTTCTCAATTTCTCCGTTTGGAAATTCAATTTTAATAGACCCATAGGGAAAACTCTTAATTCCATTTATAAATAATTTATCCCAAAAATTCATTTAGCTTTTCTTCTTTTTGTAATATCAATTGTTTTATTTCTTAAAATTTTTTTTCCAAAAGAAAATTTAATAGTTTCCTCTTCTGGAATTTTGAATAACTCAACTTTTTTTAACCATAGAAAAAATGCTTGTAAATGAATATTTATCCAAATTTTACCAGGAAAGTTTTTTAATGTAATTATAGAAGACACAATATTTTTATTATTAAATTCTAGCTCATTTAAACTCATTGATGCTGAAAAAATTAACTTATTACTTATAAAATATTTTACAGAAGTCAGAATTTGATTTTTTGTATAGTTTGCATATAAATTATAATGTCCTTTTTTTTCGTAAAAAGGTGATACAAACATTTTCTTTTTAGTTTCTTGATTAGCACCTTTTTTATCAACATTATCTAAGACATAATGATGCATATCTCCAAAAGTATTTCTTACTTCAAATACAAAATGTATTAATTTATGGTTTGCATCATAACAAAAGTATACTGACAAAGGATTAAAACCATAACCTAAAATCTTAGGAAAAGTTAATAATTTAATTGAATCAATTTCATTTCTTTTTTTGGATGAATTGATAACTAGATTTTTGATAAAGTCATAGAGACCATCTCTATTTAGATTATTTATTCTTGGCCCATGATCTTTAGAAGACCAATATAGAAAATTAAATTTTTCAATAGAAAAGAAATAAGGAAACACCTCTGAATTAGTATCTTCTTTTGTTTTCAAGTTAATTAAAATTGCATTAATCTTATTCTTAAAAAAATGTTCTATTTTGCCAATTCTCTGGTGATATATAACACCACTAAAAAATTTGATAGGGTTGCTTATAGTAGACATCAAATTAAATCTATTGATTTTCCCAAGGAATGTTGATTTTTAGTAACTTTGCTACGTTCACAGCAGATTTAATACCATCTTCATGAAAACCATAACCAAGCCAAGCACCGGTAAAATAGATATTATTTTTACCTTGGATGAAATTCATTCTTTTTTGTGCTTCGTTAGTTTTATTATTAAAAATGGGATGTTCATAAACAATTTTTTTAAATATTAATTTCTTATCTGGAATCTTATAGGGATTTAGGCTTACAAAAAAATTTCTCTTGGAATTAAGTTTTTGTAACAAATTCATCCAGTATGTGACTGAAGAATCTCTTTCTTTCTTATCATTGGACATATAGTTCCAACTAGACCATGTTTTCTTATTCTGGGGCATTAGGGACTGGTCTGAATGAAGGTAAACCAAGTTTTTTTGATATTTAAATTTTATTAGTAAATTTAGTGTTTCTTTATCTAGATTTTTGATTAATTTAATAGCCTGGTCAGGATGAGTTGCCATTATAATTTTATCAAAAGTTTTTGATTTTTTCCCAAAATTTATTTTTATTTTATTTTTCTGAATAGATATTGATTCAATTTTCGTATTTAAAAAAAGGTTATTCCCAGATTTTTTTTCTAATTCCTTGATTACTTTTTTAACATATTCTCTTGAACCATTTTTCACAGTTCGCCACTTTGGTCTTATAATAAAATTTATTAGTTGATGGTTTTTAAAAAAACTTAGTAGTGATTTAGCAGGAAAATTTAAAATTTCATTTTCTGGGCAGGACCAGATAGCAGAAGACATTGGGATTAAATGATCATTTATAAACTCATCACTAAATTTACATCGTTTTAAATAATCTTTTAAACTTTCATCATCTTTTGTTTCATAAGCGTACTTATAGCCAAAAATGAAGAAAATTATTATATCCTTTAACATTTTGTAAAATTTTAAATTAAATAAATTTTTTTTCTGAGCAAACAACCCTCTTAAAGAACCTGAATATTCTAACATTCTATTTCTAGAAGAAACGGCGAAGGACATATCAGAGCTTACAGTTTCTACCTTCAGATAATCAAAAAAACCAACTAAATTAGGATAATTAAGTTTATTATAAACAATAAAGCCAGTATCAACGGGAATTGTATCTTTATCAATTTTTACATTGACAGTATTTGCATGCCCTCCAAATCTATCATCATTCTCAAACAGTGTTACTTTATGTTTGCTTGATAGTAGTAAAGCAGATGATAATCCAGATATACCAGAGCCAATTACAGCAATTTCCATTTAAATTTTCTCTATGAATATTAATTTAATTAATTTTTTTAATACCTGTTCTTGGTGTGCATGTGTCTGTAAACATCTGTTGAAACATAGACTCTTTACATTTTAAATGTTCAGGCATTTTCATGCCAGACTGTTCTCTATAAATAGATGAAATCACGAGCACTGTAATCAAGGCCGCTAATATCCACATAGATTTTGACATTTTGTATCCTAAACTCTACCAATCAAATATATAATCAGGTAAATCATCAACATTTACCTCGTTCTCATTAATTACTCTATTTTGTACACTATTTCCAGTTTTAACAATTTCCTCATTGTTACCAGAAACAAGAGGGTGCCAAGAAGGTAAAGGATAACCGTCGTTTAGTAATTTGTAAGCACAAGTATTGGGCATCCACCTTAAGTTTTTTAAATTATTTGGGGTTAAAATCTTACAGTCAGGGACCATAGCTTTTCTATTATCATAATCTTTACAAAGAGCTGTTTTTTCGCATAATAATTTACATGATACATTAGTGTAATGAATTTCTTTAGTGTCATAATCTTCTAATTTAATAACACAGCACTTACCACATTTATCGCATAGCGCTTCCCATTCACTTGAATTCATTTCATGAAGTTTTTTGTTTTCCCAAAATTTATTTTTTTTCAAAATATAATTCCATTATAATTTAATAAATATGTTTTAATAAATAAAATTTTTTAATCAAATACTTATCCTATGAAAAACAGTATTCATAAATCAAGTTTATTAATTTCTTCAAAGAAAGGAGTTTACTCCAGAAGGTACGATGATATTTATTTTGATAAGACAGACGGAATTAAAGAAAAAGAACACGTCTATTTAAATGCAAATGATTTAGCTAATAGAATTCAGTTTTCAAGTAAACTTTGTATTACAGAGCTTGGGTTTGGAACAGGTTTAAATTTTATCTTAACTTGGAGATTATGGAAAAAAAATAGAAAACCAAATTCTTCTTTGACTTATATAAGTTTTGAAAAAGCTCCTTTGTCTAAAAAAGAAATGATAAGAATATATAAAAAATTCAACGAATTAAATGATTTTTCTAATCAATTGATACAAAAGTTAACTGATAATTATAAAACTAATAGGACAATATATTTCAAATCAGAAAATATTAACTTAATATTAATTTATGATGATTTTTCGTCATTAACAAATTTTGATTTCAAAGCAGATGTATGGTTCTTAGATGGATTTGCGCCAAGCAAAAATCCAGAAGCTTGGGATCACAGCTATTATAAACATATTTATAATCGTACTAATTTGAGAGGTTCGCTGAGTTCTTTCACATCAAGTGGGTCAGTGAGAAGAGGATTAGCTTTGGCTGGTTTTAGCGTCACTAAAGTAAGTGGGTTTGGAAAAAAAAGAGAAATGTTAAAAGCCATAAAAACTGAACCTGAAATTAAGTTAAAAGTTAATACAAATTATGTAAATAGCATCGGTCCAGTAGCTATAATTGGCGCAGGTATTTCTGGAGCATCATTAGCCTACGCTCTTAGGAAGAGGAACGTAGAATGTTATATTTTAGAAAAATCATCAAAAATTGCAAATGGAGCAAGTGGAAACAGGTTAGCCCTTCAAATGCCTAAAATGACTGCCGATAATTCGCCTTACGGATTAATGTCTTTAGAAGCGTTTACTTTTTCTAGAAATCTCGCAAAAGCTCTTAAAGCTGCCCCTGCATCTGATGGCTTAATATTATTACCTTCAAGAGAAAGGGAGATAATTAAATTTAAAAAGTTATTAGAAAGTGGTTGGCCGGATGATTTAATTCAACGTTATACAGATAAAGTTAACTGTTTTAACATTGATAACTATATTTACATGCGTTCATCTGGGATTGTAGATAATATTGAATTCATAAAGAGATTAATAGATGACGTAAAGGTTTTCTTAAATTTTAATGTAACTGAAATTAAATCTAAAAAACATAATTCAAAAATAATATTTGATAAAGATGGCCACACTTTGAATGCAAAGACAATTATTTGGGCAAATGGTTTTAATATAACAGATGTTTGTGACAAAATTCCTGTTAAACCTGTATCTGGCCAGGTAACTTTTTTAAAAAGCAACTCCCAAACTGCAAAATTAAAATTAAACTTTAGTTATGGTCAATTTTTCTCACAATCGTTTAAAGGATATCACCAAATAGGTTCTTCATTTAATCGTAATACTAATGTTAATTTCAATCAAAATGATCAAAGTAAAAACTTGAATTCTATTCCAGAATTTTTAAAGCAAAGAACCTTAAATAGTAATGTAGATTTAAATGAGTATAGGGTAAGTATTAGATCAAGTACAAAAGACAGAATGCCTTTTTTTTGTAACCTTAATGAAATAAAACAAAATAATTCTGAACACGAGTATGTTTTAGGAGGAATGGGCGCATGGGGTTTTGTATACGCTCCTTACTATGCAGAATTAATGGTAAGAGAATTATTAAATGAGAACCCTATAATAAATTCAAAGTTAGATAAGCTTTTAAGAATAAATCGTCTTTTATGATTATCTATTCTGCAGCGATTTTAAAATTATAAGAAAAAAAGTTAAATATATCAGAAAATATTTTTTGTATGGGTTCTATATTCTTTAATAAGAGTTTGTTTTCATCCATATAAAGGCTTCTATTAACTTCTATTTGTATTGTTTCTATACCTTTAGATGGATTTCCATAATTTCTAGTTATAAACCCTCCTGCGTATGGTTGGTTGATAGAAACTATAAGGTCATGTTTTTCAAATTGATCTTTGATGTAATTAATAAGTTCCAATGAACAGCTTTTTCGAAAATTATCACCTAAAACTATGTCGGGTATTTTTTTCATATTTTTAACAGCTCTTTGCGGCATTGAATGCAAATCAAAGTGATAACAAACTCCAAATTTAGACAACAATGCTTCTATTTGAGTTTGAATACTTAAATGAAAAGGATCATAAAAAGTTTCTAATATGTGATTGCCATAGTAAGTAGTCAACTTACTTTTAAAAATGGTCTCATTTTGAATTAGTTTAGGTAAAACACCTAATCCGTAGGATAGCATTTTTTTTTCATGTGGATCTGAATGTAAAATTATCTCTTTAAACATGGTGTTATCTAGAGCTTTTCGAGATCTATTTAAATCTAATACGGCTCTAGAACATTTTGCTATTAAAATGTCTGCAGCATCTTCATTTATAAATTTTATAATCTCATCAGATTTGAAGTCTTCAATTTTTCTTATTTTACTTAAATCTAATTTGATTTGCTCTAGAAATATATCAGGATAAAAATCACCTGAGTGAGGTATAGTTATTAATACTGGATTTTGAGGATCATTCCTTATAAGTTTTCGAAACATAATAGATTTCTACAAGACAAATTTTAAATTGAGGTTTTAATAGTTGGTTAAATTTATATATATATTTATATATGTAAGCCAACTCTTATTTTAAAAAGAAAAGCCAATGATGCATTTTGATATTCCAGATCCCATTATTGATTCAACACGACAAATGTTTAAAGAATTAGAAAATGATTTGAGGCCAAGTAAAATAGATTTGGGGATTGGAATTTACAGGGATGAAAAAGGTGAAGCGCCAGTATTTAAAGCAGTAAAAAAAGCTGAAAAAATCCTACTCCAAAAAGAAATATCTAAATCATACAAATCTCCTTCAGGAAATAAAGAATATTGCGAAAATATTTTAGAATTAGTTCTTGGAAAAAAAATATTAGAAGACCGTAATAATAAAATTGGTTCTATTCAAATACCTGGAGCAGGTTCAGGACTTAGGATAGCTGGAGAATTAATAAAAAATAAGACTAAAAATAAAACTATTTCAGTTCCAAATCCAACTTGGGGACAGCAAACATTTATGTTTCAAAAATCAGGGTTAAATGTCGTAAAGCATTCTTATTATAACGAGAACAATAATTATTTAGACTTCGAAAATATGTATAAGGATATAAGCAATTTAAAGTCTGGTGATGCTTTGTTACTCCATGGCTGCTGTCATAATCCGACGGGTGCAGATTTAAGTTTAGATCAATGGTCACAAATTGCATATTTATGCAAAAAAAATGGTATCTTACCCTTTGTTGATCTTGTTTATCAAGGATTAGGTATAGGAATAAATGAAGACGTATTAGGTATACAAAATCTAATTAATATAGTTCCTGAAGCTATACTTACCGTTTCTTCTAGCAAAACATTTGGAGTATACAGAGACCGTTGTGGATTGTTTGCAGTGATCACTGATGCTGAGAGAGTTTCAGGTGATGCTTTAGAAACTATGTTGAGTGAAATTGCCCGAGAGCTTTATTTTCATCCCCCAGATCATGCTGCCTCAATTATCAATATTTTGTTAGCTAGTGAAAACACTTAAAGAGGAGTGGTTGTTAGAATTGTCTAGCATGAGAAACAGGATTGTTTCACTTAGACAAAAAATTGGCAAATCATTTCAAAATGAGCGTCAAACTGATTTTTTTAGTTTTTTAAAAAATCAAAATGGTATGTTTTCTCTTTTACCTATATCTAATGAAGGTATAATTCAGCTAAGAAAAAAAAGTGGTATTTATTTAATGCCAGACGGTAGGATAAATATTGCCTCGGTTAGAGAAGATCAGATTGATTATATAACTTCAGAGATTTGTTCCTTAAAAGAATTTCAAAGTAGAAGGGTATAGTTTGAAAAAAAAACCATCTCATGTAAGCGAGTATAATTTTTTTTCCAATTTAAGTACAAGGTGGAACGACAATGATATTTATGGTCACATGAATAACATTGTTTATTATGCTCTTTTTGATACTGCTGTTAACAAATGGCTAATAAGTAATAAGTTAATTGATATTAAAAATGGTAAAAATATTGGACTGATTGTTCAATCAGGTTGTAATTATTTCTCTTCTTTTGAGTATCCTGAAGATATAAGAGCTGGCATAAGAGTTACAAAAATTGGTAATAGTTCAGTTAGGTATGAAGTCGGCTTATTTAAGGAAAAAGAAGAATATTCATCAGCAGATGGTTTTTTTGTTCATGTCTATGTGGATAGAAAAACAAACAGACCAATTTCCTTAGATTATGATTTTAAAAAAACTTTGGATACAATTTTTGTTGATTTAGAAAATTAAAATTTTTCTACTAATACAGTTTCACCTTCTTTGATACTGTGAATATATTCTTTTTCAAATTCACAATCTGCCCAAACATTTGCAGGTGATATCAATCTTATTTCATCTCCTTGAGATACTGGTGTTTTTCCATATCCTATAGCTATTGCAGAGCCGGCAGACCAAAAAGCTATTTCACCATACTCAATAACTGATCGAGCATCTTTATCCAGATCTATATTTAGAGGAGTGTCAAAATAGATTTCTTCTCCCCATTTATTAACCTTAGATTGAAAGGGAAGTGCATCATAAATAAGGTCAGCTGTTTTAGTATTTCTTAATTTTAATATCAATTCTTTGTTGTTAAATTTTAAAATTATTTTTTTCATTACTATTAAGCTTTACTTTTTTGCTAAAATTATTATTTGTAAGATAACATATGTGATTATTTATGTTAAGGGACTATAGCTCAGCGGGAGAGCACTTCGTTGACATCGAAGGGGTCACTGGTTCAATCCCAGTTAGTCCCACCATAAATTTCAATGACTTAGCAGTAAATTTCAATACTAAAAATTAATAGCTGTCACGCACCTGTCACAGTGAGGCTGTCTTTGGCAATTTTAAAGTAATAGATCATAGGTAAATCGATTTTTATACATAATTTTAGCCAGAAGATTGAATTGACTCTGTACAACTCTAAAATCAAAATTTCATATTTTCTAACTATTGAAAATGCTTAAAATATGAATATTTAACAAATGTAGGGTTTATGACCAGACTAGAATTGATATTTTCAGGATTATTTTTATTGTTCTTACCGACTATAATATTGGGTAGACAAATAAAAAAATTATAACATTAACGAAGGGATGAATTGAAAAAATGAGTACTGGGATTATTTTAGGTTTAGGTCTAATTACTATTACAGTTTGTTTTTACATCATGCTTAATATTCCTTATTGGTCTTTATTATTGAATAAAAGAAAAAATCAGAATTTGGAAGTGGTAAAAGACTTTCATCATTGGGTGTATACTTCAGATGATGTTTTAAACAAATTACTTAAGCTTTGTGTTTTTAGTTTATATTGTTATGGCATATACATTTTTATTTTAGAAATTTGGTATAAGTTTTTTTGATTAAACATCCATCTGCAGTGCACTCAATCTATGCATTAAGTCATGCCCATATAAACTTTTTCCAATACCAAAGATTTTTTAATTACTAATAGCTATAAGTTTTAAATTATTAGTTAAGTTCAATTAATTAACTTGCTTATTTTTAAATATTAGAAGATAAGTTAACATGTTAAAAATTAGGTTTAAATATGTCTAAAAAAATATACACTTTTTCTGACTCATTGTGGTCAGAAATTACACTTTCAGTTTTTATTGGAATACCTCTAATCTGGACTACTACAGGATTATATTAAATTTTTTTATCTAATAATTGCATTACCTATAAAATATTAACTTAATTAAGTGTTAGTTTTATGAGTTATTGTTAATAAAAAATTACCATTAACCTGATGAAATTTTCTAAATATAAATCAGGGTTATTTATTATAAATGAATCCTACAAAATTTTAGGGTAGGGTTATAGTTAAGTTTTGTTTTTTGTTATACACTTGTTACAAACTCATATAGCAAGCAAGATATTCAATTCTATTAAATATAATCGTTAATAATTATGTATTAGTGTTTAATTTTATGCTGCTTTTAATTTAACTTTAATACAATTCTTTTGAACCATAGCTGGATAACTAAGAGATGCTAGGATTTGGTTTTCCATTTCATTTGTTCTTATGTGACATTTAGTCTCACTTAAATAATACCCTGTGGTATCTTCAACTCCAAAACATTCCTTATCATAGTGGATAAGATTCAGAGGTGAACAAACTAACATAATGGCTAAATACATACTTTAACTCCATATTTATCTCCCCCTTATTTATGGAGTGTTACGATAACTTGCTTACATGAAGCTATGTTTTTTTATCAATAAATTCTAAAATCACTAAAATTGTATAATAATTATACAAAATAAATTTATGACACTAAAAATTAATCAATTTCATAATGCTAAACTTTTCAAAAGTTATTACATGGTTTTTTTACTTACTATATTACGATTTTTGAGTAAGATAATTAATTGAAATAGGAGATATTATATGGAATGGATACCGGCACCTACTCCAATTAATGAAAAGAGGAGAGCTCAAGCTACTGAAAAAACTGGAATAATTGGTACTGATCAAGTCTATTTATTTGATATTTATTTAGAAATTGCAAAGGATATTTCTGGTTATGAGGGTGGAAGTTTTACTTTATATGATTCTGAATATCAATGTTCTATTTCGTCTATTGGTCTTGGGAAGGATCCTCACGAAAAAGGGAATAAATCTGACAGTATTTGTTCCTACGTGTTACTTGAAAAAAATCCACTGATTGTATTTGATTTAAACCAACATGATATTTTTAAATATCATCCAGTTGTCAAATCTGGAATGTGTCATAGTTATTGTGGTTTTCCAGTCATGAATAAAGATGGATATGCATTAGGCACATTTTGCCTGCTTAACTTTACTGAAGCAAAAGAAATTTCAGATGATAAAATTTACTTAATTGAAAAACTAGTATCCAGATTAGCGCTACAAATAGACACTCAAACAGAACAAAAAGAATTAACATCTCAAAAAATCTCTAAATCGATTGATATTTTTCTTGAGAGTCATTCTGAATTTCAAATTAATGATTATAAAAACTTTATAGATGTTTGTAGTGGCCTTAGTATACCCAAAGATAATGCAGTCAATCTTATAAAAATTGGTTTGTGTGAACTTAAAAATGATGATGTTGTTCTTTCATCTAATGGTTATAATTTACAAGAAAAGATGAATATTTTTACCAAAGTCCATAATCAACTAAAGATTGAAGGAACTGAAGCGAATACACTTATAGACAACGCACTTGATAAATTAGGAGAATTATAATGTTTGCCAAAGTTTATCAATATAAATTTGGGACAGTTTCTGAGGCTAAAGTTGCTGCTTCTTTTTGTGCCGATAGTTTGGGAAAAAAAATAAGTAAATTTAAATTTCAATCTTTAAATGTAATGATTGGAAAAGATGGTGACTTATCAATATTTATTAAATTCGATTCAATAGATAGACTGAAAAAATATGAAACAGAATCTGATGAGTTTGTTAAAGAATTAAAGCAAACGTTTGTTTTTAAAGAAAATCAATTTGCTGGAGTTTTTGTTTACAATTATGAAGCTGAAGCAACTTCTTCAGAAATAAAAATGTCTAATCCTGCTGCTTAAAAACTTAAAATATTAGAAATATTTCCTTTTTTTGTAATGAATACAGTTTCCAAATATTAATTAATTAAACTGTACAACTCATATCTTGGCCACAACATAATGGAGATTTAATTTTTCCGTGTCCATTAGGGCATTTGGAAATTTGAACACTTGAACCATTGTCTAAATTTAAAGTATCATTTATTAGACCTTCGTCACATTTTCCACATGTTGCATTTACAGACATTCCACATTTATCACATTCATAAGTTGCCATAATAAGCTCCTTTAAAATTATTTTTAAATTTATCTTATAAAATTTGAACAAATTCTGTTTAAATTGCAATTAATTTTTATGTTGAAATTAATTATATCTTAATTTTACGATAAACTATTTTATAATGTGCACTGCAAATAGTATAAATATCTTTATTTATCGTCATTTCCTATTCACGTAAATAATAAAGAATAGATATCAGATAACTTGAATTCTAGTAATTTTAGTATTATTATATAATCATCGTTCATCCCTTAAGGACGGAAGTAAGCAATTAAATTTGCTGAAGGAACGCATTATCATCGTTCATCTCGCAAGAGACGGAAGTAGGTAATGATGCCGAAGGAACGCACCTAACTTTAATAAAGGAGGGTGACCATGACATTCAGACAATTTCAATGGAAACAGTTTGTGAAAGCCCGTGAGAGTGCACGCGTTCATAAGTTGTTAAACAATAGAAAATCAATGTCTTGCAATTTTAAATTGTAAAGTAAATTTGGTAAATAATGAGGGAGTATATTTTACAGTGTACTCCCTTGATGTTGTAAACTATAAAATCAAGAGAGCTATAAAAGAGTTACCCAAATTTTATTATATTATAAAAGTTGAATAATTAAGTGGTATCATTAATTATTCTTTTCATTTAATAGCTATTTTGATTAGATTATTAGCATGAAGCTGGTAATTGCTACTCCAAGTCCATTTGCACGCAAAATAAGGGTAATAATGCGTGAAAAAAAAATAAAATTTGAAGAAATTATTGATGTTCCCTGGAATGCTGACACTTTAACACTTGGTTTAAACCCTCTTGGAAAAATACCAATACTTGTTCGTGAAGGTCAAGATCCGCTCTTTGATAGTAAGGTGATTGCACAATATCTCGATAATTTTAAACCTAATCCTCTTTTTTACCCAACTAACTTAGAAGAAAATACTTATGCAAAATTACTTGAAACGGTTGCTGATGGTATATGTGATTCAATTGTTTTGATATTCTTAGTGATTGCAGAATATCTAGATAATTTTAAGCCTAATCCTCTTTTTTACCCAACTAACTTAGAAGAAAATACTTATGCTAAATTACTTGAAACTGTTGCTGATGGAATATGTGATTCAATTGTTTTGATATTCTTAGAAAATTCTAGAAAAGAAACTTTAAGAAGTAAAACTTGGGTCAAAAGACAAGAGAAAAAAATATGTGAAGGAGTTAAATATCTCGCAAATAATCTCCAAGAAAAAAAATATTTTGTTGGAAATTTTTTTAGCATTGCAGACATAAGTGTTTTCACATGTTTAGAATACCTGGATTTAAGATTTCCAAAATTCAAATGGAGAGATAAATATCCAAATTTAGTTTCATATTGGGAAATTCACCAAAATAGACAAACATTTTTAGAAACTAAACCAATTGCTCAAATTATTGAACCCTTAGACAATTAAGCGTTAGATTAATATAAATTTTTAATCAAAATGATCAATTTTTAATCAATACAACTTTTAGAAGGGATTGCTATAAATTATTGATTAAATATTTATCTTAAATAATTATTGTAAGATCTATAATCTAAGATAGGAGCTTAATTTGTTAAAAATATTATTATCTATTTTGTTTTTTTTAACTTTTTCTTCAAAAGTTATTGCAGATGTTAAAATACCTTTTACTCTTGATTGGAAATTTGAGGGCCCATCAGCTCCATTTTTTAATGCTATAGATAAAGGGTATTTTAAATCAGCTGGTTTAGACGTTGAGATTTCTCCAGGCAAAGGTTCTTTAGATGCTATACCTAAAGTAGCGACTGGAGCTTTCCCTTTAGGATTTGCTGATATAAATTCACTTATCAAATTTCTAGATCAAAATCCTGGTGCACCAGTAACAGCAATTATGATGGTCTATGATAAGCCACCTTTTGCTGTTGTGGGAAGAAAATCTCTTGGTATTAATAAACCAGCTGATCTAATAGGTTCTGTTTTAGGTGCTCCCCCACCAGATGGAGCATGGGCCCAATTTCCTTCATTTGCAAAGGCAAATGGTTTAGACATAAACAAAATTAAGGTAGAGCCAGTTGGTTTTCCAACAAGAGAGCCTATGCTGGCTGAAGGTAAAGTAGATTCTGTTACGGGTTTTTCTTTTTCATCATATCTTAACTTAGTAAGATTAGGTGTTCCTGAGAATGACATAACTACTATACTCATGGCTGATTATGGTCTTAAATTGTATGGTAATGCAATTATTGTTAATACTGACTTTGCAAAAGCTAATGCTTCCACAGTCAAGTCTTTTCTTTCTGCCGTTGGTAAAGGTTGGAAGGATGCAATCCAAAACCCAAGCGATGCTATTGCTTCATTAGTTAAACGTAATCCTGCTGCAGATAGCAAATTAGAAGAGCGAAGGTTTAAATTAGCTGTTTCAAGCAATGTAATGACTGATTATGTGATTAAGAATGGTATGGGAAATATTGATTCATCTCGTTTTGAAGAAGCTATTATTCAATTAGGTGAAACTTATAAATATAAATCAAAACCTAATTCTAAATTATATTTTACTAATTCTTATCTACCAAGTGGTGGGTTTAAGTTGAAGTAATATTAAATGATCTATAAAATAGAGTAGCAAAGCTACTCTATTTTTGGACAAATTAATGAATTCAAGAAAAAATAAAGATGGCATCATAATTAAGTCTGTTTCACACTCTTATAAGACCGAAACAGGCGTTTTACCCGTCTTAAACAATCTTAACATTAAAATACCTTATAATGGTTTTACAGCAGTTGTCGGACCTTCTGGTTGTGGTAAATCAACACTTACAAAATTAATTTCTGGTTTGTTAAAGCCAGACAAGGGTGAAGTATGGTTGAACAATGAAAAAATTGTCCAGCCAAAACCAATTGTTGGGATGGCATTTCAAAACCCTGTTTTACTTGAATGGAGAAATATATTAGAAAATGTCATTCTACCATTAGAGATAGTTCCAAATAAACTATCTCAATTAGAAAAAGAAAAACGTGCTCGAAGTTTATTGTCTTTAGTAGGTTTAGATGGATTTGAAAATAAAAAGCCTTCTGAATTGTCTGGTGGTATGAGACAAAGAGCCTCTCTTTGTAGAGCCTTAGTTCACAAACCAGAAGTTCTTATTTTAGATGAACCATTTGGTGCCTTAGATGCTTTTACACGTGAAGATTTATGGCAAGTAATGCACAAATTAAGAAAAGAAGAACCCTTTACTGGAGTACTTATTACTCATGATTTGAGAGAATCAATTTTTTTAACAGATGAAGTAATAGTTTTGTCAGGACGACCAGCAACAAATCAATACGAAATCAAAACAGAACAATCAGACAACCCAAAACTTGAAAGCCTATTTGAACCAAAATCTATAGAAATGTTAAAAAATCTTCGTCATCAAATAGAAATTGCCCAAGATAACCAAGGAAATAAATCATGAGGCACATCTTAATACCACTTTATGCCATAATAATATTTCTTCTTTTTTGGGAATTCTTAGTTTGGATTAATGGTTGGCCTAATTATAAAATGGCATCACCCTCTGATATATGGCCAGCTTTTTGGAAATTTAAATCTCTATTTTTTTATTATGGTTGGGACACCTTATGGAGAACCGTTGTAGGTTTGTTGCTAGCTGTTCTTTTGGGTGTTTTTTTAGGAATGGTAATGGGTTTTTCTAAAATTTTAAGAGAAGCAATTTATCCTTTATTAGTTGGTTTTAATGCTATTCCAAAAGCTACCGTTGTTCCAATTATTGCTTTAATGTTTGTTGGGCAACATGATTTAAATACAGTGTTAATTGCATTTATGATTTCCTTTTTTCCTATAGCCGTTTCTGTTTCTATTGGTTTATCTACTTTAGAGCCAGAGTATAGAGATATCTTAAGATCATTGGGTGCATCTAAATCAACAATTTTTTGGAAAATTGCATTACCAAAGACTCTTCCAGAATTTTTTGGAGCACTTAAGGTCGCTGTTACGCTTGCCTTTATTGGCACAAACTTAATGGAAATTGTATCACCGCATGGAAGAGGTCTTGGAGCTCTTTTTGATAGTGGAAAAACTAATTCAGACTACCCACTTATGTTTGCAGTACTTATTGCTTTAGCATTGCTTGGGATTGGCCTCTATTACGTAGTTGTTTTTTTAGAAAGAATTTTTGCAGGTTGGGCAGAACGTTCAGTTGATTGATTAATTATTAAATTATTATAAAGAAAATATGAAAAGTGATTTTGGAAAAGCTGTTGTTCTTATAATATCTACTATTTTATATACCATTTTTAGAATTATGGAATTTATAAGCAAACCCATGCTATTTTTAGATGTGTTCATGCTGATTATATTTTTTTATTCTCTTTTTTTAATGTTTGTTTTGCCGCGTATAAAAAATATCTCCAAATGAGAATTAAGATAATATGAAATCAATTGAAGAAATCAATTCATCCTCTAAATTTCAACATTTGTTACCGGTTTCTTCTGATCAGTTGATTCAAAAACTAAATAATTGGAAAATAAAGTATAAGTATTTTGAACATATTCCACTTATGACTGTTGAAGAGTCTAAATCAGTTCAAGATTTATTTCTTTCAGAAGAAAAAGGTGGAGTTCATATAAAAAATTTATTTTTAAGAGATCATAAAAAAAATTATTTATTATTAGTTGCTCATCAAGATGCCTTAATAAATCTGAAGTCCTTTCAAACTAATGTTAATGTGGGTAGATTATCATTTGGTTCTAAAGAAAGCCTGTTTAAAAATTTAGGTGTTTTGCCTGGTGCAGTTACTCCTTTTGCTATGATTAATGGAGTAAAAAATAATATTCCTATTTACTTAGATAAAAGTTTATTATCCTATAATTATATCTACGCACATCCTCTTGTAAACGACAGAACATTAGAAATGCCTGTTAAAGATTTAGTACGTTTTTTTAGAAAAATTAGTGTAATTCCAAATTGGGTTGAAATATAATTTTATTATTTAAAGTGGTTTAAGATGAAATTTAAAAGTCTTGAAGAAATACAGTCACATCCAGTTTGGATAAAATTACAGTCAAAAGGTACTGACAAAAAGCAGTTGGATAAACAATTTTTATTATTATCTGAAAAGGAAAAAATAATAGCTATTGATTTATTTGAATCACTAAAAATTGTCTTGGAGCAAATAATTAAAGAAAAAAATACTCACCACTAAATTAATTAGTTAATTATTTATAATAAAGAATGTGGTCGTATTTATCGAGTTGAAATAAAGGAAAAAAATTGAGATTTACAATTTTGTTAATTTTATTTTCAAAATTCATTACTTTCCAAGCAATTGCTTTTACACCTTATTCAGGAATTTCATGCCATAATATTAACACTCAAAACAATGTGGAATTCTTTTTTAAGCAAGATGAAGATTACATATATGCGACTGCTTATAAAAGAGTTAAAGGAAAATTTGTAAAAGTAGGAAATGTTGTAGGTCAAAAAGTTTCTTCATTTATTTTATTTGAAGATAATACAGTCGATGAGAACTTAAATTTTGCTTGGCACTTGGATATGGTAACAAAGATACTAAAACCTTTTGTGCTTACAAAAGTAAAAAATAACAATTTTAATCTACCATTAAGATTAGATTGTATTAGTAAAAACTTTTGGTTTTAATTTAATATAATTGGAGCATTAATATGTCTAAGTCAGAAATAATGATTGATAACAACGTAACTAGAGTCACGAAATGGTCATTCTTACCAGGTGAGGATACAGGTCAACATATTCACCATTACGATTATGTTGTGGTACCAATTATAGATGGAAAATTAAAAATCATAGATAAAAATGGAACTGAAACAATATCTGAACTTAAAAAAGGTATAAGTTATTTTAGAGAAAAAGGAGTTAATCACAACGTAATAAATTTCAATGATTTTCCTTTCTCATTTGTTGAAATAGAATTTAAATAATTAAGGTGTACGTTTTAATAATGAGGGTTTTAAATGTCAGAGACTAAGTTGATAAGTTATATAACTTCCGATTTTCAAACTAAAAGTGACATGAAAGTTGGAGAGGTAGAGTGGGTAAAACTAATGAATGAAAAATTTGAAAAATTTAAAAATGCTGGTGCAATTAGACAAACGGTAACTCAAATCTGGAATAAAGAGGGTGCATTTCGTTTAGGTCATTTATGGGAATATAAAGACGAGAAAGCATTCTTAGCATGTCAAAAGATTTTTCGTGAGGCCGAAATTGAGTTTAAAAAAAGAACAGATATTGTTTGGAAAGTTTTCCCTAATCGAGGGATAGTATTATACGATACATTTTACAATTAGCCTTTGTTATTAAATAAAATTAATGATTAATGATAAGATTAAAATTTTTATTAAAACTTTTACTCTCATAATTTCCCTTTTTATTTCAACGACAAATTTCAGCTTTGGCTCTGAATTAGATAAACTTTTTCTTAAGCTAAAAAACGCTTCAAATCAAAATGTAGCATTAAAATATGAAGGAGAGATTTGGCGTTATTGGTATAAAGACGGCCTCAACGACAATAGTAACAAAATTATGGATGAATGCTTAGTATTCTTTAAAAATAATAAATTAGATAAAGCTATCAATTGTTTCACAAATCTTAATAAATTAGATCATAATTGGGCTGAGCCTCTTAATAAAATAGCTACTATTAAGTTTTTAATGGGTGATTATGAAAAATCCATCAGATATATTAAGCTGACTCTTGAAAAAGAACCACGACATTTTGGTGCGATAGCGGGGTTAGTTCAAATAAATATTATTTTAAAAAAATATGATGCTGCGCTTAAACATTTAGTGTCCTTAGAAAAAATACATCCGTTCATTAGTATTCTTTCTCTTAGACCTGATTTAGAAAAATTATTAAAAAAACATTCGATATAATGCTACTGTGTCTCGAAATCTTTTCTAAATCATAATTTATTTTGTTAATAGACCAGTAAAATTAATTTAAATTTTTTGTTCCATTAAGCCCCAGGATTTTCATGTTTTCAAATTTTTGATCCAAACTTATCTCAAATTCAATATTTTTTAATTTAGCTTTATCCTGCTCAACTTCGTAACAACTGAAACATAATTCTAATTTTCTGCCTTTGGCTGTTCTGATTGTTTTTGTTGGGATAGTTTCATTAGCAAAAGATGGATGAGGGTTAGCAATTCTCTTGCACCAAGAACACATAGCATCAATTTTATTATATTTAAAAGTCACTTTTAGTTATTTGTTTTTATTGAGTAAATTTTTTATTTCTTTTAATTCTTTTTCCATAGATTTCATTCTTTTATGCATATCTTTGTCATCTTCACCTTTGTCTTTGTGTTCATATCCAATTTGTTGCATTGCATCAACAATAATACCTATAAATAAGTTTAAAATTGCAAAAGTAGTTACTAATATAAAAGGAACAAAAAATAACCACGCAAGGGGAAACTCTTTCATTACAGGTCGAACAATTCCCATAGACCAGCTTTCCAAAGTCATTATCTGAAAAAGTGTGTACATAGAATTACCAATTGTACCAAACCACTCATAAAAGCTATTTCCAAAAAAATTGGTAGTTAATACTGATGAAATATAAAAAATTAATACAATAATTGTGCCTACTGACAATATACCAGGAATTGAAATAAAAATAGCTTGTATTATCCTTCTCATTGATGGGACTATGGATAATAGCCTTAATGTTCTAAAAATTCTAAAGGCTCGTAAAACAGAAAAAGGACCTGATGCAGGTATTAGTGAAACTGCAACAATTATAAAATCAAAATTATTCCAGCCATTTCTAAAAAAGCTTAACCTATAAACAATTAATTTACCGATTAATTCAATTGTAAAAATTGTTAAAGCTACTTTGTCCACAAGTGACAAAACAAATCCATATTCTTTAGTGATTTTTGGACTTGTTTCTAGGCCAAGTGTCAAGGCGTTAATAATTATAACTGCAGTTATAAATGAAATAAAAAAACGATTTTCTAAAATGTTTTTAAGGTTTTCCATAGATAAAGTGTATTTTCAATTATCAGTAAGTTAATTCTTTTAATGGCTATAATTAAATTTACAAGAGTAATTTTAGTAAAAGATTTTTAAATTAGAAGTAATAATCTCTTTTTTAAAAAAATTAGACAATTTAAAAAAATAAGTGATAAGAATTGAATGATGAACAATTGGAAATCAGATTTTGAAATAAAGTTTCAACTTGAGTTTATTCATAATAATGGAAGAAAGGAGGTTAAGTATAAAACTTTAATCGTTGAAGCAGAAAACGAAACAAAGGCAAAAGAAATAGTTCTTTATCAATATGAAAATAGTCGTTTTTTAAAAATAAATGAAATAAAAAAAATTTGGAATTATTAATAATTATTTTCTATATTTCTTATTGTTAACATCTATTATTCTAAGTCTTTGACACAACGAAAGCCTATATATACTGCAGACATTTTCCTTGGTTTAGTAGCTCTATGGTTCTTATGCATTTGATCTTTTCCATACCACCATGAACCACCTTTCGTTGCTTTATAATCTTTGTCGGTAATAGAAGCCCATTCCCAAACATTAGCACCCATCTCATACAAACCATTAATACCTCTTTTTGTGGTTTTAATTTTGGTGTGCCCATATCCACGAGATAACAATTTTGAAAAATCTAACTTATTTTCGAATTTACAGTCATTTAAGCAATTAGAACCATATGGTAATGATCCAACTGGATAATTATATATTTTATCTCTTATAAAATTATCTAAGGGTAAAGTACGTGTTTCTTTATAAGCAGCTAAATTCCATTCTTCTTCTGTAGGAATTCTTTTTTTATTCCATTTACAAAACATCACTGCTTCGTCATAATTTATATGCACTGCTGGTTCGTTTTTGTCGCCCCTTAAGCCAAATGGATATTTCCAATTCCAGCCTTCTTTTTTAACCCATCCATATTCATACACATAGCCCCATCCTCTTGTTTCCGCTTCTGTTTTATAATTTGTATCCCTTGAAAAGAGTGAAAATTCTTCTATTGATACTTCAGTAATATCTATTGAAAAATTCGAAATTTTTTGCATTTTCTTTTCATTAGCATTTACATAATTACAAAATAGAAAAATGATTATAAAAATTAAATAAAAACTAATTTGATTAATTTTTTTTATAAATAATAAAGTTTTCATAATAATTTTCTCACCAATTTATATAGATATATTTATTTAAATGTATGTTATTTATTTTTAAATTTGTCACATAAGTTTTTAGGGTGTCGATATGGTTAAAAAATTTAAAGAATGGCATATAAATTTGATTGAAAGAGTGCAGGAGTTGACTGGTTTCTCTAATTATCAAATTATCTGGATTAGTTTTATAGAAGGATTGTTAATTGGCCTCATTATTGGTTATTTTTTATAATTTTGTTGAAGTGATTTTTTTTGTATTTAAATAATTTAGAATATATTTTTATAGAATTGACTGTGGTCTAAATGTGAAGGCTTTTGTATCCCTGTAATAGCCCAGAATGTTTTAATTATTTTTTCTACATCCTTTTTAGAAAGACTAATTTTAACCCATTTATTATTTTTAATTTTTTCAGTTTTTATCCCAGGAAGATCAACGGGTAGTTTTGCTCTATTAAATATAGTACATTCAAATAAATCTTGATTACTTATTTGAGTAAAACTTAATACGTAATAATTATAATCTAATTGACATATACCATTTACAAATTTTAGTTCATTAAATCTCATCTTAAATACACTTAAACCAATTGAATATTTTAATTTTTTTTACAAAATAATTTTTTAGGAGTTTTATTTAACCTAATTGTGCTCTCGCTCAACACAACTGGTTTTAATTCCATCGTATTATTATCCAAATGCCATGCAAAATCGACACCTAAATATTTATACTTATCCTCAAATAATATAAATGATTTGTTTTTAAACCCAACTACTTCTCCGATAGGTATAAACTTCCCTTTATATTTTTTGAATACACTCTTTAAAGTTTGTTTGCTATCTGATCTTAAGATAAACTCTTCTGTATTGGTTTCATTTTTGCAAATTAATTTGATCTCTATTTCTGATGCAATTGCATTTTTAGCTAAACTGAAGATTAAAAAAATTAAAAAAATGAAATTTTTATTCATCTTATCTTTTTAATCATTTTAACTACAAAATAACAGTGTTTAATGTAATAATTAAAATTGTTTAGTTAGTATCTATGATCATTTAAAATGGAGTATCTTTTATGATTGAAAAAAATCAAAAAATATCATTTAGATTTGGAAACAAGGTTATTGAAATAAATAAAAAAAAATTTAAGTATTCACTAATTATAATAGTCGGTGTGTTTGTTTTATTACCCTATATGAACCTTACAATGCCTACCCATTTTTTAACTAATTTGAAATAATTCCATGGATAATAACTTACCATGTCCTTATTGTTTTAGTAATAAAGGGTTTATCTATATACAGTCTCATTACCAGTGTTTGTCATGCAAAAGGGTTGTTGACGATTGTTGTAATGGTGAAATTGCAACTGAAGAAGGATTAAACTTTAAAGTCAAAGAAAGTTAAAAATTTCATGAATTTTAAAAGTGAATTTGAGAATGATTATTTACATTTGTTTCAAGCCCATAATTCAGATTTTGAAAAGTTATATTCTATTGCAAAGGATCCAAATATTTGGAAACAGCATCCTGAAAATGATAGATGGAAAAGAGAAAAATTTTCTATTTTTTTTAAAAATGGTTTGTTAAATGATTTTGGACTTTTAATTATTTATGATAAGCGCACAGATAATTTTATTGGTTCAACTAGGTATTATTCATATGATACAAATGATAATGCAATTAGGGTCGGCTTTACTTTCATTTCAACAGATTATTGGGGAACTCTAGTAAATTTCCATGTTAAGCAAATGATGTTGGGTTATGCTTTTGATTTTGTAGATAATATTTATTTTGATATTGGAGTTAAAAATTTTAGATCACGAAAAGCAGTAGAAAAAATTGGTGCACGTTTGTTTATTGACAATCCTTCTGGTAATGTTGTCTATAAAATAAGTAAAGAGAATTTTAAAATTTAATTCATGAATATATTTTTTTAATGTTCTGTAATTATAAAATTTATATATAAAGGAGCACTTAATGTCTGATATTTCTCAACGTCTTTCGAAATGTTACGCTAGTGCTATTCACGATGTCTTAAGAGAAAAAGGTTATGGTAATTGTGTTTTACCTCCTGAAATTCAAGCTCTTAAAAGAGGGCAAAAATTATTTGGAGAAATCTACACCGTTTCTGGTCATATAGATAAAACACTAACCAGACACGAATCTCTTTTATTATGGTCTCGTGTACTATCAAAAGTTCCAACTAACAAAGTTCTAATTTGTCAGCCAAATACTCATTCTATTGCATTAATGGGTGAACTATCTGCTAGAGCTCTAATGGTAAAGGGAACTAAAGGTTATTTAATGGATGGTCATTGCCGAGATGTAGAAGAGATAATTACAGCTAACTTTCCAGTCTTTTGCAGACTTTCAACACCGGCAGATATAGTTGAAAGATGGAAGTATGATTCATTAGGTGATCCAATAACAATAGGTAGTGTAACTATTCGATCAGGAGATTATATTATTGCAGACATGGATGGTGCCGTTATTATTCCTCAAGAGGTTATCGAAGAGGTTTTAACTGAGACTGAAAAAGTGATGACAACAGAAAGCGAGATGAGAAATGCTATCTTGGATGGCATGGATCCTGAAAAGGCTTATCTTAAATTTAATAAATTTTAAAAACTTGTTTATTCATCTAGCCATAAGTTATTTACTTGTTAAGTAATGGTAATTAATAGAAAAAATATATGGTCTTTATCTTGGCCATTAATTATTGCCAATTTTACTATACCTCTTGTTGGTTTAACAGACACTGTAATCATGGGACATATGCCGAATAGCATATATTTAGCAGCTATAGCTATAGGTGGTATCGTTTTTAATTTTATGTATGCTGGTCTCAATTTTCTAAGAATGGGAACAACTGGGATTGTTTCACAGTATTTTGGTGCAAACAATTTTGAGGAAATTTTTTTTAGTTTACTAAGGCCTCTGTTGTTAGCACTTATTATAGGTACAACATTGTACTATTCCAAAAATTTTATTTTTGACATTTCAATGTACTTTTTAACTCCTGATGCTGCATTAGAAAAATTTTTTAAAGAATACCTTTTCGTAAGAATGATTGGCTTGCCAGCTGGGCTTTTGAATATTGTATTTCTAGGTTGGTTTTTTGGAATGCAAAAGACAAAATCTGTGATGGTTCAATTAATTACTATTAATTTAGTAAACACATTTGCATCAATATATCTGGCTGTCTTTCTTGATTATGGAATTTATGGGGTGGCTATGGGTAGTGTATTAGCTCAATATTCTGGCCTGTTATTATCAATAATAATTTTTTTAAATTCTTTTAAACAATATAACTTTAACATAATTAAATTATCAAAAATACTTAGTCTTAAATCTTTTAATGATTTATTCTCAATTAGTAAAAATTTATTCATAAGAACAATGCTTCTTGTTTTTGTGCAAGCGTACCTTATTAAAAAAGCTGGTTTAATAGGAGTCGATGAATTAGCTTCAATGGAAATTTTGTTGGTTATTTTTGGTTTATCTTCATACACATTAGATGCCTTTGCTCACTCAGCAGAATCTACAGTAGGAGCTTCAATTGGTTCTAGAAATAAGGAAAATATTTATAAATCTATCAGAACAACGACTGAATTAGCATTCTGCTTTTCAATTTTTGTAGGCATAATTTTATATGTTTTAAACTATTATGTTTTAGCTATATTTACAGATTTAAAAATATTGAGGGAAATGATTGATAATATCTGGGGTCTTGTAGTTATTACGCCATTTGTATCAATGTTGGCATTTCAACTAGATGGTATTTTTATAGGAGCTACTTTAGCAAAAGAAATGAGAAACTGTATGATACTATCATCTATAATATTTTGTTTTATATTAGAAATTTTTTTCCAAAATTCATTAGATCTCCAAAAATTGTACTCTTGCTTTCTTTTCTTTTTGATTTTAAGAGGACTTTTTTTAACTATGTATTTAAATAGAGTTTTTAAATTAGTTAGAAATTAGTTTGATATATTTTTCTCAAAAAATTAGGATAAAATATGAATCTTAATAGTGATTTTTCTAATAAAGCAATTTTCAGAAGGATCATTTTGATTATGGTATTTCTTTCTATTTTATCACAATTAATTCCAACTATTTTTAATTTTGAAAAATATTATGGTTTAAGTCGTTTTATTAATCAGGGACTTTTATCAATCTATTTAGACAACAAACTAGAATTATACTTAACTATATTTATGTCTTTTTTTTCTTTAACGAGCATAATTTTAATTTATTTTTTTATTCCTATAGGGAAATATTTTTTTCTTATTTTTACAATATTTAATTTTTTTACAATCATGTTTGGTGGAGATGTTATAAATTATGGATTTTTATATCCAATCGAATGGTTAAAAAATGTTACTGAGGCTCTTTTAATCTATTTTATGTTTTGGGGGCCAGCTAAAAACCATTTTCAAATTAGAAAAACTTATTCCTAAAACAATTTTATATAATTTGAAAAACTAAATATTTTAGATAACTTTTTAGTCATATTTTTATGGAGACAATTTAATGAAAAGTAATATTATTCCAGGTAAAAAAGTACCATTTTTACAATTAGATACAATTGAAGGGCTTACTTGGTCAACAGATGATCATTTAAATAAAAAAAATTCTATGATTATTTTTTATAGAGGATTGCATTGTCCAGTTTGTTCAGTTTTTTTAAAACAAGTTGATAATCAATTATTAGATTACAAAAAGTCCAATACTGAAGTCATTGCAATATCTATGGATAACAAAGATAAAGCCCTGAAAGCAAAATCTTCATGGTCAATTGATAACTTAAGCATTGCTTATGGTTTAAAAGAGGAAAATGCCAGAGAGTGGGGCCTTTATATTTCAAAATCGATTAAAGAAGCCGAGAGTGATATATTTTGTGAGCCTGGTTTATTTATAATTAAAAATGATGGAACTTTATATCTTGCTAACACTTCTAACATGCCATGGGCAAGACCGGATGTGAGTGATTTGCCAGCTAAATTAATATTTGCTCAAGAGAACAATTATCCAGTTAGGGGTAATCATTAACAGTTAATTGGTAAGATTATGCTTTAAGAAATGATTAACTTGTTTTACTTTCAATAAATTTAGTTGCTTTTTGAAAAATTATATCTTTCTTGACTTTATTCATTTTATCTAACGATCTTACCAATATAGATAGTCTATGGTTGCTCTTAAAAAATGATAAGTTATCACTCATAAACTTCCAATATAAACCATCAACAATTTCACACCAATCACCTCTTTTATAATTGCTCATTTTTAATATATAATTTGAGCCACAAGAATAAGGTTTGGTAGCAAAAATACCACCATCAGCAAAGGTGCCCATTCCGTATACATTCGGAACCATAACCCAGTCAGAAGAATCCACGAACATTTCCATGAACCATTTATAAATTTCATCTGGATGTATCCTGCAGAGGTTCATGATATTACAAACTATCATTAATCTTGGAATATGATGGGTATATCCATATTTTAAACAATCTTTGATAACATCATCAAGAGGTATGATCCCAGTTGTTCCTTCATACCAGTCACTGGTTAATCTTCTATTGTGTTGCCAAAAATTAGATTTTTTTTCCTCACGCCCTTTGTAGTGATAAATGCCTCTTATAAACTCTCTCCAACCAATAATTTGTCGTATGAACCCTTCTAATGAATTAAGTGGGACAGATTCCTGTTTTGAAAAGTTAACAGCTTTTTGAATAATTTCGTCTGGTGTCAAAAGTCCCATATTTACAATTGGGCTTAGGGCACTATGGAAAAGGAAGTTATTATTATCTATTATTGCATCCTCATATATTCCAAAATTATGAAATTTCGTCTTAAAAAATTTATCCATCCACTTTAGAGCTTCTTGCCTGTTTGTAGGCATCCAAAGATAATCCGCTGACCCTGGGTGATCCTTAAAAATTAAATTAATTTTATTTTTTAAATCATTGATATCATTGTTGTTTGTTAAGGATGGTTTTTCTGGTATATTAATGTTTTGAGGAATTTTTTTTCTGTTTTCTTCGTCGTACGACCATTTACCACCAATAGGTTTAGTATTTTCATCAATTAAAATTGACATTTTAATTCTCATTTTTTGATAAAAGCTAGCCATTCTAATTAAATTTTTTTGAGTGTGAGCAAATTCTACAAACTTAGCTCTTGAAAGCAGAAACATTGGGTTCTGAATAAGTTTAGTTTTAATTTTATTTTTAATTATAAACTTATTAAAATTATCTTCGAAGAAATGATCCTCGATTTCAAAATAATTTATTTTTTCGATTTTATATTTTTTTATTGCAGCTAATAATTTATCTTCATATGAAATTTTAAAATTTTTATCCTCTATAGAGTAATAATAAACGGTATAGCCATTCTCGACTAACTCATCTCGATACTGTCTCATAGCCCATAAAAACATTAAAATCTTTAATTTATGATGTTTGTGATAGGTCGTTAAACCAAAATCCTCAGCCATAAAAACTTTTTTAACTTTTGTTTTTTTTATATGTTCTATTGGAAAAAGTTGATTACCTAGAATTAATAATAAATCATTAGTACTCATTATTAATTTACTCAAACACAGTCAATTTTGTAGTGTTGGATTTTATGAAATCCCAATCATATTTTACACCTAAACCGATGTCATTGGGAACTGGTACACAACCATTAGTATCAATACAGTCAATCATGTCGGAATATCCACAAGTATACACAGGTGCCATTGTGTTTGGGCAGTCTGGCCCAACCAATGCTACTTCATAAAAATTAGAATTTCTTGTTGCAGCCATTACATGTCTGTGCGCGGGGCCACAAGCATGGACTTCTACATCAATTCCAAAGGCTTCAGCTAGATGAGAAATTTTCATCGCTCCTGTAATTCCCATGTCATACTCAGGATCAGATCTTAAAAAATCAGTGCCACCGGCAATTAAAAAATCACATTTAGTTTCAATACCTCTTACATGCTCTGTTTGTAAAATTGGAGTTTTTAGCATTTCCCTCAGTCGTTTATGAGAAAAGGCTGAAACGCCACTATCCCTATATGGGTCCTCGAGCCAAAAATAACCTGCTTCATCGCATGCTCTTCCAACATACAAAGCGTCAGCAAATGTTTTTAGTTGGCAGGCGGGGTCAAGCATTAATGTCATTTTATGACCTACTTCTTTGGCTACGTGTAAAACATTTTCTGCTTCTTCTTTGGCGTTGCCTTCATGCCAGCCATGTACCTTAAATGCTCTATATCCCATTTCAAAACATTGGTGTGCAAAATCACTAAAGGCCTCTTTACTATCAAGTCCACCATTTCTATCGCCATGGTAAGTACTCGCATAAGCAGGTAGATGTTTTCTGTAGCCTCCTAGCAAAACGCTAATAGAACAATTTAAGAATTTCCCCGCCCAATCCCATAATGCAATATCCAAAGGTCCATGACCCATGTGATCAAATTGTCTTAACTCTCTTTTAAAGTCATCATAAATTCTTTCTCTTTCATCGGCGTTATATTCTAGCAGTTTGGGAGCTAACATTTTTGTTTGTGCACAAGCTACTTGATTACCTCCCCAATGAGTAACATATTCACCTTTACAGCCATCTTTAGTCTCTATCACAACGGCATATTTATCTAACTCCATGGATTGGCCTTTAGCATAACCTACTGCTCCTATAGTGTTTGCATTTGTTAGAAGACCAAGATTTTGGGCTGTATGCTTAAATTCGTGAATTTCAACTCTTTTAATTCGGCTCATATGTTTTTCCTTGAAAAAAATTGAATAGACAAAAAAATAAAAACTTATATGTTTCCAATTTTAAATAATACTTTCTAAAACTACTTATTACCTTATTCTATGTAAAGGATATAAAATGAATTTAAATGACTGTTATAATTTTCAAGATTTTAGAAAATTGGCTAAGAAACGTCTACCTTCACCTATTTTTCACTATATAGACGGTGCTGCTGACGACGAGGTCACATACAACAGAAATACAGCTGCTTATAATGATGCAGATTTAATTCCAAATGTACTTAGAGGTGTTGAAAATGTTGATTTATCTACGACTATTTTTGGTAAAAAATTAGATCTACCTTTTTATTGTGCTCCGACTGCTTTGCAAAGACTATTTCATTATGAAGGTGAAAGAGCTGTGGGTAGAGCTGCTCAAAAATTTGGAACAATGTTTGGTGTTTCTTCATTAGGTACTGTCAGTGTTGAAGAAATAGCCTCTATAGTTTCAACACCAAAAATGTTTCAATTTTATTTTCATAAAGATAGAGGTTTAAATGACAGTATGCTTGAAAGAGTAAAAGCCGCTAAATTTGATGTTTTGGCTCTGACAGTTGACACAATAACAGGCGGAAATCGAGAGAGAGATCTTAGAACTGGTTTTACCTCTCCACCTAGATTAACTCTTTCTAGCCTCTTTAGTTTTGCATCAAAGCCAATGTGGGCAATAAATTATTTAACAAAACCAAAGTTTGAACTTCCACAATTGCAGGACCATGTAAGTGAAGGTACGAATACTGCAACATCTATCGGATCATATTTTTCTTCTATGCTTGATCAATCAATGAATTGGAAAGATGCAGAAAAACTTTGTTCTAAGTGGGGTGGTCACTTTGCTCTCAAGGGTATTATGAGTGTCGAGGACGCAAAGAAAGCAGTAGATATTGGCTGTACAGGGATAATGGTATCTAATCATGGAGGACGTCAATTAGATGGGGCTAGGGCACCTTTTGATCAACTGGCAGAGATAGTTGATGCTGTTGGAGATAAGATAGATGTTATTTGTGAAGGAGGAATTCAGAGAGGAACTCATATATTAAAAGCCTTGTCTGTTGGGGCTAAAGCTTGCTCTGGTGGTCGTATGTATCTTTATGCTCTTGCATCAGCTGGTCAGGCTGGTGTTGAAAGGGCATTGAGTTTATATAAATCTGAACTTGAAAGAGATATGAAGCTAATGGGGTGTACAAAAATTTCAGAATTAAATAGATCAAATATTAAATTTAGATGAATTTAATTACATTTTTTTTGAAACTTTTATCTAAAGTTTTTCTTATTACTTCTGTTCCTCAAACATCTTGGAGTGCACAGGAAGAAGAATTTTTTAGACCAAAACTAAAAACTTTATTACCTCTTTGCATTGGACTTTTTATATTTGGTTTAGGTGAGAGCATCTTAGTTGTTTCTGATAATGGTGTAACACCTTGGACCGTTTTAGCAGAGGGTTTTGCAAGAAAAATAGATATTGGAATAGGTTTTTCTACTTTTATAATAAGTGTTTTAGTTTTGTTATTATGGATCCCTCTCAAATTAAGACCAGGAATTGGAACAATTATGAATATTTTAATTATTGCCATGACTATGGGTGGTGCCATACCATATTTATATTTTTTAAATAGTATTTTTCATCCTCTATTTTTATCATTCCTAGGAACGTTCTTAGTAGGTTTTGGAAGTGGTATTTATTTGATTTCCAATCTAGGACCAGGAACTAGGGATGGCTTGATGACAGGCATTTCAAAGAAATTTAGTAAACCCATTAGTCTTGTGAGATTTTCTATTGAATTAATTGTTGTATTAATTGGCTGGACTTTAGGTGGCACTTTAGGGGTTGGTACAATTATTTTTGCTATTTTTATAGGGCCTTTTGTTTCAATAAGCTTAAAACTCGTTTCTTTTATTCATAAATAGTCTTAAATTGTTTTTAGGAATAATGATACGCCTAGAATTATTAAAGTTAATAAAACTAATGTTCTAAATTGTTTGTGATTAATTCTGTCTCTTATTCTTGTTCCTATTTGTTGCGCTATATATGCAGGTATTATTAATATCAAACTAAATATTAAATCAGCCTTAGTAGCAAACCCATAATAAATCAAAGACCCATAAAGGGGAAATGATCCAATAAAGTACATTGCGGATACAGTTCTCACAAATTTTTCTTTTGGTAAATCCACTGCTACTAGATAGGCCAACATAGGTGGACCATAGAATGTAGAGAGTCCGCCTAAGATCCCAGAACCAAAACCAATAATTGTTGTTATAATCTTTTCATAGCCTTGTTTTATGTTGTTAATTTTGAAACCAAAACAATTAACTAATGCAGCAAAAATAATGGATACGGCTATTATTTGAGTGATTGTTTTTATATCTATTTCTAATATTAATCTGGCACCAATAATTAGACCTACGACTAGACTTAAAAACATTGGTAAAAACCTATAGCTACTAATACCTTGTTTAAATTTAATTTGTAAAAAGTTAGTTAGAAAAATTGGAGCACAAAGTAGGATCATCGCTGTAGTTGGTGGTGTTATAAACGCAATTATAGGTAAGGCAACCATAGGCATACCAAATCCAAGAGTTCCCTTTACAAGGCCGCCAGCAAGTACTGCTAAAAAAATTATTAGGACTATTGATGGGTCATTATACATTGTGTGTCTTTAAAAAAAATGCGAATAATAATACGGTTTGTAATAAAAATAATTAACATGTAAAGCTTTTATTTATTAATATCATGAATGAAATAACAAATTTCTTAAAAAAAAGAAGATCGGTCACAGCAAAAAATATGAATGCTGGTTATGTCCCTTCAGACCATTTAAATGAAATTTTAGAATGTGGATTAAGGGTTCCAGACCATGGCGCATTAAACCCTTGGAAGCTGAATGTAATACAAGGGGATGCAAGGAAGAGAATTGGTTCTCAAATTTTTGCAAAGCAATATAAGTTATTAAACCCAGAAGCTAGTAATGAGGATCTAGAATATGAAGAAAATAGGTTGGAGAGGGCATCTGTAGTAATTGTTGTCGTCTATAAATACGTTTCTCACCCTAAAATTCCAACTTGGGAAATGGAACTTTCAAGTGGAGCCGTTTGCTCTAATTTGTTGATTGCAGCCCAGTCCTTAGGTTATGCTGCTCAGTGGCTTACTGAGTGGTACTCATATAATGAAGAGGTTTTAAGAGAGTTTGGAGGAGATCCTGAAACTGATAAAATAGCCGGGTTTATATATATAGGAAACAAGCAGAAAGAACCTGTAGAGAGAAGAAGGCCAATAAAAAACAAAATAATAAACTTTATATATAAATAATTTTAAACTGTTTTCTCTTTAAAACACTTTTCAAAAATGTCCTTATCTACATTACCACCAGAGGCAATAACAAGTACGTTTTTATTTTTTATACTGATTTTATCAGTAATAGCTGCAGCTAGTGCAACAGCACCACCGGGTTCTAGAATAATTTTAAAATATTTAAAAGCCGTATGCATAGCCATAAGCGCTTCTTTATCTGAAACTGAGAGTCCAGCTGTTAAATTTTTTTGATTAACTTCAAAAGTTATTTTTCCTGGTTTTTCAGCTAAAAGAGCATCACAAATAGATTTATGTTTCATTGAATTCTCAATAATTTTATTTTCTTTAAGAGAGTTTTTAGTATCATCAAAATTATCAGGTTCTACTGAATAAATTTTAGTATTTTTGAATTTACCTTTAATTGCTGTACCTATACCAGCGATCAAACCGCCACCTCCACAACAACAAAGTACAATATCTGGAGAAATATTTTTTTCTTCTAATTGTTCAATGCACTCTATTCCACTTGTGCCTTGGCCATTAATGACATCAACATGATCAAAGGGGGGTATGATAGCAGCATTTAATTTGGTGGCTAAATCTCTACCAATTTTTTCTCTGTCTTCATTTTGTCTATCATATTTCACGATTGAGGCACCCCAAAAAGCTGTTCCATCTAATTTGGCTTTTGGGGAATCTATTGGCATTACAATTGTTGCCTCTCTTCCAGTTAATTTAGCTGCGGCTGCAACAGCTTGAGCATGATTTCCACTAGACCAAGCTACAACCTTTTTTGTACTGTTAGGCAATTGTAATATTGTATTTAAGGCACCTCTGTATTTGAAGGCGCCAATTGTCTGCAAATTTTCTGCTTTTAAAAAAATATTAGTTTTAAATTTTTCGTTTATATAAGGTGAATGTAGAAGAGGGGTTCTTACAATTTTACCTTTTAATCTTTTGGAAGCATTAATTATTTCACTATATGAAATTTTACGGTTTGACATTGTTTTCCTCAAAACATTTTAGTAGTATGGCTTGTTAATTTTCGTTGACTTGATTATGATACAATAATTTTTTTAATTTTGGCGAGGTTTTTTATGATATTTCATAGTTCTTACACAGCTCTTTTAACTCCTTTTAAAGATAAAAAAGTTGATTATGATGGGTATAGAAAACTTATCGATTTTCAAATTGAGAACGGTACCCATGGTTTAGTTCCTGTTGGAACAACTGGGGAATCACCTACTTTGTCTCATGATGAACATAAAAAACTGGTTGAGGTATGTATTGAACAATCAAATGGAAGGGTGCCCGTAATTGCTGGAGCTGGATCCAACTCTACTGCAGAAGCTGTTGATTTTGTAAAGCATGCTTGTGATGCCGGTGCTGATGGATTGTTGGTTGTTACTCCTTACTATAATAAACCAACTCAATCAGGTTTAATCGCACACTATAATGAGTTAATTAAAAACTCAAAGAAGCCTATAATTATTTATGATATTCCAGGCAGGTCGGTTATTAAAATGGCAGATGAAACCATGGCAAAATTAGCTGAAAATGAGCTTATAGTTGGTGTGAAGGATGCAACAGCAGACTTGGCAAGACCCACAAGGCTTCAAAATATTATTGGAGAAGATTTTATCCAGCTTTCCGGAGAAGACGGAACAGCTCTAGCCTATTTAGCTGCAGGTGGTCATGGTTGTATTTCGGTAACAGCTAATATAGCTCCTAATTTACTTTCCAGAATGCATAATGCGTGGAAACAAGGTGATATAGAAACTGCTCAAGAGATTAATAAAAAATTAATGCCTTTGCATGATGCTTTGTTTTGTGAGACAAGCCCTGGGCCATTGAAATACGCAGCTTCTTTAATGGGTATTTGTTCATCTGAAGCTAGACTTCCTATAGTTGATATTGAAGATTCTAGTAAAGAAAATGTCAAAATTGCTCTAAAAAAAGCTGATTTGATATAGGATATAGATAGTCAATAGATGAAAAAAAAATCTGCTAAAGGTATTTCTATTGGAAGAATAGCAGAAAATCGAAGAGCTAAATTCGACTACTCAATTATAGAAACTATTGAAGCTGGTATTATTTTATTAGGAAGTGAAGTCAAGAGCCTTAGGCTTGGAAGAGCAAGTATTGCAGAATCTTATGCTACAGAAGAGCTCGGTCACATAGTTTTAGTTAATTCTAATATTCCTGAATATAGTTCGGCAGCACGCGGTCAAAATCATGAACCAAAAAGGATTAGACGTCTATTAGTCCACAAGAAAGAACGTGATAAAATTTTTGGTCAAATTAAAAAAGATGGTTGTACTGTTGTACCATTAAGCTTGTATTTTAATAATAAAGGTATTGCTAAATTATCTTTGGGTATTGCTGAAGGAAAGAAAAAGGTTGATAAAAGACAGGTTATTAAAAAGCGAGATTGGGATAGAGAAAAACACCGGTTACTTAAGAGTAATAACTAAATCAATTGAATTTTTATCGAAGTTATAATTTATGTGTTTATGAAAAATGATAATTTAATAATTGCCGTTGGAGGAAATATAAGCAATCCAGATGGAGAGCATCCAACTAAAATTTGTGATAAAGCTATAGATCTTTTAAAAAGCTTTAAAATTTTTGTTAACAGACAATCGAATTGGTATATATCTGATCCCATACCCATAAGTTCACAGCCTAAATATTTTAATAAAGTTATAACTGCCAAATCTTCTTTAAATGAATTAGAAATTTTAAATATCTTACACTCAATTGAGAAAAAGTTTGGAAGAGTTAGAAAAAAAGTTAATGAACCTAGAATAATAGACTTAGATTTAATTGATTGTTTCGGATTAATCTTAAATAACAATAATATTATTCTTCCTCATCCAAGAGCGCATTTAAGAAGATTTGTTATGGAACCTTTATTAGAAATAAACCCAAATTGGTATCATCCAATTTACAAAATAAAAGTATCTGAAATTCTAAAAAATTTAAGTAGTCAAAACATTCAAGTGTTTGATAAAATAATACATTGATTTTTTAAATTTTATTGGTATAAATTCTCAAACTTTGGAGGTTATTATGGCTCGTGTTACTGTTGAAGATTGCATTGAAAAAATTCCTAATAGATTTGATTTAGTAATAGCTGCGGCACAGCGTTCAAGAGAGATTTCAAATGGTATTCCTATTGAAATTGATCGTGACAATGATAAAAACCCAGTTGTTTCCCTCCGAGAAATAGCTTGCGAAGCTATTGATGCAGAAAGTTTGCATGAGAGATTTATTCGTTCTATGCAAAAAAATCTTATTAATGAAGAAAAAAATTCAGAAGATGAGTTGTCTTTAGAGGAAGAGTTTGCTGCATATCTAAATGAATCAAAAACTTCTGAAGTTACAGACAGTAATCTCTTTCAAATTAATAGTTCTAGTAATGAAGATTCTTTTGAAGACGTTTCTGAAGAATTAATTAATAAAGAAGACTAGTTTTTTCTAAAATCCATAAGGTAAATTGTATAGATATATTGCTAAGAATTTAGTAATATAAATTGATGTTGCTTACACCTAATGAACTTTATAATAAAATTTCTTTATATGATAATTCTGCTTGTGAAAATACAATAGAAAAAGCATATAAGTTATCTGAAAAGGCTCATTCAGATCAATTTAGATCGAGTGGGGAGAAATATTTTACGCATCCATTAGCTGTTGCAGATTTTCTTATAGAAATGAAATTAGATAGTGCAACAATAATTACAGCACTACTTCATGATGTCGTAGAAGATACTGAGATAACTCTAGAAATTATCAGTAAAGAGTTTGGAAGAGAAATTTCAAAATTAGTTGACGGCGTAACTAAATTATCAAAGTTAGAATTAAAGTTTGGATTTGCTCAAGCTGAAAATTTTAGAAAACTACTCTTAGCTTCTTCGGACGATATTAGGGTTTTATTAGTAAAGCTTGCTGATAGATTACATAATATCAGAACAATTGATGGAATTAAGAGTAATGAAAAAAGATCAAGAATTTGTCTTGAAACTCTAGAAATTTTTGCTCCTCTAGCTGAGCGTCTTGGAATTAACGCCATCCAAAGAGAACTGGAAGATAGATGTTTTGCAGTAGTAAAGCCTGAAACTCAAGATTCAATAATGCGCCGTTTGAAGTTAATATATTCAAAAGATGAACTTAATATTCCCTCTATTTCTAAGGAAATTGAAACTTTACTAAATAAAAATAATATCAACTGTAAAGTTACTGGAAGAGTTAAGAGTAGTTACTCTATTTGGAAAAAAATGCAGCGTACTAATTTAAGTATGGATCAATTATCCGATATAATGGCTTTTCGAGTTATAGTTGATGATGTTCCCTCATGTTACAAAAGTCTTGGAATACTTCATCAAGAGTATACAGCAGTGATGGGAAGGTTTAAAGACTACATATCTGCACCTAAAAGAAATGGTTATCAATCTCTTCATTCAAGTTTGGTTGGTCCACAAAAGACAAAGATAGAAGTCCAAATTCGAACTACAATCATGAATGAAGTTGCTCTAAATGGTATAGCTGCTCATTGGATGTATAAAGATGGTACAAAGTGGTCAGAGGGTATAAAGTATAAGTGGGTTAGAGAGCTTATACAAATATTAGAAGAGAGTAATGAACCTGAAGAGTTTCTAGAAAATACAAAATTAGAGATGTATAATGACCAAGTTTTTTGTTTTACACCAAAAGGAAATTTAATAATTTTACCAAAAGGTGCGAATGCCGTTGATTTTTCTTATGCTGTTCATTCTGAGGTTGGAAATGCTGCGGTTGGCGCAAAAATAAATAATAAAAAAAGATTAATTACAACTGAGATTAAGAATGGAGACCAAGTTGAGATTTTAACTTCTCAAAATAGTTTCCCTGACCCTAAATGGATAGACACATGTATTACTGGTAAAGCAAAGTCTGCCATTAGGAGATTTATTAGAATAAGAGAAACTAAAGAATTTTTACAATTAGGAACTGCTTTGCTTCAAAAAGAGTATAGGCAGCAAAACAAAAGAATGCATGCAACCAGTCTTGGTAAAGTAATCAACGAGTATGGTCTTTCTGACTTAGATGAGTTGTTGATAGAAATTGGCAAGGGTAATATAAATTCAAGAGATATATTAAATTTCTTATACCCTGCAATTTCAGATAAAAAAAATACACTACCAAAACTAAAAAAAATAAACCCAAGTGAAAGTATAAAAATTAAGGGTATAGTTGACGGCATGACTATTCACTATGCTCATTGCTGTCATCCTTTGCCAGGTGAGAGAATTGTTGGCATTGTTACTACTGGAAAAGGAATTACTATTCATGCCTTAGACTGTTTTGCATTAGAAAAGTTTAATGATACGCCTGAAATGTGGCAAGAGGTATCTTGGGATACTGAAAGTGATAAATTTCATAGAGGTAGTTTAGTGGCTGTGTTAGCAAATGAACCAGGAAGCTTAGCTGATGTTACAAAAATAATTAGCTTGAATAATGGCAATATATCTAATATTCAAGTAGTATCAAGAGGATTAGACTTTTACAAGTTTAACATAGATTTAGAAGTACAAAGTATAAACCATCTTAACCAAATTATAGCTGCTATGAGATTGTCTCAATTTGTTGAAAGCGTTGATAGGGGCAAAGACTAAATGGAGTTTTAAATAAATAAAATTACTGTGTCTTTTAAATTTTTTTCAAATAAATTAAGAAGATTTTTTTCCTATTATAAATTCAAGTTAGCTCGTTTGCCAGCCTCATCTTATGCTATTTCAGCTGGATTTGCCTGTGGTTCAATGGTTTCTTTCACACCACTTATAGGTTTTCATTTTGTACTTGCTGTTATTTTTGCTTATTTGTTAAGAGCAAATTATATAGCAGCCTTAATTGGTACAATAGTTGGAAATCCAATAAGTTTCCCATTCATTTGGGGTTTAATCTATAAGGTTGGGGCATTCATTGTTGACAAACCAGAAGATAACTTAAGACCAAATATTAATTTTGAAATTATAATTAATCAGACATATGATATTTTTATTCCAATGTTGGTTGGTGGAGCAGTTTTGGCTATTCCTATTTGGGTTATAACTTATTTTATAACTTATAGTTTTGTGTCTTCTTTTAAGAAGGCAAAACTAAAAAACAAAAAAAAAAATTAGAGGTTAATTGTTGGGCAGATATATAAAATTAGGTGTTAATATTGATCATGTTGCCACTCTTAGAAATGCTAGAGGTGGTTACTACCCTAATGTAGTTGAATCAGCTAAGGTTGCTGAACAAAGTGGCGCAGATTCTATTACAGTTCATCTTAGAGAAGATAGAAGGCATATAAATGAAAAAGATCTAGAAAATTTGTTAGATAATATTAAATTGCCTCTAAATCTAGAAATAGCAGCTAAAGAAGAAACTATAGCAATTGCATTAAAGAACAAACCTAAATCAGTGTGTTTTGTTCCAGAAAATAGGCAGGAAATTACTACTGAAGGTGGACTCGATGTAAAAAAAAATTTTAAATATTTGAAACAAATTATTGATCCTATATTAAAAACTGACATAGAAATATCTCTTTTTATTGACCCTTCAAAAGAACAACTTTATGCGACCAAGGATTTAGGGGTGAATACCATTGAGCTTCATACCGGGGCTTATGCGAATGCATTTGAAAAAAATATAGATTCAGAATTTGAACTTAGGAGGATACAATCAAGTGCCTTATTGGCAGAACATTTATCATTAAATTGTCATGCAGGTCACGGATTAAATTTTGAGAATGTTGTTTCAATTGCAAAAATTAAAAATATATTAGAGCTCAACATAGGTCATTTTATTATTGCAGATTCTATTTTTAATGGTTTGCAAAATTCTATCCAAAAAATGAAAAAAATTATAAATGAAGCTGCAAGATGATTTTAGGCGTTGGGACGGACATCATTGACAGTAATCGCATAAACAAAATACTTAATAAACATAATGATAAGTTTATTAAACGCGTATTTGGTTCTAATGAAATTGCTCTGTTAAATAAAAAAAAATCAATTAAAAACTTCCTGGCTAAAAGGTTTGCGGGCAAAGAAGCAACATGGAAAGCTTTGTGTTCAAGAAGGGGTGATGGGCTTAACTTTAGAGAAATAGAGATTTTAAATAATCAACAAGGACAACCCTATCTATTTTTTTCAGGTAGAACTAAAGACTACATTTCCCTTAAAGAGAAATCTCTTGGTACTAATTTAAAATTTGATATTTCGTTGTCAGATGAGCCTCCATATGCTCTTGCGTTTGTTGTAATTTCCCTTGCTCCTATCAAAAAGGTGTTGCATAAGATTTAAAAAAAGTTTTTTTATTTGGAGATTATTTTATGAGTATGACAAAGAGTAAAGGTAATAATTCTATAAAAGAACTTTTCAAAACACTCTTAATCGCAGGTTCTATTGCCATATTTTTTAGATCAATTTTTTTTGAACCTTTTAATATTCCCTCAGGGTCTATGATACCGTCTTTACTAATTGGTGATTATCTATTTGTTTCTAAATACTCTTACGGTTATTCAAAATATAGTTTTCCCTTTGGTATTGTACCAATTAAAGATAGGGTTTTAGAAAAATCTCCAAAAAGGGGCGATGTAATTGTTTTCAGAAAACCTGGTGACGAAACTATTGATTATATAAAAAGGTTAGTAGCCCTGCCAAATGATACTGTTCAAGTTAGGAATGGAATTCTCTATATAAATAATAAGAAGGTAGAGAGAATTAAGTCAAAAATTGGCGTAATGAGGAATAGTTTAGGCGATGAGAAAACTTTTACTCAGTATAATGAAACTTTTGATGGTTTAAATTACCATGATATAATTGAATCTAGTGACCAAGACATTTTTGATGACACAATAGAATTCAAAGTTCCCAAAGGTCATTTTTTCTTTATGGGAGATAATAGAGATAATAGTAGGGATAGTAGAAGCCCTGATGTAGGATTTGTACCCAAAAAAAACTTAATTGGGAAAGCGGAAATTATATTTTTTTCTCATAATGGATCTGCTTCCATTTTTGAATTCTGGAAATGGCATAAGGCGATTAGGTTTTCCAGAATTGGTAAGGCAATTGAATAGTGTTGATTTCTGAAATAGAAAAAAAAATTAACTACAAATTTAATAATAAGAAACTTTTAAAAGAAGCATTAACCCATTCTAGTTTTATATGTAAAAAAAATAATCCAGAAAAGCATAATTATGAAAGGTTAGAATTTCTTGGTGACAGAGTTCTAGGACTTGTTCTGGCTGATTATTTTTATAAAACTTTTCCTCATGCTAATGAGGGTGCTCTAAATGATTATTTTCAAAAAAATGCTAATCAAGAATTTTTGGCCAAATATGCTAAACACATAAATTTATCTAAGCATATTATGACACAGAAGGGTGATAACTTAATTAGTAATAACTCAGTATTGAGTGATGTTGTAGAAGCTATGATAGCGGCAATTTACTTAGATTCTGGGATTGAAAATTCCAAGAGCTTTATAGTTAATGAAATTATTAACAAAATTCCAACATCTTCTAATCAAGAAAAGCATGCTAAATCATCACTTCAAGAGTTATGTCTTAAAGAGTTCAAGTGTTTGCCTGAATATAAACTATTAGATAAATCTGGGTTAGAACATAAACCATTATTTACAGTTTCTGTTGGTGTTAAAAATTTTCAAGAAGTGAACGGAACTGGTACTAATTTAAAAAATGCAGAAGAAAAAGCTGCTTCAAAGCTTCTTTCTATATTAAGTAAGAAATTAATGTAAATAGTTGTGATTAACCATATTGACTAAAAAACCAAAAACTAAATCAGGCTTTGTTAATATATTAGGGATACCTAACTCAGGTAAATCTACTCTAATAAATACTTTGGTTGGTAGCAAAATATCTATTGTTTCGCATAAAGTACAAACGACTAGGTTTTGTGTAAGAGGAATTTGTAATTTTACGTTTGAGGATCAGTCCCAATCTCAAGTTATCTTAATCGACACACCAGGTATTTTTTTGGCTAAAAGAAGGCTTGATAAAGCAATGGTATCTGCTGCATGGTCTGAGTTAAGTCATTCGGATAAAGTAATTTTTATACATGATGCAACCAAGTCATTAGATGATAGCGCAATAGATATTCTTAAAAAAATTCAAAAAGTTAAAGTAAACATAATACTAGTTCTGAATAAAATAGATTTATTAATTAAAGAAGAGCTATTAAAGAAAATATCTGAATTTAAAAGTTATTATGACTTTGAAAAAATTTTTTTAATTTCTGCCAAAAATGGAAATGGCTGTAAGGAATTAATAGAATATCTTGCATACTCTATGCCTTCACATCCTTTTATGTATGATAACGAGTCAGTGTCTGATTTACCTAAATCTATTCTTGCTTCAGAAATCACTAGAGAAAAGTTATTCCAAAGTTTAAATAAGGAATTACCATACAACTTAATGGTTGAAACAGAAAAATGGTTAGTTAATGATGATGAAAGCATAAATATCCAACAAACCATTTATATAAATAAGAATAGCCACAAACCCATAATTTTGGGAAAATCTGGTCAAAACATAAAGAGGATTGGTATTCTTGCTAGAAAAGACCTCGAAAAATTATTTGATACTAAAATCCATTTGTTTTTATTTGTAAAATTTAAAAAAAATTGGATGGAAGATCCTTCTAATTATAAAAATATTGGTTTGGATTATAATGCCTGAATGGAAAGATAAAGGAATTATATTATCAGCAAAAAAATATGGTGAAAAGGGTTTGATTTTAAATATTCTCACTGAAAATCAAGGTAGACATTTAGGCTGGTTTAATAATTATAAAAGTAAAAAAAACACATCTGATATTCAACCGGGCAATGTTGTAGATGTCACTTGGAAATCTAGATTAAATGATCAACTTGGTAATTACAAACTAGAGCTTATAACGTCTGTTTCTGGTAAAATATTTGATGATAGGCTCAAATTACAAGCTTTGTCCTCTGCTTGTTCAATGATTGACACTTTGTTACCTGAAAGAGAGAATTATTTTAAAATTTTTAGAGCAACTAAAGCATTTGTTGATTTAATTTCATTATTTGATGAAAATAAAAATCATGCTTGGATGGAAGGTTATGTGAAGTGGGAAATAGGTGTGTTATCTTCTGTTGGTTTTTCATTAGATTTAACGAAATGTGCCGTGACAGGTATAAAGAATAATCTATCTTATGTTAGCCCTAAAACAGGAAAGGCTGTAACTTCTGAAGGGGCTGGTGAGTATGCTTCAAAACTACTTTGTCTTCCATATTTTTTAGGTGGAACTAAAAATGAAAATTATAATTACTACAGTGATGTTTTATCAGGTTTAAAAATTACTTCTTATTTTTTTAAAAACAAATTATTTACAACTATGAGTAATAATAAGATTGTTAAATTGCCAGATACTAGAAACAGATTAATTGAAATGATTGAAAAGTTATAACTAATTGAAAGTAAGTTATGGATAATAAAGAATTAGAAAAAGAAAATATTGATTTAACTAGCTTTTCAAAGGCTATTTCTGAAAGATATCTTTCATACGCATTATCAACAATAACATCAAGATCCTTACCTGATGTGAGAGATGGTTTAAAGCCAGTTCATAGAAGAGTTTTATATGCAATGATGCAATTAAAGCTTAACCATAATTTAAGTTTTAAAAAATCTGCTAGAGTTGTTGGTGATGTTATGGGTAAGTTTCATCCTCATGGTGACGCCGCTATATACGACTCAATGGTAAGGATGGCACAAGAATTTGCTCTAAGATATCCTCTAGTAGACGGTCAAGGTAATTTTGGTAACATTGACGGTGATAACGCGGCTGCTATGAGGTATACAGAAGCAAGAATGACTAATGTAGCTGAACTTTTGCTTTCTGAAATTGATAAAGATACAGTCGACTTTAGGGTTACATATGATGATGAAGGTCAAGAGCCAGTCGTTTTGCCGTCAGCTTTTCCTAATTTATTAGCAAATGGTTCTCAGGGGATAGCGGTAGGAATGGCAACTTCTATTCCGCCACATAATATAAACGAACTTATTGATGCACTTTTACATTTAATAAAATTTCCAAATGCTACAGATCAAACAATATCAAACTACGTTAAAGGACCTGATTTTCCTACTGGTGGCGTTTTGGTTGAGCCATCAGAATCTATCCATGATTCATATAAAAAAGGTAAAGGAGGATTTCGATTAAGAGCAAAATGGTTCGTCGAAAAAATTAAAGGAGGTCAGTGGCAAATTATTGTTAATGAGATCCCTTACCAAATCCAGAAAAGTAGACTTTTAGAAAAAATTGCAGAATTGATGGAAAACAAGTCATTGCCTATGCTATCTGACGTTAGAGATGAAAGTGACGAAAATATAAGGTTGGTTATAGAGCCTAAAAGTAGGAATTTATTACCTGAAATGGTAATGGAAACACTTTTTAAGAAAACTGACTTAGAAATAAGGGTTTCTTTAAATTTAAATGTGATAGATGATAAAAATGTACCCGGTGTAAAATCATTAAAAGATGCATTAAAAAGCTGGCTTAATCATAGACAAATTATACTCCAAAGAAAAAGTAAATTTAGACTTGCTCAAATTGAGAAGAGAATAAATATTTTAAATGGTTATATAACAGTTTATTTAAACCTCGATAAGGTAATTGAAATAATTAGAGAAGAAGATAAACCAAAAGAAGTACTGATTTCTTACTTTTCCATTAATGAAATTCAAGCAAATGCAATTTTAGATATGAGACTAAGGTCCTTAAGAAAACTTGAAGAAATAGAACTTAAAAAAGAATTAAGTGATTTGCAAAATGAATTAGATGAAATTAACAAAATACTTAATAGTGAAGATAATCAATGGAAACAGATTTACACTGATATTAAAAATTTAAAAAAAGAGTTTGTAGAAATTGGTGAAAGAAGGACTCTAATTGAAGATTTGCCAGTAGTTGATGATTTTGATGAAGACCAGTTTATTACTAAAGAGCCAATAACTATTATTTTGTCTGAGCAAGGTTGGATAAGATCTCAAAAAACTCATTTAAGTGATGATATAGAGATTAAATATAGAGAAGGCGATAAAGAGAAATTTAGGGTCCACGCATTAACAACTGATAAAATTATATTTTTTGCTGATAATGGTAGATCTTTTTCAGTAGCTGCTAATAAATTACCATCCGGAAGGGGGTTTGGAGAACCTATTTCTTTAACGTTTGATATTAAGGCAGATGTAAAGATTATTTCTTGCTTTCCACTTTTTAAGGGCTATCTGATTGTTGCAGCCGATAAAGGTCATGGTTTTAAGATAAATGCTGATAACATCATAGCTCAAACCAAATCTGGCAAGCATATTATTAACGTTAAGGGTGATAATAAGGCTAAAGTTTGTAAAAAAATTGATGGTGATACAATTGCTGTAGTTGGAAATAATAGAAAACTTATTTTATATTCTATTGATGAGGTACCAGAGCTTAATAAAGGAAAAGGTGTTATTTTACAGAGATATAAAGATGGTACCTTATCTGATATACTATCATTTAATAAAGTTGATGGAATTAGTTGGAAAATGAATGGTGGTAGACAAAGAACAGAAAAAGATTTGCTAACTTGGGAAGGTAAACGAGGAGGAGCAGGTAAAATGGTTCCTAATGGATTTCCAAGGCCACCAGTTTTTTAATTTCAAAATTGTAATATTTTTAAGCATAAATTAAATAGTTTTAATTTTTTACTATTAAATTATTCTGAATTATGCATAAATTTTACCCTAACTTTAAAAAAGGGGTTTTAAAATGAAACGTAGAGATTTTATAACAAAAGCAGGGGTAGCTGCAGGTGCTGGCGTAGTAGCTGCTTCTACACTATCAACTCCAGCTTTGGCTTCAAAAAAAGTTGAATTAAACATTGTTTCAACTTGGGGCAGAGACTTCCCAGGTTTGGGAACAGGAGCTCAAAGGCTGTCTAAAAGAATACAAGAAGTTTCAGGTGGTGAGATAGTAACTAACTATTTTGCTGCAGGTGAAAAAGTTGGGGCATTTGATTCGTTTGATGAAGTTGCTTCTGGTAACTCTCAAGCATATCATGCTGCAGATTACTACTGGAAAGGAAAGCATCCAGGGTGGGCATTTTTTACATCTGTTCCATATGGTTTAACTTATACAGAGAATGCTGCTTGGATTTATCATATGGGCGGACAACAACTTTGGGATGAGTTGGCTGGTTCTTTCGGACTTAAATGTCTTCCTGCTGGTAATACAGGCGTCCAGATGGGTGGCTGGTTTAAAAAGGAAATTAGTACAGCTGAAGACCTAAAAGGCTTAAAAATGCGTATACCTGGTTTAGGTGGTGACGTCATGGCTAAAGTAGGCGTGTCTCCTGTGTCATTGCCTGGTGGTCAAATATATGAAAACTTAATGTCTGGTGCTATTGACGCCTGTGAATGGGTAGGTCCATGGAATGATTATGCGATGAAATTTTATGAGGCTGCTGAGTATTATTATTATCCAGGAATGCATGAGCCAGGCGGATTTAACTCATTTGGTTTCAACGCTAAGTTTTGGAATGATTTGTCTGAGACACATAAACAAGTGCTGATTGCTTGTTCTCATGAACATAATGATTTCAACGCAGCTGAATATAATGCCAATAACGGTACTTATCTTACAAAAATGATTGAAGAGCATGGTGTTAAGGTAAGGAAATTTAGTGACGAGTTATATGACACTTGGGCAATTGGAGCTAAACAAGTTTTTGAAGAAGTTCAGGCTCATAGTGATTTAGCCAATAGGATCTATACAAGTTTTGCAAAGGCTAGGGACGATGTGGGTAGATGGAAAAATCTATCTGAAGGTCCTTATTATGAGCAAAGAAATAGAGCTTTAGGTATAGAAATCTAAAAAAATTAATTAACCAGGCATTTTAAATGCCTGGTTAACTCCTTAAAGTATTAAAAACAAAATCAATTATGAATAGTTACTATTATATAATCAGATCTTTTGGATGGCTCATGGTAACCACCATGATTGCTTTTGTTTTTAATTCTTATCTTTCGCTTGCGTTAGAATGGCCCAAAATTTTTGAGTTGTTTAATTTAAACAATAAGCTTATTTTTTCTGATTATTTTAAAATATCTATTCAAATTCTTATCTATGCTACATCAATATTTGGTGTTTTTTATTTTTCTTATGTATTTAGAGACCAATCTCTTAGAAAAGATTCACTATTTTTGAACAAAATGGTTAACTATTTTATAAGAAGTTGTTTTTGGGCTGTTGTTTTTGTTGGCCTGGCTGATGTAATCATATCATTCTTAAGAGTTGAAGATTTCCTAGACGACGTTGTAGGTAAGGAATTAGCCACTGAATTAGGTAGATCTAAATTTAGAGGACCTTATGTTCATATACCTCTCGTATTTTTGGGTTTTATTGTTGGTGCATTCGTAAAACATATTGCATTTACATGGTTAGCTTTTTTAGTCGTCATAGCTGAATTATTAATCGTAATCACACGTTTTGTTTTCTCATATGAACAGGCTTTCCAGGGTGATATAGTTCGTTTTTGGTATGCAGCTTTATTCTTGTTTGCTAGTGCTTATACTTTGTTCGAGGATGGTCACGTAAGAGTTGACGTGCTTTACTCTAAATTCTCTTCAAAAGCTAAGGGCATAGTCAACTCCTATGGAAGTGTACTTTTAGGAATGACTTTATGTTGGTGCATACTTTTACTAGGTATGTGGGATAAAACTAATGTTATTGTCAATCCAATGTTAAGTTATGAATCTGCACAATCAGGTTTTGGTATGTATACTAAATATTGGCTTGCATGCTTTCTAGCTATTTTTGCAATATCTATGATGATCCAATTTACTAGTTATTTGTTTGAAAGTTATGCAGATTACATGAATGAAGAGGGAAAAAGAGAAATTAGTGAAAACTTGTCTCATTGATTATTAGGTAATTATGGAATACTTATTTTTATTAACTTTATTTATTTTAATGGCCTTTGCTTTAGCTTCTGGTTATCCTGTTGCTTTCGCCCTTCCTGGTTCTGCAATTATAACAATAGCAATGGCCGGTCTTTTTGGATTTATTTTTGAACAAGATACGTCTGCTTTTTTTGTTCAGGGCGGTCCCTTAAATTGGTTAACGGCAGGTGTAACTAATTTTAGAGGTATATATTGGGAAGTTGAACGAGATACCTTGATAGCCATCCCATTATTTATATTTATGGGTATAATGTTACAACGTTCACGTATTGCAGAAGATTTACTTATAACCATGGCTCAACTATTCGGTACAGTTAGAGGTGGTTTGGGTATATCTGTTGTTTTCGTTGGAGCTCTATTAGCTGCAACAACAGGTATAGTTGGAGCTACTGTAGTAGCAATGGGTTTGATTTCTTTACCAGCTATGCTTAAGAATAATTATTCACATGGTTTAGCGACTGGTACAATTGCTGCTTCTGGTACTCTTGGTCAGATTATTCCCCCATCTATTGTACTTATTATTCTCGCAGATCAATTATCTAGTGCTGTTGATATTGCAGATATGGCAAGAAAAAAAATGTATAAAGAGGCCACTGGTAACGTTACAATGCCATCAGAATTTGGTGTTAATTCTACTAGTGCAGGCGATATGTTCATGGGCGCTTTGTTACCAGGATTAGTTCTGGTTGGGTTATACATGCTCTATATTTTGATAGCTGCCTATGTTAAACGCGATTTGGCTCCAGCTGTCCCCTTGGAGGGTAAGCGAGATAAGAGTTTTGTTTTTAAAGTATTATTAGCTCTAATCCCGCCTCTTACTCTTATTTTTATTGTTCTTGGATCAATTATCGGTGGTATTGCAACAGTCAATCAAGCTGGTGCCATAGGGGCTATAGGGGCATTAATAATGGCTGGTTATAGGTTAACTTCAGGCCAAAAAAATTGTTTTTACCCATCAATTCTTGCAATTTCTTCTATAATTTTTATTGGAATTGTTACATCTATTTACACAGTAAACATAAGATCTATTCAATCAAGCTCAGATATGATTGGTGTGACTTTGGCTTTATTTGGAACCATAGGACTTTTAATTGCAATTTTTTGGAGTGCTTGGAGAGTTTTTAAAATAGAAGATACTTTAAATGGTGTAATGCTTGAAACTGCCAAAACCACATCTTTAGTTTTTATTATACTTCTTGGTGCAACAATGTTAACTGCCGCTTTTAGGGGGTTTGGAGGCGAAGAAGTTGTAAAAGATTTCTTGCTTGGAATGCCAGGAGGTTTTTGGAGCCAATTTATTATCGTCATGATAGTAATCTTTGTCTTAGGTTTTTTCTTAGATTTTATTGAAATTGCTGTTGTTGTTGTTCCTATTGTTGCTCCAATTCTTCTAATGGATCCAGGTGCCAATATTTCTGCAGTGTGGCTTGGCGTTATGATTGGACTAAATATCCAAACATCTTTCTTAACGCCTCCTTTTGGCTTTGCGTTATTCTACTTAAGGGGAGTTGCCTCAAAAGTTGTTACAACTTTAAGTATGTATAAAGGCGTTATTCCTTTCATATCTCTTCAAATTTTTGCCATGATAATTGTTGGTTATGCAGAAACAATTGTAAATTATTTGCCCACAAGATTGTCTCTTCTTGGTAACTCAGCTCCTCCGCCAGTTAACCCTAAGCTTCAATCTTGCATGGAGGAATATGTTCATGAAAGGTTAAAAATAATCACACCTGAAATAATAACATTATCAACTAATATTAAAAATTTGGATTCTTCATTCATGAGTAAAAAAACTCAAAATAAATTAATAAAAAGTCTTCAAAACATTAATAATTCCACCACTTTGTTACCTGGTGTTTATAAAGTAAGAGATGAAATAAAGTTATTAGCTGTCGACTATCAACCAATTAGAGACGATGTCAGATTTATCGAATTAAAAATTGAAAAAGCAAAAAATGAAATAAAAGAGCTGAAATCTTTACTTCAAACCTTAGATAAAAATGAAGAAGCTAAAAAATATGAAAAAGTCTCTTTGAAAATTCAAGAAGAAGAAAAATTAATAGATAGTTTAAATAAACAAAAACCTCAAAATTGGGCTGCTACATATAAAGAATTTAATAATACTTTAAAAAAAGAAACTTTACTTAAAATAAAATATAGAAGATCCGCCGATAAAGGTTATGAAGATTTAAGAAATATGATTTTGGATATTGAAGATGTAAATCAGTTAGAGGCTTTAAAAAATGAAATTACGATGATTTCAGACTTAAATATTGAAACTAAAAAAGATGAATTAATTAAGATTGTTGAGCAAATTGAACAGTCTCTTAAATCAATAAATGGAACATACGATATTACGAAACCCTTATCAAAATTAAAAAAAGAATTAAAACGTAAATCTCTTAATATAGGTAGGATCGAAAAACATTCATTAAAGATTATTTCAGCATATAATATCGAAACCGCATGGCGCAAAAAGGCAAAAGAAACTCATTTAGCTAGTTTGCGTTCTCTTGAAGAGTTAATCAGAGGAAATATAGGTTTGCGTAAGCAGCCTCAAATACCAAAAGAACAGGCAAATGAAATATTATATTGCCAAACCTTTCACAAAGATCTTTCATTGTATTTTTAGGTTTTAAGTAATGCAATCATCTAGAATGTCTTTTAAAAACATGATGGTGGCACCTCACCATCTTGCCGCAAAGACTGGGTCAAACATTCTTCAAGAAGGCGGAAATGCTGTAGAAGCAATGATAGCTTCTGCTGCCATGATTTCTGTTGTTTATCCTCATATGAATTCGATGGGTGGTGATAACTTCTGGTTAATTTCAGATAAAAATAAAAATGTTAAATCAATTGATGCTTGTGGTGGAGCAGCCAATTCTATCTCAATAGATTTCTATAAAAATCAAGGTTACAATTCTATACCTTCTCGTGGACCACTGGCTGCGCTTACTGTTCCAGGTGCAGTTTCTGGATGGAAAATGGCCTACGATTACAGTGTTAATAAATTGGGAGGTAAATTATCCTTAGAGAGACTTTTGCAGGATGCAAGAATGGCTTCTGAAGAAGGTATCTCGGTTACTCATACCCTAAGAAACAATCTGGAAGCAAAAGCACATCAGCTTGTTGACATACCTGGCTTTAAAGACGTTTATTTCAAAAATGGAAAAATTCCTGAAGTTGGTGATAAGTTACAATTTACATCAATGTCAAAAACATTTTCTTCATTAATTAAATATGGATTTGATGATTTCTATAAAGGCCAAATTGCTAAAGATATTTTGTCTGACCTCGAAACCCTGGGTTCACCTTTAAAAAAAATAGATTTTGATAATTATAATGCATCTTTTGTAAACCCATTACAATTGGATGTAATGAATGCAAAGCTTTTCAATTTACCTCCACCAACTCAAGGTCTTGCTTCAATACTTATCCTTGGAGTTCTTGGTGAGTTGTCAAAAGATTATAAAAAAGATACTGATCTTATTCATAAAGTTGTAGAAGCGACTAAAGTTGTTTTTAAAGTTAGAGACAAATACATTTGTGATCCTGAATATATGACTAAAAAAACATCTGAGTTTTTAAATAAAGATTTTATTAAACAATTAGCTAAAAAAATTGATTTAAATAAGGCTTTACCTTGGCCAGACGCAAATATCGGAGGTGATACTGTTTGGCTTGGTGCTTCTGATTCCTTTGGGAACACAGTGAGTTTCATACAAAGTATATATTGGGAGTTTGGTTCAGGTTTGATTTTACCTAAAACTGGAATAACAATGCAAAATAGGGGTATTAGTTTTTCATTGGAAAATGATAACTTCAACAAACTTTTACCAAAGAGAAAACCTTTTCATACAATACAACCAGCACTTGCTCACTTTAATGATGGTAGAGTAATGGCATATGGAACAATGGGTGGAGAGGGTCAGCCACAAACTCAAGCTACAATATTTTTACGTTATGCTCTTCAAAATTTAGATCTTCAAAAAGCAATAAATGAACCGAGATGGCTTTTAGGTAGAACATGGGGGGATGAAACAACTTCTCTTAAAATTGAAGGAAGATTTGATAATACAACTTTTAATGACTTAACTAAATTAGGTCATAATATAGAAAGAGTTGGAGATTTTGAAGAAATCATGGGACATGCTGGCGCAATTGTAGACCATCCTAGTGGTTTAAAAGAAGGAGCATATGATTTGCGCAGTGATGGAGATGCTGTCGGAGGTTAATTATATATTTACCCAATCATTATTTTCTAAAATTTGACCTGGTTTAAATCTTTTTTTGTATGACATGCTTGTAATTTCTTTCACATAATATCCTAGATATAGGTAATTGTAATTGTTTTGCTGACCAAATAACACACATTGAGTTATCATAAAATTACCTACACCTAATTTATCTAAACTAGGATCAAAGAAACTATAAACTGCAGATAAATCATTATCTGAGATATCTAAAAGAACTACTCCAATTAATTTTTTATTTGTATCTCTGAACTCCATTAATGATGTTTTAATTGGAGATGTTTCAATCATTGATGTGAATTCATCTTCATCCATCTCTGACATAGATCCACCTGAGTGACGGTTTTGTTGATATTTTTGAAAGAGTTGAAAGTGTTCTAAAGTAGCTGAATTTTTGACAATTTTATAATTTAAAAAACTTAAATTCTTGGCAACTCTTTTTAAACTTTTCGTAAATTTGAAATTTTTTATTTCAACTCTATAGGATTTACAAGAACTACAATTGTCACAAATTGGTCTGTACATCCAATTTTCAACCCTTCTAAAGCCATTTAGGGCTAGTTCATTATATATTTTATTGTTATGAGTAAGTTCCGTTGCAATCCTTTTTTCTACTCTTCCTTTTAAATAAGGACATGGAGTAGCTTTAGTTAATAAATATATAGGTTGTTGTAGTATGTTTTTTGGCTTTATATCTATCATGTATATATATACGGATTTTAAATTTGTTTTTTTATCAATGATGACCTTTAAGTAATTTTGCTACATATGGAGCAAAATAGGTAATTATTCCACTACAACCTGCTCTTTTAAATGCAATTAGACTTTCAAATATAATTTTTTGTTCATCAAACCAACCGTTATCAATTGCGGCTTTAATCATAGAATACTCACCTGAGACCTGATAGGCATATAAGGGAATTTTAAATTCCTGTTTTATCTTATAAATTATATCTAAATAGGGCATGCCTGGCTTTACAATGAACATATCTGCGCCTTCATTGATATCCAGAGAGACCTCTCTCAGAGCTTCATCCGAGTTTGCTGGATCCATTTGATAGCTCTCTTTAGATTTGTTTGAAAAATTTACAGTAGAACCTACGGCATCTCTAAATGGACCATAAAACGCAGATGCATATTTTACTGCATAAGACATAATCTGAACATTAGTAAAACCATGACTATCTAGTTTATCTCTAATTAAACCAACCCTACCATCCATCATGTCACTAGGTGCAATGATGTCACAACCAGCTTCTGCTTGAATAAGGGCTTGATCACATAGTATTTCTAAAGTTTTATCATTATCAATTTGATCATTAATTATAACACCATCATGCCCGTGATCTGTAAAAGGATCTAAGGCAACATCACATATGACCCCTAATTCATTATTTACTTTTTTTGAAATTTTTATTGCATTGCATACTAAATTATTTTTATTAAGTGCCTCACTTCCATTAGGGTCCTTTAAACTCTGCTCTATTTTAGGAAAAAGGGCGATTGCTGGAATATCTAACGAAGATATGCGTTCTATTTCATTTGCTAAAAGATCCAAAGAGAACCTATAGATTCCCGGCATTGATTTAATTTCTTCTTTTACATTTGAGCCATATGTTACAAAAATAGGATATATCAAGTCATTTATTGATAAACTGTTTTCTTTAACCAATCTTCTTGAAAAAGCTGTCATCCTATTTCGCCTCAATCTTGTTCTAGGAAAGTTGCTTACTGAAAAAATTTTATTTTTGTCTTCTTTCATATTGATTTCCTGATAAAAAAAGCAAAGGTTGAATTTTATAATTTAATAAACTATCAATCATGAATATTATATGCCTAATATAATCTTTTATAGGGAACAATTACAATGTTATTGTCACGTTTTTTTCTTCCAGTATTAAAAGAAACTCCCAAGGATGCTGAAATTATTTCTCATATCTTAATGTTGAGAGCTGGAATGATACAACAATCATCTTCTGGTATTTATTCTTGGTTACCACTTGGAAAACTTATTTTAGAAAATATTACGGATATTTGTAGAAAAGAAATGATTTTAGCTGGTGCTAATGAGATCTTAATGCCAACTCTTCAGCCAGCAAATATTTGGAAAGAATCAGGAAGATATGAAGATTATGGGAAGGAAATGCTTCGTATCAAAGATAGAAATGATAGAGATCTTTTATATGGGCCTACAAATGAAGAGTTGGTAACAGAAATATTTAGAACTCATGTAAAAAGTTATAAAGGTCTTCCGCTTAACTTATTTCATATTCAGTGGAAATTTAGAGATGAACTCCGACCAAGGTTTGGCGTTATGAGAGGTAGAGAATTTTTAATGAAAGATGCTTATTCATTTGATATTGACTACCATTCATCAATTAAATCTTATAATGTGATGTTCATTTCTTATATGCAATTATTTAAAAAAATGGGTCTTAAAGCCATCCCAATGAAAGCTGATACTGGACCTATAGGTGGTGATTTAAGCCACGAATTTATTGTAATAGCAGATACTGGAGAAAGTGAAGTTTTTTTAGAAGAAGATTTTCTTTCAATTAATGATAATTTAAACGAAGTAAACTATGAACAGGATCTTCAAAGTGAGGTCGACAAATTTACATCTTTTTATGCTGCTACTGATGAAAAACATAATCCTAATGATAAGAAAATCAAATCCTTAAACATTATAAAAACAAGAGGAATTGAAGTAGGTCATATCTTTCATTTTGGTCAAAAATATTCAAATCCAATGAATGCTACAGTCAGTGATAGTGATGGTCAAAATATACCTGTTTATATGGGATCATATGGAGTTGGTCTATCTAGGTTAGTTGGCGCTGTTATAGAGGCAAATCATGATAAAGATGGGATTGTTTGGCCAAAAGAAATAGCTCCTTGGTATTATAATATTATCAATTTAAAAGTTGGCGATGAAGATTGTGATAATGCTTGTTTAGATCTATATAATTTAATTAGAGAAAAAAATTATTCAGTTCTTTACGATGACACAGATGAAAGAGCCGGAGCTAAACTTGCAAGAGCTGATTTGTTAGGTTTGCCTTATCAAGTAATTATTGGCCCTAGGGGTATTAAAGAGAAATTATTTGATTTAAAAAATAGAAAAAATGGCAAAATTGAAAGATTGTCATATGATGAATTGTTAAATTTTATTAATCAGAAAAATAGGTAAAAATTGAGCTATTTTATTTTTAATGAAACAGAAAGAACAATAGCACTCAGATATGTTAAATCTAGAAGAGCAGAGGGTTTCATTTCTATTTCTGCATGGTTTTCACTGATTGGAATTACATTAGGAGTTGCCACATTAATAGTGGTCATGTCAGTCATGAATGGCTTTCGGGCTGAGCTGGTTAATAGAATATTAGGGATTAATGGTCATTTGATAGTTTATAAAAAGAATGAACCCTTAATATCTAATTATAATGAAATCGTAAGACAAATTATGGATGTAAAAAATGTCGTTGCCGTAACACCACATTTAGAAGGTCAAGCACTTGCAAAAACTAAAAATGGTGTAACGGGTGTTGTTATTAGGGGCACTAATTGGTCTGATCTAGCTCCTAAAAAACTACTGTGGGATTCACTTGATGATGATACATTTGACAATTTTAAAAATAAAAAAAATATTATTGTTGGTTATAGGCTAGGACAGAGACTTAATGTTAAAGTAGGTGATTTTATATCTTTAATATCTCCTAATGGAACGCAAACAGCTCTAGGAACATTACCTTTAAGTCAAAATTTTGTTGTAGGTGGTTTTTTTAATATTGGCATGTACGAGTATGATAATAATTTTATTTTTATTCCATGGGACAAGGCAGAGAGTTTTCTTTCTGTTAAGGGTATGGCTCATGGAATTGAAATATTTTTAAATGACCAAAATTTAACGTCTTCAGTCTATTTAGACTTAAAAAATAAATTGGATAGTAATCTTATAATTATTGATTGGAAAAAAAGAAATTCATCTTTTATGAACGCTTTAGCTGTTGAAAAGAATGTAATGTTTATAATATTAACATTGATAATTTTAGTTGCAGCTTTCAATATTATTTCTTCAATGATTATGTTGGTCCAAACAAAAAAATCTGACATTGCTCTTATGAGAACTATGGGAGCTTCAAAATATTTAATAATGAGGATTTTTTTACTTACAGGTTCTATAATAGGTTTTCTAGGAACTTTCGTTGGATCAATTTTAGGCCTGGTATTTGCTTCTAACATTCAGGAAATTAGAGTTTTTATAACCAATCTAATAGGTGAAGAGTTGTTTTCTCCAGAAATTTATTTTTTATCAAAGTTGCCCTCAAAAATAAATTTTGATGAAGTTCTTTCTGTAATTATTATTTCTATTTTTCTTACATTGTTAGCCAGTTTGTTTCCAGCTTGGAAAGCTTCAAAAATATCACCTGCAGAGGCTCTAAGATATGAGTGATAATTCAGAACTAGAAATCCTATCATTAAAAAATATTTCACATATATATGATCAAGAAAAAAATAAAATAAAAATACTTAATAATATTAATATAAGTATTAAAAAGGGACAGATGGTCTCACTTATAGGTCCAAGTGGATCAGGAAAATCTACTTTATTAAATATAGCTGGTTTACTTGAAAAACCCTCAATTGGCTCAGTATTTTTATTAGGTAAAAATATCAGAAACCTAAATGAAGATGCTAAAGCAATTTTAAGAGGATCCAATATTGGATTTATTTTTCAATCTCATAGACTATTTCCAGAATTTTCAGCATTAGAAAATGTTATGCTTCCTCAGCTAATAATGGGGACTTCAAAAAAAAAGGCTGAGAATAATTCTAAGGAATTATTATCAATGCTTGGGTTAGAAAAAAGACTGTCACATAGGCCGGCAAAGCTCTCAGGTGGTGAATCTCAAAGAGTAGCAATTGCAAGGGCTATTGCCAATTCTCCAACTTTAATATTAGCAGACGAGCCTACTGGTAATCTTGATCCCAAAAGTGCTCAAAATGTTTTTGATATTTTGCATAAAGTTGTTAAGTCTCTAAATATAGGATGTATTATAGCGACGCATAATCATATGTTAGCGAGGTCAATGGATATAAGTCTTTATTTAGAAAATGGGACTATAGAAGTACGGTGATTTAATAATCTATGAGTTTAACAAAAAAATTATTTATTCATTTAAGGGTTCATTCTAGTTACTCATTATCTGAAGGTATGCTCTCTTTTAATTATTTGTCAAAATTTTGTTTAGATGACAAACAGCCCGCAATGGCAATTACTGACACATCTAATATGTTTGGAGCACTTGAGTATTCTTTAAAGATGATTTCATGTGGAATTCAGCCAATTATAGGTTTGCAGATCAATATTGCTGATAAAGAAGCTAATAATGAGAACATAGGTGAAGTTGTTCTAATTGCTAAAAATGAAATAGGTTATAAAAATTTATTAATTCTTGCTAGTGATTTGCGTTTAAATCAGAATTTTGAAAAATATATAAGTTTTTCACAAGTAGAGGATCATAAAGAAGGTTTGATATTGTTAACCGGTGGAGTCGAAAATGGTTTTATCGGAAAGCCTGCATCTCTAAGAAACAAAATTATCGTTAAGGAACGTCTTGAGAAACTTAAAAGTTTGTTTCAAGATAATTTATATATTGAGTTACAGCGTCATGGTCTTGAAATACAGGACATAGCAGAAAAAATTCTTATTGAAATATCGCATGAACTTAATATTCCATTAGTAGCCACAAATGATTGTTTTTTTGAAAATGAAGAAAAATTTAACGCTCATCAGGTTTTAACTTGTATTGATAAAGGCCTTACTATCTCTTCTGATAACAGTAGGTTAATCACTAAGGAGCATTATTTAAAAGACACAGAAACTATGATTAATTTGTTTAGGGATATACCAGAAGCAATTGAAAATACTATAGTTATAGCAAAAAGATGTTCTTTTTTTGTTGAATCGCATGATCCTATTCTCCCCACATATCCAGGTCTTAAAGGTATGAGTGAGGCTGATTATTTATTTAAAATTTCAAATGAAGGCTTAAAGGAGAGGTTTAAACTTTCATCAAAAAAATTTAACGAAAAAGAAAAACAATTTTATATAGAACGTTTAATTGATGAACTTAAAATTATAAACAAAATGGGGTTCTCAGGATATTTCTTGATTGTTTATGATTTTATTAAATGGGCAAAAGATAATTTGATACCAGTTGGTCCTGGTAGAGGTTCGGGTGCGGGATCTATTGTTGCTTGGTCTTTAAAAATAACTGATTTGGACCCAATAAGATGGGGGTTATTATTTGAAAGATTTTTAAACCCAGAACGAATATCAATGCCTGATTTTGATATTGATTTCTGTCAGGATAGAAGAGAAGAGGTAATTAATTACGTTAGAGATAGATATGGTCATGATAGAGTTGCTCAAATTATAACGTTTGGTAGTTTGCAAGCTAAAGCAGCCATTCGTGATGTTGGTAGAGTTCTTGAAATGCCTTATGGTCAGGTTGACAAAATTGCTAAACTAATACCATTTCTACCAGCAAACCCTCCAACAATTCAAGAAGCGATTGATAGTGAAGATGAGTTAAAAAGAGAAATTGCTGAGAACCAAGAAGTTGAAACACTTATAAAAACAGCAATTGATGTTGAAGGCTTAAATAGGCATGTATCAACCCACGCTGCCGGATTAGTCATTGGAGACAGACCTCTAAATAAATTAGTGCCATTATATAAATTTAATGAAGATGAAATGCCAGCAACTCAATTTAATATGAAATTTGTTGAAAGGGCAGGTCTTGTTAAATTTGATTTTTTAGGCCTTAAAACTCTTACAGTTTTATCAAAAGCTGAAAATTTAATTCAAAAAAAAATTAAAAATTTTAACCTCAATAAAATTACCTTGGATGATGATAAAACTTATAAAATGTTATCTTCTGGTTCTACAACAGGCATATTTCAGTTAGAATCCTCTGGAATGAAAGATGTTCTGATTGGGCTAATGCCTGACAGGTTTGAAGATATTATTGCTGTTGTATCTTTGTATAGACCAGGTCCTATGGAAAATATTCCAAGTTATATTAATAGAAAACATGGTAGAGAAAAAATATCATACATGCATCCTTTTCTAGAGGATATTTTAGAAGAAACTTATGGAATATTCATTTATCAAGAGCAAGTATTAAGAGCTGCTCAAATATTAGCAAATTTTTCACTTGGTAGCGCAGATATTTTGCGAAGAGCCATGGGTAAAAAAGATAAAATTGAAATGGAGCAGCAAAAACAATCATTTTTAGAAGGTGCTAAAAATAAAAATATTGATGTAAATAAAGCTAATGAAATTTTTGATCAAATTTCGGCTTTTGCAGGATATGGATTTAACAAATCTCATGCGGCTGCTTATGCCTTAATAGCTTACCAAACAGCATGGATAAAATCCAATTTTCCACATGAATTCTTTGCAGCAATGATGACTATTGAATATAACAATACTGATAAATTATCAGTTTTTGTTAATGATTTAAGAAGATTAGGTATTTCTATTCTTCCACCGTGTATTAATAAAAGTGGCTCAGAGTTTTTAATTGAACAAAATGAACAAAAATCATCATTAAGATATTCTTTGTCAGCTTTAAAAAATGTTGGTAATGAAGCAATTAAAAAAATTGTAAACATCAGAAACAAACTCGGTCAATTTAGCAGTATTGATGATTTTCTTAAAAAAATTCCCTATAGTTTATTAACAAAAAAATTATTAGAAAGTTTAATACAATCTGGTTCTTTTGATTGCTTAGAAAAAAATAGAAACAAGTTATTTCAATCTATTGAATTACTGTTAAATCATTCTCAGTCTATAGAAAAAGATAAAATATCAAACCAACAAAATTTATTTGATGATGCTGATAACAATCAACTACTTATTGATCTTGTTGAAAAGCCCGAGTGGGCTATAGATAATAAAATAAAAAATGAATTTTTATCTATAGGTTTGTACTTACAATCTCATCCACTCGATAATTATTTAGAAGTTTTAAAAACTTTAAAAATAAAATCAAATATTGAAATTATGGATAACCCTCATAAATTTCTTAATAAAAATGTTCAATTGTGTGGTGTTGTCTCTAAAATAATAAAAAAGCAATCATTTAGAGGAAAATGGGCAACAGTAGTATTAAATGATCCAAATGGTTCTATAGAAATTAATGTATATTCAGATGTCTATCATAAGTATGAAAATTATTTAATTGAGCAAAAACTAATGCTCTTTGATACTGAAATAAAAAAAGAAACTAACCAAGGCATAAAAATAAATGCAAGAAGAATAACACCATTAAATGATTATATTTCTGAAAAAAAATTAAATTTAACTATTTTCATTGATGATGTTGAAGTCGTTAAAAGAATTTATGATTCTTCAACCAATTTAGTTCCAGGAAATTCTAATTTGATTATTAATCTCTCTAGAAAGGCACAAATTATTAAATTCGTTGTTAAAGAAAATATTAAAATTTCATCTGAATTAATTAGTAACTTAACAAAGATTAATAACGTAAAATCAATAAATTTCATTTAATTAATAGTCTTTAAAACTTGCATATTTACTAAATTTACTTTAGTAGGATGCTTATCTTGTGCAATATCTGGTTTTACAAACCATCCGGTGTTTATTTTAGATATTGCTTTAACATTAACCGGTAAAGGAAAATTACATGTCATACCCAACTTTCACAATGCGTCAGCTTTTAGAAGCAGGTGTTCATTTTGGTCATCATACTAGAAGGTGGAACCCTAAAATGGCACCATATATTTTTGGTAAAAGAAATAATATTCATATAATAAATTTAGAAAAAACTGTTCCAATGCTATATGAAGCCCTTGATGCAATTCAATCAATAGCAAAAAATGGCGGAAAATTTTTGTTTGTGGGTACCAAAAGATCAGCCTCTGATTTAATTGCCCAAGCCGCAACCAATTGTGGGCAATACTATGTTAATCATAGGTGGCTTGGAGGAATGTTAACTAATTGGGAAACAGTTTCTAATTCTATAAAAAAGCTTAAGAGCTTGGAAGAACGAATTGAAACTGGAGAAATTAATAGTCTAACAAAAAAAGAAAGATTGCAAATTGAAAGGCAAAAAGAAAAATTAGATTTAAACTTGGGTGGCATTAAAAACATGAATGGTATACCTGATGCAATGTTTATTATTGACACAAACAAAGAATCTATAGCTATACAAGAAGCAAATAATTTAAACATACCAGTGTTTGCTATATGTGATACAAATTCAAATCCTTCTGGAGTAAATTACCCTATCCCTGGAAACGATGATGCATTAAGGGCAATATCCTTATATTGTGATTTAGTTGCTGCTTCAATTTTGAAAGGCTTAGAAAGTAATTTAGAACAGAGTGGCGTAGATGTTGGTGAATCTGAAGTTATAGCTGAAGAAAGTTTAATTCAAGAGATTGATCAAAATAATATCGCTGAGGATACATTAGCCGAACCCATTGCTTCGGATGATAATGATGCAGAAAAAAGTAATTGATAATTTATAAAATTTAAAATTTTTATATTAAACAAGAAAGGATTAGAAATGTCTCTTACAGCTTCAATGGTAAAGGAATTAAGAGAAAAAAGTGGCGCAGGTATGATGGACTGCAAAAAGGCTTTATCTGAAAATAATGGTCAAATGGAAGATGCTATTGACTGGTTAAGGAAAAAAGGTCTCGCTTCTGTTTCAAAAAAATCTGGTAGAGTAGCAGCTGAAGGGTTAGTTGGTATAAATGTAAAAAACAATTCTGGTGTTATTATTGAGATAAACTCAGAAACAGATTTTGTTTCTAGGAATGAAATTTTTCAAAATTTTGTTAAAAACTGCGGTGAATTGGCATTATCAAAAAAGAGTAACATTGAAGAGTTGAAAAAATTACCTTACCCAGGCTCAGAAAGGACTGTTGATGAAGAGTTAGCAAATAATATTGCTACAATTGGAGAAAATATGAATATTAGGCGCCTAGAATTCTTAGAAGTTTCTGAGGGAGGTTTGTTTTCATATATTCATAATAGTACAGCCGAGGGTTTGGGAAGACTTGGTGTTTTAGTCTCTTTAAAAAGTAAGCTGAATGTAGATGAATTGTCAGCCCTAGGAAAACAAATTGCTATGCATGTAGCTGCAACTTCTCCAAAATCACTAAGCATAGATGATCTAGATGAACAAATTGTGAATAGAGAACGTCAAGTTCTCATAGATCAAGCTATAACTTCAGGTAAACCAAAAGAGATTGCTGATAAAATAGTTCAAGGAAGAATGCACAAATTTTATCAAGAAGTTGTTTTAAATGAGCAAGTTTCAGTTTTAGATGGAGAAACTAAAATTAAAGACCTAGTAAAAAACTTTTCTAAAGAAAAAAACTCTGACATTGAGCTAACAGGTTTTAAAATGATCAAACTAGGTGATGGAATTGAAGTTGAAGAAACTAACTTTGCTGAAGAAGTTGCAGCAACAGCTGGTAAAAATTAAATTTTTTAAATAATGTGATCAATATTGCAAAATTTTAAATGGAAAAAAATTCTTTTAAAAATCTCTGGTGAGTCATTAATGGGCAATGATGCGTTTGGTATTAATACAGATGTTGTCAAATCTTTTGCTATTGAAATTAATGATGTTGTTAAATCAGGCGTACAAATTTGTATAGTTGTTGGTGGAGGTAATATTTACAGAGGCATATCAGGTACAAAAACTGGTATGGACAGAGCTACTGGCGATCATATGGGAATGCTGGCCACTGTTATGAACAGTTTAGCAATTCAAAATGCTCTGGAACAGATAGGTGTTGAAACTCGAGTTCAGTCTGCTTTGCCTATCTCTGCTGTATGTGAACCATATATTAGAAGACGAGCTAAAAGACATATGCAGAAGGGTCGAGTTGTTATCTTTGCTGCTGGTACTGGTAATCCATATTTTACTACAGATACTGCTGCAGCCTTACGAGCGTCTGAAATGAATTGTGACGCCCTTGTCAAAGCAACTTTAGTAGATGGTGTTTATTCTGCTGACCCCAAATATGATAAAACTGCTACTAAATTTGATAGTCTAAGCTATTTAGATGTTTTGAGAAAAGATTTGAAAGTAATGGACGCTTCTGCAATTTCATTAGCTAGAGAAAATAATATACCAATCATAGTATGTTCAATTATAAAAGACAGAAATCTTTCAAAAGTTTTGAGTGGAAAAGGATCATACACTATAATTTCTAATTAAAGGAGGTTGATGTGGTAGAGTTAAATGTAAAAGAAATCAAAACCCGTATGGAAAAAGCAATTGACTCTTTTAAAAAAGATTTGAGTGGATTAAGAGTTGGGCGAGCCTCTTTGTCAATGCTTGATCAAATAAATGTTAATGCGTATGGAAGTTTAATGCCTTTAAACCAAGTTAGTAACGTTAGTGTTCCTGATGCACGTATGTTGTTGGTTTCTGTATGGGATAATTCTCTTGTTTCTGTAGTTGAAAAAAGTATCAAAGAAAGTCCATTGGGGCTTAATCCGATGGTCGAAGGTAATGTTATAAGAATTTCTATTCCCCCTTTATCTGAAGAAAGACGTATTGAAATAACTAAAATAGCAGCTAAATATGCAGAAAATGCTAGAATAGCAGTTCGGAATATTCGAAGAGATTATATAGAAACAGTTAGAAAATTACAAAAAAATGCTGAAATCAGCGAAGATCAAAAACATAATGATGAAATAAGCATTCAAGATATTACTGACGAAATTATTAGAAAAATTGATGATATTTTGTCGTTAAAAGAAAAAGAAATTCTAGAAAACTAATCATGTCTTTAAACCATTTGGCCATTATAATGGATGGGAATAGGCGTTGGGCTTTGTCAAATAATTTGAAAAGCTTTGAAGGCCATAACAAAGGCGCTGAAAACTTATGGCAAATTGTTAAGGATGTTGATAAAAAAAGAATTAATTATCTAACTGTTTTTGTCTTTTCAACAGAAAACTGGAAAAGGTCTCAAGTTGAGATTTCTTTTCTGATGGATTTACTTGTTAAATTTTTAGATGATACTATAGAAAAAATTAATTCAAATGATTACAAAATTAGGTTTATTGGTGATTTAACTACTTTTAAAAAAAATGTAATTAAAAAAATTAATTTTATTCATGACAACACTTGTAATAATAAGGGCCTAACAATTTCTCTTGCACTTAATTATGGAGGAAGGTCAGATATATTAAATGCTACTAATAAAATTTTAAAACTTAATCTTCCGCAGAAAATAATTGATGAAAAAAACTTTAAAAAATTTACTTTTAACCACGATATTCCTGACCCTGATTTGTTGATAAGGACCGGTGGTGAAATGCGTCTCTCAAATTTTCTTCTTTGGGATTTAGCTTATACTGAGTTAATGTTCTTAAACAAATTCTGGCCTGACTTTGATAGTAAAATTTTAGATGAATGTATAAAAAACTTTTACAATCGTAAAAGAAACTATGGAGAGTGATTATTAAATTCTATATAAAACTTAGAAGTTTATTAGAATTGAAGGAATTTAGATTAAGATTACTTTCAAGCTTTATAATTTTCATTGTTTTTTATATATCTTTTATTATTGGGAATCCATTATTTGTAATTTTATTATCTTCTATTTGTTTTTGGGTCTTATTCGAGTTGGATAAGATGGATGGAACAAAAATAACTAAAGTTCATTTTTTTAAAAATTTATTATTACAGTTAACTTTATATATTTTTTTAATATCTAAGTTAATGGATATCAACTTTGGTTTTTTTGTTGATTATGATATTTTTCTTTTGTCTTCTTTATTAATAAATTTTTATTTTTATAATACATATAACAATCGTATTTCATTCATTTATTCTAATTTTATTTTAATAAGCTTTTTTTTGTTATTAGAAATTCTTTTTATGTCAGACGGTTTAAATCTTTTTTTGTACATAGTACTGTTAATAACCGCTATGGATGTATTTGCTTATATTGGAGGAAAATTATTAGGAAAAATGAAAATTGTTCCTAAAATTAGTAATGGTAAAACTGTAGAAGGTACTTTTATAGGATTAATTTTTACGGTTTCTATCGCTTCTATGATCCGAGATTTAGTTAATTTAGATATTTATTTTTCTATGTTTGTTGGTTTCTTCATCGGTGTTTTATCTTTTCTTGGTGATATACTAGAATCCTCTGTTAAGAGAAGTGTAGGTGTAAAAGATAGTGGTAATTTAATACCTGGCCACGGAGGCTTGATGGATAGATTAGATGGATATATTTTAGTTTTACCAGTATTTTACACTTTTTTAATTTTACCTTATTAAGATTATTATGTTTAATTCCAAAAATATTATATTGTTAGGCGCAACAGGTTCAATAGGAAAATCAACCCTAAATTTATTGAGAAATAATAGAGATAAATTTAATTTAATCGGTGTTTCTGCTCACAATAATGCATCTTTACTTAGTAATATAGTTAATGAATTTGATGTGCCACATGTTGTTTTATCTAATTCATTAAATGTTAAAGATTATTTTGGTAAGAGTGAATTAAGCGTTGGAACCAGGGCCCTAATTGATTTGGCACAAATCGAATGTGATATAGTTGTAACTGGTATAATCGGAATATCAGGTTTATATTCTGCATTTGCAGCAATAGATGCTGGTAATAATTTAGCAATAGCTAATAAAGAAACACTAGTAACTGCTGGAAAGATTTTTGTTGATAAATCTATTGAAAAAAAGTGTAATCTTTTACCAGTTGACTCTGAACATAGTGCTATATTTCAATGTTTAGATGATAGTAATTTTCATAACTTAGATTTTATTACTCTTACATCTTCGGGTGGACCTTTTTTAAACAAAAATATTAAAGAGTTTAAAAATATAAAACCAGAAAATGCTTTAAAACACCCAATATGGAATATGGGTAAAAAAATTTCGATTGATAGTTCAACTATGATAAATAAAGCTCTTGAAATTATTGAGGCTTCGGTTTTGTTTGATCTTAGTGCAGAAAAAATTGAAGTTATTGTTCATCCTGAGCATATAATTCATGGTTTAGTTCATTATAATGATGGTTCTATAATTGCCAATATGGGTTTGCCTGACATGATAACCCCTATAAGTGTGGCATTGAATTGGCCTGACAGATTAAATCTTAATTTAAAAAAATTATCATTGTCGAGTATTGGAAAATTAACTTTTTTAGAACCGGATCTTAAAAAATTCCCAGGTTTAAAATTTGGATGGGATTGTCTTAGTAATCCTAAATCATCACCAATAGTATTCAATGGGTCAAATGAAGTCACCGTAGATTATTTTTTGAAAGGAAAAATTAAATTCACCGATATTTATTATATCATTGAGAAAACATTAAATAATTATGACCCTGTAAATCCTAAGAATATTGATGATGTTGTTGAAATTGATAAAATTACAAGAATGAAAACTTTAGATGTAATTAAGGGTATGTAAAAAATGTTAGAGACGTCATTTCTTCTATCTTTCATTGGTTTTTTTATTGTTTTAACTCCTTTGGTTTTTGTTCATGAGTTTGGTCATTATTATGCAGCAATCAAATCAGGCGTCAAAGTTGAAACTTTTTCAATTGGTTTTGGACCTGAATTATTTGGTTTTAATGATAAAAAAGATACTAGATGGAAATTTTCTTTAATTCCTTTAGGTGGCTACGTTAAAATGAAGGGAGAACTTTTTAATCCAATAGATAATTCTAATAATACATCACTAACAAAAGATACATTTACAGAAGCAAGTCTATTATCAAGATTTATAATTGTCGCATCTGGTCCTATTGCAAACCTAATATTTGGATCGTTTCTTATTACGAGTTTATACGCCTTTAATGGTAAATATGTCTCAACATCAATTATTGATACTGTTATAGATTCAAAGCCTGCAAAAGTAGCTGGAATCCTTCCAGGTGATAAAATTATTTCTATTAATGATGAATTGGTTGAAAATTTTCAAGAGATTAAAGTTGTTGTTGAAAAAAATCCAAATATATCAATGCAATTTAAAATTTTAAGAAATGATACTGTTCTATTTCTAAATGTTGTTCCTGAAGAGTTCTTTGATGAAAGGAGCAAAAGCACTGTTGGTAGAATAGGTGTTACAGCCAAGCCAATGGTTTTAACTAAATTAACATTAATAGAAGCCTTTAAAATCGGTATCTATGATACCTTAAAATTAACGATTGAATGGATAAAAGGGTTAAAAACTCTATTGACCTTTAATATTGATAAAAAAGATATAATAGGGCCAGTTGGTATAGCAAAAATTTCTGGATCTAGTTTAAATCAGGGTTTTTTTTCAATAATTTTTTTAATGGCAGTATTATCAATTAATTTAGGCCTAATTAATTTACTACCTATACCTGCCTTAGATGGAGGATATATAGTTTTACAAATATATGAGTTTGTCTTTAAAAAACCTTTACCTAGCCAAATTCAAATTTTTTTATTAAAATTTGGTTTTGTTTTCTTGTTAATGTTAATGTTTATAATTACAGCATTTGATTTGGGGTTCTAGATTTCAATGTGTTATAATTTCAAGGTGAATATTAGATAAAAATATGACTAGATTATTATTAAAATTTTCAATCATTATAAACTTTTTTTTATCATTAGTTATTTACTCATTTATTACTGTAGCTCAGGAAAATAATTTAAAAATTAATAAAATTATTATAAATGGTGAAAAAAGGCTTTCTGAGTCATTTATTCTAAAGTATCTGCCTAATTATCCCGATACTAAATTTTCAAATGAAGTTTTAAATAACTTTACAAAAGATTTATATAAAACTGAATTTTTTGAAAATATTAATACAGAAGTTAAAGATAATATTTTAATTATTACCGTAAAAGAATTTCCAATTATAAATGAAATATCTTTTGTAGGAAATGACCTTATTGAAAATGAACAGCTTTTAGAAATTATATCTATAAAGCCAAGAGATATATTTAATAATGAAAATTTAAACATTGCTACTGAGCGAATGAAAACAGAATACCAAAAAATAGGTAGATATTTAGCAGAAATTAAGATTAAAAAAAAGGATCTGAATGAAGGCAGGGTAAACTTAAATTTTGAAATTAATGAAGGTGCATTGCTAGTTGTTAAAAATATAAATTTTTCAGGTAATAAAGTTTTTTCTAATTCCGAATTAAAGTCAATAATTACAACCAAAGAAGATGCTTGGTATAAGATTTTTGGATCAAATAAATTTTTACCTGAAAGATTAGAGTTTGATAAAGAAAAGTTAAAAAAATTCTATAATGAGAGAGGATATATTGATTTCGAAATAATTTCTGCAAAAGGTGATCTCTTACCAGATATTTCAGGATTTAATATTAACTATATATTAAATGAAGGTAATAGATATAAGGTAAATAATGTAGAGTTTATTTCTTTAATGAGTAAAGATGATAAGTTACTATCAGAAAAAATTTCTATAAAAGAAAATGATTATTTTAACTCTAGAGCATTAGAATTTTCTACGAATGAATTAATAAGTTATTTTGAAGATAAAGGTTATAACTTTATTAATGTTCAGTCATCAATTCAAAAAAATAATAATTCAGTAAATATCAAATTTTCTATAACAGAAGGTACTCCAAAATTTATTAATAGAATTGGTGTAGTTGGAAATACAAGCACAAATGATAGTGTGATTAGAAGGGAAATTTCACTTTTTGAAGGTGATCCATTTAATATGGCTAAGTTGAAATCATCCATCAACTCACTCAAAAGATTGGGCTATTTTCAATCTGTTAATTATAAATTAGTTAACTTAGATAATAACTTGATAGATATAATTATCAATGTTCAAGAGATGAATACTGGTTCTGTAAGTTTCGGTGTAGGTTATTCTTCACTAAATAATACAAATATAACTTTTGGTTTACGAGAGAATAATTTTCTAGGTGAAGGAAATAAAATAAATTTAGAAGCTAGTTTATCTGATAAAAAATCTACTTATAACGTAGGGTTTACAGAACCTTATTTCTTAGATAGACATCTATCTTTATCAGGTAATGTCTTTAATCAAGAAAGAGAAAATGAAAAGGGAGATGTTAAATTTGTTACTAAAGGTTTTGGTGCGGGAATTGGCTTTAAGAAGGAACATGTTTCACAAAACTTTAGCTATAATTTATCAACGTCAAAATCTACTACATCCTCAACTTCTACAGCCAATTCTATAACAGGTGAAGATGGCAAAGATATAATGTCTTCTTCAGTTACATATTCTATTGTAAGCGATACTAGAGATAGTTTTTTTAACCCAACATCAGGATATCGTTGGAAATTATCTAATACATTATCTGGTCTTGGAGGTGATACTTCTTTTTTAAAGTCAGTTGTAAATTATGGTTATTATTTTCCTGTTAACTATGGGGATTATGTTTTGTCATTCAAATCTGGAGCAGGCTTTGTAACTGGTTTTGATGATAAAGTTACCTCTTCAAATCGTTTCTCACTAGGTGGAGATTTTTTAAGAGGTTTTGATAATGCAGGAGTTGGCCCTAGAGATACCGGAAATGATCAATCAGTAGGTGGAAATAATTTTTATAACTTCTCTTTTCAAATAAAATCTGACAAGTGGCTTCCTGATGATACAGGCCTTGAGTGGTTATTGTTTACTGACGTTGGATCACTGTGGGGTACTGATTATAAAGATGGAGTGCAGGGCTACGACGATATGGAGCCAAGAGTATCTAATGGATTTGGTTTATCAATGTCAACGCCTGTAGGTCCATTGCAAATGTTATGGGGTTTTCCAATTGTCAGTAAAAATTATGATAAAGAAGAAAACTTTCAATTTTCAATAGGTACTAGATTTTAAATTAAAATGTTTTATTTTATATTATGTTAATTAATCTCTTGCTTTTATCTTCTTTAATAAACCAACCTACTAATTATGGTTTTTTACAACTAAAAAATAATAACTTAGATATTAATCATATTATATTAACATCACAAAATATTGAAATTGAAAAAATAGGTATAGTTGACTTTAGATTTATTTTAAAAAAATCAAATGCTATGAAAATTTTGGGGGATAAATTTATTTCATTGGAAAATGAAATGAATAAGAAAATAAAAAGAAAACAAGCATATCTCAAAAATAAAGAACTAAACATAATAAAACAGAAAAAAGACTTATCCACTTTAGAATATAAAAATAAAATTGATTTATTTAAAAGTGAAGTATTAAAAACACAAAAACAATTTAAGGAAGAGAGGTTAATTTTAAATAAATCATTTCAAAATATTCAAAATGACCTTAAAGACATGTTGGCAAAAGTAATTAAAAACGTATCTATAAACAAAAAAATAAATGTTGTGCTTCTAAAAGAAAATGTTTTCTTATACAACAACGCATCGCTTGATATAACTGATGAAGTGCTTCAAATCTTTAATGAAAGAACTAAATCATTAAAAATTGTTATAACTTCTGAAAATTAAAATTTGGATTTAATCAATGCATAAACCATTTTTAAATTCTAGTATTAATATAAAGTTAAATGAAATACTTGAAATTTTAAATATTCCTCTGAGTGAATTTCTAGAAGTTAATAATGATGTAAATATTGATGAAATTTTTATAAATGATTTTGTTCCTTTTAAAGATTTAAAAGAAAACTCACTCTCTTTTTTAAACAATACTCAATATGATTTTAATAAAATTTTTTCAGGTTTGTGCATTTTAGAAAAAAAAAATATTAGTTTTCTTAATAAAAATATTATTAAAATTCCATTTGAAAGTCCAAAACTAGGTTTTTCAAAAATTTTGGAGCTTCATACTTCTAAAATTTCAATCGATAATTTTAGTATACATCCTACTGCTATAATTGATGATACCGCAGTAATTGGTAAAAATGTTAATGTTGGGCCTTATTCATATATTGAAAAAGGAGTTGTTATTGGAGATAACACATATATTGGTGAAAGAGTTAGTATTTTACAAAATTGTATGATTGGAAAAAACTGTAAAATTTACCCTGGTGTTATTATCGAATATTCTATTTTAGAAGATAGAGTAAAGGTCTCTTCAAATTCAGTTTTAGGAAAAGTTGGGTTTGGCTTTGTTCCGAATGGTTATGAAACCTCTTTAATGCCTCATATTGGGGGATTAGTAATTGGAGAGGGTACATGTATAGGTTCTAACTGTACGATAGACAGAGGTTTTATTGAAAATACAGTCATAGGTAAATCAGTTATGATAGATAATCAAGTGCATATTGGGCATAATTGTATTATTGATGATCTGTGTATTTTAGCTGGTAAAGTTGGCTTATCTGGTTCAGTTAACCTTAAGAAAAAAGTTACATTAGCTGGGGACGTAAGTATTAAAGATAATGTAACTATTGGTGAAAACTCAATAGTAGCTGGTGCTTCAAAAGTATTTAACACTTTCCCTGAAAATAGTGTTATTGGTGGTAATCCTGCTCAAAATTTAAGTGATTGGAAAAAAATTATTGCTTCACAAAAACTTAATTTAAAAAAAAGAAAGTTTAAGACTAATGATAATTAAAGATAAAAATGGTGATGTTAAATGCCTACACCATCGTGATATTTTAAACCTTATCCCTCACAGATATCCTTTTTTGTTGATTGATAAAGTTACCGATATTGAATTAAATAAATCAATAACAGGAATAAAAGCTGTCACTTTTAATGAACCCTTCTTTGATGGTCACTTCCCGCAATACCCAGTAATGCCAGGAGTATTAATTCTTGAATCAATGGCTCAAACAGCTGCTTGTCTTGTTGCCTATGAAGATAGTCAATTATCTCAAGATAAGTTAGTTTTTTTTACTGGTATTGAAAAAGCAAAGTTTAAAAGGCCAGTTACTCCTGGTTGTATTTTAAAATTAAAAATTAAATTTTTAACAAATAAAAGATCTTTATATAAGTTTAGTGGTGAAGCTTATGTTGATAATAATCTAGTCGCATCTTCTGAATTTTCTGCAATGTTAGTAGATCAGGACAAAGCTAAATGACAAATTTTATTCATCCTACAGCTATTGTTGATAATAAAGCTTCCATAGGAGAACATGTCAAAATTGGTCCTTATTCTACAATAGGGCCAAATGTTGTTATTGAAAACAATTCAACTATCCATTCTCATGTAATAATTGATGGTAATACAAAAATTGGAGAAGGAAATGAATTTTATCCTTTTGCCGCTATTGGTTTGCAACCACAGCATTTGAAATATTCTGGTGAGTTAACTGATCTAACCATAGGAAATAACAATATTTTTAGAGAAAATGTAACTATTCACCCTGGCACACTTCTAGGAATAAAGAAAACAATAATTGGTGATAATAATTTTTTTATGGTTGGATCACATGTTGCCCATGATTGTTTGGTTGGTAACAATACAGTTTTTGTTAATAATGCTGTAATTGGTGGTCATGTTGAAATTGATGACTATGTATACCTTGGAGGACAGAGTGCTGTTCATCAATTTTGTAGAGTAGGAAAACACGCTATTATTGGTGCAGGTACCACAATAGACGGTGATGTCATACCATATAGCTCAGTAATAGGTAGTCGTGGGCACTTAAGTGGATTGAATTTAGTAGGCCTAAGAAGAAGATCATTTAGTAAAGACGATATAAAAAAACTAAGAAATGTGTATAGACTATTATTTGCTCCTGAGGGAACTTTTAATGAGAGATTGTCCGAAGTAAGTGAAAATTTTCAAAAAGACGATCTCATTAGAGAAATATTAGATTTTCTTGAAGATAATTCAAACCGTCCATTAATTCATCCTAAAATGGATAAATTTTAATGAAAATTGCCTTAATTGCAGGAAGTGGTAATTTTCCAATATATATTGCTAAAGATAACCTAGATATATTTGTTATGTGCATAGAAGGCTTTTCAGATTCAAAAAAATTTCAAAACAATACTAGAACAGTCTCTTTATTAAACCCTCAATTGTGGCTTAAGACATTAAAAGAAAATAAAGTAACACATCTTGTCTTTGCAGGAAAATTCAAAAGACCTCAAAATTCAGATTTACCCCAAGATAATAAGGCGTTTGGAATGATTAAGGATATATTATCTGTTGGAGATAATAATGCTCTTTTGTTAATTGAAAACTTTTTTGAATCTAATGGTTTTAAGATTCTGCCAATAAATTCAGTTTTTAAAAATTGTTTTTTCCCAAGAGGTTTTTATGGTGACAAATTTTCTGAATTTAATTTTAAAAAATATGTATTAAAAAGCGGAAATTATGGAATTGATTTACTGAATACTATTTCAAAGTTTGATGTTGGTCAGTCATTAGTTGTAAGTGGAAATTTGATTTATGCAGTTGAAGGGTTGGAAGGGACTAATTTACTTATAAAAAGAGTAAAAAAACTAATTACTAATAATAACAGTATGTTTGGTCCTGTATTAGTAAAAATTCCAAAAATAGGACAAAGTAGGAAGATGGATTTGCCAGTTGTTGGTTTGGATACAATTAAAGAATGTATAAAAACAGGGATAAGTTCTGTCGTGATATCTTCCCAAGGAACAATTGTTATAGATCAAGACAAGATTAAATCATTGATATCTCAATCCAAAATGAACCTTTTATCAGTATAAATTTATTTATTTTTTGAATTTTATGTCAACAAACAAAGAAAAAAAAGTTTTTATATTAGCAGGCGAACCATCAGGAGATTATATAGGATCTTCTTTGATTAATGGTCTAAGACTAGTCGATAAAAAAATGATATTTTTTGGTATTGGTGGGCCTTTAATGTTAAAAGAGGGGTTGGTATCAAAATATGATATGAATAATTTTAATATAATTGGTTTCTTAAACTATATCAAAAATTATAAAAAACTTAAAAATCTTTTAGATCAAATAGTTAAACTGATTATGTTAGAAAAACCAGAAGCAGTAATAACTATAGATACAAAAGGTTTTTCATTTTTATTAGCTAAAAATCTAAAGAAATCATTCAAAGTGAGTGGTTTTAAATGTCCTTTAATTCATTTTGTGCCTCCAACAATTTGGGCTTATGGAAAATCAAGAGCTAAGAAATGGAAAAATCTACACGACAATTTGTTTTGTCTTTTCAAAAAAGAAGAAGAAATTTTTCACAATTTAGGTATTGAATGTGTATATCTAGGTAATCCTGTTATAGAAAAATTTCTAAAATCCACCAATTCTAATAGTAAGATAAATCATAATAAAAATAATTTAATTAGAGGCAAAACTATTAAATGCTTTCTTTTACCTGGAAGTAGAGACACGGAGATAAGATATTTATTACCTGAATTTATATCACTAATAAAAAAATTTAATGATAAACAAATCTCAATTAGTTGGGTTATACCAACAACCAAATTTCATTTTAAAGAAGTTTCAAACAAAATTAAGAATCTAAAGCCTGAAAATGATATTCAAGTGTTTATACTCGAAGATAATTATGAATTACTTAAAGAAGCAGATATTGCTATAGCTTGTAGTGGAACAATAACTCTTGAATTGGCATTGTTTAAGATACCAACTATAGCTGTTTATAAAACTGATATTATAAGTGCTTCAATTGGTCGAATGTTGGTGAATTTTAAAAATGTAATCCTTCCTAATTTTTTAGTTGGTGAAAACTTTGTTCCATTTCTTTTTCAAGAAAAATGTACAGTTAACAACATAAACAAATTACTACGAACATACATCGATAAAATTAAAGAAAAAAAACATCTTTTTACAATCAACTCTGATAAAATTGTAAAAAGTATGAATTATAGTGATATTAATCAATTTAATTTCTCAAAAAATTCAGGCAAAAAAATAATTGAAATTATTAATTCATATAAATACTAATCATCTTTTATTTAATTCTACAAAATCTCTTTGAGCATGACCAGTATATAATTGTCTAGGTCTACCTATTCTTTGAACAGGATCAGTTATCATTTCATTCCACTGTGCAACCCATCCTACAGTTCTTGCTACTGCAAATAAAACAGTAAACATATCGGTAGGAAATCCCATTGCCTTTAAAATAATACCAGAATAAAAATCAACATTAGGGTAGAGTTTTTTCTCAATAAAATACTCATCATTTAAAGCAATTTTTTCTAATTCCATGGCTATTTCTAATAAAGGCTCATTTTTAATGCCTAATAAATCTAATACCTCATGACAAGAAACTCTCATCACCGATGCTCTTGGGTCATAATTTTTATAGACTCTATGTCCAAAACCAAAAAGTCTGAATGGATCATCTTTATCTTTGGCCTTATTAATATATTCACCAATATTTTTAACATTTCCTATTTCAGATAACATTTTTAAAACTGCTTCATTTGCTCCACCATGAGCTGGTCCCCATAATGATGCAATTCCTGCTGCAATACACGCAAATGGGTTGGCACCTGACGACCCTGAAATTCTGACTGTAGACGTTGAGGCATTTTGTTCATGATCAGCATGAAGTATTAAAATTTTATCCATTGCTTTTGCAATTATTGGGTCAATTTTGTATTTTTCTGCAGGAACAGAAAACAACATGTGCAAAAAGTTTTCTGCGTAATTTAAGTCATTCTGAGGATAATTAAATGGCTGTCCTAGCGAATATTTATATGCCATCGCAGCGATTGTTGGAATCTTAGCTATAAGTCTTCTTGAAGACACCAATCTTTCATATGGATCATTAATATTTGTTGAGTCTGGATAAAACGCTGATAGAGCACCTACAACACCAACCATGATAGCCATTGGATGAGCATCACGTCTAAAACCTCTATAAAAATTTATTAATTGTTCGTGCACCATAGTATGAAGGGTGATAGCATTTTCAAATTCTTCTTTTTCTGGTTTTTTTGGAAGCTCACCATTTAGTAAAAGGTAAGCAACTTCTAGAAAGCTACTCTTATCTGCAAGTTGATCTATTGGATATCCTCTATGTAACAATATACCTTTTTCACCATCAATATATGTTATACCTGATTCACATGATCCAGTTGAACCATAGCCTGGATCATATGTGAAAACGCCTAAATCCCCGTATAGGGACCTAATGTCTAAAACTGATGGTCCTATGGTCCCATCTAATTTGTTTAATTCTAGTTCTTTACCATTAAATACAATTTTATTTTCAGACATGTTTTTACCTATAAAATTTGAAGATTTATAAACTTAATCAATATTGATAATTTAATCGATTTATAACAATTTCACAACCAAGTTCGTAAATAACAGATACTAAATCTGGAGCATTCGGCTTGCCTGTTAAAGCGATTCTAAGAGGATAACCAATATCTTTAAATTTAAGATTTTTATCAACAATATATTCTTTTAAAGTAATATCAATCTTATCTTTTGACCAAGTGCAATTTTTTAGTAACAAACTTATTTCTTTGAACATTATACTGTTAGTTTCCAAAGTTTCTTTATGTAACTCTTCTTTACAAATAAAATCTTTATTTGTAATCCACTCTATATCATCACGGATTTCTGTATATAAATTAACTCTTTTTAATAACTCAGGTAATAATCCTAAAAGTCTATTTTTTTCTAGTTGATTTAGATTAAGGTTAAAAGATTTAGAAACCAAATCAAATACTTCACTTATTTCAAGTTCTTTAAGGAATTTACTATTAATATTATTTAGTTTTTTTATATCAAACTTCGATGGTGATTTATTAATTTTTTTAATATCAAATAGTTTAACTGCCCTAGATATTTGATAATCGTCTTCATTGTTTGATGACCAACCAAGTTGAAGTAAATAAGAAAACATTGCATGACTAAGGTAACCCATAATATTGTATTCAAATACATTAGTTGCCCCATGTCTTTTGGATAATTTTGATCCATCTGTTCCATGAATTAAAGGAATATGTGCATAAAATGGCTCTTTCCAGCTCATATATTTAATAATTTGAATTTGTCTGAATGCGTTATTTAAATGATCATCACCTCTAATTATATGAGTTACTCCCATTTCATAATCATCTACAACAGAAGACAACATATATGTAGGTGTATTATCAGATCTCAGTATTACCATATCATCTAATATTTCATTTTTAACAGAAACTTCTCCTTGTACTAAATCATTAATTATTGTTGACCCCTCAGTGGGCATTTTAAGTCTTATCACATAATTTTCATTTAAATCATTAGTTGATTTGTTTCTCCAGGGAGATTTTATTGGTATACCTTTTTCCCTGCTTTTATTTCTTAATTCTTGTAATTCATCAGTGCTTAGATAACATTTATAAGCATAACCTTTTTCTAAAAGTTCGTAAGCTACTTTAATATGTGAATTTAATCGTGAAGATTGGTATACAATTTCTTCTTTAGAATTGATTTTTAGCCAATTAAGACCATCATGGATAGCTTGAACAGCCTCCTTAGTAGATCGTTTTTTATCAGTATCTTCTATTCGAACTAGATATTTCCCATTATGCTTCATTGCATAAAGATAATTAAAAATAGCTGTTCTAGCCCCGCCAATGTGTAAATATCCAGTAGGTGAGGGCGCAAATCTAGTTACAACTTCCAAATTAATTCTCTTAAATATTTTAATTAAATAATGAATATATTAGTTTATTCGAAAAAAATACTACAAAAAGAATTATTTATAATTTCTTATAAGTGTTTTAAGTTTTCCCTGAATTATTACCCTATCAGGTCCGTATATTTGTGTTTTATAATTTTTATTAGCTGGCTCAAGAGCAATGCTATCACCTCTTTTACGTAATTTTTTTAAAGTAGCTTCTTCTTTATCTATTAAAGCAACAACAATATCGCCATTCGTTACTTCTGCTTTCTTATCTATAACTACAACATCACCATCTAAGATGCCCTCATCAATCATTGAATCACCCTCAACGGTTAAAGCATAACTATCATCAGATAATGTGTTGTTAGGAATTTCTATAAAATTATCATAGTTAGATATGGCTTCAATAGGTGTCCCAGCAGCAATTTTGCCAAGAAGAGGAATTTTATTAAAATATGTATTATTTTCTAAAGAAAGGTTCTGATTTTTAGATTTACTAAATTCATTGTTAAGATTTATTATGTTTGAAATGTAAGGTTGTCCATTTGGATTTTTCTTTGGGGCAATTGCTCGAGCTCTGTTTTCTAAACGTTCAATATAGCCTCTTTCTTCAAGGGACTTAACAATTCTGTGAATTCCTGATTTAGATTTTAAGGAAAGCTCTTTGCAAATTTCTTCGTATGAAGGTGAGACACCGTGTTCTTCTAAACGTTTTATTAAAAAAGTTAATAATTGATTTTGTTTAAGTGTTAACATTAAAATCTCTTTTGTTCTTCTTTTGTTCTAACATATAAAATTAAAGATGAAAAGAGGTTTATATATTATTTGAATATTTTAGTATTTTAACTTTATCACCATCTTTTTTTCTTTTTTCATACGGCTCTCTTGCTATTAAGCAATCAGATTTTGAAAAATTAGTTATCATAGAACTGTCTTGTTTATTAAATGGTTTTACTTTAATAACACCTTTTTCGTTTATTAATTTTGATCTAACAAAATCGAATCTTTGATCATTAGGTTTTAATTCTCCATCTAAGGATGCTTGCTCAAAAATTGGAAAATCACTATTGATTCCTAACATTTTTCTAATTGCAATATTCACAAAAATCATACAACAAACACCTGAAGAGACAGGATTGCCAGGAAGACCTATTAATGGGGTATTTTCAATATTTGTAAATAAAAGAGGTTTACCAGGCCTCATGGCAATTTTCCAAAAATTAACCTTATTATTTTTAAAATTTGCTAAAGCATTTTGAATAAGGTCATATTTTCCAACTGAAACCCCGCCTGTCGTTACAATTAAATCGCTGTCTAGGGCATTTTTTAAAGTTTTGTAAATGTCTCGAGAATTATCATTTGTAATTGGCAAAATTCTTGGAAGTCCACCAAATTCTCTTATCATTGCAGCAATCATAAGATTATTACCACTTGGTATTTGATTTTCATTTAATTGCGAACCAACTTTTGAAATTTCATTTCCTGTAGATAAAATAGAAACAACAGGTTTTCGTATTACATTTAACCAAACATGGCCAGCCATAGCAATTGAGCCCAAATGACGAGCTTTTATAATTGTTCCTTTATCAAAGATTTTTTTATTTTTTTGTAAATCTAAACCTTTTTTTCTAATGTTTTGACCTTTATAAATCTCAGTGTTTAATTTAATGGATTTCTCATTTTTAGAAACTGTAACATCTTCTTGAATTATAATAGTGTTACATTCTGAAGGTAATTTGGCACCTGTAAAAATTCTAATAGTTTCTAATTCTTTAATTTTGCCATTAAATGGCATGCCTGCAGATGACTCACCAACAATTTTAAAGTTTTGATCACTATGTTTTAGAGTTTTTATAAAGCTATCAAAGTTAATCGCATAACCATCCATTGAAGACACATCATATCTAGGATTGTCTAATTTGCTAATTATAGGTTCTGCCAGACATCTTCCAATGGCATTTTCTAAAAACACTTCTTCTGAATTAATTTCATTAAAATTAGATTTTATTTTTTTAATTGCATTGTCTAATGAAAGTAAATCAGACTTTGGCATTAAATTCTCCAGATTTGCCACCGGATTTATGGACAAGTTTTATATCAGTAATTTCCATTTCCCTATCAATGCTTTTGCACATATCATAAATAGTCAAAGACGCAATTGTAACAGCTGTGAATGCTTCCATCTCAACACCAGTTTTCCCAATTAAAGAGGCCTCAGCTTTAATGTTTATTAATGAATTTTCAATATCAGGCGTCAGATCAACATCTACGTAGGATAAAGGAATGGAATGACATAAAGGAATTAATTGTTCTGTTTTCTTTGATGCCATTATTCCAGCAATTTTGGCTATATTCAAAACATCACCTTTTTTGATTTTTATATCTAATATTTTTTTGAGTGTTTTCGGTTGCATTTTAATTTTGCCAATTGCAATTGCAACCCTCTTAGTCATTTCTTTGGAGTTAATATCAACCATAGAAGGGTTACCATTTTTATCAAAATGGGTTAATGCTTCCTTATTCATCATAATAAACCAAGTATTTTTTTTGTTGCAAAGGTAAGATCTTGTTCTTTCATCAAACTTTCTCCAATTAAAAAATTATGAATATCATTTTCTTTAAGTAACAATAAATCTGAGTGATGTTTTAATCCACTTTCAGCAACAATTATTTTGTTTGGATCGATATATTTTTTCAGTGTTAGTGATGTATTTATATCAACTTCCATAGTCTTTAAATTTCTATTATTAATTCCAATTAATTGAGTTTTAAGCATGTTGGCCATCTCAACTTCTTCGACTGTATGTGTTTCTACTAATACATCCATACCATAATCCATGGCCTCTTTTTCTAATAAAATTGCTTCATCCAGAGATAAGGCAGCCATTATGAGAAGAATACAGTCAGCCCCTAAAGATCTTGATTCTTTTATCTGCCAAGGGTCTATTATAAAGTCTTTTCTTAAAATAGGGAGTTTAACCCTATTTTTTATAAGATTTATGTAAGAGTTATGTCCTTGAAAATATTTCTCATCTGTGAGTACGGATAAACATGATGCATTCCCATTATTATAACAGATCGCCAGATCAACTGGATCAAAATCTTTTCTAATTAATCCCTTACTTGGTGATGCTTTTTTAATTTCAGCAATAAGATTTAATTTATTTAAATCATTAAGGTTTTTAATAAAACCTCTTGGTTTTTCCTGTTTATCAATAGATGAATTAAGTATAAATTCATTAGTTTGTGATTTTCTAAAAGAAAACTCTTCTTTTTTATATTTTATTATTTCATTTAACTTTGTTGTCATATTGTCTGATTTCTTCCTAAGAATTTGTCAATTCAACTAATTGTTCTAGTTTCAGCAATGCCTTACCTTCATCTATTGATTTAATGGACATTAAAGCTGCCTCTTCAAGGTTGTTTGAATTGCCAGTGGCAACTAGAGCTGATGCTGTATTCAAAATAACTACATCTCGAAAAGCATTTTTTTTGCCATTGAACAGTTCTAAAATTTTTTTTGCATTCTCTTCAGGTTCGCCTCCAATAATTTCACTGATCTTAGCAGTCGGAAGATCTATATCAGATGGCTTTATAGAAAACTCATTAATTGAACCATTTTTTAATTCAGCACAGTATGTTTCTCCAGTAATAGATACCTCGTCCAAGCCATCCCTACCATGTACGATCCAGGCATTAGTTGAGCCTAAAGTTTTAAGAGATTCTGCAAAAGGAATAATCAGTGATTTATCATACACACCTAAGAGTTGTTTTTTTACAAATGCAGGATTTGATAATGGTCCAAGTAAATTAAAAATAGTTCTAATTCCTAATTCTTGTCTAATTTTTCCGACATATTTCATTGCTGTGTGATGCTTTGGAGCAAATAAAAAACAAATACCAACTTCGTTTAGGCATTTACTGACGATATTAATATCACATTCAATATTTACAGATAACGCTTTTAGAACATTAGCTGCTCCAGATTTAGAGCTTGCAGCATAATTTCCGTGTTTTGCAACTGGAACACCTGTACCAGATAAAACAAATGATACTGCGGTTGAAATATTCAAAGTACCTAAATTATCTCCACCAGTTCCTACCACATCGACTGTGTTATCAGTAGAGGAAATTTTTAAACACTTCTCTCTGAGAATTTCTGCTCCAGCTGAAATAACAATAGGGTTATGTTTTTGCATCTTTATTGCAGTTAAAAAAGATGAAATTTGGGCGTCAGTTGCATTTCCAGACATTATTATTTGAAAAGCATTTTTGCTTTGATGGTAATTTAACTCTTTCCCATCAGTAACAATTTTTAAAATGTTTTTGAATTCATCAGCAATACTCATTAACAATCCAATCAAATAATATTTATATTTTTTGTTAATTAATCTTAAATTAATATTTTTTACAATAATTTTTATAATATTTATTTTTAAATCATTATATTGAATATATGCGGTATTATAATACTCATAAATGTAAGTACTTGTTTTATATAGATTTATATTTGTATATTTAAGTTGACTATTTGTGACAACATAGATATAAATCAACAAATTTTTTTGTATTAGATAAACTTAACTTAAAGGAAATAAAATGGCTTTAAAAGGTACTTTTTCAGCTAAGCCTACTGACATTAACAAAGAATGGTTCGTGGTTGATGCTGATGGATTAGTATTAGGACGCTTAGCCGTAATAATTGCTAACAGATTGAGAGGAAAACATAAGGTTGGTTTTACTCCTCATATGGCCTGTGGAGACAATATTATTGTTATTAATTGTGAAAAGGTTTTGTTAACTGGTAATAAAAGAACTCAAAAAACTTATTACTGGCATACCGGTTATCCAGGTGGAATAAAAGAAAGAAAAGCTGATAAAATATTAGATGGTCGTTTTCCTGACCGAGTTATTAGAAAAGCCGTTGAAAGAATGGTTCCCCGTGGTCCATTAGGGCGTCAGGTCATGAGGCAACTACATATTTACTCAGGTGGAGTTCATCCTCATGAAGCTCAATCACCTAAAATCTTAGATGTCAAGTCTATGAACAGAAAGAATAGTTAAGGGTTTAAAAATGAATGAAGCAAATAATGAAATCAATAATCTAAGTGATTTATCAAAACTCAATGATACAGATCAACCAATTACTAATAGTGAGCCTAAAATTGACTCATTAGGTAGATCATACGCTACTGGAAGAAGAAAAGAATCTACAGCACGTGTGTGGGTTAAAAGAGGAACAGGTAATGTCACTATTAATGGAAAAAAAATGGTTGATTACTTCGCTAGACCAGTTTTGCAAATGCAATTAAATTTTGTGTTTGATATTGCTGAAAGAAAAGATCAATTTGATGTTATAGCGACTGTTAAAGGAGGCGGCCTTTCTGGTCAAGCAGGTGCTGTAAGGCATGGATTAAGTAGAGCATTAAGTCTTTTCGAACCTGATCTTAGAAAGCCTCTTAAGGCAGCTGGCATGTTAACAAGAGACTCCAGGGTTGTTGAACGTAAGAAATATGGTAAAGCTAAAGCTAGAAAAAGCTTTCAATTCTCAAAGCGTTGATCGTTTAAAAGAAGACTACTCAGCTTTAGAAGGTTGCAAGAAATTGCAACCTTTTTTATTTATGCTTTATTAAATATCTAAGGTACTTAAACTTTGTTTACCTTTTTTTTATCAAAAAATTAATTTATAAGTATATTCATCTTAAAAGGGATTAATATTATGAAATCATTAAAAATTGGAATAGCAGGTCTTGGTAATGTAGGTGAAGAGGTGGCATACCAGATTATTAATGGTTTTAAGGTTCAAAAAAATCTATTTGATATTGAAATAATAGCTGTTTCGGCAAAATCCAAAGATAAAAAAAGAAAAGTTGATATAAGCAATATTGATTTTTATGACGACCCGCTTGAAATGGCATCTAATCCAAAATTAGATCTTATTATTGAATTAATTGGCGGCGATGAAGGTGTCGCTAAAGATTTATGTTTTGCTTCATTAGAGAATAAAAAAGGGTTAATTACGGCTAATAAAGCTCTAATAGCCAAATATGGAAAAGATTTAGCAACCTTAGCTGAAAAAAATAATTTGTTTTTTTCTTTTGAGGCATCTGTTGCAGGCGGTATTCCAATATTAAAACTTATCAGGGAAGGCTTAATAGTTAATGAAATTCATAAGTTAACTGGTATCTTAAATGGTACTGCAAATTATATACTTTCAGAAATGGAGATAGAAGAAAAAGGTTTTGATGAAGTATTGCTAGATGCTCAAAAAAAGGGTTATGCAGAAGCAGATCCATCTTTTGATATTGATGGTATAGACGCTGCTCATAAAACTATAATATTATCAGGTCTTGCATATGGAAAGATGCCATCTTTAAATGATTTATCAATCAAGGGTATAAGAAATATTACTTTGAATGACATTACTTATTGTAACGAGCTCGGTTATAAGATTAAATTATTGGGAAATTCTGAAATTGTATCTAACACAGATGGAGATGAGGAATTATTTTGTTCTGTAGAACCTTGGCTTATTCCAAAGGATTATGGCCTTTCAAGCGTTTCAAATGTTACAAATGCGGTACAAGTAAAGTCTAGTCTTGCTGGTACTGTAATGGTTACCGGTCCAGGTGCAGGAGGGGAGCCAACTGCTTCTGCTGTTCTTGCTGATTTATTTGATTTCGCTAACAAAGGTCAGATTTATTCATTTGGTAGACCAGCAAATGAAATAAAAAATAATTTTAAAACAACATCTTATCAAGAAAAATTTAAGTTTTACTTAAGACTTAATGTTGTGGATAAATCAGGTGTTTTAGCTGATTTAACAACCATATTTAAAAATAATAATTTATCCATTGAAAGTTTTATTCAAAAATCTAACCAAAAAGATAAGACTGCAGACTTAATAATTATTACTCATGAAGCTGAAAATAGAGTTTTAAATAAAGCCTTAATTACAATAAGTAAACTAGATGGTGTAATTTCAGAGCCAGTATGCCTGAGTATTTATACTTAAAAATAAAGATAGATTAAAATTGTCTAAAACACGGATTTTTAATAAGAGCCCCTCTGTTAGTGATGCTGATTGGTACCTTATAGATACTGATGATTTTACAAAAAGATTTTCTGATTATTTATTTCAAAAATATAATTTACCGTATTTTATATCACCCTATTTAATGTCTAAAGGTGTAGAATTAAATGATTTTGATAATTTTCTTTCTCCTAAACTTAAAAATTTGTTACCGGAACCATTTCTATTTAAAGACTTAGAAAAAGGCGTTAATAGGCTTGCAGATGAAATTATTAATAATAGACCTATTGGTATATTCGGGGATTATGATGTTGATGGAGCAACTTCAGCTGCGATGATTTCAAGTTATTTAGACAAATGTGGTTGTCAAAGTTTTATTCATATACCAGATAGATTTTTAGAGGGGTACGGACCAAACGAAGAGGCATTACAATCTCTTTATAATAAAGGTTCAGAGCTAATCATTACTGTTGACTGTGGTATTTCATCTTTTGAGCCTCTAAACGCAATGTCAAAGGTAAACCTAGACTTAATAGTCATAGATCATCACTTGCCTGATAAAATTTTGCCTCCAGCATTTGCAATTATAAACCCCAAAAGATTTGATACAGAAAAAGGTTTTGAAAATTTATGTGCAGCAGGTGTAGTATTTATTTTTTTAATTGGATTGAATAGGGAATTAAGAAATAGGGGTTTCTTTTTAAATAAAAGCGAACCCGATTTGATGAAATTTTTAGATCTAGTAGCTTTGGGAACGGTTTGTGACGTTGTTCCTTTAAAGGGATTAAATAGAGCATTTGTTAAACAAGGTCTCTCAATAATGCTAAAAAGAGAAAATCTTGGTCTTAAGGCTCTTTCGGATGTTAGTAAACTAAATTCAAAACCTAATACTCAAGCTCTTGGATTTTCTTTAGGACCACGAATAAATGCAGGTGGAAGAATAGGTAATAGCGAATTAGGTGTAAATTTACTAAAAGAATCTAATGAAAATAAAGCAATCGATATTGCACATAAACTTGATAACTTAAATAAAAAGAGAAAATTTTTAACTAGTGAATTAGAAAAAAAAGTCATAGGTAAAATTGAAAATTTAAAGATTAAGAATGACAATATATTACCAAGTGCAATTATAATAAGCGGTAATGATTTTCACGAAGGTATTATTGGTATAGTAGCTGGTAGAATGAAAGAGTTATATAATAGACCAGTTTGTATAATTTCAATTAATAAAAAAGGAGTAGGGAAGGGTTCCGGAAGGTCCGTTTCAGGCATTCCTTTAGGTAAAATTATAATAGAAGCTTTAAATCTTAAAATAATTAGTTCTGGTGGAGGGCATGATATGGCTGCAGGCTTCACCATTGAAGATTCGAAAATAAGTCATTTTAATGATTTCATTATCGAGAAGATCGATAATTTACTTATTAATGGAATTCCTAGGCCGTCTTTTATTGCTTCATCAGTTTTACCAATCTCAGCATGTACTTATGAATTAGCTTATTGGTTAGAAACTTTAGGCCCCTGGGGAACAGAAATGGAAGAGCCAAAATTTATAATTTCTAATGCTAAAATTTCTTCTTTGAGAAGATTTGGTCTAAATGACGAGCATGCTTCTTTTTATATTACTGATGGTTCATCAAATAAATTAAAAGTTAAAAAATTTAATCTTCTTAATAGTGATTTAAATACTGTATTAAATAATTTCGAAAACAAAAAATTTAGTTTCCTGGGAAGTTTAACTATTGATACCTGGAATAATAGTAAATCAGTGGAATTAATGTTAGATGATATCATTTATTTAGATGCAGCTTGATTTTTGATTAAATTATGGGTAATAAGTTAATTAGTGGTCCCTTCGTCTAATGGTTAGGACACCGCCCTTTCACGGCGGCAATACGAGTTCGAATCTCGTAGGGATCACCATATCTTTTTGAATCATCTATTTTAAATTTTTAATCCAATTCAACATTGCTCTTCTGGCATGCTCTGTTTGGTTTGGGGATATAATATAACCAGCTAACACATGTGATAATTTATCGTCATTATTTGAAAGTTTTACAATTTTTGTAGTAGTTTTACCTCCCCATTTCTTAATAAAATCTTTTGTTTTATTGGGATCAACAACTTTATCTTCTTCTGAAAAATAAAAGAGTGCCGGTTTTTTTACATTACTATAATTGTTGCTGTTTACTTCCTTAACAAGCTTTGCCATTGGTATTAGGGCATTTGTTGGATATGACATTGTCCAATATTTTTTATTTAGTTTATTTCTAGGATTATGTTTCATAGTTTTCCCAAGTATAATTTTTAACCAATAATTTGAAAATGGCCATGAAATTAGACTTGCAAACTTATTGTTTATTCCAAAATTTGGAGAGATAAATATATATCCTAATATTTTATTAGATAATTCTACGTTTAAAGCTGAAACAACGCTTATTGTTCCACCAGTTGATGAAGACATAATAATTACTTTTTTACCTATTCTTGAGCCTATTTCTATTGCTTCGTGCAAATCATTCATCCAATTTTCTATTGAACAGTTTTCCATTGCATCAGATGTTCTTCCATGACCTGATAGTCTTGTGTAAAACAAGTTTGCTTTTATGTTTTTAGCTATAAGGTCAGGTAATGGGCGTACCTCTTCTGAAGAGGCTGTAAATCCATGAATATACACAATTGACAAAGGCGTTTTTGTATTATTTTTATTCGCCCAAATAATATGTTTTGCAATACCTTCTTTTATATCTGAAAATTTTTGTTCTGATTTAATTAAATACTCATTAATATCTGAACCTATTATATTTGGATCAAAATCACTTTTTAAGTTAACAGGTTTTTGTGACACTATTATTCCTAAAATTAAAATTATAAGAAAAGTTAATACAACCAGGATTTTATAAATTATTTTTTAAACTCCTATATACACAAATTAAAATTATATAATAATTTAGAATTAATATGTAATGTATATATAATTTTTTTATAAATTAATTTGATAAGCACTAATAAAATAATGGTTTCTAATGAACAATTTACCAGAAATATTTTTAAAAAATTCTTTATTATTCCAAGATAAAACTTTGTTTGGTTTTAAAGAAGAAGGTGAATGGCAGAGATTGTCTTGGAACAATACAGCCCAAATTTTAGAAAACTTAGCATCTGGCTTAAAAGAAATAGGTGTTAAGAAAAATGATAAAATTAGTATTATAGCGGATAACAGCTATCAATGGTGTATAATTGACTTGGCTATTATTTCATTGGGTGGAATAACTGTGCCTGGCTATACTACGAGCAATGAAGAAGAATTATCATATCTTTTATCTCATTCAGAAACCTCAATAATTTTCATTAATTCAAAACTATTACCAATCATTGAAAAAATATTACCTACTTTAAATAAAATAAAATACGTGGTTTGTGTAGATGAGTTGAATACAACAAAAAAATTTAAATTTAAAAAATTGTTGTACACGTATAGAGAATTGATAAAAATTGGCTCAAAAAATAAAAATAAACAAAATTTACTTCGAGAATCTATAAAGAAAATAAAAAAAGATGATGTTTCTTGCATAATTTATACATCTGGAACTAGTAGTCAGCCAAAAGGTGTAATGTTAACTCATGGTTCAATATTATCAAATATTGTCGGAGCTAATGAATTGGTAAAAGAAATAAAAGTTAAAGATCACAGATTTTTATCTATTATTCCTCTTTCTCATGCTTATGAACACACGGCTGGTTTTTTCTTACCAATTTATATTGGTGCTGAAATTTATTTTAATGATAATCGTGATCAAATAGTTAGTGATTTATTATCTGTAAAGCCTACTCTAATGACAGCTGTCCCAAGACTTTACGAAGTTTTGTATAAAAAAATAAATAATCAGCTAGCAACCCAAAACAAAGTTACTCAAAAATTGTTTTATAAAACAGTAGCCCTTGGAACAAAAACATTTAAAGGTTTCAATTTAAGTTTAATTGAAAAAGCTGAAAATTTAATATTAGACAAAATTGTCAGAAAAAAATTACAAAGAAAATTTGGTGGTAATTTGCAAGCATTTATTTCTGGAGGAGCTGCATTAAATGAACAAGTTGGTTTATTTTTTCAATCATTAGGTATTAATATATTACAAGGTTATGGACAAACTGAATGTTCTCCTCTGATATCGTGCAATCCTATTAACAAAATAAAAATTGATACGGTTGGTGTCCCAATAAAAGGTTTGAAAGTTAAATTATCTAAAGAAAAAGAGATTCTAGTAAGAGGAGACTCTCTTATGAAAGGTTATTGGAAGGATAAAAATAATACTGACAAAGTAATAATTAATGGTTGGCTTCATACAGGTGATTTAGGTTTTATTGACGATGAAGGTTACATAAAAATTTCAGGTAGAATGAATGAAATGATTGTAAATTCAGGTGGTGAAAATATTGCTCCTGTCCCTATTGAAAATCTATTATTAGAGCATGAAGAAATCGAGCAAGCAATGGTTTATGGACATAACAAACCTTTTTTAATCGCCTTGCTAGTACCTAATGAAAACCTGTTAAATTCTAATTCAAACAATGTTCAAAATTTAACCACACAATTTCAGGGTATAATCAATAATATAAATAAAGACTTATCTCCAACAAAAAGGATTAGAAAATTTATTATCCTGGAAAAATATTTTACAATTGATAACAATATGTTAACTCCAACCCTTAAGATTAAAAGACATAAAATTTTTTCAAATTATTATAATGAAATTCAAAAACTTTATAATAATTCTAATATTTAATTTTTTTTTGGTTGTGAAATATTGAATTTAAATTTTTTTAATCCTCAAAATAAAGACGACCCATTAACATCGCTGACCATGTTGGTGATAGGTGTTATAATTTTATCATTACAAGATAGTTTGATAAAGTTTATGTCAAGTGAGACAAGCTTTTGGCAGCTTCAATTTATAAGATCAATTGGCAATATTTTTTTGCTAATTTTATTGGCAACCTTAACAAATGGCCTTGCTATACTTATCCCTAAAAACTGGAAGCCTGTATATTTCAGGGCATTTATAATGACAACTTGTATGTTTTGTTTTTTTGCTGCATCACCAATTTTAACTTTTGCCCAGATGGCTGCAGGATTATATACTTTTCCTATCTTTGTTTCTTTCCTGGCAATAATTTTTCTCAAAGAGAGAATTGGTTTATGGAGAATATTAGCTCTTTTTATAGGTAGTTTAGGTGCTTTATTAATTTTAGAGCCTTGGTCAGAAAGTTTTTCAATTTTACAGATTTTACCAATAATGGCGGGCTTTTTTTTCGCTTGTAATATTATCTTAATAAGAAAACATTGTAGGCAAGAATCTGTGATGTCTCTTACTTTAGCAGTAGGGATAATGTTTTTTATATCAGCTTTACTTGGGATAATTATATTTGAATATATTTTTGTAGATCTTATTTCAAAAGAAAATGCTCCTTTTGTATTTGTTGGATGGCCAACCTTAACTTTAATAGTTTTTATTTTTTGTTTTTCATGTTCTATTTTAAATATTACTGGTAATATTCTACTAGCTAAAGCTTATCAGACAGCAGAAAGTAGTTGGTTGGCTCCAATTGACTATTCATATTTATTTTTTGCAATAATTTGGGGTAAACTATTTTTTGATGTATGGCCTACTTTTTTAAATCTTTTTGGTATGACTTTAATTGCTATTTCAGGCATCTTAATTGCGTTTAGAGAGAGAAAATTAAGAATCTTAAACAGAAAGAAAATTTAAATTATCTTCAAATTTTATATCTGATATTTTTATTGCTCTTGTTAAAAACAATCCCTCAAGTGACGTTACTCTACTTAAGGCTACATAGGTTTGGCCATAAGCAAAAGAACCAGTATCCAAATCTATTATTGCTTTTTCAAAAGTTTGTCCCTGACTTTTATGTATTGTAACAGCCCAAGCTAGTTTAATTGGATATTGAGTAAATGTAGCTACTACTTGATGGTTAACTTTGTCATTTTCAATCAAATAATCAAATTTTTCCCAAGTATCTTTGTTTATTTTATAAATATTATTTTTTATTTTCACATGAATACTATCGTTTGATAGATCAGTAACTATTCCTATTGATCCATTAACCCACCTCTTAGGTGACTTATTATCATTTTTGATTAACATTACTTGAGCTCCGATTTTTAACTCAAGAATTTCATCAGCAGGTTTGTCTTTAAAATCTCCAGTTTGAGTAGAATGATATGAAAAAGCCTTACTATTAATACTATGAAGGTTAGCATTGTTTATTTCATCAACTTTTCGATTAGTTGGTGATAAAATTATTGTTTCTAATGGTATTTTAGAATTTTCATTTAAAACTTTATTATTTAATGCTAACAGGTCTGAATGATCAACCATACCTATTCTAATTTTATTTAAAATATCAATAAATACTTTGTCTTTTTGCCTGTGTATTTTTGTTAGTTCATAAGTTTTGATTTTAGTTTGATCATAGCATTTTGCATGATAAAACTGGTGACCCATTGGATAAAAATTATTAAAAATTTCCTTTTCATTTTCTCTGATTACTGGTGGTAGCTGGTAAACATCTCCTAAGAGAATAATTTGAACACCACCAAAAATTTTATCTGTATTTCTATTAAGTTTAAGTGATTTATCTATGGCATCAAGAACATCGCATCTAATCATAGAACACTCATCTATTAGAATAGTATCTACTTTTTTAATAACCTGACTTCTTAATCTTTTAATTTTCTCATCAATTAATATTCTTGGTGGAAATAAGAAAAAGGAATGTATAGTTTTACCTTTAGCTTTAATTGCTGATATTCCGGTTGAGGCGAGTATTATAAAATTTTTTTTAGAATTAACACGAAAATATTCTAGTAAAGTTGTTTTTCCAGTCCCAGCTTTACCAGTTATAAAGAGATTTTCGTTTGAGAACTCCATTTTATTATAAATTGACACAAATTCATCATCTATATTTATGATGTCATTTATTCTGTTGTTTTTAATAAAACCATTTTTCATTTTATTGATAAGCAGATTTATAGATTGATAGTAGTCTTTCAACCATTTCATTAGTGTTCAATGATTCATCTAGTACAATACTTTTTTGAGGCTCTTCTAAAATTGCAAACTGACTATCAACTAAGCTATCAGGCATGAAATGTCCCTGTCTGGCTCTAATTCTTTGAAGTGCAGTTTTTTTACTGACCTTCAAATAAACTAAATTAAAGTTTTGAGGACCCAGTAAAGCCCGATATTTTTCCTTAAGAGCTGAGCAGGTAACAACGAGGTTTTGGTTTTTATTTCTATTAAGGATTCCTTTTTTGATTTTTAATAGCCACTCATACCTATCATCATCATTTAAAGCTACTCCAGAACTCATTTTGTCAATATTTTCTTTAGTATGATAATCATCACCTTCAATTAAAAAACCATTAATTTTTTCAGCAAGTTTTTCAGCTATTGTTGTTTTGCCAGAAGCTGCTACTCCCATAATCAGAAAAGTACAAAATTTATTACTCATAAAATTGTCCAGTAAGGTTTAATTTTTTTGCTATTTTTTTTACTTTTCAGTGGATGAAGGCCAAAAAAACTTCTTTGTAATTGAATTGTTTCACCAATTTTATGATTTGAAAAAATTAAGTCATAATAAGCAATGTTTGAAGATAAAACAGGGCAGGGGATTTGTAATTTTATAGCATTAGCATTGAATGATCTTATAGCATTTATATTTTTGGAACATTTTTCTTCGATTAAGTTAAAAAGAAGATCTAAATTTAAATTTTGATTATCTTTAAGTTTTTGTGAAATAAAATTGAGGTATTCACCTTGTAAAATACAACCAGCACTCCATGCTTGAAGAACATCTTTTAATTTAAAATTAAAAAACTCCCATTTATTTGACTCATTGATTAAATTAAGTCCTTGAAAAAGAGAACATACGAAATTAAAAAAAATGACTTTTTCAATTTCACCTTCTTTAATATTTTGTTTTTCACAATAGTCGTTTTCATTCTCATTTATATTTAGAGATTTATAATTAAAATTTTTAGAAATTGACCTCGTTGAGACAGCTTCATAGATAGAAGGAATAGCAACTCCAAGGTCTAGAGCTGCTTTTATAGTCCAAATTCCTGTTCCATTTTGATCAATCTTATTCTCAACATCATCTAAAAAATAATTTTGTTCCTGATTTTTAGCACTAATGATTTCTGATGTAATTTTTAAAAGGAAAGAAGATGTTTCTGTTTTAAGAATTTTATTAAAAATATTTGTTTGATCTTGATTGTTTATTCCGTGAGCTTGTCTTAATATGACACTTATTTCTGCCAATGCTTCCATTAAAGCGTATTCGATACCATTATGTACTAGTTTTACAAAGTGACCAGAACCTGGACCACCAAAAAAACAACAAGCTTTTTTATTATCTTTCTTGGCAGCTATATCTTCAAAAATATGATTTACATTTTCCCAAGCATGTTTACAACCTCCTGCCATAATAGCAGGACCATTTTTTGCACCTCTTGGACCTCCTGAGACACCAATTCCGAGAAAGCTTATATTATTCTTTTTCAATAATTCGTATCTTTCAATAGATTTTAAATAGAGCGAATTCCCTAGATCGGCAATTATATCATTTGGCTTTAAATACTTTATTAACTCATTTATACAATCATCAATTTTATCTGCTGGCAAACTAAGCATGACAATTCTTGGTGAAGGTAAATTTGATAACATACCTTCCAAGGAATGATTCAATATTAAATTTTGAATATGATCGTTTCTTAAGGTATTAATTAATACCTCATTTTTTTCGTAGGCATAAACTGTATATTTTTTTGATATGAAATTTTTTGCCAGGTTTAGGCCCATTGAACCAAGTCCAACTAATCCAATATTCATATCTTTTTCGCCTCATTAACTGATTATAATTACTCTTATTGTAATATGTAATTATGCTGAAATAAAATATTTTGATAAAGTATGATCACCTAATCAAGATATTGATTAAATTATATGTTATAGAAGAATTATAAAATTTAGAAAAAATTAAGAAAAGTAGTTTTGTTATTAATAAATTCAATTGAATAACAAAACTACTATAATTTTAACCTTCTATTATTTTCAAGATTTTAGGTGGCGACATTGGTAAGCTATAAGACCTCTTGCCAAGTGCTTGATACACAGCATTTGAAATCGCTGCCAATGGTGGAACCAATGGAACTTCACCAACACCTCTTACACCTTGTGGATGCTTAGGATTAGGTATTTCTACTAATACAGTATCAAGCATAGGAAGGTCGGAGCATACTGGCATTCTGTAATCTAAAAAACCAGTATTGTCTAAGTGACCATCTTTATTGTAGATATACTCTTCACTTAATGCCCATCCTATTCCTTGTGCACAACCTCCTTGAAGTTGTCCTTCCACGTAGTCTGGGTGTATAGCTTTTCCAACATCTTGAATAGATGTGTATCTTTTTACTCTGACTATACCAAGATCAACATCAACTTCTACATCACAAATGTGTGTAGCAAAGCCTCCTTCAGCACCTTCTGTGTTAACTTGATACCCAGCACCAATTGGGCCTCCTGTAGCTGTTGCCTTGTCAGCTAACTCAGCCAAAGTTAGTGGGTCAAATTTACCAGCATTATCTCCAGCTGGACGAGCTTCACCATTTTCCCATTCAATTGCTTCCTCGTCAATTCCCCAAATTTTAGCAGCTCTTTGCTTAAGTTGCTTGATAACTATTTTAGCTGACTCAGTTACCACCATTGCTGAAGCAAATAAAACCCTGCTTCCACCGGTCAAATTACTATATCCTATAGTAGCAGTGTCTCCAATTAAAACTGAAACTCTATCATGATGAATACCCAATAATTCAGCAGTGATATTAGCAATGGATGCTCTTGATCCACCAATGTCTGGGTGGCCAGTTGTTACCACTACGTTACCATCTTCAGTGATGTTAAGTTGAGCACTGGATTCACCACCTGCATTGAACCAAAAACCACTTGCGACTCCTCTACCTTGGTGTTTTCCTAAAGGAGCTTTATAGTGAGGATGATTTAAAGCTGCATCCACTGTTTCTTCATAACCCATTTTAGGATAAGTAGGTCCATGAACTGCAACTGTACCTTCTTTTGCGGCATTTAATTTTCTAAGTTTAAGAGGGCACATTTTTAGTGCTTCTGCAATTTCATCTAATACGCACTCTACTCCATAAGCACCAATTGGTGCTCCAGGAGCTCTGTATGCTGCAACCTTAGATCTATTAGAAACAACATCATATCCAAATGTATGAGCATTAGGTATATCATAAGGTGCTAAAGAACAGCCAACAGCTCCTCTAATAGGTGATCCAGGAAATGCTCCTGCTTGAAGATAATATGTTCCTTGTGCAGCAACAATTTTACCATCTTTAGTAGCTCCTATTTTTATTTTGCTTTTGGATCCAGAAGTTGGTCCGGATGCTCTCATTGTATCTTCTCTATTCATTACAATTTTAACAGGACGACCTGTTTTTTTAGATAAGACAGTAGCTAAAGGTTCTAAGTAAACAATTGTCTTTCCACCAAATCCTCCTCCAATCTCTGCAGGTATAGCTCTGATGTTACTTTGTGGTATCCCAGTAAGGAAAGAAGTCATGGCCCTAACCATGAATTGTCCTTGACTAGAACTCCAAATGGTAGCTCTTCCATCAGCTGCCACACTCACTAAGCAGGAATGAGTTTCTAGATAACCCTGATGAACTGGCTCTGTTTTGAATTCTCTTTCAATTATAATATCAGCTTGTGAAAATCCTTCTTCTAAATTTCCTTTTTTATGTTCTAGAGTGCCCGCTATATTAGAAGGCTTATCATTAAACTTAATATGATCATGTAAAATGGGAGCGTCTGGTTTAATGGCATCTTCAATGTCAATTACCCACGGTAAAACTTCATATTCAACCTCTATAAGTTCACAAGCTTTTTGTGCTATTTCTTCTGTAGTTGCCGCTACTGCTGCTAATGGATGTCCGTGAAATAAGACCTTGTCTCTAGCCATAACATTTCTGCACATCCAGCGCATATCTTGTATGCCTAATATAACTGGCTTATCAAGTGGAAAATCTACTATATCTTTGGATGTAATTACTGCTTTAACACCCTCTAAAGCTTCTGCTTTCTTTGTGTTGATTGAAATAATTTTTGCATGAGGATGAGGACTTCTTAAAACATGACCCCAAATCATACCAGGCATTGTTGTGTCAGATGAATATTGGGCACGTCCAGTTACCTTTTCGGCACCATCAGGTCTAATAGTATTTTTTCCAATCCATTTATTACTTATTTCATTCATTATGCTCTTCTCCTTCATTTCATCTGCTACTTCCATTACTGCTTTAACAATTTTATCGTAACCAGTGCATCTGCACAAATTTCCCTGCAAGCCAAAACCTTACTTCAGTTTCTGTTGGAGAAGGGTTGTGGTCTAAAAGAGCTTTGGAAGCCATTAAAAAACCTGGTGTACATATTCCACATTGAAGTGCAGCTTTTTCTAAAAACTTTTGCTGTAAAGCATGAAGTTTTCCACCTTCAGACATGCCTTCAATGGTTTCTATTTTACTTCCTTCAGCTTCAGCTGCTAACATTAAGCAAGAACAAACTAATTCACCATCAAGGATTATGCTACAAGACCCACAATCTCCTGATCCACAGCTTTCTTTGGATCCTGTAAGCTCTAACTCATTCCTTAATACATTGAGCATTGTATCGTGTGGATCACATAGAAAATCGATACTTTCATTATTAATTTTAGTTGAAACTTGAATTTTTGCCATAATTTTATTTTCCTTTTATTCTATCAATCGCAATTAGCGTCGTTCTTTTAAATAATACTCCAGCTACTTTTGTTCTGTACTCAATAGTGCCTCTTTTGTCATCAATAGGATTGCAAGAGTCCATACATAACTTAGATACTTTCTCTAAAACTTCATCATTAAGATTAGTTCCAACCATGATTTCAGAGGCTTCTTTGATAAGAAGTGGGGTAGGAGCAACAGCACCAAGAGAAACTCTGGCTGATGTACAAATGTCATTTTCTAAGGAGATATTAACACCGCATCCTACTACAGCTATGTCCATTTCTGTTCTGGGTGTCATTCTTAGATAAGCATCAGCAGAATTTTTTTCTCTCTTAGGAAATTTAAGACTTACTAGCATTTCGCCATTTTTTAATATAGTTCTACCTGGGCCTTCATGAAATTCTTCAATTGGTAATTCTTTTCTACCATCTGGGCCTGCTATTACAGCAATGCAGCCAGCGGCTATAAGAGCTGGCACACTATCACCTGCAGGTGATCCATTGCATAAATTACCACCTAATGAGGCTCTTCCTTGTATCTGCTCTGATCCAATAAGCCTAAAAGCCTCAAGTACACCTGGCCATAATGAAGCAAATTTCTTATTTCTATTTAAATTTGCACCTGAAACAGAAGCTCCAATGACAAATTCATTTTCAGAAATTTCTTCAATACTATTTAATTCAACAATTTTTTTGACATCAATAACTAAATCCGGTTTCTTTATTCCACTTTTAATTTGGACCAACAAATCCGTTCCACCTGCTAAAAATCTGGCGGACCCATTAGCTTGATTGTGAGCTTGTACTGCCTCATCTATTGTCTTGGCAGCAAGGTATTGAGTGTCTGACATTTTATCTCCCGAAAATATAAATTTGATTAATAACAAATAAGTATATATTTAATTAACAAGTTATCCTATCTTATTCAATATTTATATCAAGACATCTTATTAAAATTTATTAAATTATTACATGAAATTTTTTACTAATGCACATTTTTTATTAACGCTTACTTCTATATTCTGGGCATTTAATACTATTGCTGGAAGGGCTGCTGTTGGCGAGGTGTCACCTTTATTAATTGTTAGCATAAGATGGTTCTTTGTATCGATTATATTAACAATTATTTGTAGGAAAGAATTAAGAAAAACATGGTCTATATTGAGCTCGAGGTTGAAATGGTTAACATTAATGGGTTTATTTGGCTTTACTGGTTTTAACTCAACTTATTATATTGCAGCTCATGACACTATTGCTATCAATTTAGGAATAGTTCAAGGAACAATGCCTGCATTCATTATAATAATTGCATGGTTTTGGTTAAGTGAAAAAATAAATTTTAAACAGTTTATAGGCGTCTTAATAACTTTCATTTCTGTTTTGATAATTGTTAGTTCTGGTGACATTAACGTTTTAAAAACGTTTAAATTTAATAATGGTGATATTGTTATGATTTTTGCTTGTTCCCTATATGCTGTTTATGCTGTTGGGTTAAGAAAAAAACCAAACATTGGAGCTCTTTCTTTATTAACTTTTTTCTCTTATGTAGCTTTTTTGGGATCTATTCCAGGATTGTTTTATGAGACATACACAAATAATTTAATTTTACCTGGAGTTAAAGGAATTATTATTTTAGGAGTTATTGTAATTTTCCCATCTTTTCTTGCACAGATTTTTTTTATGAAAGGGGTTGAAAAAATTGGACCATCTAGATCAGGTTTGTATACAAATTTGGTACCCATTTTTAGTTCTTTTTTAGCAGTACTTTTTTTAGGAGAGCACTTTCAAATTTATCATTTAATTTCATTAATTTTAATTTTTATAGGTATTTATATATTTGAAACTCAGAAAAAAGAAATTTAAGTAAGGTCAAATTAAACAAATAATAGTATGTTGGAAAATTATTCTTATAACTCACTTGAAGGAATTATTTTACTTCTGATTTTAATTTTTGCAGGTAAAGCTTTTAGAGAAAATTGGAAAAAACAAGAAAAACCGTGGGTTTTAAAATCATGGATTTATGGAACTTTATCTGCTGTGTGTTTTTTTATATTAGTTTTTTTTAAGTTCACTTTTTAAAGATTTAATTTCTTTTGCAATTAAGTTCATTAATGAGAGGATTGTTTGGATCTATATCTTTATTGCAAATAGAACATTTATCACTCCCAGATATTGCGTTAAGACCGCCACAACTACCTTTTATATTTTTACCCATTAACATAACACCGAGTGACATGAGAGTTACAATAATAATTAAGATTATAAATGTAATAAAAAAAACTTCCATAATGAGTTAAGTATTATATAAATACTTATGAAAATTCAATTTATTCTTTAACTAATTTTTTAAACTCGGTACTTTTTATTTTTATTAATTTTTCATTAACCTCGTCGATAAAAAGTACAGACATACTGTTTTCTTCAGCTAATTTAAATCCTTTTTCACTTCCCATTGCCAGAAAAGCTGTTGCCCACCCGTCCGCATTTGTTGTGTTATTAGAAACAACTGTTACAGATTTTGTTTTATGGGCAATGGGTTTACCTGTTTTAGGATTTATTATATGTGAGAATTTTTTTCCGTTTCTAATAAAAAAGTTTTTGTAATCTCCAGAAGAGGCGATGCCTTTATCAGATACGTTTATAATCTCTTTAACTAATTTTTCTTTTAAGTTAGGGTTTTCAATTCCTATTATCCAATTTTTCTTATTTTTGTTATTCCCTTTTGCAAGTAAGTCGCCACCAATATTTATTAAATAATTTTTTAAACCTAATGTTTCTAATTTTTTTCCAATTTGATCAATCCCATAACCCTTTGCGATTGAAGAAAGGTTTAATTTCAAGTCTTTGTTTTTCTTGTAAAACTCATTATTGGTAGAATTTATTTCAAATAATTCCTTTTGGTTAACTAATAACAAAGCATCATTTATTTCTTTTTGTAACGGTATAGTTTGAGTTTTCTTATTTTTATATCCAAATCCCCATAATTCTATTAATGGATCTACAGTTATATCAAAATATCCATAACTATTGACATTAATAATATTAGCTTGTTTTAAAACTTCTTTTAAATCGTTAGAGATTTTAATTTTGCCAATTTTTTTGTCATTATTTAGTTTAGTTATTTCAGAATTGGGATCCCAATTAGATAAAGTCGAGTTAATAAGGTTTAATGTTTTTTCAATTTCTGATCTAATATTTTCTAATTTTAAACTTTTGGGAATTTCTACTAAATTAATTATATAGTAAGTTCCCATTGTATTACCTTTTAGTTCGGCATTATAATTTTCGCTTTTTGAACATGACGCGACCAAAAGAATTAAAATAATAGAAATGAATTTTTTATTTATTTTTGTAATTAAACTTCTTGTCATTTTTTTTATAATTTTCAATTTTAAAAGCTGGTTAAAAAGGATTAATATTTTTATAAAAAAAAAAAAAAAAACCTTATAAACCACTTGTTATTTTAAATATATATTATATAAAAATATTATCTAAATTTACTAGACCTTAATAAATCTTAAATACAATTATAAAGAAGGATAAATTATCGTTTAATGTCAAAATTTGTATTAAAGAGGGGTTTAGATATTCCAGTTGCAGGTATTCCGGAACAAGTTATAACTGATGAAAAAAATCCAAGGACAGTTGCAGTTTTGGGTCCAGATTATAACGGTTTAAAGCCTAAAATGTTTGTTGCTGTAGGTGACAAGGTAAAAAGAGGAAGTCCTCTTTTTTGTCATAAAGATAGTCCTGAAATTTTATATGTTTCTCCATGTACAGGGATTGTTAAGGAGATTAATCGAGGGGAGAAAAGAGTTCTTTTAAGTGTTGTTATTGAAATTAGTAGATTTGTCTGATAAAGGTATTAATTTTACAAAACTACACTCCAAAGAAAAAAATAAGACTAAATTCGTAAAAAAATGTTTGTTTGATAGTGGTTTGTGGACATCTTTTCTTACTAGGCCTTATTCTAAAGTACCATCTGCTGAAAGTGTTCCATCCTCAATTTTTGTTACGGCAATGGATACAGAACCTTTGTCTCCTGAAGCAGAATTAATCATTAACAATAACTCTGAGGCCTTTAATGAGGGTTTAAAAAATATCTCTGTGTTGACAGAAGGTAAAACTTTTGTCTGCACAAGAGAAAATAGTGAGATCAAAGTTAACAATTTTGAAATTCATGAATTCTCAGGTCCTCATCCCGCAGGTTTGGCTGGTACGCATATACATTTTCTTGATCCACCAAATTCTGAAAAATTTGTTTGGTCTATTGGGTATCAAGACGTTATTGCCATTGGCAAACTTTTTTTAACTGGTTTTCTTGATGTTGAAAGAATTATAGCAATAAGCGGACCACTTGCTAAAAAACCTAGGTTAGTAAAAACAATTTTAGGAGCATCACTTGATGATATACTTGAAGGAGAGTTCGATAAATCTCAGGATTGTAGAATAATATCTGGATCAATTTTGTCAGGTTTTCATGCTTTTGATGATTTAGCTTTTTTAGGTAAGTATTCTCGTCAAATAACCATTATTAAAGAAGATAAAGAAAAACATTTTTTTGGATGGATTAAGCCTCAGCCTAATAAATTTTCTGTAATGCCTGTTTTGTTGTCAGCATTTAGCTTTTTTAAATTATTTGATTTAACATCAAATCTTAATGGTGGAAGAAGAGCGATGGTTCCAACAGGAGTGTTTGAAACTCTAATGCCTCAAGATTACTTGCCCACACAATTACTAAGATCTTTATTGGTTATGGATACAGATGTTGCACAATCTTTGGGAGCTTTAGAGTTAGATGAGGAAGATTTAGCTTTATGTACATTTGCATGTCCTGCCAAGTATGAATATGGGACGGCATTAAGAGATAGTTTATTTAAAATAGAGAAAGAAGGTTAATTTATGTCACTTCGTAGTTACTTTAATTCTATTGAACCTAATTTTCAAAGAGGTGGAAAGTACGAAAAATATTATCCAATTTTTGAAATGGTTGAAACAATATTTTTTACTAGTAATACGGTAACTAAAGTTGCTCCTCATGCTCGAAGTTTTGTTGATATGAAGAGAGTAATGACTTATGTAGTAATATCAACTATACCTTGTGTATTATGGGCTTTATATAATACAGGTCTTCAAACTAACACAGCTTTGTCTTCCTTGGATATTAAAGAAATGACTGGTTGGAGAATTTCACTTTTGCAATTAACGGGGATAGGTTTGGATCCTCAAAGCCTAATCGCTAATATATCTCATGGTTTATTATACTTTTTGCCTATTTACCTTACGACACTTATAGCTGGTGGAATATGTGAGGTTACTTTTGCGACCATAAGAGGTCATGAAGTTAATGAAGGTTTTCTTGTTTCATCAATGCTCTTTGCTTTGACTTTGCCTGCTTCTACCCCATTGTGGCAAGTTGCTTTAGGTATAGCTTTTGGTGTAGTTGTTGGTAAAGAAGTCTTTGGTGGAACAGGCAAAAATTTTCTTAACCCTGCTTTGACTGGGCGTGCATTTTTATATTTTGCTTATCCGGCATATATGTCTGGTGACTCTATTTGGACCCCTGTAGATGGGTTTTCAGGTGCAACTTCTCTCGGTATTGCTGCATCAGAAGGTTATGAGAGTTTAAGTAACTATGGAATTACTTGGATGGATGCTTTTTTAGGTACAATTCAAGGATCTTTAGGAGAAACTTCTACTCTTGCATGCGCTATAGGTTTATGTTTTCTTTTGTTAACTAAAATTGCCAATTATAGGATGGTTGTTGGATGCTTAATTGGAATGATAGTATTTTCATCTTTTCTCAATTGGATTGGTTCAGACACAAACCCAATGTTTAGTATGCCGTGGTACTGGCACCTAGTAATTGGAAGCTATGCTTTTGGTCTTGTTTTTATGGTAACAGAGCCAGTTTCTGCAAGTCATACAAACGTTGGTAGATATATATATGGAGCTCTAATTGGATTTATGGTCGTTATGATAAGAGTTTTAAATCCAGCCTTTCCAGAAGGAATGATGTTAGCAATTTTATTTGGTAATATATTTGCGCCATTAATTGATCATTTTGTTGTAATGGCAAATATTAAACGAAGGGCAAAAATACATGTCTAACTCAAATAATTTATTTGTTAAATTTAAAAATATGCCTGTTGATAGCATAACCAAAACTGTTTTTGTTGCTACAGCACTTTGCTTTGTATGCTCTATGGTAGTATCATTTGCTGCTGTAAATCTTAAGGAAATACAAAATGTTAATAAAGCTCTAGATAAACAAAAAAACATATTACAAGTTGCAGGTGTGTATTATGATGGTATTGATGTTCAAAAAACATTTTCTTCTTTTCAGCCTGCAGTTGTAGACTTAAACAAAGGCAAATTTACAGACAAATTTGATCCATTATCATTTGATGATAAAAAAGCTGCACAAGATCCACTTCTAAGTATATCACTTAAGGATGATCCCGCTCTTATTGGTCGAAGGACTAATTTTGCAACTATATATTTACTTAAAAAAGATGATGGTAGCCTGGATAAGGTTATTCTTCCAATTCATGGTTACGGTCTTTGGTCAACACTTTACGGTTTTATTGCACTTGAAAAAAATTGTAATGATATATTTGGGCTTCAATTTTATCAACATGCCGAAACTCCTGGATTGGGTGCTGAGGTTGATAATCCCAAGTGGAAGGCTCAATGGAATGGTAAGAAGCTAAATAATGATAATGGTGATTTAATGATACAAGTAACAAAAGTAAAGAAGGATCAAAATCATCATATTGACGCATTAGCAGGCGCTACTCTCACTTCAAATGGAGTTGATAATTTAGTCAAATTTTGGATGGGTGAAGCTGGTTTTAAGAAATTTCTCAATAACCTTAAAAAGGGAAAAGCATAATGTCTCAAACTAGAAAACAATTACTTGTAGATCCTCTAGTTGATAATAATCCAATCACTTTACAAGTTTTAGGTATTTGTTCTGCTTTAGCAGTAACATCATCCTTGAATGTAGCTTTTGTTATGTCTTTAGCAGTTATAGCTGTTACTGGTTTTTCCTCATTATTTATATCATTTCTAAGACACTATATTCCTAATTCAATTAGAATTATTGTTCAAATGACTATAATTGCTTCTTTAGTTATTTTGGTTGATCAAATTATCAAAGCTTTTGCATATGAAATATCAAAAACATTATCAGTTTTTGTTGGTTTGATTATAACAAATTGCATTGTCATGGGGCGAGCTGAAGCTTTCGCAATGAAAAATAAGCCATTAGACTCTTTTATTGATGGTGTTGGAAATGGTTTGGGGTATAGCCTTCTTTTAATGTGTGTGGGTGTCGTTCGTGAACTCTTTGGTTCTGGCTCACTATTTGGCATTACAATATTGGACCCAGTGAATAATGGAGGATGGTACGTTCCAAATGGTTTGTTGCTTTTACCACCTTCAGCTTTTTTTATTATTGGTTTCTTGATTTGGGGTGTGCGAACATGGAAGAAATCACAAGTTGAAGCACGTGAATATAAAATTCAATCTCTAGAGGCACACTAATGGAAGCTTTAATTTCATTAGCTGTAAAAGCTATATTTGTTGAGAACCTTGCATTATCATTTTTTTTGGGAATGTGTACATTTATAGCTGTATCAAAAAAAATATCTACAGCTATTGGTCTTGGTGTGTCTGTAATGATTGTACAAACTATAACTGTACCTGCAAACAATATTATATTAACTTATTTATTAAAGCCAGGCGCTCTAGCATGGGCAGGCTTTCCTGATGTGGATTTAACTTTCTTAGGACTTATCTCATATATTGGTGTGATTGCAGCTCTAGTACAAATTTTAGAAATGGTATTAGATAAGTATTTTCCTCCTCTTTATAATGCATTAGGTATATTTTTACCATTAATTACAGTTAACTGTGCTATTTTAGGAGGTTCTTTGTTTATGGTAGAACGAGATTATAATTTTTCAGAAGCTACCACATATGGAATTGCTTCTGGATTTGGTTGGGCTTTAGCTATTGCCACAATGGCAGGAGTTAGAGAAAAGTTAAAGTACAGTGATATTCCTGATGGTCTTCAAGGCCTAGGCATAACTTTTATTACAGCAGGATTGATGGCTATGGCTTTTATGTGTTTTTCAGGTGTTAAATTATAAGGATTTTTAAATGGATACTTTTGTTCTTGGAATAACCCTTTTTACAATGATTGTACTAACTTTAGTATCAATCATAGTTTTTGCTAGAAGCAAACTTGTTTCTTCTGGTGACGTGAGTATTACAATTAATGGTGAAAAAACAGTAAAGGTTCCTGCTGGTGGTAAATTACTACAAACATTAGCTGCTGAAAAACTCTTTGTTCCCTCGGCTTGTGGAGGTGGTGGTACTTGTGCTCAATGTAAGGTAAAAGTGCATTCAGGTGGAGGTGCAATATTACCAACAGAACAATCCCATATTAACAAAAGAGAGGCTAGTTGTGGTGATAGACTTTCTTGTCAAGTTGCTGTCAAACAGGATATGGAAATAGAAGTCCCAGAAGAGGTTTTTGGCGTTAAAAAGTGGAGATGTAAAGTAAGAAGTAACGATAATGTAGCTACCTTTATCAAAGAACTGATATTAGAATTACCAGAAGGTGAAGATGTTAATTTTCGTGCTGGTGGTTATATACAAATTGAAGCACCTAAATATTCTTTATCATATAGAGATTTTGATGTTGCAAAGGAATATCATGAAGATTGGGACAGATTTAAAATATGGGATTTTAATGCTGAGAGTAATGAACCCATTGAAAGAGCATATTCTATGGCTAACTGTCCTGACGAAAAAGGTATTGTAATGTTAAACGTTAGGATTGCTTCGCCGCCACCAGGATCAACAGGTATTCCCGCCGGAAAAATGTCCTCTTATATTTTCAATTTAAAACCTGGTGATGAAGTAGTGATATCCGGTCCCTTTGGTGAATTTTTTGCCAGAGAAACTGAAAAAGAGATGGTTTTTATCGGTGGTGGTGCAGGTATGGCGCCAATGAGAAGTCATTTGTTTGATCAATTTAATAGAATTAAAACTAAAAGAAAAATCACTTTTTGGTATGGAGCAAGATCCAAAAAGGAAATGTTTTATGTTGAAGATTTCGATAAATTAGCTAAAGAAAATCCTAATTTTTCTTGGCATGTTGCTTTGTCAGACGCTATGCCTGAAGATAAGTGGGAAGGGTACACTGGCTTTATTCATAATGTGTTATATGAACAATATCTTAAAGACCATCCAGCACCAGAAGACTGTGAATTTTATATGTGTGGACCACCTATGATGAATCAATCAGTTATTAATATGCTTCTTGACTTAGGCGTTGATAGAGAAGATATCATGCTAGATGATTTTGGTGGTTAATTGACTAACAAAAACCCTATACAAAATTAATGGCTTTACAGGTTTTGAGTATTATTTGGTAAATATAAATCTAAAAACACTTATTACTTGTTCAAGTACGAATGATCTAGCTTTCCAAGGTGCTCAAGATGGTCTTGAAGAAGGTGTTTCTTTCTTATCTTACTCTCAAACAAAGGGTAGGGGTAGAAATGATAATAAATGGACTTCCTTAAAAGGGAATTTATTTTTATCAACGATAATAAGACCAAAAAATGAAAAAAAAAATTGGCAACAATTATCTTTGATTGTTGCTTTTTCTGTAATTGAAGTTTTATTAAAGTTTGGTATTAATCAAAATCTAATAGAATTAAAATGGCCTAATGACATATTAGTAGATAATAAAAAAATAGCCGGCATCCTTTTGGAATCTTCTCATGATTTTATAATTGCAGGGATTGGTCTGAATGTAAAAAACACACCTGTAAATGAGGAAAAATGGAAAACAACAAAAGTTAATGATTATACTAATTTAAATTTATCACTTAAAGAAATTGCTTATAAAATTTTAGACCGATTCTTCTTTAATTATCAAATTTGGAATGAAAAAAAATTTATTTTCTTTAAAGAAAAAATCAACAATTTTTTAAAATATAGAACAAAAGATATAACTATAAATCTTAACTCTAATAATAACACTTTATCTGGTATTCTTTTGGGGTTAGGAGATAAAGGTACTATGATGATAGATTCTGCTTCGGGTGTTCTCGAGTATAATTCGATTGATAGTTATCATTTAACCAACGAAGGTATGTCATGATATTAGTAATTGACTGTGGAAATACAAATACAGTTTTTGCTCTATATTCTTATCAAAATAACATTGTTCAATGTGGTTCTTGGAGGATAAATAATGATAGTAAAAGAACAGCTGACATGTATTATCCATGGTTTTTACAAATGTTAAGTTTATCAAACTTTAAACCTGCAGATATTACAGCTATTTGTATCGCATCAGTTGTTCCAGAAACTTTGTTTAATATAAAATCATTTGTTAAAAAATATTTTAAATTACCAGCTCTTGTTGTTGGGGAAGATGGTATTGATTTAGGTCTTAAAGTTAATATAGATAATCCAAAAGAGGCTGGAGCAGATCGACTTGTGAATTCTTATGCTGCTGAAAAATTAGGCTACTCACCAGCAATTATTATTGACTTTGGTACTGCTACAACATTCGATGTTGTTGGTGAAGATGGAAGTTACAATGGCGGTATAATTGCTCCTGGAGTAAATTTATCATTAGAAGCACTTTATATGGCAGCTGCCCGTCTTCCCAGGGTCTCCCTCAAGCCTTTATCAGAAAATAATTCCATCATAGGTAAAAACACTGTTAACGCCATGGAGTCTGGAATTTTTTGGGGTTATGTTTCTATGATTGAGGGTTTAATTCAAAAAATCAAAAAAAATGAAAAGTTTATAAATCATAAGGTCATAGCAACTGGAGGTTTAAGTCATTTGTTCAAAAAATCTCTTAATTGTATAGATATGATCATAGATGATCTTACCCTAATAGGATTAGTTCATTTATATTTAAAAAATAAAAGTTTAAAATAATGTTGGTACTTTTATGAATTTTAATAAATCTGACTTAATTTTTCTTCCGGTTGGTGGGTCTGAAGAAATTGGTATGAATGCAAATTTATATCATTTTAATGACAAGTGGATTCTTGTAGACTTAGGTATTTCTTTTCCAGATGAAACTGACTTAGGCATTGATGTTTTATTACCTGATTTTAACTTTATTAAATCTTTAGGAGATAAGTTCTTAGGTATTTTTTTAACACATGGTCATGAAGATCATATTGGAGCAATACCATATTTTGCAGAATATATTAATTGTCCAATCTGGGGTAGTGCTTTTACCATTGCCTTATTAAAAAGAAAACTAAATGAGAATAGTAAAAAGAATAACTTAGAGTTAAATATTATAAAAGTTAATCAAGAAATAGAAATTGGTGACTTTGTTGTAAAAGCAATAGGTACATCCCATTCAATTCCTGATCCAATATCAATTTTAATTTCTACTCCAAAAGGAAAAATTTTTCATTCAGGTGATTGGAAATTTGAACATTCATCAAATTTGGGTGAGAAAATCAACTTTCAAGATTTTAGAACAATAGGTAGTGATGGTATCTTGGCAATGGTTTGTGATTCAACTAATGCATTAGTTGATGGAAGGACGCCTTCAGAATTATATGCTTATAATGGCTTATTTGATGAAATTAAAAATAAAAAAAATATAGTTCTTACAACATGTTTTTCATCAAATATTAGCCGAATTAAATCTTTATTGGATATAGCCACAAAAACTAATAGGTCAGTCGTGATTATCGGAAGAGCATTATTAAGAGCGATTGATGCGGCAAAAGAAGTTGGTTTCTTGGATAATATTCCTGATTTAGTATCATTAAGAGATATTAATTTAATACCAAAATCAAATCTCCTTATTATTTGCACTGGATCACAAGGTGAACCAAATTCAGCCCTTTCAAGAATTTCAAAATGTTTAGATAAACACATTCAATTAACAAAAGGGGATACTGTTATTTTTTCAAGTAGACAAATTCCTGGAAATGAAAATGCAATATCTAAAGTTCAAAATAGGTTTCTAGAAAATGGTGTAGAAGTAATTACCGATAATGATAAGAATGTTCACGTATCTGGTCATCCCTCTAGAGATGAATTGGTTGACATGTATTCATTTATAAAACCAAAAATATCTATTCCTGTTCATGGTACAAGAGAACATATAGAGGCTCACGCAAAACTTGCTAATGAGTGTCAAGTGCCTATAGTTATCAAGCCTAAAAATGGTGAATTTATTAATTTAAATGAAAAATCTTACGGTGTGGTATCCAATATCGATTTTACCACACATGTTTATGATGCTGGAGAAATTGTTCCCATTGATGATGAAAGATTTGTTTCCAGAAGACATGGATTGTGGAATGGGTTTGTATCTGTTTCTGTTGTTCTGAATGAGTATGGAGATTTATTGATTTCACCTCAAATTTCACAAACTGGGGTTTCCAATGAGAGAAGTGTTTCATCAGTTTTAGCTGATACTGCCATAAAAATTGAAAATTTAATAGAGAATGAAAACTTTAATTCAGATAATTTAGATAACGATCTTTCTAATCAAATTTTAAAATTAGTTAAACGAGAATTTAAATCCTCTTTTTCTAAAAGACCCATTATAGATATTCATATTAATAGAATTTAGAGAGTGAGCATGAGTTTAATTTCTTTGTTTTTGGTTTTTCTAATGGTTTGGTTAATTATGTTTTTTATGTCTCTTCCATTTGGTGTAAAAATATCAGAACCCAAGGTTTTAGGTAACGCTAAATCTGCACCCGACAAACCAAATTTAAAATTAAAATTTCTAATTTCTTTCTTTTTGTCTTTTTTTCCAACAATGTTTATATATTGGATTATAAATAAGAATATTTTATTCAATTTAATTATGAACTCTAAATAGTAACTTTTATTATTACAAAAAATTAAACTTTAAAATTGAAGTTTATTACTATCTGAGTTATTTAAATTATATTAATTTTTGGTATGTCTTATGTTTGAAAAAATTGTTTTATCTTCAGATCATGGCGGTTTTAGTTTGAAGGAAACAGTAAAAGATTTTTTAATTAATAAAAATTTTGAAGTAGAAGATGTGGGGTGTAATTCACTTGATCCAGTTGATTACCCAGATTTTGCAAAAATACTATCTGATAAGTTAAAAAATAATAAAAATGCGGGTGGTATTTTATTTTGTGGTACTGGGATAGGTATATCTATGGCTGCAAATAGATTTAAACATATTAGAGCCGCTTTGTGTACTTCAGTTGAAATGGCTTCAAAAAGTAGGAAACATAATGACGCCAATGTACTAGCACTTGGTGGAAGGATTTTAGCAGAAGATCTGGCTCTGAATATTGTTGAAGAATTTTTGAAAACTGATTTTGAGGCTGGTAGACATAGCCTACGTGTCAATAAAATATAATTAAGGAATAAGAGGTTTATAATGTATTACAAAGAAGGTTTTTTTAATAAAGATATAAAAGAATATGATCCTTTTTTGTCTAATATCATTAATAAAGAGTTGGAAAGACAACAAAACCAGATTGAACTAATTGCTTCTGAAAATATTGTTTCTAGATCTGTATTGCAAGCGCAAGGTTCTGTTCTAACAAATAAATATGCGGAAGGTTTACCTGGAAAAAGATATTATGGTGGGTGTGAGTTTGTTGACGAGGTAGAACAGTTAGCAATAAATAGGGCAAAAGAATTGTTTAATGCAAATTTTGTTAATGTTCAACCTCATTCGGGAGCACAAGCTAATCAAGCAGTATTTTTGAGTTTGCTTAAACCAGGCGATACAGTTCTTGGTATGAGTTTAGCTGCCGGTGGCCACCTTACTCATGGGGCTAAACCAAACCTATCTGGCAAATGGTTTAACGCTATTCAATATGGAGTAAGGAAGGACAATTCATTAATTGATTTTGAAGAAATTGAAAAATTATCTCTTGAACATAAACCTAAATTAATAATTGCCGGAGGTTCTGCTTATTCTAGGATAATTGATTTTAAAAAATTTAGAGAAATTGCCAATAAAGTTAATGCATTTCTTTTAGTTGATATGGCTCATTTTTCTGGTTTAGTTGCAGGTGGCGCTCACCCAAATCCTATTGATTATGCAGATATAGTAACAACAACTACCCATAAGACGTTAAGATCAGGTAGAGGCGGCATGATATTAACTAATAATGAGGTTTTATTTAAAAAAATAAATTCCGCAGTATTTCCAGGTCTTCAAGGGGGGCCATTAATGCATGTTATTGCTGGTAAAGCTGCTGGTTTTGGTGAAGCTCTAACAGATGAATTTAAAGTCTATATTAAAAATGTAGTTTTGAATGCTAAATGTCTCTCCAATACCCTAATTGATAGAGGTTATGAAGTAATTTCAGGAGGTACTGATAATCATATAGTTCTATTAAGTTTAAAAAAACAAAATATTACAGGAGCAAACGCTGAAATTGCGCTAGAAAACGCAGGTCTAACATGTAATAAAAATGGAATTCCATTTGATCCACTGCCACCTACAATTACATCAGGTATTCGATTTGGTTCTGCCGCAGCAACAACTAGAGGCTTTTCATCTAAAGAATTTGCTTTAATTGGTAATTTTATAGCAGACGTTTTAGATGCTTTCGATAATGGTGAGTCAAACCAGGAATGTGAGAAATCTGTTTTTGAAAATGTAAAAAAACTTTGTTCAAAATTTCCAATTTATTAATACGAGGAGTAAGTAATGAGATGTCCATTTTGTGGTAAAGAGGACACCCAAGTTAAAGACTCTAGAGCCAGTGATGATGGAGCAACCATCAGAAGAAGAAGATTATGTTCAAGTTGTGGCTCTCGTTTTACTACCTTTGAAAGAATTCAACTTCGAGACTTATCAGTTATAAAAAGGAATGGAAAAAAGATACCATTTGATAGAGACAAGTTAATGAAATCAATGATGATGGCGTTAAGAAAAAGACAGATTAATGATGACGATATTGAGAGGGCAGTTAACGGTATTGTTAGACAATTAGAATCAAATGGTGATACTGATGTCCAGTCAAAACTTATAGGTGAATTAGTTATGAATGCACTTGCTGAAATTGATAATGTTGCTTACATAAGATATGCATCTGTATATAGAAATTTTAGAGAAGCAAAGGATTTTGAAAAATTTGTTGAAAAAGAAATTAATGATTAGTTTTTATTAAATTTTATTCAAACATGGCAAATAATCATCAAAAATGGATTAATCTTGCGATACTAGAAGCTTCACGATCTCTTGGGATAACTAAAAAAAACCCTCCTGTAGGCTGTGTTATTGTAAAGAATAATATATTAATCTCATCTGGAAGAACATCACCAGAAGGCCGGCCTCACGCTGAAGAAAATGCTTTAAATAAGGTAGAAGATAAAAGTTTATTAGAAAATGCTAAGATGTATTTAACTCTTGAGCCTTGTGCACATAAAAGTAAACTTGGAAAATCTTGTGCAGAGTTAATAACTGAAACTGGTATCTCCGAAGTTTTTATATGTTGTATGGATCCAGATCCAAGAACAAATGGTAATGGCATTGATTATTTAAAAAAAAATGGAATAAAAGTTTACGAGCAGTTTTTTGAAAGAGAAGCTTATCATCTTTATAAGGGTTTTTTTTCTAGAATAAAAAAAAATAAGCCATTTGTAACATTAAAAATTGCTTGTTCATTAGATGGGAAAATAGCTCTCAAAAATAAAAAATCTAAATGGATTACTAATGAATTAAGTAGACGTTCTACACATCTTTTAAGAGCGCAACATGATGCTATCTTAACATCAAGTTCTACAATTATATCTGATAATCCTCTCTTAAATTGTAGACTTGAAGGTATGGAAAGACAGATCTCCAGATATTGTAATATTGGATAGATATTTAAAAATAAATAAGAATTATAAAATTTTCCAAAATAATTTTAAAAATAAAATATATATATATTCAGTTGATGACTTACATCATGGCAGTGATAAAACTAAAAATTTGAGCACAATAATAGTTAATAAAAATCTTAACAATAAAGATTATTTTAATTTTATTTTTAGTGATCTTGCTTCTAAGGGTATTAATAATCTGTTGATTGAAGTAGGTGCAAAACTAAGCACGATTTTATTATCCTTAAATCTTATTGATAGTTTAATAATATATCGTTCAGGTAAAATTATTGGAAATGATGGACTTCCTTTTATCAATGATTTAAAGAATAGTTCTATTGAAAAACTTAAAAATTATAAAATATCGTTTTTAAGAGCACTTGATGATGATGTTTTAGAAATACGTAATCATTCAAATGAGGCTTAAAAAATGTTTACTGGTATAATTAGTCATTTAGGTAAAATTGAAAATATTACTCATCCTAATGATTGGGAACTTTCAGTGAAAGTTGAAAACAATAAAAATTCTCCTGATTTTGATGGTTTGCTAATTGGTGCTTCAATATCATGTTCAGGTATATGTCTTACTCTTAAAAAAAAAAATGAAACAACTTTATTTTTTGACGTAAGTGACGAAACTGTCTCAAAAACTAATTTTAATAATTGGAAGATTGGAGATTTCATTAATCTAGAGAAATCATTAAAAGTGGGTGATGAAATAGGTGGTCATTTTGTTTATGGACATGTTGATACTACTGCTAAAGTAAAAGAGATTAAAAAAATCAATGGTTCTTTTAAGGTAGTTTTTTTAGTAAATATAAAATTTATGAAATATTTTGCTGCTAAGGGGTCTGTTTCAATTGATGGTGTTTCTTTAACAGTTAATGAAATATTAGAAGAAAGCTTTTCAGTTAATATAGTTCCATTTACTTGGGATAATACTAGTTTTAAATATTATAAATTAGATACAATTGTTAATGTGGAAATAGATATCTTGGCAAGATATTTAGAAAGAATTAATTTAAGTAACTAATTTTTTATAAATTTTGGAGTTTTTAAATGAGTTTGTCTACTATTGAGGAAGTTATAAAGGATGCCTCAGAAGGTAAAATATTCATTTTAGTTGATGATGAAAATAGAGAAAATGAAGGTGATTTATGTGTTTTAGGTGAACATGCTTCTCCTGAGGCTATTAATTTTATGGCAAAATATGGTAGAGGGTTAATTTGTTTATCTCTAACCCGTAACCAGTCAGATAAATTAGGCTTGTCACTTATGGAAAGAAGAAATGAAGGTAGATTTGAAACTGCATTCACAGTTTCTATAGAAGCGACTGAAGGCGTAAGTACAGGTATATCTGCTGCAGATAGGTCTTTGACTATTAAAACTGCAATAAATGTAAATTCTTCAAAAAATGATATAACCACACCTGGTCACGTTTTTCCTCTTATAGCTAAAGATGGAGGTTCTCTAATTAGAGCAGGTCATACCGAAGCAGTAGTTGATATTGCAAGATTAGCTAATTCAAATCCCTCTGGAGTTATTTGTGAAATAATGAAGGATAATGGTGAAATGGCAAGAATGCCTGATCTTATTAAGTTTTCAAAAAAACATAATATTAAAATTGCTTCAATTGCAGATTTAATTTCTTTTCGAAGAAAAAACGAAGTGTATGTAAAGAGGGTTTCTGAAGCTGTCTTGGATAGTAAATTTGGGGGTGATTGGAGAGTTATTTTTTTTAAAAATATAATTGATAACTCTGAGCACATTGCTTTAGTCAAAGGAATTATAGATAGCAATGATACAATTCTTGTAAGGGTACATGCATTAGACCTTTTTTCAGATGTGTTAGGTGATCAATCTAGTGATAGAAGTGGATCAGAATTATCTAAAGCAATGAATAAAATTTCAGAAAACAAAAATGGAATAATAATTTTAATTAGAGATGAAAATAAAATATCTATATCTAATAAATTATCCAAACCAGATATTATATCTCAAAAAAATAACATTAGAGATTACGGTGTTGGTGCTCAAATTTTATCTGACTTAGGTGTAAAGAATATGACTGTTTTATCTAATAAAAAAGCCTCTGCAATAGGTCTTACCGGTTTTGGGTTAACAATTAAGGGGTGGGAAAAAATAAATTGACAACTCGAAAAAATAAAATTCTTTTAGTTTGCTCTCCTTATTATGAAGAAATAACTAATAATCTAATTAAAGGAGCTTCCAACTTTTTAAACTCTAAATCTATTGAGTATGAAACCCTTTTTGTACCAGGAGCTTTGGAGATTGGGCCAGCTATTAAGCTTGTTCATGATAAAATATCTCATAAATCCTTTGATGGTTTTGTGGCTCTCGGTTGTATAATTAGAGGTGAAACTTATCATTTTGAAATTGTTTCAAACGAATCTGCTAGAGCTTTAACTGAATTATCATTAAAATATTCTTTACCCATTGGAAATGGAATTCTTACTGTTGAAAATAAAGAACAAGCTCTAAAAAGATCAGACCCCCTCGGACTTGATAAGGGTGGAGGAGCAGCTTCGGCTTGTCTGTCATTATTAGATATTAAACAAAATTTTGTTTATGAATAAATGCATTAAAAAGTCTAATGTAAGACACAACTCAATCAGAAAAAAAACAGGTTCTCGAATTTGTTCTACTCAAGTTTTATATGGTTTAGTTTTTGAGAATAATGATATTAACTTTATAATTAATACTTTTTTAGATAATTATTTATTTTTTATTTTAAAAAAATTGAACATAAAAGAAATTGATATAGATCTTTTTAAATCTATTATATTTGGTGTTTTAAAAAACAAAGATGAAATAGATAACTTAATTTCCGATCATTTATCAACCAATTGGTCTTTTGATAGATTAAGTTTAACTGAAAAAATTATCTTAAGGTCTGCTACATATGAACTCGTTTTTGAAAATAATTTCAAAAAAGTAACTATAATCAATGAATATGTTAGCATAATGACTGCTTTTGGAGGAAATCCAAGTTTTACAAACGCAATATTAGAAAAAATATCTAAATAAAAAATGAATGAATTTGATTATATTAATAAATATTTCAAACCTTTAACTGGAAATATTGGAAGAAACTTAAAAGATGATGCAGCTGTTTTCAGGCAAAATTCTAATAAAGACCTTATTATAAGTACAGATACATTAGTTGAAGGTGTGCATTTTATAGGAACAGAAAATCCTTCAGATATTGCAAAAAAAAGTTTAAGAGTAAATTTATCTGATATGGCATCAATGGGGGCTAAACCTATTTTTTATAACCTTTCTTTAAGTATACCAAAGGAAAAGGTAAGTTTTTTTATTCCCAGATTTTCGAGTGGTTTAAAAGAAGATCAAGAAAAATTTAATTTAGAATTAATTGGTGGAGATTTAACTAGTTCTCCTTCTCATATAAATATAACCATATCTATTTTCGGTGAAACACAAAATGGTGCTTTTGTTTCTCGAACGGGCGCTAGAAATGGTGATTTATTATTTGTATCAGGTATTTTAGGTCTATCAAAAATTGGATTAGATAATTTTAATAAAAAATCAAAATTTTTATCAATTGCTAAGGAAAAATATTTAATACCCCAACCAAGAGTAAATTTAGGTTTATTACTTAACAATGTTGCTAATTCTATGATAGATATTTCTGATGGCTTAGTTCAAGATACAACACATCTAGCGATGAATTCAGGTTTATGTGTTGAACTTGACTTAAATAAAATACCACTGCCCAATATTCCAAATATTAGCAATAATTCATTATTAAATGCAGCGCTTTATGGTGGAGATGATTATGAGTTATTATTTTCATGTAACCCAAATCAAGAACAATATCTAAAAAAAATCTCACAAACAAACCATATCAAACTTACTAATATTGGAGATTTTAAAACTTATGAGGATAAATTTTTAAAATTTAAAAATACATCCAAACTTCCTAAAAACAAATCATATTTACATTTTTAGTTTTCTAAATTTCGCCTTTGTAGGTTATTGATCATTTGTTTAAATAAAGCTCTAAGCGTATTTTCTTTTTTTTCCTTCCCATCGTTCCATAATCTCTAAATTAACTATATCTTTTTCATTATACTTATTAAACTTTGTAACTATACCATTTTTATCAAGATATACCTGGTACAAAATCATTTTTTCTACTTGGGGTGCAGATAGATTTTTATATACTGTGTTTTGTGATGTATAATATATTATGCTTTTTTTAAATGGACTTTCAAAAGAGGGAGGACCATATTCATTAATAAGGGAAGATTTACTTGTTTTTCCGATTTCAATATTAAAATTTTTAATTTTGTTAAACCTAATACCGTTGATTTGCTTTGTTTCAACACAAGCAACCAAAAAAAACATCATTAAAATCAAAAAGTATTTCATAAAATTCATTTTTATTTTATTCCTATTTAAAAATCTAACACTATGTTAATTTAATAAAAAGATTAAAGATATTATTTATGCTATTTTTTAATTCCTATACGTCATCAAATTATAACAACAGAGATTTGATTGATTGTTACTATGAAAAAATAATAAAAGTTTCAAGACAAAAACAATTTTATAATAAATTAATGGTTCCAGATACCATAGATGGGAGATTTGATCTTCTAATTCTATTTTCTATTATTTTAACATTTTTTTTAATCAGAACAGGTGAAAAAGGACAGAAATTGTCTCAAATTTTGTTTGACAAAATCTTTTTGGATTTAGATTTATCTCTTAGAGAAATGGGGGCAGGTGATACAGGTGTTCATATTAAAATAAAAAAAATGATTAATTCTTATATGGGAAGACAAAAATTTTATATGCAATGTTTAGAAAAAAACGATTTTTCTACCTTAAAAATTCATATTATTAAAAATGTCTATAGAAATGTTGATAACTCTGATTATTTCCCTCAATTATTGACCAATTACTGTCAATTATGTTTTGAAGTATTAGAAGAAATTCCAGAGGATTATCTTCTGACAAATAAATTTGAATTTCCTGATTATAAACTAGATGTAAATTAAAATTTATTAATTTGCAATAATCAAATCTTATTGATAATAGTCTACTATTTTATTTAATTATTCTGGATCTATTTTGAAAAACTCAATTAAAATTTCATTGGATGCTATGGGCGGAGATAATGCCCCAGATATTGTCATTAATGGGGCTTCTCAATCAAAAATAAGACATCCAAATCTGAAATTTACTTTTGTAGGTAATAAAGATAGAATTTCCTCTTTGATAAGTGAATTCCCCAATCTACAAGACTCAGGTATTGTTCATACTAATGAAATTGTTTCAGCTAATGCGAAGCCTAGTGTTGCATTGAGATCTGGAAAAAATTCCTCTATGGCACTTGCAATCAACCAGGTTAAATCTGGTTTATGTGATGCTGTAGTTTCTGCAGGTAATACCGGCGCTCTGATGGCAATGTGTAAAATTTTTCTGAGACCCATTGATGGAATATCAAGACCAGCTATAGCAGCATATTTCCCTACGATCACTGGTGAAAGTTGTATGTTAGATTTGGGAGCTAATATTGATTGTGATGCAAATAACCTTGTTCAATTTTCTTTTATGGGTCAAGCTTTCGCTAATATTATTATGGGAATAAAAAATCCTAAAGTTTCGCTCTTGAATATTGGTGAAGAAGAACAAAAAGGTTTGGATTATATTAAAGAGGCATCTTTGATTTTATCTAGTATGAAAGATAAAATTAACTATACTGGATTTATTGAAGGAGATAAAATAGCTCATGGATATTCAGATGTAATTATTGCAGACGGTTTCACTGGTAACGTTGCTCTAAAAACTGCTGAAGGTACTGCAACTTTGGTTACAACTTATCTTAAAAAAGCTATGACAAGTTCATTAAGTTCTAAGATTGGATATTTGTTCTCAAGAAAGGCAATAAAAAATTTTCGTCAACAAATGGACCCTAGAAAATATAATGGTGCTGTTTTTCTTGGTTTAAATGCTATTGCAGTTAAAAGTCATGGTGGTACAGATGCTTATGGTTTTGCAAATGCAATTAGTGTAGCTGCCGATATGGTAGAGTACAAATTCATTTCTGATCTTAAAGAAAAGTTAAGCAAAGTTAATATGCTTTCTTTAAAATAATTTTTAAGGAGATTTCACATTTCAAATTCAATATTATTAACAGGTGTTGGATCTTATTTGCCTGCAAAAAAAGTCTCTAATGAAGATTTATCAAAGAAAATTGAAACATCAGATGAATGGATTACTAAAAGATCTGGAATTAAAAATAGATATTTTGTTTCAGAAAATGAGAATACCTCAGATTTAGCTTATTTTGCCGCTTTAAATGCTATCAAATCGGCTAATTTAAATAAAAACGATATTGATTTGATAATTGTAGCAACAACTACTCCCGATAATACTTTTCCAGCCACAGCAGCTCTCATTCAAAAAAAATTAAATGTAAATGCGGTTTCATTTGATGTGCAGGCTGTATGTGCAGGGTTTGTTTTTGCAATTTCTGTTGCTAAGTCGATGATGTTAGACAGTTTTTATAAAAATTGCTTGGTAATTGGTGCTGACTCAATGTCAAAACTCTTGAATTGGACAGATAGAACAACTTCTGTTTTGTTTGGTGATGGTGCTGGAGCAGTCGTCTTACAAAAATATGAAACAGAAAAATATAATTTAGAGGATTGGGGAATACTGTCTAATGCTTTATTTACAGATGGCAATTACTATGACTTATTAAAAACAAGCGGTGGTGTGTCAACTAATAAAACTGTTGGATCGATAGAGATGGTAGGAAAAGAAGTATTTAGGCATGCTGTCGAAAAATTATCTTCTTCACTCAATGAAGCGCTTCGATTGTCAAATAAAACAATAGAAGATATTGATTGGCTTGTACCTCATCAGGCTAATCAAAGAATTATTTTAGGAGTTGCAGATAAGATGAAATTAAACCATCAAAAAATAATTTCAACAGTTTCTGATCATGGTAATACATCTGCAGCATCAATTCCTCTTGCCTTAGATAATGCAATTTCTTCTAATAAGATTGTTAATGGTAATTTAATTGCCTTTCAGGCTATCGGGGGTGGTTTAAGTTGGGGAGCTTCTCTAGTCCGGATAGGAAGTCCAAAATTATTAAAAAAATAACTTTAATCTTTCAATAATTTTATTAATATATAAATATGACAAAAAAAACTTGGACAAGGAATGATTTAATTGAAAAAATGTCCTCAAATGTGGGATTACCTTTTTCTTCTTCATCTTTGTTTATTGAAAAAATCTTTGAAATCATATTATCAGAGCTTGAAAATAACGATGATGTTAAAATTTCATCGTTTGGTACATTTATAGTTAGACATAAAAAATTAAGAGTGGGTAGAAATCCCAAAACTGGTATCGAAGCTACTATAAAACCAAGAAATGTTGTTACATTTAATCCATCAAATATTCTTAAATCAAAATTTAATTAGTCAATGTATCTAGAAGATAATTTTTATACAATATCTAAAGCGTCTGAAATAATTGGAGTTAAAGCTCATGTCTTAAGGTTTTGGGAAAAAAAAATTAAATTAGCCAAACCTAATAAGCTTTTTAATGGAAGAAGATATTACTCATCTCTTGATATAAAAAATTTACTGTTAATTAAAAAATTATTATACGATGAGGGTTTTACTATTAAGGGTGCTATTAATTTTATTAATAATGAAAACGTTAAAAATAATAAAAATGAACATTTTCTTCAAAAAATCTCTACCATAAGTAATCTTATTTCCGATGGTAATAATTTATTAAAAAAACATATCCTCTAAAATTAGTTGTTACTCAGAACTTTTAAGAAGTTTATCTAATTCTTCATAATTTCTTTTTAAGTTATGTTTTGAAGAAAGATGATTTATATAATAATTAGCAAAATCATTAAAATAACTTTTTGAAAATGATGAATTAATCTGGTCGTAAAGAGCTTTTTTAAACTCGTATTTGTCTACTTCAGATTTTAAAACCTTTATAGCAAACACCTTGTTTTTAGAATTTATATAAGAAATATCATTACCTTTAATATCAAAAATCTGGTTAATTAGATATTGATCATCAATATTATTTAATTTTTTACTGTTTCGTTTGATTGATCCATTATTAGTAAATTTAAAATTTTTATTTAGCATCAATTTTTTTGCATTTTCTTTTGATTTGATAACTATTTCGTCCTTTAGCCAATCGTTATAAACAAGTTTATTTATTTTTTCATAAGAAGGAATGTTTTCAGGATTTTCTTCCAAGACATTTAACAAAACATAAGTATCTTTATCACTATTCAAGATCTCGCTAATGTCATTGATATCTGTGTTCCAAATTTCTTTTAAAAAAACACTTGGTAGATTGGAGAATTTTATATTTTCGTTAAAAGAATAAATCATTCCATTTTTAGAAATTTTATCAATCTTTTTAAGGGGTAACCTTTTGATCAAAAATATTAGATGACGATATTTCAATTATATTTGACCCTTCTGCAATCATATCTTCTATAGTATCTAATTTCTCAAATAGAGTTTCGACAGATAAATCATAGATTAATTTATCTTTGATTTCTTTTTTTACTTCTAAATATTTTTTTTCAGTTTTGGGTATTATTTTTTTTATTTTGAATACTTTATAACCAAAATCAGACTTTAATGGCCCAATAATTTCATTTAATTTAGCACTAAATAACTTATCACTATCTGTAGATGGTAGATCATCTTTTTTTAAAAGACCAAGATTTATATCGTTTTTTGATAGTTTAAAAAGCTTTTTACCAACTTCTTCAAAATCTTTATTATTTTTTATTGCATTGACAAACTTTTTAGCATCATTTTCATTTTGAGTTGTAATTTGAAGTATTTCTCTTTTTTCTTCTATAATATAATTAGATTTATCAGTATTATATTTATCTTTTAACTGCTCTTCGGTAACTTTTACATTTTTTTGAAAATCTGACGGTTTTATCTCAATAAACTGAATTTTTCTAGTTAGAGGAATTTTGTATTTATTTTTATTTTTTTCAAAAAAGTCTTTAATAATAGTTTGTGATGGTTTTTGAATATTATTTTTATCAATTAATTCAAATACATCATAATCGACTGTTCTTATCTCATTTTGCCAATCAATAATTTTTTTAATAATTTTTTCGTTATAATGATCATTAGCTTCAAATGGAGTTGAAATTTGTTTCAAATTAACTTCGGTTTTTAGCATTGATAAATACTTTTTTTCTGATAAACCAGCGTTTTTTAAAGATTGAGCAAATTTAGTTTTAGAGAATTTTCCTAACGGATCTTTAAAAGAATTTTCCTGACTTATAGTTTTGGTCATAATTGAAACTGGAACATGTAAATTAAGATCTTTTCCCTCAGAATTTAATAAAATTTCTTGCTCTAAATTATTAAGGATGTTTTTTGAAACTTGACTTTCTAATATTTCTTTTAAACTAGGTCTTGATGGAGTTGAATATCTTGCTCTGTCTAATTCGTTTATTGCTCTTTCAAGAGTAATTTTTTGGTTGTTTGTCTCTAAAATAGGTTTTGAATTACTTCCTCCAGTTAAGTCTCCAACACCCCATAAAGCAAATCCACAAATAAGCAAAACAAGAAAAATTTTAAAAGAGATTGACTGAGTTTGATTTCTAAGGGCTCTTAACATTTTATACCTGAAATTTTATTATTTAAATTATTTAATATAACATTTATATAGATTTATAAACGTTTAATTTTATAATTAATTGAGGTTATAGAGAATGATTATTGCTGCCAATTGGAAAATGAACTTAAATTTAAACGATATAAATTTATTTTCAGAATCTTTAAAAAAAAATAATTTCTCTAATCATGTTCAAGCATGTATTTTTCCCCAATCTTTACATCTTAATTATTTAATAGATTTATTAAAAACTACTCCTGTTTATTTTGGTGGACAAAATTGTTACCTAAAAACTAATGGTCCATTTACTGGTGAAATTTCACCCGTTGCTTTAAAAGAAATTGGATGTGATTATGTAATTTTAGGTCACTCTGAGAGGAGACAAATTTTCAATGAGACAAATGATCATATAAAAAAATGTTCTGAGGCAGCAATTAATGCTAATTTAACTCCTATAATTTGTGTTGGAGAAAATTTAGATGATCGTAACAACAAAAAGGCACTGGATTTTGTTAAAGAACAAATTTTAAATTCTACTCCTGTTACCAAAAATGAAATAATTATTGCTTATGAGCCAATTTGGTCAATTGGAACTGGGATAATTCCTAGTAAAGATGAAATTTTTGAAATGCATGATTATATCAAAAAAATTGCACACTCATTATTAAACGTAAAAGTAAAAGTCTTGTATGGTGGTTCTGTGAATTTAAACAACCTTGAAGAAGTTTTGTCAGTAAATAATGTAGATGGGGTTCTTGTAGGTGGAGCTAGCTTGAAAGTAAAAGATTTTCTTGCAATTTACGAAGCAGTTGTTAAACACGTTAATATAAAAAATAAGTTAGGATAAACTATGATTACAATTATATTAATAATACATGTAATTTTAGCGATTTGCATTATATGTGCAGTTTTATTACAAAAAAGTGAAGGTGGTGGTTTAGGTATTGGAGGCTCTTCTAGTGCGGGTGGTGGTTTTATGACAGCCAGAGGCACAGCTAACTTTATGACTAAGTTAACTGCTTTTTTGGGAGCTTGTTTCTTCTTAACTTCTATTGTTTTAGCTTTATTATCAAATCAAAACTCATCTTCAATATCTAGTGAAGTTGAAAAATCTATAGAGACAAATTCTTCAAAAGAACCCTCTGTCCCAATTGGTAATTAAATTTAATGCTTGAAATGAATAACTCATCAGTAAAATTTATTTTCATAACTGGTGGAGTTGTTTCCTCACTTGGTAAAGGTTTAGCTTCTGCTTCACTTGGAGCTATACTTCAAGCAAGAGGTTATAAAATAAAATTAAGAAAATTGGATCCTTATTTGAATGTAGATCCTGGTACTATGAGTCCTTATCAACACGGAGAATGTTTTGTAACAGATGATGGGGCTGAAACCGATCTTGATCTTGGACATTATGAGAGATTTACAGGAGTTCCTGCAAAAAAATCTGATAATATTACAACTGGTAAAATTTACTCTACTGTCATTAGTAAAGAAAGAAGAGGAGATTATTTGGGAGCTACAATTCAAGTAATACCTCATGTTACAGATGCTATAAAAGAATATATACTTTCTGATATTAATGATGAAGATTTTGTACTTTGTGAAATTGGTGGAACAGTTGGAGATATTGAATCACTTCCATTTATCGAAGCAATAAGACAGTTACGTAATCAAATTGGTATTTCTAGGACTTGTTTTTTACATGTTACACTTCTTCCTTATATTAAGACAGCTGGTGAACTGAAAACTAAGCCAACCCAGCACTCTGTTAAGGAATTACAAGGTATGGGTATACAGCCAGATATTCTTTTATGTAGGACTGAAAATATTATACCTGATGAGCAAAAATCTAAAATTGCTCTGTTTTGCAATATTAACACAGAGTCTGTTATAGAAGCTTTGGATTGTAATTCAATTTATCAAGTTCCCATATCTTATCACAAACAAGGCCTCGATGAGCAAATATGCAGTTTTTTTAATTTAAATGTTGATAAAAAACCTGATTTAAGTCGTTGGATAAATATTAATAAAATAGAATCTACTTCTGAAGGAATCATTAACATAGGAGTTGTAGGTAAATATACTTCAATGATTGATGCATATAAATCTTTAATAGAAGCAATTAATCATGGAGGAATATCGAACAAAGTCAAAGTTAAAATCAAATGGATTGATTCTGAGATTTTAGAAGACAATAAAATTGATATCCAAAGTTATTTAAAGGATATAAATGGAATAATTGTTCCAGGAGGTTTTGGGCAAAGAGGATCGAATGGAAAAATAAATGCAATTGAATTTGCTAGAAATAAAAAAATTCCTTTCTTAGGTATATGTTTTGGTATGCAACTGGCGGTTATAGAATTTGCAAGAAATGTTCTGAAACTTCATGAAGCTTCAACAACTGAGTTTGGAGAAACAAAACTTCCTTTGGTAGGTCTTTTGACTGAATGGAAATCAAGTAAAGGCACAGAAAAAAGAAATTCTGCTTCTAACCTTGGGGGCACAATGAGATTAGGTGCTTATGATTGCAAATTACTTGATGGGAGTTTTATTAAATCCATTTACAATCAAGACTTAATTTCAGAAAGACATCGACATAGGTATGAAGTTAATTATGAACTTACCTCCAATTTTTTTGAACATGGCCTTGTTTTTTCTGGAATGTCTCCAGATAATTCTCTCCCAGAAATTTTAGAAATACCTCAACACCCTTGGTTTGTTGGAGTTCAATTCCATCCTGAATTAAAGTCAAAACCTTTCGACCCTCATCCTATTTTTTCATCTTTTATTAAAGCAAGTCTAAAACAATCAAGATTATTATAATGTTGTGGATTTTATAAATGGACCAAAATACTATTAAAATAAATAATTTTGATGTTTCTAATAAACTTCCTTTTTTTTTAATTGCTGGCCCTTGTGCAATTGAAAGTAAAGATCATGCAATTGATCATGCGGGGAAAATCAAGGAGATTTGTAAAAGACATAATATTAATCTTGTTTATAAATCCTCTTTTGATAAAGCAAATAGATCAAGCTCATTATCAAGCCGTGGTGTTGGCATTGATAAAGGCTTAAACATTCTTTCTGATGTTAAAAAAACTTTCAACTTGCCCTTGATTACAGACGTACATGAAACCTTTCAATGTAAAGAGGTGGCTCAAGTTGTTGATATAATTCAAATACCAGCTTTTTTATGTAGGCAGACTGATCTATTGTACGCAGCAGCTGAAACAAATAAAATCATCAATGTCAAAAAGGGTCAGTTTCTGGCACCTTGGGATATGAAAAATGTTTTAAATAAAATATTAGACCATGGTAACAATAATGTTTTACTTACCGAAAGAGGCACATCTTTTGGTTATAATACTTTGGTTTCAGATATGCGTGCAATTCCTCAAATGTCCCAATTTGGTTACCCAGTAATATTTGATGCTACTCATTCTGTTCAGCAACCAGGAGGGATGGGATTAACATCTGGTGGCCAGCGAGAGTTTGTTTCCATTTTAGCTAGAGCAGCTATTGCGATAGGGGTAGCTGGTTTGTTTGTTGAAGTTCATGAAAACCCTGATAAAGCACCCAGTGATGGTCCTAATATGCTTAAAATATCTGAACTTTCTGGATTGCTTTCTAAATTAATAGAATTAGATAAATTAATAAAATTTATGTAGTATAGTAAAGTTGGAGATTAAATGGTTCATATTTTAGATATTCATGGAAGGCAGATAATTGACAGCAGAGGAAACCCTACGTTAGAGGTTGATGTTTCATTATCAGACGGAACTATTGGAAGGGCTGCAGTACCTTCAGGAGCCTCTACAGGTGAGTACGAGGCATATGAATTGAGAGACAGGAATTTAACCTTATATAATGGTTTGAGCGTTTATGATGCGGTTTCTAATGTAAATATAGATATTTCAAATACATTTTGTGGAAGGAGTCCTTTTGAACAAAACAAAATTGATAGTGATTTAATAGAATTAGACGGCACTAATAATAAAAGTACATTAGGTGCAAACGCCATGTTAGGTTTTTCAATGGCTGTTGCTAGAGCTGCTGCATCATCTTTGAAAATTCCTTTATACCAGTATTTAGGTGGCTTGAGGTCTAACACATTACCAGTTCCAATGATGAATATTATAAATGGCGGTGCTCACGCTAATAATGGTTTGGATTTCCAAGAATGTATGATTATGCCTATTGGTTTTTCTAATTTTTCAGATGCTTTGAGAGCTGGGACAGAAGTCTTTCATAATTTAAAAAAAATATTGTCAGATAAAGGTTTTTCTACCGCTGTTGGTGATGAAGGAGGTTTTGCGCCAAATTTTAATAACCTTGAGGATGCGCTTGTAAATATCTCAGATGCTATTGAAAAGAGTGGATATAAACTAGGTGAAGAAATTTATATCGCAATTGATGCTGCGGCAAGCGAATTATATGATGGACAAATTTATGAGTTAAAGGGTGAAAATAAAAAACTTAATACAGACCAGTTAGTAAAATATTGGGATGATATTTGTAAAAAATTTCCAATTGTTTCTATTGAGGATCCATTTGACGAGAATGACTGGGATGGCTTTAAAGAACTTACAAAAATTATTGGTAGAAATGTTCAAATAGTTGGCGATGATCTCTTTGTTACGAATAAAGAGAGGTTGTTAACAGGTATTAAAAATGATGCTGCTAACTCCATTTTAATTAAGTTAAATCAGATAGGCACGCTCTCAGAGACAATAGAGACAATAGAGTTAGCAAAAAGTTCTCGTTTTGGTGTCATTGTATCTCATAGATCAGGTGAAACTGAAGATGTTTTCATTAGTGATTTATCTGTTGGTTTAAACGCAGGTCAAATTAAAACAGGTTCTGTTTCTAGGACAGATAGGACTGCAAAATATAATCAACTTATTAGAATAGAAGAAACACTAGGCTCGGATGCTAAATATTTTGGTAAGGGTTTTTTTGATGTATAAAACATTGACAAATTATAAGGGTAATTTTCATTTGATGACCTTAATTAGTTTTTTGATATTTATATTCTTTTTATCACATATATTTTTTGGAGAGAGGTCTGTGTGGAAAATTTTTGAACTAAAAAGCCAAATATCAAAATCTCAAGAAGAATATGAGCTTTTAGTAGCAAAAAAAAAGAAAATATTACTACAGATTAATCTTTTAAGAGATAATAATTTGGACTCAGATTTAGTTTCTGAAATTGCTCACAGAAATTTAGGTCTTATAGAATCTGATCAAATAGTTTTAGATTTACAAGATTAATTTTTTGTTAGTAATTAAGCAAAATTATTGTAAAATAAACAAATTCTATTTCTTTAATAAATAGGTAAAAAATGAATAATATTTCACCAAAAAAAAAGATTTCTAAAACAAAAAACAACTATGACATGGATCTATTAAGAGAAATGTATACTAAAATGCTTTTAATAAGAAGATTTGAAGAAAAAGCTGGTCAATTATATGGAATGGGACAAATTGGTGGTTTTTGTCATTTATATATAGGTCAAGAGGCTGTTGTCGTAGGTATACAATCCGCCCAGATTGAAGGCGATAGTATAGTTACTTCATATAGAGATCATGGACATATGATAGCATGCGATATGGACCCTAAAGGTGTTATGGCTGAGTTAACAGGTAGAAAAGATGGATACTCCAAAGGTAAGGGCGGTTCTATGCATATGTTTAGCCGTGAAAAAGGTTTTTTTGGAGGCCATGGTATTGTGGCAGCTCAAGTACCTATTGGGACAGGTCTTGCTTTCTCGCACAAATATAATGAAACTAATAACGTTTGTGTAACTTATTTTGGTGATGGTGCAGCAAATCAAGGTCAAGTTTATGAATCTTATAATATGGCATCACTTTGGAAATTGCCTGTAATTTTCGTAATTGAGAATAACATGTATGGAATGGGAACTTCTGTGAACAGGTCATCTGCTGGAGAAAATTTATCTGATAGAGGAAAAGCATATGGTATCAAGTCAGAGATAGTTGATGGCATGGATGTTATAGCTGTAAGAGATTCTGCCATTAGGGCAATGGAGTATTGTAGATCAGGAAAGGGTCCTTATATCTTAGAGATGAAAACCTACAGATATAGAGGGCATTCTATGTCAGACCCTGCTAAATATAGAACAAGAGATGAAGTCGAAAAAATAAGAAAAAATTCTGATCCTATTGAAAATATCAAAGAACTTCTTGCAAAGAATGGTTTAAATGAAGACGAGATAAAAAATATTGACTCAGAAATTAAAGTGACTATTGCTGATGCTGCAAAATTTGCTCAGGAATCGCCTGAGCCTTCAGTTGAAGAATTATTTACAGACATAACTGTCAATTAAGGGAAATTAGATGTCTACAGAAATATTGATGCCTGCTCTAAGTCCTACTATGGAAGAAGGAACACTCTCTAAGTGGCTTGTTAAAGAAGGAGATGAGGTTACATCTGGTGATTTAATTGCTGAAATTGAAACAGATAAAGCAACAATGGAAGTTGAAGCGATTGATGATGGTATAATAGGTAAGTTACTTGTTTCTGAAGGTGAGGAGGGAATTAAAGTAAACACTCCTATTGCAGTTTTAACTGATAGTAAGAATTCCTTAGAAATTACTGATGAATTGACTGTCAAGACAGTTACTGAACAACCAAATGTTCCAAAGGAAACACCAAAATTAGAACAAGTTAAACAAAATGAAATTAATTTAGAACCTAACTCTAGTTTTATAACAGTTAGGGAAGCCTTAAGAAATGCCATGGCAGAAGAAATGAGGTTAAATAAAAAAGTTTTTGTTATGGGTGAAGAAGTTGCAGAATATCAAGGTGCATATAAAGTAACTCAAGGATTGTTAGAAGAATTTGGTGATAAAAGAGTTTATGATACCCCAATTACAGAACATGGTTTTGCAGGTATTGGTGTTGGTGCTGCATTTGGTAATTTAAACCCAATTGTTGAGTTTATGACCTTTAATTTTGCAATGCAGGCAATGGATCAAATAATTAATTCAGCTGCAAAAACTCTTTACATGTCTGGCGGTCAAATGGGTTGTCCTATAGTTTTTAGAGGTCCTAATGGCGCTGCTTCTAGAGTAGCTGCACAACACAGTCAATGTTATGCTAGTTGGTATGCGCATTGCCCAGGTTTAAAAGTTGTTTCACCTTGGTCAAGTGAAGATGCAAAAGGGCTTTTAAAATCTGCAATTAGAGACCCTGATCCTGTTATATTTCTTGAAAATGAAGTTATGTATGGCCAATCTTTCAGTTGTCCGGATTCTGACGATTTTTTATTACCTATAGGTAAAGCTAATATTGAAAGAGAAGGTGTTGATGTTACAATTATAGCCTTTTCCATCATGGTAGGAAAAGCTATTGAAGCAGCTGATGCATTAAATGATTTGGGTATAAACGCAGAAGTAATTAATTTAAGAACTCTTCGTCCTCTCGATACTTCAACCATCATTAACTCAGTCAAAAAAACAAATAGGGTAGTAACTTGTGAAGAAGGTTTTCCATTTGCTGGAATTGGTGCTGAAATATCTGCTTTAATTAATGAACAAGCTTTTGATTGGCTAGATGCTCCTATTAGAAGGGTTACTGGCAAGGATGTGCCAATGCCTTATGCTGCTAATTTAGAGAAGTTAGCCTTACCTCAAGTAGATGATATAATCAACGCTTGTAAAGATGTTTGTTATAAAGATTGAGGATATTTTATGAGTATTAATATTTTAATGCCTGCTCTAAGCCCTACTATGGAAGAGGGAACTTTAGCTAAATGGTTAGTTAAAGAGGGTGATGAGGTTAAATCGGGTGATTTAATAGCTGAAATTGAAACTGACAAAGCAACTATGGAAGTTGAAGCTGTAGATGAAGGAGTGATTGGTAAAATTCTTGTTTCTGAGGGGCAAGAATCAATCAAGGTTAATCAACCAATTGCTGTTCTTTTGGAAAAGGATGAAAGTCTATCTGATCTTGTAATAGAAAATAATGTTACAGATGAACCAAATGAAGTGATAAAAGAAACTAAGGTTGAGATTTCAGATGTTGTTGTTCTAAATAATGAACCTAAAAATAAGTCAGTCTCTGAAGAAGCAAATTCAAAAATAAATAATAATCTATCAAAATCATCAAATTCTTCTAGGTTGTTTGCTACTCCTCTTGCTAAACGGCTTGCTAAGCAGATGGACATTGATTTAAGTCTTCTAAAAGGATCAGGTCCAAATGGAAGAATATTAAAATTTGATGTAGAAAATTTTAAAGGTGATAAAAAATTTAATACTAATCAAGTTTCTATATCAAATGATACCTCTGAAATTGTTAAGAACTCTTCCATGAGAAAAACTATTGCTGAGAGACTAGTTAAGTCTAAAAATGAAGCACCTCATTTCTACCTTTCTATTGATTGTAATATTGAAGAGTTGCTGAAAGCTAGATCTTCAATTAATAGCATGTCCAATGGTGAATATAAAATCTCTGTTAATGATATGATTATCAAAGCAGCAAGTGCTACACTAATCAAAGTACCTAAGGCTAATGCAAGTTGGGAAAATGAAAATACTAGATATTTTAAAAACACTGATATTTCTGTGGCAGTTGCTATCGAAGGAGGTTTAATTACTCCCATTGTAAAAAATGTTGAGTCAAAGGGATTACAAGAAATTTCTCAAGATATGAAAGTTCTAGCTCAAAAAGCTAAAGAAGGTAAATTAATGCCAGAGGAATATGTTGGTGGTTCTTTTTCAATTTCAAACCTTGGTATGTATGGTATTAAAGAATTTTCAGCAGTTATAAATCCCCCACAAGGTTGTATATTAGCTGTTGGTGCTGGTGAACAAAGAGCAATTGTTATTAATAACCAGATATCCATAGCTACAATGATGACAGTCACTCTTTCATGCGACCATAGAGTAGTAGATGGAGCTGTTGGAGCAGAGTTTCTTTCTAAGTTTAAAGAATTTATTGAAAACCCATCTCTTATGCTTTTATAGGTAGAATATGAATAATAAAGTTTATGATATTATCGTAATTGGCGGTGGTCCAGGTGGATATGTGGCAGCAATCAGGGCTTCACAATTAGGAATGTCTGTTGCACTTGTTGAAGATAAACACCTAGGTGGTATCTGTTTAAATTGGGGTTGTATACCAACAAAAGCCTTGTTAAGAGCAAGTGAAATCAAACATTTACTTGATAATGTTGAGGAATTTGGTTTCAGTGTTTCTAATGTCAAAGTTGATATTAATAAGGTTACTGCACGTTCTAGAAAAGTAGCTTCGCAGTTATCCTCAGGCATTAGCCATTTATTAAAAAAAAATAAAGTAAAAGTATTTAATGGTTTTGCACAATTAGACAAAAGTAATGATAACTTAAAAAAGGTTATTATTAAAACTAATGATGGTTCGAGCACTGAATTAGCAAAAAATATAATCATTGCAACAGGTGCAAAATCTAGAAATTTACCATTTGTGAAATCAGATGGTAAAAATGTTTGGGATTATAAAACTGCTATGACTCCGAATGCTATTCCTAAATCATTGGTAATTGTTGGTTCTGGTGCAATAGGTATGGAATTTGCTTCTTTTTACAATGATTTAGGAGTTAAAGTAACAATTATTGAAGCATTAACAAATATTCTACCAAATGAAGATGAAGACATTTCAAAGATCGTTCAAAACAATTTTGTAAAAAGAGGGATAGACATTAAAACGGGAGCTAGTTTGAAATCTGTCCAAATCAAAAGTGATTCTGTAATTTCAGAAATTTCAAAAGATGGAAAAAAAGAGCTTATAAATACAGAAAAACTCATACTTGCTGTTGGCATAATTGCAAATACAGAAAATATTGGTTTAGAAAAATTCAATATTAAAATTGATAAAGGTCATATTGTAACAAATAAATTTCTTGAAACAGATGAAGAGGGAATTTATGCAATTGGTGATGTTACAGGTGGTCCTTGGTTAGCACATAAGGCTAGCCATGAAGGAATTTTATGTGTTGAAAAAATTGCTGGTAAGACTGACTTATCTCCACTTGATAAATCTTCAATTCCTGGTTGTACATATTGTAGGCCGCAGGTAGCTTCAATTGGATTAACAGAAAAAAATGCAAAATTGAATAATATTAATATAAAGGTAGGAAAATTTCCATTTATCGGCAATGGAAAAGCAATTGCTTTAGGAGACTCAGAGGGGCTTATAAAAACCATATTTAATAAAGATACTGGAGAACTTATTGGTGCTCATATGGTTGGGCCTGAAGTAACAGAATTAATACAGGGTTTTTCTATTGCAAAGAAATTAGAAACAACCGAACATGAATTAATGCATACTATTTTTCCACATCCCACTTTATCTGAAGGTATGCATGAATCTGTATTAGATGCATATAATCAGGCAATTCATTATTAATTACTAAATATTATCTAAAAATGAATGAAATTAAAAACATTAGACACCCTGAAAAGGTTAATAAGCCAGACAAGATATCTCCATCAAAACCTCCTTGGCTAAAGGTCAAAGCTCCATTAGGTGATTTGTTTTTAAAAACAAAAGGTCTTTTAGATGACTTAAATATTACTACTGTTTGTGAAGAAGCTGCTTGTCCTAATATAGGTAGCTGTTGGGAAAAAAAACACGCAACAATGATGATTATGGGTGATATTTGCACCAGAGCATGCTCTTTTTGTAATGTTGCAACTGGAAAACCAAAACTATTAGACCCCTCAGAGCCTTTTAGAGTTGCCCAATCTGTATTAAGGTTAAATCTTAAACATGTCGTTATAACATCTGTAGATAGAGATGATCTGGCGGATGGAGGTGCAGAACATTTTGTTAACACTATTTCAAGTATTAGAGAAATTTCACCTCAAACTTCCATAGAAATATTAACTCCAGATTTTTTAAGAAAAGAAGGTGCTCTTGAAAAAGTAATTAATGCTAAACCAGATGTTTTTAATCATAATTTAGAAACAGTGCCAAGACTTTATCCTTCTGTAAGGCCTGGGGCAAGATATTTCCATTCTTTAAACCTGCTTTTAAAGGTAAAAATGTCTGATTCAGATATTTTTACTAAATCAGGTATTATGGTGGGGTTAGGTGAGGATGAAAATGAAGTTTTTCAAGTTATGGATGACATGAGATCTGCTAAGGTTGATTTTTTAACTATTGGTCAATATCTTCAACCTACAATCAAGCATCACGAAGTTAAAAAATTTGTAAGCCCTAAAGATTTCGAAAAATATAAGTCTGTAGCTTTATCAAAAGGCTTTTTATTAGTGTCTTCATCACCTTTAACAAGAAGTAGTTTTCATGCAAGCGAAGATTTTGAAGCTTTAAAAAAAGCTAAATTAAATAAAAATAATAATAGAAATAATTAAATGAGATATGAAGAAAGCAGAGTAATTAATCATACTCCAGTAAATTTGTTTAATTTAGTATCTGACGTCAATAAATATCCTGAATTTTTGCCTTGGTGTAAGGGGGCAAGGGTTAAAAATATAAGAGATAATGTTTTTGATGCTGATTTGATTATAGGTTTTAAAATTTATAAAGAAATTTATTCTTCAAGAATTTATTTGGATAATGTTAATAATAAAATCCTCGTAGAATATAAAGATGGCCCTTTTGAGCATTTAGAAAATAGTTGGGTTTTTAATAAAAATAATAATGGTTGCAAAGTTGAATTTATGGTGGATTTTAAATTTAAATCAATTTTTTTACAAACAATCATGGAAACATTATTTTCAGAGGCAGTTAGGAGAATGGTTAAAGCTTTTGAAAATAGAGCTAATCAATTATATAGCTAAATTTTCTTATTATTAATTACAAAATTTGCAAGTTTCAGCGCTTCCAGAGTTGTTTTTTGTCTTATTTGTAGTCTATTTCCATTAAATAAATATTTTTTTGTAATAGTTGAAGATTTTTTACCAATTCCAATCCATACCAAACCTACTGGTTTATCCTTGCTTCCACCACCTGGGCCAGCTATTCCAGTAACTGCTATTGATATATCGGAATCTAATATATTAAGAATATTCATGGCCATATTTTTTGCAACCACCTCACTTACTGCACCGTTAATTTCTATGATTTCTGAGGGTATTTTTAAAAGTTTTGTTTTCATTTGGTTTGAGTATGTGACAAACGAAGATTTAAAAATATTACTTGAACCACTGATAGATACAATTGATGAAGCAATCATTCCACCTGTGCAACTTTCAGCTGTTGTAACAAAAATCTTATTTTTTGAGCAATTATTGTAAAGTAATTTTGCTTCTTTATTTATTTGATCCCACATACTTAACCCATATATGATTTAATTAAAAATTGCTGATTAAAGTAAGTAAGTATTGCTGATTGAGTTATAAAAGCAAAAATACCTGCCAATATATCATCCGCCATAATACCATAACCACCCTTTAGTTTTTCTGTTTTTTTAATAGGACCTATCTTTGTAATATCAAAAAATCTAAACAATACAAAAGACAGAAATAAAGATAAGGCAATATAATAATTATTATCAGTATCAATTGTAGCTAATAAAACTATGAATTGGCCACCAAATTCATCAATAACAACTTCACTTGGATCTTTTTTATTATAAATTTTAATATGTGCTTCACATAAAAAATAACCCAAAATTATAAATGCTATGATAAAAATAATATATAAAGCTATTCCTAATTTTAATAAGATAAAATATCCTATAAAAAGTGCAATTAATGAAGCTAACGTTCCTGGAGCTATTATTACTTTCCCTATAGGGTATACCTCAGCCATCTTTGCTAAAATGAAATGTAGTTTGTTTTTATTATGCATCAAAATTATCATTAATAACTTGTGCTGATGTCACTACCATTGCAGCAATACCTTCTTGCCTACCAATAAAACCAATACTTTCTGACGTTTTTCCTTTTACACTTATTCTTTTAGGATTTATTTCTAAAATTCTAGCAATATTATCTTTAATTTTTTGAGAGTAATCTAATATTTTGGGTTTTTCACATATTACTGTTGCATCTATGTTGTTAATTATTCCTCCATCTTTTCTTAGAAGTTCAGAGGCATATTTTAAAAAGATGGAGCTGTCAGCATTTTTCCATTTATTATCTGTAGGTGGAAAAAAACTTCCAATATCACCCTTGTTGACTATTCCTAATATGCTGTCAGTAATTGCATGAAGCAATACATCTGCATCAGAATGTGCTATAAGGGATTTACTATTTTTTATTTTTATACCTCCTAATTTAATAAAGTTTATATTGTCATTTGAATTGATATCAAATCTATGAATGTCAAAACCATTTCCAATTTTAGTAATGTATTTTTGTTCATCTTTTAGCAAATGGGGCTCCAATAAATCTAAATCTTCTTTATATGTTAATTTCAATGTTTTCGGATTTCCTCTGACTGTATCAATTTTAAAGGATTGGCTTAATAGTAAAGCGCTTTCATCTTCATAAAGCTTTTTTGAATTAATATGAGCGTTTAGCAATACTTCATAGTCACAAAATTGAGGTGTTTGAACTAGAACTTTATTTTTTTTGTCAAGTGTTTCTTGAATTTCATCATTGGACAATACTCTAATTGCATCATTAATGGGAAGTATGGGAACAACACAATTAAAACTTGTTTTTTTAAATTGAATTAATTCATTTAAAACTTCTTTTGATATTATTGGTCTTGCAGAGTCATGTACCAAAACATACATAGGGCTATTTTTTTTAAGATGTTTCAGGGCATTAAAAACACTTAATTGCCGTTCTTTGCCGCCAATTATTGGAGAATATAAATTAAATTTTTCAGCTATTTTATTTGTATTTTTTATATTTTCTTTATTAGTAACTATTTGAATGGGTATGTTTGGCAAATAGTTTTGAAAATTAATGATACTTTTTTCAAGTATAGTTATACCATTAACTTTGATCATTTGTTTATTGATTGTACGGCTTAATCTTTTACCGTATCCGCCGGCAAGTAATATTATTATTATTTCTTCTTTTTTGATTTTCAAAATTTACCTACATTGCTTAAATATTAATCAAATATATAGAAAATATTAATTATTGCTTTTAAATTGTTTAATTTATAATCATTATTAAAATTTAAAACAGTTGATATTATGCATGAAGATATTTTAAATGAACTTAGAACTCCAGTTTTTTTAATAAATAAACATAATTTTATTAAATATATAAACTTAATGGGAGAGGAATTTTTTGGTTACAGCGCAAAATTAATTATTGGAAAACCACTCGATAAATTTATAAACCATGACTCATCTGTTTTTAATCTTTTAGATAGAGTAAGAAAATCTAGATTGGGACTGACTGAAGAAAGTTTGGATTTCGGAAATATAAACTTTCCTAATCGAAAAGTTAGAGTTCATATTCTCCCAAGTGGATCTGATAATGATATTATTGTTCAAATTAGTGAATTAACTATTTCTGAACTATTTCAAAAACAGGCTTTAAATACTAAAATATCCAAATCCTTTTCTTCTATGATTGATATGCTCATGCACGAATTAAAGAACCCTTTATCAGGTATAAAAGGGGCATCACAATTGATAGAATTTGATGTTAAAGATAATGAAAATTTACTTGAACTTTCTCAATTAATCACAATTGAAAGTGATAGAATAGTATCATTGCTAAATAGAATAGAGCAAATTAGTACTAACAATATTAAATTAGAATTTGAAAGCATAAACATACATGAAATCTTAAGTCATTGCCGAAGGGTAGCTCAAAATAGTTTTGGGAGTAATATTGAGTTTATAGAAGAATATGACCCATCTTTACCAAAAATACTTATTGATAAAAATCTTATGATACAAGTTATTTTAAATCTCTTAAAAAATGCTGCTGAGGCTTATAATTCACATGGGAAAGTTAAAATTAAAACAACTTATAATTCTAATAATGTTAAATCTTTTTCCCAATCTGGCCTCCAAACTTCTTTACCATTGCAGATTGAAATAATTGACTTTGGTAAAGGCATTCCTGCTGAAATGTTACCAAATATTTTTAATCCATTTGTTACATCTAAGAAAGAGGGAAAAGGTTTAGGTCTTTCTATAGTTGCAAGTGGTTTAGAAGAAATGAACGCTAACATTGATGTTTCTTCAGAAGATGGTTTTACGTGTTTTCGTATAAATTTCCCTTTAAGCAAAAAATAATTTTTTAAGGAGTTTTGTTAATGGATCCAAAAGTTGGAAAGAATGTTATAGTTGTTGATGATGATAGAAGTATTAGGGTTGTTATTTCTACAGCGTTAACAAGAGCTGGCTATAATGTTAAATCTAGTGGAACAGCTGCTGGTATGTGGAGGCTAGTAGAATCTGACTTTGCAGATATTTTAATTACAGATGTAGGTTTGCCTGATGGTGATGCTCTTGATATATTGCCAAAGTTTCAAACAATGAAGCCTAATCTCAAAATAATTGTTATGTCAGCAAGATCAACGCTTTTAACAGCTGTTAGGGCAGAGAAAAAGGGTGCATTTGAATATTTACCTAAACCTTTTGACTTAGAAGAACTTTTAAATTTAGTTTCAAACACCTTCAATACAGAAAAAATCAATAGAATAGATAATATTGAAGGTACAACTCCAAAAAGTATATACGATTCAGGCCCAGTCATTGGCAAATCCATTGCAATGCAAGAAATTTATAAAACTATTTCTCGTGTAGTTAATACTGATCATTTTATATTAGTATCTGGGGAAAGTGGAACAGGAAAAACTTTAATATGTAAATCAATTCATGATTTAAGTTCTTATAATGAGAGGCCATTTATTAATCTAGGCATGGAATTTTTTGATGATTTTTCTAATGATAAATTTTTTGATAAATTAAATAGTTATTTACCATTTCAGTTTGATAATTTAAATAATTTAAATGGGTGCTCATTTTATATAAATAACATATCTGAATTTTCTTTATCACAACAAAAAAATGTCTTAACTTTTATTGAAATCACTTTACCTAAATTCTTTCAACATGAAAATAATGTAAAAATACCAAGATTGTTTTTTGGTTCAAAGCCAAATATTTATGACCTAGTTAATAAAGGTTTATTTAGAGAGGATTTGTTTTACAGAATAAATGCAGTTCCTATAAAATTACCATCTTTAAAAGACAGGTTTGAAGATATAAGTGATTTAGCTAATTTGTTTTTAAGCAATTATTTTAAACAAAAAGGTTCAAAGAGATCAATTAGTTATGAAGGTATAAATATATTAAAAAACTATTCTTGGCCTGGAAATGTAAGGGAACTTAAAAATGTAATTGAAAGAATTTGCCTTCTTTCATCTGTTGAGAGTATTGAGCCCACAATAATTGAAGAAGTTTTGTCGGAAGATAGAGTTTTAGACGATAATAAACAACAAGAGAATTTAGAATTTTTTTTCAACAATTATCTTAAAAGATTTTTTAGAGATTTTGATGAAAGTTCAGCATTAAATAATTTACATCAACAATTCATTTCAAAAATTGAAAAACCTCTTATTGAAACAACTCTTAAGTTATTTAGAGGTAATCAAATTAAAGCATCAAAATGTCTTGGTTTTAATAGAAATACTCTTAGATCTAAAATTAATTTTTATGGAATTGAAGTTATTAAAAAAAGAAAAGTTTAAATGTTGGTATATATTAGACTATAGAATATAATGTAACTATACTTTTAGGTTTAGTTATGGATTTTTCTACAAATAATTTCTTAAAAAAGAAATCATTTTTCATATCACTTACTTTTTCTCTTGTATTGTCTATTTTTATCTATTCAAATTTTTATAAATTTGATTATTTGAATGAATTTCAAAATATTTTTTTCTTTTCACTTATTATCCTTTTTACATTATCTACAACAATTATTTTTTTTATTTTAAGGAGAATTCACCATCTATATGAAAATTTTAAATTGCAGAAAACTGGACAAGAATTACAAAAGAAAATTTTATTAATTTTTGCATCAATTGTGATGACACCTACATTGTTAATTGCATTTTTTTCAATATTTATTTTTGATACAGCATTAAGTGGGTGGTTTAATAAAAAAATTTCAACTGCTATTTCACAATCTGTTAAAATTGCTAATCAATACTTAGATGAGCATCAAAGCGCTATGAGAGGGGATATTTTAGAGCTTGTTAATGTAATAAATTCTAATTCTAATAATTTATCTTCTGATAAACAAAAATTTAATAAATTTTTAGATAAATATACACTAAATAATAATTTATCTGAGGCTGTAGTAATTGATTCAATAGGGAATGTATTAGCTTTTTCACAATTTGTTTTTGAGTACACCTACGCTGATATACCTCCTGAATATTATAATTTAGCTAACAATAATGAAATTATTATTTCAAAAGAAGAAAATTCTAATAAATTAAGAGCTTTTATAAAATTATCTCAATTTGTAGACGCATACCTACTAATTACTAGATTTGTTGATGAAAGAGTTCTAAGTGCTATAGAAAGTACGTCTATTGCTGCTTCTGATTATCAATCAATAGAACTTAAGACACTTGATATTAAAATATCTTTCATAGTTATTTTTATTTTAATTACGATAATTTTGTTGCTCACCTCATTAATAATAGGTCTAAATATAGCTAATAGATTACTTGATCCAATAACATCATTAATTAGAGGTGCTGAAGAAGTTGGAGGGGGTAATTTAGATTATAAAATTCCTAAATCTGTTTTGTCTAAAATAAATATTAATGAAATTAAAGATTTAGCAGAATCTTTTAATTTAATGATTTCAGATTTAAAATCTAATAGGGTAGACCTTGAATATGCTAATGATCAATTAGATAAAAGGAGAAAATTCTCAGAATCTGTATTATCTGGTGTTTATTCAGGAGTGATTGGTTTAAATAATAATCTTCAGATTAATCTTCCTAATTATACTGCTTCTAAATTGTTAAATATTTCTATTCAAAACGATTATGGAAAGGAAATTTTAAAAATTGTTCCAGAATTTAAAAACTTAATTAGTCGTATTTTAAAATCAAAACAAAGCGTAATTGAAGAAAAAATATCAATTATCAGAGATGATAAAATATTAAATTTGATAACTAGAATTGTTGTTCAAAAATCTGATAATAATATTATTGGTTATGTTATTACTTTTGATGATGTAACAAACCTAATTGCCGCTCAAAAAATGGCTGCATGGTCAGACATTGCTAGGCGTATTGCTCACGAAATAAAAAATCCTTTAACTCCAATTAGATTAAGCTCAGAGAGATTAATATCAAAACTTAAAAATGACACGCAACTAGATAAAGATTTATTTCGACAATCTTTAACTATGATTAATAAACAGGTTGATGATATTGATCATTTAGTGAACGAGTTTTCATCTTTTGCAAGAATGCCTTCACCCAAACTAAAAAAAATAAATTTGTTTAGAATAATTTTTGAATACATAGACCCACTCATACCATCATATACGAACGCTCTTATAGAGCTTGAGGAGCCAAAAAAAAATGCATTAATAATGGGAGATGAAAAGCAAATCAGACAAGCGTGTGGCAATTTAATTAAAAATTCCTATGAGAATATTGTATTAAATAAAATAAAAAATGGCAAAATTTCTATTTTATTTGACGTTAAAAGTAGCTTTGCCATTGTTTCAATAGTCGATAATGGAACTGGTATTGTTAAATCAGATATCTCACAAATAACTGAACCTTACTTTACAACAAAAGAAGGTGGTACAGGATTGGGCCTGGCAATTACAAAAAAAATAATTGAAGATCATAACGGGACGATGTTAATAAAATCATCAAAAAAACTAAAACAGACATCTGTTATTTTTCAATTTCCATTAACAAAATAATACAGGAACCAAAATGCAAAAAAATAAAATTACAATTCTCGTTGTAGATGATGAGGTTGATATTTGTAATATGGTTAGTGAAATCCTCAAAGATGAGGGGTATGAAGTTAGAACTGCTAATGGTTATAACTCTGCTTTAGATGTTATAGAAAAAGAAAATATTACATTAATATTAACAGATATTTGGATGAATAATAATACAATTGCAGGCATTCAGTTGCTAGAATGGAGTAAAAAAAATAATTCTCTTACTCCAGTTATTATGATGTCTGGTCATGGTAATATTGAAACTGCCATGAAAGCAGCTAAAAGTGGTGCCTATGACTTTATTGAAAAACCTTTTAAATCGGAAAGACTAATTCTTTTAATTGAAAAAGCACTAGAGGAAAGAAGACTTAAAATAAAAATATTAGATTATGAAACAAAAGAAAATCAACAAACAGAATTAGTAGGTAATTCAAATCTTTTCAAAAATATAAAATCACAATTAGAAAAAATATCTTTAAGTAATAGTAGAGTTCTGCTTTCTGGTCCTTCTGGGTCTGGTAAGGAACTAATTGCCAGATGGATACATAAAAATTCAGAAAGAAAAAATTTTCCATTTACTGTGGCTTCATGTGCAACTTTGTCACCAGAAAGAGTAGAGGAAGTCTTGTTCGGTTGGGATGATAACTCGAAAATTCTGAATAAAAATGAATCAAACTTAGGTCTTTTTGAACAATCTAATAATGGAACCATTTTTTTTGATGAAATTTGTGATCTGCCACTTGAAACACAAGGAAAACTTGTACAAGTAATACAAGATCAGAGTTTTTACAAAATTGGATCTAATAAAAAAATTACTGTAGATGTTAGAATTATTTCTGCTAGTAACAAAGATTTATTTAAAAGTATTAAAGATGGAGTTTTAAGAGAAGATCTTTTTTATAGATTATCAGTTGTACCAATAAATATACCTCCACTTAATAAACGAGTTGAGGATATTGAGCTCCTTATTCAACATTTTCTAAAATTACTTTCTAAAGAATCTGGAAATAACCAAATACATATCGCGCGTGAAACCCTAGTTATTCTCCAATCTTATGAATGGCCTGGTAACGTAAGGCAATTGAAAAATATCTTGGAATGGCTTATTATCATGTATGGAGAACAAGACAATTTTATTATTTTACCTTCTCATCTACCTCCAGAAATAGTTGGATTGAAAAGTTCAGAAAATATAAAAAATATAAATTCTCTTGAAATGCCATTGAAAGATGCACGTAAATTATTTGAGAAAAATTATATAAAAGAACAGTTAAATAGGTTCAAAGGTAATATTGCTAGAACATCCACATACATTGGTATGGATCGGTCAGCGCTCCACAGAAAATTGAAAGAACTAGACATAAACATTGATGATATAAAATAAATTTATTAATGGTAATAAAATGAAACAAAAAATTATTATTTGTGGTGCTGGTAGGGTTGGCTTGTCTATAACTGAACACCTTTCAAACGAAGGTTTTGATATAACAGTCATAGATTCTAATGTGGAAGCAATTCAAAAGGTAACGGAATTATATGATGTCCAGGGCGTTTTAGGTCTCGCCTCTTACCCAAATATCTTAGAGGATGCCGGGATTAAAGATGCCGACATGATTATTGCTGTAACTCAATCAGATGAAATTAATATAGCAGTTTGTCAAATTGCAAAATCTATTTTTTCAACACCAACAATGATAATAAGGATTAGATCAAAAGAATATCTTGATCCTAAATACTCTGATTTTCTTCTAAAAAGTCTTAGTGTTAATAGAATTATTTCACCAGAAGATGAAGTTGCAACTGCAATAGTTAATCAATGGAGAACGCCTGGCGCCTTCGATGTTGCAGAGTTTGCAAGAAATTCAGTAACAATGTTAGGAGTATCTTGTAAAACTGATTGTCCAATACTTGATACTCCTCTCAGAAATTTAATTAGTTTGTTCCCAGGTTTAACAGTAACCGTTATGGCTATAATAAGAGGCAACAAATTAATTGTTCCAAGAGGTGGAGAAGATATAATTTTATCAGGTGATAGAGTTTATTTAGCTTGTCCAACAAATCAAATTCATAGGACTCTAACAGCCTTTGGTCATCTTGAAACAACAGCTGAAAAAGTAACTATTTCCGGTGCGGGTGCTATTGGTATAAGGGTGGCAGAAGAAATTCATAAACTATCACCAGAAACAAATTTAACCATGCTAGAGTTGGATAAAGAAGTTGCAAGACATGCTGCAGAAACTCTTGAATATGCAACAGTAATTCATGGAGATTCACTTGATCCAGAAATTATCTCTGAAGCAAGATTAGGCCAAGGAGAGACTTATATTGCAGCCACAAATAATGATGAAGTTAATATTTTGTCGTCTTTGCTAGCTAAAAGATCTGGTGCATCACATACAGTGGCGCTAATTAATTTACCTGTATTCATACCCTTATTCAATTCTCTTGATCTTGAAGGAGTAGTAAGCCCTCCAAATTTAACAGCTTCTTCTATCCTTCAAGAAGTAAGGAGTGGACAAATTGAGCATGTTCATTCAATAATAGAAGAGTTTGGTGATGTCATCTCTTTTGAGGCATTAAAATCTTCATCTATTATAGGAAAGCCATTGAAAGATCTTCGTTTTCCTAAAGATGTTTCTTTAGGAGCCGTGGTCAAAAAAGATGATGAGATATTATCACCTCGAGGTGATACTATTATAGAAGCAGGAGATATGGTAGTTATGTTTGTTCCTATTAAATCTATGAAGAAAGTTGAGGAATTGCTTTCAGTTAACTTGGATTTTTTTTGATGCCTAATTTATCTTATGTAGATGGTAATTATTATAACTATGCAGATTCTAAAGTTCATATTAACGACCGAGGCTATCACTTTGGTGACGCTGTTTATGAAGTAATTTTATTTAATGAAGGTGTTTTTTATGATTTTGATGCACATATCAATAGATTATTTAATTCATTAAAATCTATAGAAATTGAGTTTTCATTTACCAAAAAGACAATTGAGTTAATAGTAAAAAACCTGATCAGATTAAATAGAGTTACATTTGGAAGTGTATATATACAAGTTTCTAGAGGGGTCGCCGAAAGAAATCACACATATGATAATTTAAAAGTTAAACCTATATTAACTATTATAACTTCTAAAAAACATAATACCACTAACGCCATTATCAAAGGTGTTAAAGCAATTACCATTAGAGATAATAGATGGTCAAGACCAGATATTAAAACGACTCAATTACTTCCAAATGTATTAGCTAAAACAATAGCTAATAAGCAAGGGGCTTATGAAAGTATATTTATTGATGATGAAGGGTATGTTACAGAAGGTTCAAGCTCAAATATTTGGATAATTAACAATAAAAATGAAATTATAACTAGAAATATAGATGGAAAAATTTTATCTGGTATTACTCGCAAAACTGTTGCTGAATTTGCTAAATTAAATAATTTGAAAGTATTAGAAAAAAAATTCTCTAAAGAAGATATGTTCAAAGCTAAAGAAGTCTTTTTAACAAGCGCCTCCTCATTTGTTACTCCAATTAACGAAATAGATGAAGTTAAAGTTAATAATGGTAATATAGGCCAATTATCTGTTAAATTAAAAAAATTGTATTTTAAAAATTTTGAATCTTCATAATTTATTTAATGAATAAGTATAGAACTTTCCTATGTATTCCTGTTTTTAAAAATTTCAAATATTGCCAAGATGAAATTTTTAATGAAAAAAATCTAATTTCTCGTACTCAAGAAACTAGAAGTCTTGTTGAGGCATTAGATGGATCGATTATATTTGAAAAAATTATCAATATTAATTTACCCAAACCTTCATTGCTTGTTAGTGAAAATATCATAGAAAGTATAATAACCAATTTAAATGGCTATGACATCGATTTAATTGTTTTTGATTGTTCTTTAACTCCAATACAACACCGTAATTTAGAAAAACGGCTTAATAAAAAAGTTATTGATAGAACACAATTAATCATTGAGATTTTTGGTTTGAGGGCTAACACTAAAGAAGGTAAATTACAGGTTGAATTAGCTAATTTGAGTTTTCAGAAGACAAGATTAGTTAGATCTTGGACACATTTAGAAAGGCAAAGGGGAGGGTTAAGTAAGGTTGGAGGTCCAGGTGAAAGTCAAATAGAATTAGATAAAAGAATTATTAATACAAAAATTAAGCAATTAAAAAAACAATTAGAAAAAGTTAAACTTACCAGATCAATACAACGCAAATCTAGATTAGATAATTCAACTTTAATATTTTCATTAGTTGGATATACCAATAGTGGAAAATCATCAATTTTTAATAATTTGAGCTCATCTGAAGTACTTGTAAAAAATATGGTGTTTGCCACACTAGATACAAAAATGAGAATGGTACCTTTAAATCAGAATAAACAAATCATTTTATCTGACACAGTTGGTTTTATTTCAGCTTTGCCAACAGAATTAATTGATTCATTTAACTCTTCTCTTGAAGAGCTTTTTTCTTCTGATTATTTACTTTTAGTTCATGATTTATCAAATCCTAATATTGAGATTCAGGCTAATTTGGTTTTAGACACTTTACTTTCAATTGGTTTCAGTATGGAACAACTAGAGAAAAAAATTATAAACGTTTTCAACAAATTTGATTTAAATTCAAGTATTGATGATATTGATGTTAAATTTAAAAACAATTGTGTGACAACTTCGGCTCTGGAAAAAAATGGATTAAGTCAGTTAATACTTCATATTGAAGGTTTATTAGAAAATCAGTTATCTAAAGTAGTTTTTTTTATACCATACTCAAATGAGAAAATATCGTCTTGGATATATAATAACTCACATGTATATAAAAGAACTTATATTTTTGAAGACTTTATTGGTAATAAAATTAATGCAAAAATTTCAAAAGAAAAACTAAATTTCTTTAAGTCAAAATTTCCAGAAATAAAATTTAATAATCTATAAAAAGTTTAATTAATGGTTCTAATTATTGAAAAGGAAAATATAAGAAAAAAAATTATTAATTATATCAGTGATTTATTAGTTAAAGTTAATGAATTAATCATTTTAAAGTATTATAAAAATCTTAGTTCAAAGCATATCAACACAAAATCTTCTGATGATGATTATGTTAGTATTGCTGATAAAGAAAGTGAAATATATATAGTTAAGAATTTGATAGGTTTTTTAAATATCAATCAATATATAGGCGAAGAAACCTCTTACATTAATAAAGATGATTACAAATCATTTGAAAAAAATGCTTTATACTGGGTAATTGATCCAATTGATGGTACTAAAAACTATATAAACGGTAAGAACGAATTTTGTTCGATGATATCGCTTGTATTTAACTCAATTCCAATAGCCTCTTTTGTTTATTACCCACTGAAAAATTTATTAGTATATGCTTTTAAAGGTTTTGGTGCTTACTCACTTGAAATTAAAACTAAAAAAATTATCCAATTAAGAATTCAACAAAATAGCTTTGATAATATTGTGGGATCAGGAGGTACTAAAGGAATAGAGGAACCGTTAAGACAAAAAGTTCTTCAAAATTTAAGAAAATATACGAATAGATTGTTTATTGGAAGTGCAGGCATAGAAGCTATAATGCTAGCATCTAATGAAACACAATTTGTCTTTCATGGAAGAGTTACGCCATGGGATCACTCTCCTCTAGATTTAATAATAAAAGAGTCTGGCGGTTGTGTTTATATGTTAAATGACAAAGCAGAATTTAATATATTTTCTAGAGGTCCAATTTTGGCAGCATCAAATGATCAAATATGGGAAAATATTAGAAGTTTAGCTTTGAAATAGAATTAAATATTTAATCTTTTTTAACAATTTTAAAAGGGTTAAAAGCTTGATCACCTGCCATAATTTCAATTCTGTTTACATTTATATTTTTTGGTCTTGTAGCAACCCAATATATAGTTTCTGCAATATCTTCAGGTTTAATAAATCTTGTATTTTTATAAACCTGAGATGCTTTTTCTTCATCTCCCTTGAATCTTACAATAGAAAATTCAGTTTCAGCTAACCCGGGTTCCAAAGATGTGACATTAATACCTTTTCCTACCAAATCTGCTCTAAGATTTAAAGAAAACTGACTTACAAAAGCCTTTGTGCCTCCATAAACATTACCACCTGGATATGGATATGATCCAGCAACAGAGCCAATATTAATAATGTGACCATCTCCATTTTCAATCATTAATGGCAAAATATTCCGAGTTGCATATATAAGACCTTTTATATTTGTATCTACCATTTGGTCCCAATCATCTAAATTTGCTTCATCAGCTCCTTCTAATCCAAGTGCAAGGCCAGCATTATTACATAATACAGATATTTGGTTAAAGTTTGGAGGAAGATTTTCAATTGCTTTTTTTACGGCTTGCCTGTCACTTACATCAAAAGATAGTGGTAAAGATAAATCACCCAATTCTCTAGCTAATTCTTCTAATCTATCACCTCTTCTACCTGTAATTATTGTTTGCCAGCCTTTTTCGTTAAATAGTTTGGCTGTCGCCCTTCCAAAACCTGATGTAGCTCCAGTAATAAAAATTGTTTTTGGTAGTTTAGAGTTCATTTTATCCTCATTTAATGTTTTTTTTAGCTTTGTTCCAAAGATTTATGATCTGTTTTTCATTCAAATCATGCCATTTTATATTCTTATCTTCAACAATGTTTTCCATTTCATTAAACCTCTTAATAAATTTATTATTAGCTTTTCTAATAATATTATCTGGATCTTTAGATAAATGTCTGCATAAGCTTATTAATGTAAAAAAAACATCTCCAAGCTCTTCTTCAATATTATCCTCTTTTTTTGAATTTATCGCAGATTTTAATTCATCTAAATTCTTCATCTAATTTTATTAAAACTCTTTCATAATTTGGCCAATCAAAATTAAGAGAGGATACTTTTTTTTGAATTTTTATTGATCTTAATATTGATGGAATATTTTTTTCAATTTCGTCTAAAATATTTTTAGATTTAATTTTTGTTTCACTATTCTCTAAATTTTTTATCCTTTCCCAGCTTTCATGGGGGAGATCATTTTCTTTATAATTTTCATCAAATATTTGTGGATGACGACGTATTATTTTTTTAGAGATTTCTTCAGCAACATCATCAAAGTTAAAGTCACCAATATCCGATGCTACTTGTGAAATTAATACAACTTGTAATAATAAATCACCTAATTCTTTTTTTATTTCATTTGGATTTTTATCATCTATGGCATTTACCAATTCGTAAGCTTCTTCAACTGAATATTGAGCAAGACTATCATAATTCTGTTTTAAATCCCACGGACACCCATCTATTGGATCTCTTAAAATTTGTATAACTTTTCTAATTTTATTAATTGGACTGAGTTGATCAATTTCTAATAGTTTTATATTTGTTAATTTTTTCATCTTTTTTCTTTTACTTTATATTTAATATTACTTTATAACTTATTTGCTTCATATAATCAGGAGAAATTATTGTCAGAACTTAAATTAGGTATTTTTGCCAGATTTAGAAGATATTTTTTAGCGGGTATTCTTGTTACATCGCCAATTTTAATAACAGTTTATGTTACATGGTTGATAATTACTTTTATTGACTCTCAAGTTGCTGGAATGCTTCCAGAAAGTCTTGATTTTACAAAAAAATTACCTCATCAGATACCTGGTTTAGGATTAATTATAAGTATCATAGTAATTACTTTTATTGGAGCAATAACACCAGGGTTTATTGGAAGAACATTATTGAAGGTTGGTGAAAGAATTTTAGACAATACACCTGTGGTTAGAAGTATATATGGTGCAATAAAACAAATTATGGAAACTGTAATGTCAACTAACTCTGAAAGTTTTAGAGAAGTTGTTTTAGTTGAATATCCAAGAAAAGGAATATGGGTAATAGGTTTTGTAACAGGTGAGACAAAGGGGGAAGTCCAAACTTTAAATAAAGAAACATTAATAAATGTTTTTATACCAACCACTCCAAACCCTACTAGTGGATTTTTACTTTTTGTTCCCAAAAAAGATTTAATTTACATGAAAATGAAAGTGGAAGATGCTGTAAAAATGGTTATTTCAGGTGGAATTGTAACTCCTAAAGTAAGGCAAATAAAAAAAAGCTGAGTTTATCCACCTTTTAACAATTTAATAGATTCATTATTTTCAAATATAGATAATAAAATATTAATTTTATTAGATTTACTATCATTTTCTAATAAATATTCTGCTTCTTTTCTTGCTAATGAAATTAAATCACTGTGAACGTGCAAATCAACGAATTTGAAATCAATATTACCAGACTGTTTGCTTCCTAAAATTTCACCTTGACCTCTTAAAATTAAATCATTTTCTGCAATTTCAAAACCATTTTCACTTTCTTTTAATATTTTAAGTCTAGAATGAGCAATTGGTGTCAGCTGAGATTTATATAGTAATATACATGAAGATTGTTTATCACTTCTTCCTACTCTACCTCTTAATTGGTGTATTTGTGCTAATCCAAACCTTTCTGCACATTCTATAACCATTATAGTAGCGTCTGGGATGTCAACACCAACTTCTATAACCGTTGTAGCCACGAGTATTTTGCTTTTACCAACTCTGAAATCTTCAATAGATTTTTCTCTTTCATCTTGTTTTTGTTTTCCATGAACAAGTGAAATTGGTAAGTTTTTAAAATAATTTTTTAAAAAATGATATCTTTCATTAACTGCAACTATATCCAAGCTTTCAGATTCCTCAATAAGAGGACAAACCCAATAGATTAGATCACCATTATTAATTGCACGATTTATAGATAAAAGTACATTTTCTAATTTACTTTGAGGCATTACGTAGGTTTTAATAGGAGTTCTTCCTGAAGGTTTTTCTCTTATGGAAGATATATCCATATCACCATAAGCTGTTAATGCCAATGATCTTGGAATTGGTGTAGCTGTCATTACTAAAACATCAACATTTTCACCTTTTTCAGTTATTTCAAGTCTTTGTTTAACACCAAATCTATGTTGTTCATCTATCACAGCTAATGATAGATTATGGTAACTAATATTTTTTGAAAAAAGGGCATGAGTACCAATAATGATTTGTGATACACCGCATTTGATTTTCTCAATTAATTCTAATCTAGATTTCTTGCTTCCAACATGTTTTGACTCACCAAGCAATAGATCAATTTCCAAGTTCATATTTTTAGTTAGTTTTTTAATATTATTATAATGTTGAATTGCTAATATTTCTGTTGGAACTAAAAGTACTGCTTGAGATCCATTTGATATAGCGTATAAAATTGAAATTAAAGCAACTATTGTCTTTCCAGAACCAACATCTCCTTGGAGCATTCTAATCATTGTGGTGTTACTGCTAATATCATTTTTAATCTCATTAATAACTTCTTCTTGATTTTGAGTAAGTTTAAATGGGATCAATTTATAAAATTCTGAAACAAGTTTAGATTCATTAATAAAAGGTTTGTTTTTAGTTTTTGAAATTTTGCTTTTTAACATTTTCATAGAAATTTGATTTGCTATTAACTCATCTAAAGCAAGCCTTCTTCTATAAACATTATCTAAACTTGTGTCATAAATATCATCTGGCACATGAATCTTTTTTATAGAAGTTTTCCAGCTAAGGAATTGATTTTCCTGTATTGTTTTTTCTGAAAGCCACTCTGGAATATCTGGTATTTTATCTAATGACTCGATTATAATTTTCGATATAAACTTTTGATTTACACCTTCAAATAGAGAATAAATATTTTCAATTTTAGGTATTTTAATTTTATCTTTAATAGGTAAAACATAATCTGGATGAACAATTTGACCAAGGCCATTGAAACTTTCAAATTTTCCACTAATGATTAATTTTTTTCCTAATTGATAGATATTTTTTAGATACTGAGTGTTTCTACCAAAATATATGATATCTAACCTAATATTTTTCTCATTATTTAATCCAAAAGTTATAATCTTGGAAACATTAACTTTTTTCCTGTAATTAAATGGAGGTATATTGATTTCAATTACTTCTAATTCGCATGTTATTATTTCATTGTGCTTAATAGTTTTTAGAGAAGTATATTCAAACCTATTTACGGATCTTAACGGTAAATAAAATAAGAGGTTAATTAGGTAAGGGCCAATTTTTTTTTCTAATATTTTTAATTTTTTTTCACCAACACCATTAATGCTTTTTAAAGATGAAAATAAACTAAAAATGTTATTAGGTCTTTGTACTAATAAATTGGACAAGATGTTAAAAACCTTTATTTATGTAATACCATAAGACTATATATAACCGTAAAGAGATAAAATTGGAAAATAGAAATCTTTATATTAAAAAACTAATTTATAGATCTAAATATACAGGTACCAGGGAAACCGATATATTACTTGGATCATTTGCTGAAAAACATCTTGTGAATCTTTCAGATGATAATTTATTGACTTATGAAAAATTATTAGATTCTGGTGATCCAAGAATATGGCGACTTTCAATAGACATGGAACAAACTAATTCTGAAAAAGAAAATATTATTATAAACCTTATAAAAGAATTTGAAGGTTTTTGAATTGTTTGACTTTGAAAAAGAACTTCACAACGTTAATTCAATTAACGGAATAAGAGACGGGGTTATTCCTTTTCTTATTACTCATTTATCCCAAAATAATAATATTTTTTATATTGCTAAGAACGATTTGGAATTATCATCAATAAGTCAGTTTATAAAACTTAATTTTGAGCATATTAATGTTTTTTCCATTCCGTCATGGGATTGTTTACCATTCGATATTTCATCACCTAATTATAAGATTACTAGTGAGCGGGTAAAAACTTTTACAGATCTGTCTTTAAAATCCGATAAAAAGAAAGAAAATAAAAATGTTTTCTTAACTACGATAAACGGTATTTTCTTAAAAACTGCACCTATAGATTTTTATGAGAATAATTTCATTCATATAAAAAAAGATAAAGAAATTTCATTCAACGATATTAGAGATTTGTTAATAAAAATTGGTTATTCAAGAGTACAAACAGTTAGGGAGTTGGGTGAGTTTAGTATTAGAGGTAGTATTTTAGATGTCTTTCCCATAGGTCATGAAAAAGCATTTAGAATTGATTTTTTTGGGGATCTCATAGAATCAATTAAAGAAATGGATCCTTTAACTCAAAGATCTAATTTATTAATAAACGAAGTAGATATTTATCCATCAAACGAATATCTATTAAATCAAAAAAATATTGAATTTTTTAGAAGTAAATTTAGATCTATTTTTGGTTCTCAAAGCATAAATAGTGGAACATATGAAAAAATATCTTCAGGAATTAAATTTAATGGTATCGAACATTTTTTGCCTTTACTTCATCAAAATAATTTAAGCTCAATTTTAGATTTCATAAATTATAAAAATGTAATTGTTTTAAAAACAAAGAATTTCTCAAATTTAATTTCTAAAAGAGAAGAAGAAATTCTAAATTTTAGTGATGACAGAAAGCTTGATAATGAAGATTTCAAAGTAGTTAAAGTAGAAGATTTATATTTAACTAAAACTCAATTAGAAGATCAATTCAAAAACTTCAAAACTATTGAATTTAATGAACTAGATGTTCTTAAAAAGGAAATGAATTATCTTAACTTTAACTCTAAACCTTTTATTATAGATCATTTCGTCAAAGATTTAGATCATAGCAATAAAATAAAAAACATTATTAAATTTTGTGTCAGTGAACATCATAAGGGAAAAAAATTTTTAATATTAACTGAAGAAAAAGAACGATTAAAAAGCTTAATTAGTTATTTTGAAGAAGAATTAATAAACAATAGAATTAAATATGATACTGTTGAGATTAAGGATTTAATATTAAATAATTTAAAATCAACCTTTAATTTTTCTTACACTGCATATTTAGAAAGTTTTTATTTTAATGATCAATATATAATTTTTGATAGAGATATTTTTGGTGTACCCCAAGTAAAAAAACGTTCATGGCGAAGAAAAACTGAAAATTTTCTTAAAGATGTAAACTCTATAGATGCAGGTGACTTGGTAGCTCATATTGATCATGGCATAGGGCAGTATGATGGGTTAGAAAAAATCACAACTAGTGGTATTGATCATGATTGTTTGCGATTAATATATAACGGTGGAGATAAACTGTATCTTCCAGTTGAGAATATGAATCTTCTTAGCAGAGTTGGAGAATCTAGTTTAAACAGGGAACTAGATAAATTAGGAGCAGCTAACTGGCAATATAGAAAAGCTAATGTTAAGAAAAAAATTAGAGACATGGCAGAAAAGCTTATTAGGGTCGCCGCACAAAGAGAGGTTATATCTGTTGAAAAAATTAATATTCCAGAAAATTACCAAGAGTTTTCAAATAGATTTCCTTTTGAATTAACTGATGACCAGGAAAATGCAATTAATGAAATAATTTCTGATCTTGAGGTTGGTAAATTGATGGATCGTCTTATTTGTGGTGACGTGGGTTTTGGTAAAACAGAAGTGGCTATTAGAACCTCATTTATCATCGCCAGTGCTGGTTACCAAGTTGTTTTAGTTGCTCCTACGACAATTTTAGTTAAACAACACTATAAAAGCTTTTTAGAGCGGTTTAAGAACACTTCTATAAAAGTTTCTACATTATCGAGAATGACTAATGCTTCTGATAGAAAAAATATTAAAAATCAACTTGTTTCTGGTGATGTTAATATTGTGATTGGTACTCATGCTCTTCTTTCAAATGATATAGATTTTAATAATTTGGGACTTTTAATAATAGACGAGGAGCAACATTTTGGAGTTGCTCAAAAAGAAAAAATAAAAGAATTACAAGGCAATATTCATGTTCTCACTCTTACTGCAACACCTATCCCAAGAACTCTTCAATTGTCCTTATCTGGTATTAAAACTTTAAGTCTAATTTCTACACCACCGGTAAACAGATTAGCTATAAGAACTTTTGTCATAGAATGGGATAATGTTGTTTTGATAGACGCTCTTTTAAGAGAAAAAAATAGGGGAGGTCAAATATTCGTTGTATGCCCTAGAGTTAAGGATATTGATAATTTATACGATAGAATAGTTAAAATGGTTCCTGATATGTCGATTAGTGTAGCTCATGGTCAGATGAAAATTAATGAACTTGATAAATCAATAAATGATTTTTCTGAAGGTAAAGTTGATATTCTGATATCAACGAATATCATTGAATCTGGTATAGACATCCCCAATGCCAACACAATGATTATACATAAATCAGATATGTTTGGCCTTTCCCAACTTTATCAATTAAGGGGCCGTGTAGGAAGAGGAAAACAACGGGCTTATGCATATTTCACAATTGATAAAAATAAAATTTTATTAAAAAAATCTCAACAAAGATTAGATGTCATAAAAACTCTAGATAATTTAGGTGCAGGCTTTTCTTTGGCCAGTTATGATATGGATATCAGGGGAGCTGGAAATCTTTTAGGTGACGAACAATCAGGTCAAATAAAGGAAGTGGGCGTTGAGTTATATCAGGATATGTTAAGAGATGCAGTTAACTCATTTAGAAATGATGGTAAAGAAGTTGAAGAGGTTTGGTCACCTTCAATTTCATTAGGTCTTTCTGTTTTAATACCTGAAGACTATGTTAATGATTTGTCCACAAGAATGTCTTTATATAGAAAAGCAGGTGAGTTATTAAATACTGATGATATTAAAAACTTTTCTGATGAATTGTTTGACAGATTTGGTCCTCCACCAACCGAGGTAATAAACTTACTAACAACATTAATGATTAAAAATAAATGTCTTAAAAATAGGATAAATTTTGTTGATGCTGGTCCAAAAGGACTATTGTTAGGTTTTAAAAATAATTTTTTTAAAGATGCAGATAAGTTAATTACATTTATAAACAAGTCATCAGGCCAAATTAAAATAAGACCTGACCAAAAACTATTTTATCAAAAAAAATTGAATACAAATGAGGATAAAACAGAGGCTGTATTAAATTTAATCAATCAATTAGAAACGCTATAGCCTGCAATCAAAAGTTCCTACAACTTTATCATTTGCATAAGATTTAATTTTAACCAACACTGATTTATTATGGTTTTTGCACATAATCTTTAGTTTATTTTTAATTTCAATAGGCGTTTTAGTAATCGAATTATTAACCATTTTCCATGATAAATTAAATTCTTTCTCCTTATAAACTAAATCATTATTAGAAAAAGTTTTATAATTTACAAAGTTTTTAGTTTGATTAACCTTGGATTTATCTAGTTTGATGTTTTCATTAGAAGCAAGCAATAATCCTAAAAATCCAATAATTTCTAACATTTAATCCTCGAATGTTTTTATTTAATAAGGTTTTTTTATTACCAACTTCCAATATTTTCCATACTTGACCAAGGCTCAGAAATCTCGAGGTTTTCACCTTGTTGAAGTAATTCAATGGAAATATTGTCTGGTGATTTAACAAAAGCCATCCTACCTTCTCTTGGAGGTCTATTTATAGTAACACCTGCATCCATAAGCTTCTGACAAGTTTCATAAATATTTTTAACAGAAAAAGCTAAATGTCCAAAATTCCTACCTTTATCGTAATTTTCAGGATCCCAATTATATGTTAATTCAATTTCAGGAGATCTTGTCTCAATAGCAGTGTTTTCATCTTCTGGTGCTGCAAGGAAAATAAGTGTAAATCTACCTTCAGGTACATCTTTTCTTCTGATCTCAACTAAGCCCAGTTTATTGCAATAAAAGTCAAGAGATTCCTCTATATTTGTTACTCTTATCATTGTATGTAAATATTTCATTTTAAAAACCCTCGAGAATTAATTCCAATTTATTAATTAGTATATAATATATTTATAATAAACATACCAATAACAAAGTTGAAAGATAGATTTTTATGAATTTTGATGATTACGAAGTAGGTTTTAATATTCCAGCTAAAATAGGAATGAATGTAAACGAAATACAAACACCTTGTTTAGTAATTGATTATAATAAATTTGAAAAAAACATACTTAAAATGAAGGAATTTGTTCTCAATAACAATGTTAAATTGAGACCTCATGCTAAAATGCATAAATCATTTAATGTAGCTGACTTCCAAATTAAATTTGGTGGGGCTCATGGTATTTGCTGTCAAAAAGTAAGTGAAGCAGAAGTATTTGCAAGACAGGGTATTCAAGATATTCTAATAACCAACCAGGTGACGGATTTGTTTAAAATTAATAGATTAACAAGTATATCTAGTAATGGAATAAAACTTTCCTGCTGTGTTGATGATGAAGAAAATATAATTAATATTAATAAGTCCGCTAAAGAAAAGAATACACAAATAGATCTATATATAGAATTTGATTGTGGGGCAAATAGATGCGGTATTCAATCTTTCAATGAGATTGAAAAATTAATATTATTAATTAATAAATTAAATTTTGTTAATTTTGTTGGTTTTCAAGCTTATAATGGTTCCATTCAGCATATCGAGGATTTTAATAAAAGAAAAGAAGCTGTAAAAAAAACATGTATTAAAATCAATAAATTAAAAGATAAATTTAATAATTTTTCTCCAATTATAACTGGAGTTGGAACAGGTTGCTTTGATTTAGAAGTGAGCGAAAACGTTTATGATGAAATACAGGTTGGTTCATATGCCTTTATGGATGCACATTATTCTTCATTAAAACATGACAACAAACTTAATAATACAAATGATTTTGAAAATTCTCTATTTGTTCTATCATCTGTAATGTCTAATGTTATAGATAAACAAGCTGTAGTAGATGCAGGATTAAAATCTATTGCAGTTGATAGTGGTTTACCTAAAGTATTTGCCTCTAATGTTGATTATTTAAAATGCTCAGATGAACATGGTATAATAAATGATCCTGAAAACTCTTTAAATATCAATGATAAGTTGTTCTTAATCCCAGGTCATTGCGATCCAACCTGTAATTTACATGATTGGTATGTTGTCATGAAAAATGATACTGTTATTGATATATGGCCAGTTTCGGCAAGGGGTTATAGTTATTAAGAACTCTATTATTTAAATAAAATATATTTATTAACCACTGACAGTTTAATATTTATGTCTCAAAAATTATATAAAATTTCTTTATTTTTAATTCTAATTTCAGTTGTAATTTTCTTTTTTATTTTTGAAATTGATCGGTTTTTAACTCTTGATAATATTAAAGTTCAACAACAACTTTTATTAAATTATTATGATCAAAGTAAGCTTCTAGTCCATGTTATTTTTCTTTTTATTTATATAATTACCGCAATGTTTTCATTACCAGTTGCGCTTGCTCTTACTTTAATAGGTGGTGCATTGTTTGGATTTGTTTATGGATTAGTATTAGTCTCATTTGGAAGCTCAATAGGAGCAACATTTGCTTTTTTGATGGCTCGGTTTATTGGACATGACATAGTCAAAAAAAGATATAAAGCTCAGTTAACTAAATTTTACATAGGTTTTGAAAAGGAAGGAGCCTTTTATTTATTTGCTTTAAGAATGGTTCCCTTATTTCCCTTTTTTATAATTAATATTATTACAGCTTTAATGCCTATAAAAACGTGGACATTTTACTGGATTAGTCAATTGGGTATGTTGCCAGCAACTGCTCTTTATGTTTTTGCAGGAACTCAATTATCTGAAATCAAGTCATTGTCTGATATAATGTCACCAAAACTAATGTTAACATTTATATTTATTGGTATGTTTCCTATATTAATCAAAAAAATAATTAAACTCTTAAAAAGAAAATTATAGGCAAAATAACGAGTATTAATATTTTAGATTTTTTATTATCATCAAGTTAACAATAAATTATAGAGTGAAAATTTAAATGACAGATAAAAACATACTAAAAGAAATAATAGCTGCAAAAAGAAAAAACCCTTATACAGAAAATAAATCTATTAAGCAATTAAGAGAAGAAACAGAAGAAGCTGGTTCGAAAATCCCATTACCTGAAAATACAAAAGTTGAAAAAATAATAGCTGATGGTGTCCATGCAGAATGGATATCTTGCGGTAAGGTAAATACCAATAAAATATTTATGTTTATTCATGGTGGTGGATATTATAGAGGTTCAATTGCATCCACACGAGCAACAGTTGCTAGAATATCAGAGCAGGCAGGTGTACAATGTTTGTCAATAAATTATAGATTAGCGCCTGAACATCCTTTTCCTGCGGCAATTGATGACACTTACACAGCTTATAACTGGATATTGAAGCAAGGAATTAATCCCCAAAATATAATTGTAAGTGGCCAATCAGCTGGGGGTGGTTTATGTTTAGCATTATTATTAAAAATTAAAGATAATAAAGGTACTCAGCCTTTAGGTGCTGTTGCTATTAGTCCTTGGACAGATCTTTCGCAATCCGGAAATACAATGAAGACTAATGAAGAAATTGATCCAATCATAAGTAAAAAATATTTAGATAGAATGGCTGGTCTTTATCTTAAAGATTTATCATTTTCATTACCTTTAGCTTCACCTCTTTTTGGAGACTTATCAGAATTACCACCAATTTTAATTCAAGTTGGTACTGCTGAAACAATGCTAGATGATAGTAAAAGGTTTTACGAAAAAGCCAAGAAAGCTAATGTAGATATTAATATCGAAATATGGACAGACATGTTTCATGGTTGGCATGGCAATGCACATATTTTAAAAGATGCTGAGTTAGCAATTGAAAGTATAGGAAACTTTTGTAAAAAATTATATTTTAATTAAAATTTGATGAAGATTAATACTCTAATTTTAATATTTTATTGTTTGTTATTTTTTTCATACCCACAAAAAATATTTGCAAAATATGAGATTACTGACCCACCTGAATGTTTTAACAATAAAGGGGAGGCAGTTAAGTTTGAAAACATGAAATCTAAAACAGGTAAGATCACCATTGGTATTGCAAAGAAGGATGCTTCGGGAAAGCCTATAATTTATAGATTTAATTATGACAATTCACCTAAATCTCTTCAAATGTTTGTGGATTTTCATGAATGTGCACATCATCAAACAGGAGACCTTGAAAACATAAATTTACCACAAAATAGTAAAGAACGTATTCTAAAAGAGGATATAGCTGACTGCATTGCAGCTATCAGGATGAAATCAGATCATTTAAATGCTAAGAATTTAATTCTAAATACACTAAAAGAATTAAAAAAAGCAATGACGTATATTGGTTTTGATGAATTAGCAATTAAAAGAAGAGAAGATAACATTTTAAAATGCTTCAATAAAAATATTTTTTTACCCAATTATATTGAAGATATTCTTAAACAAAACAAACTCAAAAATTAGATAATTTAAAAATTTCAATAAGTTAACTAATTTTTTTAATTTTTTTCTAACCATTTTAGCTAAATACCATATAATAATTAAAATTATTGGGACACTTAATGATAAAAATACGCTTTTACTAATAAATATTTTATCAAAATCAATAGGTTCAACTAAAGTAGACAATAGGCCTACAACATAATAAGTAATTGCGACTATTGATAAGGATTCTACAGTCTCTTGAAGGCGTAACTGTGCTCTCGCTCTCACTTCCATAGATTCTAATAGATTTTTATTTTGTAATTGGATACTCATTTCAATTTGAGTTCTAACTAAATTGTCAGCCCTTTGTGCTCTAACTGCTAATGATTCAAGTCTTCTAGAGAATGCTTCACAAGTCCTAATGGCAGGTTGTAATCTTCTGCTTAAGAACTCATTATGTGTTTGAAAAGACTTAAGTCTTTCTTCTCTTAAATCTATAATTCTTTGTTCTACTAGTTTATAGTAAGCAGAAGTAGCAGATAGTCGATAATTAGTAGACGAGGCAATCTCTTCAATTTTAGCAACTACATACGAAAGTTCATTAAGATCATTTTGATAATTTTGATTTATTTTAGATTTATTAACTAAATTTTTTTTTGCCTTACCAGAAACAGATTTAGTTATTTCAGTTATTTTTTTCTCAAGATAACTTAAATTAGCAGTTTCTGTTCTCACTTGAGAAAGTCCTAGTAATGAAAGAACTTGATAAGTTTCTAACTCAACAATTCTTTGAAGAAGTCTACCAGTTCTTCTGGTTCTAAGGTTTTTGTTTTGAATAAAAACTCTTCTAAAGCCTGAACCTATAAAATTAGAACTATCAGTTTTAAAAGAAATAAAAACGTTTGCTCCATCTTCAGCAACATTAGAACCTGCGAAATTATCATGAAAAAAATATTTTTCTAGATCAATGGGTTGGTAATTATAGGCTGATGAAGCCATTTCAATCCATGTTGATAGAAAATGTTTTCCAGGGAAGTTTTCTAAAAATTGAGAAGGTAATTTACTTAAAAATTTATCATCAAAGAGATTTGAGATTTTCTTTTTTTGTGAAAGAATTGTATTTGGGATATATTAAAGTTAATGAGATGAATTCTGTATGACATTCATATCGAATAATTAAGTTTTCATTCTCAGCTACCCAATATTTATGATGTTCCTTTGGTAATTCTTGAAATCCCTCACTTGTTAGATATTTATTTAAGTGTTTCCAAGCTTTTATCTCATCATTATCTCTAATTAAAAAGGCAAAATGAAAAGTTCTTAAGTTATTTCCTAACTTTATATATGGCCTGGCATGTAATTCATCTTTAAATGATAATAAATTGTTATTTTTTAAATCATTCATATTTATTTATAACATTTTATAGATATTTTTCGTCACAATACAGTATTAAAGAGTAGGGCACCTGTTTTTGAACGTCTTTGGCTTTTTTGGTGTAATCACTTCGCCATCATTGACAAAGATTTTATGCCACAATTTTCTACAGGACCTTATCATCGTGAAACTATAAGGCAGAATATGTGTGGATCATTTGAAAATCTATTAAAAGAAGCCACTCTGGGATGGTCAATGATACATAACCTTGACAACTCAGAATCTATTGGCCCAAGTTCAGAATGGGGTAATAACAGAAGAAAAAGAGGTAAACTCGCAACTGTTAATGAAAACCATGCACGTGAATTACTTGAATTACATACTGTATCTCCTTCTTCAGGCTACACTCAAAATGATGTAGTACAACTTTCTTACATTATGGCAGGTTGGGAACATAGATATACAAAAAAAAGACTTGAATGTAACAATGTAAGATTTAATCAAAAAAAACATGAACCAGGTGATCATAAAGTCTTCGGTAAAGCCTATAAACAAAGAGGTCTTTCACCCAAAAATAAACTGCTTGATGTATTAAAAGATCTTGCCAAACACCCTGAGACAAGACGTTTTATTGCTTTTAAATTGTGCCGTCATTTTATTACCGACAAACCCACAGAGGCTATGATGGCACCAATAATTCAAGCATGGAATGATAGTGACGGAAATCTTCCATCTATTCATAATGCCTTGTTAAAAGTTGTCTATGATTATTCTGATAAAGAAATGAAGTTTCAAAACCCAGAGATATGGTTGCTACAGATGGTTTACATGACAGGTGGAACCTGGCCTAATCAGGCAAGTGACATGAAATATAACTTTAAATTTAAACCTAATAACCATCAAAGAAAACCAAGAAATTTTATGAAAGAGATTGGTTATGAACCTTATAGACCAATACAACCTAACGGATACTCTGATTTAGAGACAGACTGGATGTCACCTGAATTACTCATACGCCGTATCTCAGCACCCACTGATTTAGCTCGAAGGAATATTCAGCTCAAAGATTTTAAAAAAATGATAGATCAAAATTTTGATAATCCCGATCAACTTAAAAAGCTCATCAGTGATGTCAAGTCAACATCTATAAAAATGCAACTAATTTTCGCAAGCTACAGGATGTTAAAAGCATGATTTCTAGAAGAAATTTCTTAGCTGGATCAATGACAGTAACTCTTCTTGGTTCACCCTTATTCTCGGCAATTGCTGAGCAAAAGAAAAAAAGAAACCTAGTAATAATTTCTCTAAGAGGTGGTATGGATGGATTGACAGCCGTCCCACCTATTGATAATGCTCTTGAAAAACACAGACCTGATATTTTAGTTAGGAAAACATTACCATTAACATCTGATTTCACATTACATCCATCACTTAAAAATTTTTATCGATCCTGGAAAGATGGGAAAGCTGCAATTGTTCACGCCACGAATATACCTTATAAAATGCGATCACATTTTGAAGGACAAGACTTGATGGAAAGTGGAGGGCACAAACCATTTGCAGAATATACTGGGTGGCTTGGGCGAGGTATCGAGGCTGCTGGTTTAGAGGGTTTAGCAATAGCCTTACCAATGCCTCTTTTGTTGAGAGGTAAAGCTTATGTAGATAACTATTTTCCTACTAGGTTACCAGCACCTTCACCAAATATCATGAGAAAAATTTCTGAAACTTATCCTGTAGATAGTAAATTACGATCTACAATAGAACGGGTAATGATGAGACCTTATTCAATGCTATCTGGTACTGGTTCTCGTAAAGCATACAGATTAGCTGAAACAGCAGGAAAAGAATTAGCTAAGTCTGATGGTCCAAGAGTAGCTGTCTTTGATATTAATGGGTTTGATACACACGCTGCGCAGGGTGGAGCTAATGGAGGGCACGCAGATAAACTTCATAATCTAGATAAAATTTTTGGAAAACTTCGTGATAATCTAGGCTCTGCCTTTGAAGATACATTAATTATTACATTAACGGAATTTGGGCGCAAAATTGAACAAAATGGTGGTAATGGAACAGAGCATGGATATGGAACCGCTGTTCTAATGATGGGTGGCCTTGTAAAAGAATCTAAAGTTTTTGCTGATTGGCCTGGCCTGAAACGAAAAAATATGTTTGAAGGGCAAGATCTTAATTCAACTATTGATGCTCGTTCAATATATTGTTCAGCAATGGCCATGGCATTTGATACTGATTTCCAAAAGCTAAAACGTCAGGTTTTCTGGAATGATCCATTAATTAATCTACAAGATAAATTGTTTAGAGTATAATTTTAAATTTATGTACGCCATTTTAAGATTTTTTGCTCAAGCATAGAAACAAGGATACTCACTGTTATTCCTAAAACAGATAATATTGTAACCCCTGCAAACAGTCTTTCAAGATCATATAAAGAACCAGCTTCTAAAATATATGCGCCAATTCCATACTCTGCACCAAGCATTTCAGCTGCTACCAGCAAAATGATTGCTATTGCAAGACTAATTCTTAAACCTGATAAAATTCCAGGCATAGCCCCAGGTAACACAATTTTATATACTATAGAAAACCAACTTAAACCAAAACTTTGTCCCATTCTAATTAAAGTTCTATCTACATTATCTACAGCTCCATAAGTTGCCACTACAGTTGGTGTAAATGTGCCAAGTGCTATAAGTGCATATTTAGAACCTTCTCCAATTCCAAACCATATTACAAATAATGGTAGTAATGCTATTTTGGGTATTGGAAAAATAGCTGCTATTAAGGGTACTAATCCAGATCTTATGTATGAAAACAAACCAATAAGTGTCCCAATAGTAATTCCAAGACTAATGCCTATAATAGCTCCTATAATAAGTCTCAAAATTGATGGGATAAGATGTTTAAGTAGCAAACCAGATTGAAAAAGATCAATAATGGTTCCTAAAACATCTGATGGCTTTGGTAATGTTAAAGATGATATAAAACCAAATGCAGTACCTAATTCAAGGATGATAATGATAATAAAAAAAATAAAATAACTTATCCAACGTTTTGTTCTGGGTTGAAAACCTTTACCAACAAAAGGAACAGGTTTGCCCAAATTTAAATTTTTTGAACTATTTAGAGAAGATTTATTAGACATTTAACAGTTCAGCATCAGCTGCTCTTGCTTCATCATGCATTATATCCCAAAGATGCTTTTGATATTCATCTAGATCCTTATCTATTGATTTTCTGTCTGAAATTGGCTTTTCAATAGAAATAGTTTCAATAATTTTACCAGGTCTTCTTGAGAGGACTATAATTTTATTCCCAAGACGAACAGCCTCTGAGAGATTATGAGTAATATAAACTGCAGTAAAAGGCTTTCTATTCCATAAATTAATAAAATCCTCCAAAAGCAATTCTCTGGTTTGACTATCTAGTGCAGATAAAGGTTCATCCATTAGAAGCACCGCTGGATTAACTGCTAATGCTCTTGCAATAGCTACACGTTGTTTCATACCTCCAGATAACTGTTTTGGAAGCGCATAAGAAAAATCTTTAAGTTTTGTTCTGTCTAAAACATCATCTATGATTGCACGTTTATTTTTTGGAGATAAAGAATGGTCTTCAAGTACTAATGAAACATTTTCTTCAACAGTTCTCCATGGAAGTAATGCAAAGTCTTGAAAAATATAGGTGATTGGATTTAAACAGGCTTTCGGTTGTGATCCGATTTGCGTGATTTCACCAGAAATTGGTTTTTCAAGCCCACCGATCAATCGTAATAGTGTGGATTTCCCACAACCAGAAGGTCCAATAATAGACAAAATTTGTCCATTCATAATTTCTAAGTTTATATCACTTAGAACTTTCGACTGATCATAAAAATGATTTAGGTTTTTGATTTGAATATTCATAAATTAAATTGTCCTGAGCATACATTGCTCAGGACATGTATTATTAACTTATAATCTTTACATAAGATTGATCTACTAAAGTATCTATAGTTATACTTTTTTTGACTAAACCTTCAGATTTAAACCAATCGAGTTGATCTTTAACTGACTGAAGATTTAAAGAAGCTCCAGCACTTAATCGCATTGTCCCATTAATAATAGAAGGAGCAGCTTTTGCTCTTGGTCGACTTGTGTATACATATTTGTGTATTAAATCGACCATTTCATTTATTCCAGCTTCTCCATTTTTTTTATCAATCATAGTTGATGCATAATCATCAATTCCTTGACTGAAGCCTGTTAAAAAGTTTTTGGTAAGATTACGCTCATTTTTTGCATTGTTTGCAGAGGTAAAAACTGTGGTTATTTGATAGTTTGGAAGATAATCTGCTACATTACCGATAATATGTACAGAGCCGCCTTTTGATAGTGGCTTTGCTATATGCGGTACAATTGACCAAGCATCTACCTGACCAGATTTAAGAGCTCCTATAATAGCTCCAACTTTTTGTAATGGCACAAAAGATAATTTGATGTTTTCTGCATCAGCCATCTTAGAACCCATATAATGAAAAGATGATCCCGCTTGTGTTACGGCATATCTTTTTCCATTAAGATCCTTTGTGCTTCTTACTCCAGCTTTGTAAGCTTTGTCTGAGACAAGAAATTTTTGCCCATCAATTCCAGACTCTTCACTTAAAGCTCCACCTATGACCTTAATTGCTCCCTTTTCTGCAAGAGATATTAACCCACCGGATATTGCTGTTACAGCATAATCGATATCTCCTGAAGCAATAGCAATTGCCATTGGTTGAGCAGCTTGAAAAAACTCAAAATCTACATCTAGACCAGCTTTTTCGAAATAGCCACGTTCTTTAGCTATAAAACTTGCCGAATGAGAAGTAAATCTTAAAGCCCCAACTTTTATTTTTTTACGAGAGGCGATTGCAGGCATTGATAAAGCAGATGATGCTATCGCACCACCACCTAAAACAATTAATTTTCTTCTACTAATTTTCATTAAACTGATTCCCCATACTAATAAATCTTAAGTATAATAATTTACTCATAAAATAGATCATCATGTCAACGTCAAATACACATTTGATATTTTGAATTAGTAAATTTAAATTCAATTTTTTATTATTTACAAAAATGAGATAGTAATCAGAAATATGGTTTTTCAATTTTAAGTTTTTGATAAAATTTCTTCTACTAACTTTTGTACTCTAAAGGCCTCATCAATTGTAGCCAATTTATTTGGTTTGTTATTTATTTTGAGATACAAATCATCAAGCTGTGATTTTAAACTTACAGCTCTGGGGTCTTCATTTTTGTCACGTAGAGGAATGAAATCATTACCTGTCGATAGAGAATCCTTATGAAACTCTTCTACTTTCCTGCTTTGTTTAGTACCCTTAATTATAAATTCCTGTCTGTCGGGTTGAATGCCGCCTACACTTGCTAGTATATTAACAGGCAGACCATCTTTAGTTTCTAATCTTGCAAGAACATCAGTTTCACAAAGCAAAGGGTCAGAAGGGTAAAAGGTTTTTGCCCATGTTACTTTTAGTGGTCCTAAAACTCGTTCTATAAAAAAAATAAAATGAGATATTACCTCTCTTGTCATACCTCCTTCCTTTTTGAAACGAAGCCAATCAGCTTCTTTTTGCCATTCACGAGGCCATTTAGAATAGGAGACTATAATGTCTGCGCCAAGGATTTCTCCCATTTCCTGTTTATCTTTACTTGCTAATAAATCTGATAAAGGGGCGCCAGCTGCTTGAGTAAAATTTACGGCTATAGGAACATTAAAATTATTTAATTTGCCAATAAAATTTTCACTGTCTTGAATATTTATACCAAATGGTTTTTCAATAAAAAGAGCTTTGCCAGATTCCACAACTTTCATAGCATAATCTTCTCTAACAGTTGGTGGACAAGCTAGATATACTAAATCAGCTTTTTCGATAGCTTCATCAGCACTTTTCATAATAGTACATTCACTATCTTGTTTAATAGCATTTTCACAAGCAATAGGATTTGGATCCCACAAATAGTCTGGTTTAAATTGTTTGTGTAGCCTCATATGTGTTAACATACGAGTTCCCATTATTCCTAAACCAATTATAGCTACATTAATTGTCATTTTATCCCTGCGAAAAATTAAAATTATTTTTAAAATATTAAACTAAATTAATTAGTGAAGAAATATTAGATTTATAAATTTTATAATTAAAGATTATTTTAGTTTGGTAGTTAAAATTTTAAGTCTAGAGTTAATTATTACAAAATTATTAATAATAGCTGGAAAATCTTATGTACTACGATACTGCAAAAAACAATCATGGACTACCTTATAATCCTTTTAAAGCCTTGACAGTTCCACGACCAATAGGTTGGATTAGTACTGTTAGTAAAGATGGTATTGGAAACCTTTCACCATACAGTTATTTTAACGGTCTATCTTATAATCCACCGTTTGTTATGTTTTCTGCTGGTAATAGAGTAGATGGCTCTAAAAAGGATAGTGTCTTAAATGCTGAAGAAACTGGTGAATTTGTTGTAAATGTTAGCACATGGGATACTCGTCATCAAATGAATGATACCAGTTGGATAATGGAATCTGAAACAGACGAATTACTTGAAACTGGCCTTACACCGATAAGTTCAATAAACGTAAAACCCAAAAGGGTTGCTGAATCACCTGTTCATTTTGAATGTAAGTATCATCAAACTGTTGAACTGCCTGGTAAAGACGGTTTTCACCATGTTGTTATTGGTCAAGTTATTGGAATACATATTAAAGACGAGTTCATCACAGATGATGGTATTGTTGATGTTCTAAAAATGAAGATGATTGCACGTTTAGGTTATAATGATTATACTTTAATAGAAAAAACATTCTCAATTGTTGATTTCAAGGATAAAGGAAAGATGACAAGAGGTTGGAAATAAATTTTTATATATCATTAATTAAAATAAAACTATGAATTCTAAAAACCTAGAAAAAAAAATTGAGTTACTCAAAATACTATCGAAGGGTTGCAAAAAACATCCCGCTTACAGAGCTATTAGAAAAGCTACTGAACGATGTGAAGAGTGCGTTGTCGTTTGGAAAGCTAGGGTTGAACTTAATAAATTAGAAGAAGACTAATTGATTATAGCAATGTTCTGATACATACAATTTTATTTAATTTAAAATGAAAATTTAAACTTTTGTAAAGATCTTGTCTGTTTTCATTTTATTATATTTATTTGATTAAAAATCCACAGCATTAACTAATGTTGGGTTGTTATTTTGTGGATTATTCACATCTTTACTGACTTGATGAAATTCAACTTCATTATTTGCTGAGCTATTTAAAATGTCTTCACCTTCAAGATAACTTAAAATTTCATTATCATTTAATAAAACTGGCTGTCGATGATGTATATGATTAATCTTGTTTGCTGAATTTCGAGTAAGGATTAAGCAACCAATTTCATTATAAAGGCCAGCAAAATTTTTAGATTTACTGGAATGATAAAAAGGTATCTTTTCTTTACCTTTTCTTTGCCATTCATACCAACCATCATGAAAAATAATACATCTTTTTGCTTCCTTGAAAGATGGCTTTTCTTTCATTGTTTCAGAACGGCAATTAATTAAGTTCATATCTTTTTTCCATAATGGAGAATATGACCATTTTATCAATTTTGATCCATGTTTTGTTTTAATAGGAATTAATTGTGATGGGGTTACGTTATAAGAAGGGGTATATTCCAAATCAAAAGGGTTCTTAGATGATATTACAAACCTACCACACATATTATTAAAATTTCTTATACAAATTCAAATTTTTAAGATTATATTTTTTTAATATCATATAGATTTAGTAAATAAATTTGCACCAGCTACTAAAGACTTAATTTTTTCTTCAGCAATATTAAAAGGCATAGGAGCCATGCCACAATTTGTACAAGCAATTATATTTTTATAATCAACATATGCAGAAACTTTTTCCAAAAGCTTACAAACTTCACTAGGCGTCTCTATCTCAAGGTTGGCTACATCTATTACCCCTACAAGGATTTCTTTATTACTTAACATTTTCAAGACATCTAGTGGCACTCGACTATTAGCGCATTCTAATGAAACTTGATCAATAGAGCTATTATTTAAAGTAGGGAAAAAGTCTTCGTATTGTTTCCATTCATTTCCAAGAGTTTTCTTCCAGTCAATATTTTGTTTAATCCCGTATCCATAACAAATGTGAACAGCTGTCTTACATTTAAGACCAGAGGCGGCTACTTCAAGTATTTCGACACCCCATTCGGATGCTTCCTTTGTAAAAGCATTAAAAGCAGGTTCATCAAATTGAATTGTATGAACTCCAAGTTTTTCAAGCTCAAGAGCTTCTGCATTTAATATCTTTGCAAATTCAAATGCCATTTCTTTTCTAGAACTGTAGAAGCCATTGGCTATAGTATCACATATGGTCATTGGACCAGGTAAAGTAATTTTAAAATCATTTGAAGTGTTTTTTAAGCAAAATTCTGTACTTTTAGAATGAACTTTTTCTAATCTCTTTAGTTCATTTACTACAGTGGGCACTTCGGCGTCATATCGATTCATATAAAGAACCAGCTTCTAAAATATATGCGCCAATTCCATACTCTGCACCAAGCATTTCAGCTGCTACTAGTAAAATGATTCCTATTGCAAGACTAATTCTCAAGCCAGATAAAATTCCAGGCATTGCTCCAGGTAATACAATTTTATAAACTATAGAAAACCAACTTAAACCAAAACTTTGTCCCATTCTAATTAAGGTTCTATCAACATTATCTACAGCTCCATAAGTTGCTACCACAGTTGGTGTAAATGTGCCAAGTGCTATAAGTGCATACTTAGAACCTTCTCCAATTCCAAACCATATTACAAATAATGGTAGTAATGCTATTTTGGGTATTGGAAAAATAGCTGCTATTATGGGTACCAATCCAGATCTTATGTATGAAAACAAACCAATGAGTGTCCCAATAGTAATACCAAGACTAATGCCTAAAATAGCCCCTATAATAAGTCTCAAAATTGATGGAAATAGATGTTTGAATAACAAACCAGATTGAAAAAGATCAATAATGGTTATTAAAACATCAGATGGCTTTGGTAAAGTTAAAGATGAGATTAAACCAGATACAGTAGACAACTCAAGAATAGTAATAATAATAAAAAAAATAAAATAACTCATCCAACGTTTTGTTTTAGGTTGAAAACCTTTACCAACAAAAGGAACAGGTTTGCTTAAATTTAAATTTTTTGAACTATTTAGAGAATATTTATTAGACATTTAATAGCTCGGCATCAGCTGCTCTTGCTTCATCATGCATTATATCCCAAAGATGTTTTTGATATTCATCTAGATCCTTATCTATTGATTTTCGGTCTGAAATTGGCTTTTCAATAGAAATTGTTTCAATAATTTTACCAGGTCTTCTTGAAAGGACTATAATTTTATTACCAAGACGAACAGCCTCTGAGAGATTGTGAGTAATATAAACTGCAGTAAAAGGCTTTCTATCCCATAAATTAATAAAATCTTCTAAAAGTAATTCTCTGGTTTGGCTATCTAGTGCAGATAGAGGTTCATCCATTAGAAGCACCTCTGGATTAACTGCTAATGCTCTTGCAATAGCTACACGTTGTTTCATACCTCCAGACAACTGTTTGGGTAGTGCGTAAGAAAAATCTTTAAGTTTTGTTCTATCTAATACATCATCTATGATTGCACGTTTATTTTTTAGAGATAAAGAATGGTCTTCAAGCACTAATGAAACATTTTCCTCAACAGTTCTCCATGGAAGTAAGGCAAAGTCTTGGAAAATATAGGTGATTGGATTTAAACAGGCTTTCGATTGTGATCCGATTTGAGTTATTTCACCAGAAATTGGTTTTTCAAGTCCACCTATCAATCGTAATAGTGTAGATTTGCCACAACCGGAAGGTCCAATAATAGACAAAATTTGTCCACTCATAATTTCTAAGTTGATATCACTTAAAACTTTCGACTGATCATAAAAATGATTTAGGTTTTTAATTTGAATATTCATAAATTAAATTGTCCTGAGCTTTAATTGCTCAGGACAGGTATAATTAACTTATAATTTTTACATAAGATTGATCTACTAAAGTATCTATAGTTATACTTTTTTTGACTAAACCTTCAGATTTAAACCAATCTAGTTGATCTTTAACTGACCGAAGATTTAAAGAAGCTCCAGCACTTAATCGCATTGTTCCATTAATAATAGAAGGAGCAGCTTTTGCTCTTGGTCGACTTGTATATACATATTTATGAATTAAGTCGACCATTTCATTTATTCCAGCATCTCCATTTTTTTTATCAATCATAGTTGACGCATAATCATCAATTCCTTCACTGAAGCCTGTTAAAAAGTTTTTGGTAAGATTACGTTCATTTTTTGCATTATTTTCTGAAGTAAAAACTGTAGTTATTTGATAGTTAGGAAGATAATCTGCTACATTACCAATAATATGTACGGAGCCGCCTTTTGATAGTGGCTTTGCTATGTGCGGTACAATTGACCAAGCATCAACCTGACCAGATTTCAGAGCTCCTATAATAGCTCCAACTTTTTGTAACGGAACAAAAGATAATTTGATGTTTTCTGCATCAGCCATCTTAGAACCCATATAATGAAAAGATGATCCTGCTTGTGTTACGGCATATCTTTTTCCATTAAGATCTTTTGTACTTCTTACTCCAGCTTTGTAAGCTTTGTCTGAGACAAGGAATTTTTGTCCATCAATTCCAGCCTCTTCACTCAAAGCTCCACCTATGACTTTAATTGCTCCCTTTTCTGCAAGAGATATTAGCCCACCAGATATTGCTGTTACAGCATAATCAATATCTCCTGAAGCAATAGCAATTGCCATTGGTTGAGCAGCTTGAAAAAACTCAAAATCTACATCTAGACCAGCTTTTTTGAAATATCCACGTTCTTTGGCTATAAAACTTGCCGAATGAGAAGTAAATCTTAAAGCCCCAACTTTTATTTTTTTACGAGAGGCGATTGCAGGCATTGATAAAGCAGATGATGCTAACGCTCCACCACCTAAAACAATTAATTTTCTTCTACTAATTTTCATTTAACTGATCTCCCATAATAATAAATATTAAATATAATAATTTACTCATAAAAGAGATCATTATGTCAACGTCAAATACAGTTTTTATATTTTGAATTAGTAAATTTAAATTTAAGATTTTAATTATTTACAAAATGACATTGCATTCTGACACATAGTTTTTCAATTTTAAGTTTTTGATAAAATTTCTTCTACTATCTTTTGTACCCTAAAGGCTTCATCAATTGTAGCCAATCTATTTGGTTTATTATTTATTTTGAGGTACAAATCATCAAGTTGAGATTTTAAACTTACAGCTCTAGGGTCTTCATTTTTGTCACGAAGAGGAATGAAATCATTACCTGTCGACAGAGAATCCTTATGAAATTCTTCTACTTTCCTACTTTGTTTAGTACCCTTAATTATAAATTCTTGTCTATCGGGTTGAATACCGCCTACACTTGCCAGTATATTAACAGGAAGACCATCTTTAGTTTCTAACCTTGCAAGAACATCAGTTTCACAAAGTAAAGGGTCAGAAGGGTAAAAGGTTTTTGCCCATTTTACTTTTAGTGGTCCTAAAACTCGTTCTATAAAAAAAATAAAATGAGATATTACTTCTCTAGTCATACCTCCTTCCTTTTTGAAACGAAGCCAATCAGCTTCTTTTTGCCACTCACGAGGCCATTTAGAGTAAGTTACTATAATGTCTGCACCAAGGATTTCTCCCATTTCCTGTTTATCTTTGCTTGCCAGTAAATCTGATAAAGGATCGCCAGCTGCTTGAGTAAAATTTACAGCTATAGGAACATTAAAATTTTTTAGTTTTTCAATAAAAATTTTACTATCTTGTATATTTATACCAAATGGTTTTTCAATAAAAAGAGCTTTGCCTGATTCAACAACTTTCATAGCATAATCTTCTCTTACAGTTGGAGGACAAGCTAGATATACTAAATCAGCTTTTTCTATAGCTTCATCAGCACTTTTCATAATAGTACATTCACTATCTTGTTTAATAGCATTTTCACAAGCAATAGGGTTTGGATCCCATAAATAATCTGGTTTAAATTGTTTGTGTAGTCTCATATGTGTTAACATACGAGTTCCCATTATCCCTAAACCAATTATGCCTACATTAATTGTCATTTTATCCCAACGAAAAATTAAAATTATTAAAAATATTAAACTAAATCAATAAGAGAAGAAATATTAGATTTATAAATTTATAATTAAAGATTATTTTAGTTTGGTAGTTAAAGTTTTAAGTCTAAAGTTAATTATTGTAAAATTATCAATAATATTTGGAAACTCTTATGTACTACGATACCGCAAAAAATAATCATGGACTACCTTATAATCCTTTTAAAGCCTTAACAGTTCCACGGCCAATAGGTTGGATTAGTACTATTAGTAAAGATGGTATTGGAAACCTTTCGCCATACAGTTATTTTAATGGTCTATCTTATAATCCTCCGTTTGTTATGTTTTCTGCAGGTAATAGAGTAGACGGCTCTAAAAAGGATAGTGTCTTAAATGCTGAAGAAACCGGTGAATTTGTTGTAAATGTTAGTACATGGGATACTCGTCATCAAATGAATGATACTAGTTGGATAATGGAATCTGAAACAGACGAATTGCTTGAAACTGGCCTTACACCGATAAGCTCTATAAACGTAAAACCCAAAAGGGTTGCTGAATCACCAGTTCATTTTGAATGTAAGTATCATCAAACAGTTGAACTACCAGGAAAAGACGGTTTTCACCATGTTGTGATTGGTCAAGTTATTGGAATACATATTAAAGATGAGTTCATCACAGATGATGGTATTGTTGATGTCCTGAAAATGAAGGTGATTGCCCGTTTAGGTTACAATGATTATACTTTAATAGAAAAAACATTCTCAATTGTTGATTTCAAGGATAAAGGAAAGATGACAAGAGGCTGGAAATAAATTTTTGTATATCATTAATTTAAAATAAAACTATGAATTCTAAAAACCTAGAAAAAAAAATTGAGTTACTCAAAATACTGTCGAAAGGTTGCAAAAAACATCCCGCTTACAGAGCTATTAGAAAAGCTACTGAAAGATGCGGAGAGTGCGTTGTCGTTTGGAAAGCTAGAGTAGAACTTAATAAGTTAGAAGAAGACTAGTTGATTGCAGTAATATTTTGATTCATTCAATTTTGTGAAGTTTAAAATGAAAATCTAAACTTTTGTAGGGATCTTGTTTGTTTTTATTTTATTATATTTATTTCACTAAAAATCCACCGCATTAATTAATTTTGGGTTGTTATTTTGTGGATTATTCACATCTTTACTAACTTGATAAAATTCAACTTCATTATTTGCAGAACTATTTAAAATATCTTCACCTTCAAGATAACTTAAAATTTCATTATCATTTAATAAAACTGGTTGTCGATGATGTATATGATTAATCTTGTTTGCAGAATTCCGAGTAAGGATTAAGCAACCAATTTCATTATAAAGGCCAGCAAAATTTTTACATTTACTCGAATGATAAAAAGGTATCTTTTCTTTACCTTTCCTTTGCCATTCATACCAACCGTCATGAAAAATAATACATCTTTTTGCTTCCTTGAAAGATGGTTTTTCTTTCATTGTTTCAGAACGGCAATTAATTAAGTTCATATCTTTTTTCCATAATGGAGAATATGACCATTTTATCAATTTTGATCCATTTTTTGTTTTAATAGGAATTAATTGTGATGGGGTTACGTTATAAGAAGGCGTATATTCCAAATCAAAAGGGTTCTTAGATGAAATTACAAACCTACCGCACATATTATTAAAAATGCTTATACAAATTCAAATTATTAAGATTATATTTCTTTAATATCATAGAGATTTAGTAAATAAATTTGCGCCATCTACTAAAGACTTAATTTTTTCTTCAGCAATATTAAAAGGCATCGGAGCCATTCCACAATTTGTACAAGCAATTATATTGTTATAATCAACATATGCAGAAACTTTTTCCAAAAGTTTACAAACTTCACTGGGCGTTTCTATCTCAAGGTTGGCTACATCTATTACCCCTACAAGGATTTCTTTACTACTTAACATTTTTAAGACATCTAATGGCACTCGACTATTAGCGCATTCTAATGAAACTTGATCAATAGAGCTTTTATTTAAAGCGGGGAAAAAGTCTTCGTATTGCTTCCATTCATTTCCAAGAGTTTTCTTCCAGTCAATATTTTGTTTAATCCCGTATCCATAACAAATATGAACAGCTGTCTTACATTTGAGACCAGAGGCGGCTACTTCAAGTATTTCAACACCCCATTCGGATGCTTCCTTTGTAAAAGCATTAAAAGCAGGTTCATCAAATTGAATTGTATGAACCCCAAGTTTTTCAAGTTCAAGAGCTTCTGCATTTAATATCTTTGCAAATTCAAATGCCATTTCTTTTCTAGAACTGTAGAAGCCATTGGCTATGGTATCACATATAGTCATTGGGCCAGGTAAAGTAATTTTAAAATCATTTGAAGTATTTTTTAAGCAAAACTCTGTACTTTTAGAGTGAACTGTTTCTAATCTCTTTAGTTCATTTACTACAGTGGGCACTTCGGCGTCATATCGATCATTTCTAATACCCATTGTAGTCATCTTATTCCAATCAATACCTTGAATGGATTCTAAAAAACCATGTACGAAATGTTTTCTAAATTGCTCGCCGTCAGATATTATATCTACTCCAGTTTTTTCTTGGAATTTTATCCAATGCAATGCTGCTTCACATTGTCCTTTAAACAAATCTGAATCTTTTAATTTCCATTCTGCCCATAATTTTTCTGGTTCTGCTAACCATGTGGGTTTAGGAAGACTTCCGGCTATTGTAGTTTTTATTTTCATTAGATTATAATAACTTAATTGTTTAAAAATATTAAATAAGAAAAGAAATTTCTTAAAACAGAAGTATTAGCATGATGTTTTATACTATTTTGTTGCATCACCTTCTTCTACAAGTATTAAATCTACCTCTCCAGCACCATTTTTTCTATGAAAAGAGGCATTTTTATAATCTTCGGAGCTCCAACAATCTTCTCCATGTTTTAAGGATGGGAATTCTATAACTACAAATCTGTGAAACTTATCAGTACCTTCAAGAATTTTAAAATTTCCACCTCTTGCTAAAACTTTTCCACCGAACTTAGCTATAATAGCGGGAACTTGATCAGTGTATTTTTTATAATTAATAGGATCTATAATTTTTGAACGTGCTACCCAGTATGCTTTCATAACTAACCTTTATAAAAATTAAAAATACTTCTTTTCAGTTATATCTTCTCAGATCAGATTTCCTAACTAATAATTTACAACATATTAAGAATATTCATAACTAAAACCATTTTAGTTTTTTAAATAATAATTAAATTGGTGAGAGGCAATATATTTTCTAATAAAATCATTAAAAATTGGATGATGTTTCCAAAGATATTTAGTAAAAATTTTTTTATTAAATTTTATCCTATTTTATGGTGAGAGCCATTCTCCATGCCAATTTCTTTCCTTTTTAAATTTAGCACGAATATGTTTGTCACCTAAAAGTAGTAATTGATTTTCTTAAAAAAATGTAAAATAGAAACCAAATGTTTATTCATTTTTTGAGACTTAAGCTCCTTCTCTATCTTATAAATTATTAGATTTGTCTTAAATGTCATCCATTTTCAATCCTAGTAATGACTTGTGGAGCCATTTCTTCTAAATTTAAGGGCGTTTCTCTTAATGTATATGGCATATCAAAACAGCAAAACGTTTTTGATCAGGGGCATATTCATAGTCAATAGGATTTTTGATAACAGTGCCTGGAGCAGGAATAGTTCCATATGCAGTTCTAGAGTTGGCTGGAACATTGTTCCAGTAAGGAATAGTAATGTCACCATTCTTGACTTCAACATTAACATTCATCTGAATTTGTAAATTGACTTTTGGTAGCCAAATATGAATTCCCGCATGAGAATTCTTTTTAAGCGATAGTATTTTAGTGCTAGCGATGTCTGTATGAAATTCTATCTGATTGTTTTTTCTATCACACTGCCTCATAACTAAGGTACGAGCACTTGGGAAATTATTTGGGCTTGATGTAATGAAAGTAGGGTGCCTGGCGGGTGATTTTTTATCAACTTTACCACGAGATATCTGTACCCAAGCAAAGTCTAAGAAATCATCTAAATTTTGGAAAGTTTTCATCTATAAAATACGAAATTAAAAAATTTAATTTTGTCATGCATTAAAAGCAAATAGCTACTTAACTTTAAATTTTCCTGTAGAATAATCTAGAGATATTTCTATATTGCCCTCGTTAAGTAACCATGGCCGGACTGTAAAGCTTCTTGCACCTGACTTGTGCATAGGATCAGAACTGGCAATCTCTTTGGCATGATTAACGGAATTTGCTCTTATTATAACCATTCCTTCTCCATTCCAGTCAATTTCATTATCCTCCCAAAATGGACCTGCTCCAAACATTATTCCTTGTTTTTCTAATGAAACTTGAAATTTTAGATGGTCTTCTAGATTTTCCATAACAGGGATCATTCCATTAATTGGCTTTGTAAACACAACATACAAATCCTTATTAAGCATTTCGCTTGAAGCATTTAAAACATCTTGTTTTGTAATCTTAGGTTCGCTCATTTTTTAGTCCTTATGCTATTCGTCAATGAAATCATAAAAAGCATCAAGCTGTTTTCCTATAAAGTCAATTGTTATATCATCAGTTAATTTACCAGAGTTTTCGTCGAATTTTTGATTTGCAAATGTAACAAATATTTCATTTTTATTCATTACCCTGGCATTTAAAAATACTAATATTTGTCTTAAGTGATACTGGACCCTTGCTCCACCAAGAGGCCCTAAAGAAGCAGATTGTATGCAAACTGGTTTTTTGTCTAGAGGTTGGTTAGGTAATCTAGAAATCCAATCAATACAATTTTTTAAGTAACCTGGTACTGAAAAATTATACTCAGGTGTTACAAATATGACTCCATCGGCTTTTTTTATCTTTTCTTCTAATTCTAATAAGGTTTTTGGCCAATTATCTTGATTGTGATCATCTGTGTTATAATGTGGAAGGAGATTAAAATCAGAAAATATTTCAAAATTGAATTTTTCCTTTCCAATTTCAATTAAATTTGATGCCAGATATTTGTTAAAAGACTTTGCTCGCAGGCTTCCGCCAATAATTAATATATTTTTTTTCATTTTTTATCTCCATTAGTAAAAATAGGTTTAAAAGATAGTTATTTAATAAGAAAAACTCATCCAGATAGTACTTAAGAGTTAACGTGCATTTTCTTTACCAGGCACTTCAATTATGAGTAACTCAGCATCATTTAATGCTTCAAATTCTAAAGATGTTTCATCTGAAATAGAAAGACCATCTCCTTTTTCAGTTTTATTACCGTTAACGTCAATATTTCCTTCCGATATTAGAACATAAGCTTTACCAATTACATTGTGTTTTACTTTTATACCCTTGTTCAATCTGCCAGCATAAATTCTGGCATCTTGGTTTATATTTAGGGGAGCTGTTTTGTCTCCTGAAACTAATAGTTGCAAAGAATCTTCAACTGGTTCTTTGGGAAATTCAGCCATATTCCATTCAGGTTCAATACCAACTGTTTTAGGCTTTATCCAAATCTGATAAATATTAGTTTCTTCATTTTCCAAATTAAACTCAGAATGATATATCCCGGTTCCGGCACTCATAACTTGAACATTTCCTGCAGTAGTCCTACCTTGATTGCCTTTATTATCTTTGTGTGTAATAGCTCCTTTGCGAACGTATGTGATAATCTCCATATTCTGATGTGGATGTGTATCAAAACCTGTATTAGGGGCAATTCTATCATCATTTATTACCATTAATTCTCCGTGACATAATTTTTGTGGATCATAATAATTAGCAAAACTAAAATGATGCTTGGCATTTAACCATCCATGATTGGCTCCCCCAAGATTTTTAAATTTGTGATGATTAATCATATCTTATCTCCTAGTTTTTTATCTAAGGAAAAGTTACCTGGGCCATTAGCTACTAAAATTAAAAAACCACCTGCTATAGCAAAATTTTTCATTAACATTATCATTTCAATTTGGTTGCTAAAGTCGTTATGAAATATTAAACCTGACAATACGCAGAACCCTGCTAAAAGAAACGCTGCAATTTTAGTTTTCCAGCCTACTATAATTGCAATGGCAGCCAGAATTTCTATAATTATAACTAATGGTAAAAGAGAGCTTGAGACTCCCATAGACTCCATCCAGCCAGATGTGTTTGCGTAATTACCAATTTTATTCAAACCTGACATTAGAAAAATAAAAGAAATTAATAGACGTCCAATTGGTGCGCTTACAGTATTTAAAACGGATGTAATTAGATTAATTTTTGACATTTTATGCTCCTAATTAATATAAGAGCACTAAAAAAAATTGGGGAGTAGAATTTCTTATTTTAATTTAATGCTCTAAGTTAGTTATGTTTTGTTATTTATTCTTATTTGTTTCGTAGTTCTCTTTTTTCTTTTGATACTCTTCTTCACTAAGTGCGTGCCATCCAATACATTTGCCTGTAGGTGATCGTCCGCAACCACAATTATTTTTTTCTGTCATTTATTTCTCCATTAATAATTTACATATTGTAAATATATTATTGATTATAAAATGTTAATATGTTTAAAAGTTATTATATTAATAACAAAAGGTTAATAATACATGGTTTTCCAAAATAGTTTTGATGTGATGATAGAGGTTTCTAAACATAAAAGTTTTGCAAAAGCAGCTAATAAACTTGGAATATCTGGGGCTGCCGTAAGCAAACAAGTAAAAGCTTTAGAAGATCGTTTACAATTAGTTCTATTTAATAGAACTACAAGAGTCGTTACACTAACTGATGCTGGGGAACAGTTATATGAAACCCTCACCAGGAGTGAAGAGGAAATTACTGGTGTTATAAAAAAAATTACTAATGGTCTTGAGCATCCTTCAGGAAAATTACGAATTAATGCACCTATGGCATTTGGAGAAAGATTTTTAGTAAACGTAATAGCTGATTATTCAAAAGATTATCCAGATGTTAAATTAGATGTAGATTTTGATGACAAATTTATAAATGTAATAGAAGAAGGTTACGATCTTGTAATTCGTATTGGTAAATTAAAAGACTCCGGTTTAATTGCTAGGAGGATTTGTGATTTTCCTGCATATATTTGTGCAAGTCCAGAATTTATAAATAAATATGGAGAGCCATCAAATCCTGAAGATTTAATTAGAATGCCTTCAATAAATTATAAAAATTCTAGTTCACCATATGGTTTAAGTTTTAAAAACAAAAAAACCAAAGAAGATATAACAATTAATACAAATCCTATTCTTGTGACTAATACTTTAGCGCTAATGCTTAAAAGTACAATTGAAGGTATTGGGTATTGCATGCTTCCAGAAGTTTTTTGTAAAGATAAAATCAAAACTGGTGAATTATTAACTTTACTTCCTAATTTTTCATTATTCCCAGAAAGAAGTGTATATGCGGTTTATCCAGATAGAAGATATCTTCCAATTAAAGTAAAGTTATTTATAGATGCAATAAAAAGACATCTTGGTTGAAATATTATTTAATTCGTTTCATCTTTTGTTGAGAAAAAAATCTTAAGGAGAATATCATGAATTCAGAGGCCATAAACTTTAGTGATAAATTTAAAAAATTAAATGAATTTTGGTCTCCAAGAGTAATTGCAGAAATGAATAATTATCAATTTAAAATCGCTAAATTTAAAAATGAATTTGTTTGGCATGATCACAAAAAAACAGATGAAGCATTTATTGTCATTAAAGGTTCTATGTTCATTGAATTTGAGGACCATACAATGGAACTGAATCAAGGTGAAATGCACGTTGTTCCAAAAGGGGTACGTCATAAACCTTTTGCAAATGAAGAATGCCATGTTCTTTTAGTAGAACCAAGAGATGTAATAAACACAGGTGACACTGGTGGTGATTTGACAGCTACTAACGATATTTGGATTTAATTAATTATTTTATTGTTAAATCAATTCTTTCGTTGAAGTTTTTAGAATTTGAAAAAAAGAAAAAACCTGCTCTAATTTTAGAACAGGCTTTTTTTATACTTTAGGGGAGGAAAAAAATATAATTGTTAATATGTTAACTATTTATAACACTTTTTTAAAATATTAATCAAGAATTTATTTTTCTCGTCATTCAATGATATATAAATTATTAATTAATTAGTTTGTGTAATATAGATTTATCAATCAATATTAAATTACTTATGTTGATTGGAGTGAATTAGATATGACTAAATATACGAATGTTGTTCGTTTTAAAGTTAAAAGTGGTCTGGAAGCTAAGTTTGAGGATATTTTTAAACAATCAGACAAATGGCCTGGAATGATTATGCATATTTTGGCCAAAACTGGCGATCAAACCTATGTTGCTTATGGTCTATGGGAAAATGAGGATAAGATGAGGGCAGCTATGCCTGATATGATTTCCTTACTAGATCAAACTAGAGACATGTTAGAAGAATTATCTCCTGAACTTGGTGTAACTGATCCAGTCTCTGGTAATGTTATTTTTGAGTCTTAATTAAAATAAGGGAATATTTTTTGAACAAACATAAATCCAATTTAAATATTGAAGATATTCAATTTAAATCTGATGGAATAACATTAAGAGGAAAGTTGATTACTCCTGAAGCTAAAAATAATTTGCCTGTGTTGATAATGACACATGGTTCTTCGGCTACATATAATATGGCTATTATTGATTATGCTTACGAAATTAGTAAATCAGGTTTTGCTGTTTTGCTTTATGATCATCCAACTATAGGTTCTAGTGATGGAGAACCTAGAGTAGAGATAGAGCTTTGGAAGCAAGCAAGAGGTTATAGAGACGCAATATCATTTGTGGAAACGCAATCGAACTTAGATTCTAATAAAATTAATATTTGGGGTGATAGTTTTTCAAGTTGGGTGGCTATGTTAGTATCTGTTGTTGATGATAGAGTTGCTTCTTTAATTGCCCAAACAACCGCAATTGGTGACCAGTTTTTTGAAGATGACCAAGGTGATCAATATTTAGATAAATTAAAAGACATTTACTACAATGCAGATCTAAGTAAATTTGAAAGAGATATTATTGGCCCATTGCCAATGGTTTCTCCATTTCCAGAAGCTCAGCCTTCATTTTTAAATTTTCCACAAGCATATAAATGGTTTATAGAATTTGGAGGAATGCCCAATTCAAATTGGAAAAATTGGATTACCGTTATAACTCTAAAAACAAGTATAAAGCCTCTTCCTTCATATCTAGTAAAATGTATCAAACGTCCAACTTTGATAATACATGCTATGGATGACGAAGTATGGAGAGCAAATCCACAAGTTATGGAAAAATGTTATGAATTAATAGATGCTCCAAAAGAATTTGTTAAGATTAACGGAGGTCATTTTGGTTTGCTTTATCCTGGATCAGAGTGTTTTAATAAAGTAGTGAATAATAACATTAATTTTTTAAAAAAATATAATCATTAATTATGTATAAAATGAATTCAAATTGTAATGACTGTAATCATTATTATAAAATAGTTTGGAATTGTAAGAAAAATTTCCTTGAAAAGGATTGGTTATATCTCTGTTATAATTGTATTCGTTTGAACAGAAAACTTTATAAAAGATATTTTAAATCTCAATTAGAAAACATAAAAGGCTTTAGGTGGTGCAGGTTAAAGTTATCTAAAGTAGAATTACCACTTCATCAAATAAACATCTGAAAAATATTCTAATATCACCATAATTCTGGTTTGTTAAGGGCGTCTATGCACTCAAATTCTATTGCTGATTTAGGGTCAGAGTAATTATTTAGCTTTATCCCTAACCAACCAAAGGGATATTTAAGAGTATATTGGGGAACAAATGACTTGCCTATATCCTCATTAAAACCAAAACGTTTATAATATCCTGGATCACCATAAACTAATAAAACATGGATACCTATTTTGGTTAATTCACTTATTCCAAAATTAACAATTTGTGTTCCTATGCCCTGGTTTTGATTATTTGAAGAAACAGCAAGGGGTGCAAGAATATACCCTGATATGTTAGTATTTAGCTTAAAGAATATTGGGCTAAATGAAACATAACCAATAATCTTGTCATCAATTTCAACAATAAATGATTTAACTGGTGGAGTTGAGATTTCATCAGATAGTTCCCTAGCAAGGATACTAATCAATTTATTCTCTTCTGTAGAAAATGATGTTTTAATAACATTCTGTATAGAAGGTAAATCTTTATTTTTAGCAGTTCTAATATTCATATTTATCTTGATTATTTTATTTAGCTCTTATTTATTAGATCACAAATAATAAGCAGAGCTTTATGACCACAGTCTTTTCTAACATAGGTACTTTATTTTTTATAATTATAATTGGATACCTTGCAGTTCATTTAAAATTATTTTCTCATGATGGTCTAAAGATTTTAGGAAAATATGTTCTAACACTTGCATTGCCTGCATTGATTTTCCAATCAATTGTTAAGCAAGGTCCAACAGAAATATTAAATTTTGGCTATCTTGGCGGTTACTTAATAGGCACATTATTCACTCTTATTATAGGGTATTTATCATTAAGAATTTTTTGGAAAACAAGTCAAATCACTAGTACATTTGTAGCGACTGGTATGGCCTGCTCTAATAGTGGATTTATTGGCTATCCTTTATTATTTATTATACTTCCTTCGGTAGCATCTACGTCATTGTCATTAAATATGATAGTGGAAAACTTAATCATAATTCCATTAATCTTAATTATGGCAGAGAAAGCAACTGCACCTCATTTAAATCTTCTCTCACTTTCAAAACTCATCATAAATAGGCTTGCCACAAATCCGATCATTCTGTCTATGGTAATGGCAATTTTGGTGACTATTTTTAAAGTACAGCTTCCATTATTTCTAAACAATGGAATAAACGTAATATCACAATCAAGTGTAGCAGTCTCATTGTTTGTAATTGGTGGAACTATTGCTAAAATTTCAATCACGTCAGTAAATAAAAATGTGATTATTGTTGTTATAGGTAAACTTTTTCTTCTGCCAGCAGCAGTGTGGGCAGGGTTATATATAATGGAAATGATTGGATATCCTATAGATAATCCTGATCTTCACAAAGCAGCAATTATTATGGCAGCAACCCCAGCAATGTCGATTTATACGGTGTTAGCATTAAAATATGGTCAAGAGGATTTGGCTGCTACATCAATGCTATTGATGACTATATTATCATTTTTTAGTCTGAGCGCTTTATTGTACCTAATATAATATGAATTTTTTCAAGATATTTTTAATCTTTTTGGTTTAAATTGAAGTATTGAATGTTTATGTAATCAATAAATATATCTTAAAGATTAATTATGAAGCTATTTATAACAATATTATTGATATTTTATACCTTACCTTCTTTTGCAAGTGTCAATGGTAAAGGCATTGTTTGTCAGTGTATAGAGTGTAAGCTAGATCATTTAGATCCTTCTTCTTATATGCCCAATAACAAACCTTCTGAAATTGGCTTTCATTTTAAAACGAATAAAGTAGCTATTTATTATATAACCAAAGTCGGTGACAATATAAAAGTAAGCGAGAATATTCAAACAACTCTTAGAAAGAAGAAAAGATTTTCCTCTGATGAAAATGAAATTAAATGGACTTATAAGGATAGTTTAAATCTTTATGCTTATTCATTAGATAGAAAGACATTAATTCTAACTAAAATGAATATCTTAAAAAACGAAATATATAATACCAGAAAATGTGAGCCGTTTTCAGAAATTGATTTCTTCCAAAAAATGAATGAATTATCAGAAAATTATCAATATATTTATGATAATAAATCTAATAAAAATAAAATATAAACAATAATACTTACTTAAATAATTCAAAATCATTTGGGTGTCAGCCAAAGTGATCTATAAGTAGTTGATTGCAATAAGTAAAATAGGGGACTATTAATCTTATCCCACTATTTGTACCACAAATTATATACGGAGTAAGGGTAACTGTACCCTTTTCCTAATCAACAATGGTCAATGGTCAATGGTCAGGGGTGGTCTGCCCATTGACCGTAGTCCATGGAACACGGACCAGGGTTCAAGGATGGATGACTAATTTAATTTAAAACTATCCTTATTTGTATCAGATTTGTCTATGTATCTGTTGTAAACTGTACAACATTGACTGCCTTTGCCAAAATCTTTTGTTACTACAAATATTAAGCTTGAACATTGGATTGTTGTTTTTGATGGAAAAGTATGATGAGATGACATCATCACTCAATAATATAAATTCATTTTTTAGCTTTAGATAAAGGAGAGAAGAATGACACTTGTTATAGGCACTCATGAAGTCGAAGATGTAGCTAAGTGGGTTTCATCACCTGTTAGGCAGTCCGTATTCGGTTCAAAAGGTATCAAAGTTACAACATTCACCGACCCTCAAGGGTCAAATGTCACAGGGCTACTCTTTGACGTACCAGATATGGATGAATTTCAATCGATGATGCAGTCAGATGAAATGAAAAAGGCAGCAGAAGAAGACGGAGTTAAGTTCGATACACTTCAGGTTCTAGTACAGACCTAGGAGCTTTTAATTTTTTTAAAGCTAATGGAGTTAGCTTATTTTTAGTTCTCAATTTCTGTCCCACAATTTGTCCCACAATTTTACCGCAGGTTGAATCGGACAGCAAGGAACAATTTAGAGGCAAAATAGCTGTAAGTTATTGTAATTATTAGATAATTTATTACAATTTTTAACTTAATAATTATATAGGATTTAAGGTAAATGGCGGATGGGGTGGGATTCGAACCCACGGAAGGCTTTCACCTTCGCCGGTTTTCAAGACCGGTACTTTCAACCGCTCAGTCACCCATCCATTAATTGAAATTAATTAAACTAGCTAAAGATTGATATCAAGTAATATTTCTAAAAACTTATATTTAGTTTTTTTCCTTGCAAATAAAATAGAAGAAATAAACAATGAAAAAAAAGGTGTTAATAATGTCTTATTATTTAAAAATAATCATTTTTCTAAATTTATTTTTATTTTCTTTTAAAGCTTTTTCTCAAAATGATTTTAAACAATTTTTATCTGATATTTCTAAAGAAGCAGAAAAAAAAGGTATAGCAACAAAATTAATTAAAGATTTTAAAAACAAGACAGTTTTCATACCTCGCGTAATTGAATTAGACAGGTCTCAACCTGAGTTTAAATTAACATTAGATCAGTATCTTAAAAGAGTTGTAACTCCGACAAGAATTAAAAAAGCAAGAAAAAAATATAATGAGAATAAAGATATACTAAATAAAATTAGTGATTTTTATGGGGTACAACCTCGGTTTATAGTTGCTCTTTGGGGTATTGAGACTGATTTTGGACGGTTAACTGGGGGGTTTTCAGTAATTTCAGCATTGTCAACATTAGCTTTTGAGGGTAGGCGTCATGAATATTTTAAAAGAGAATTACTAAATGCTCTTACTATTATTAATGATGGCCATATTTCAATGAATAAAATGACTGGCTCATGGGCTGGTGCTATGGGGCAGTGCCAATTTATGCCTTCAAGTTTTTTAAATTATGCTAGTGATTGGAATAAAGACGGGAATAAAGATATTTGGAATTCTAAACCAGACGTATTTGCATCTGCAGCCAATTACTTAAAAAGGGTAGGGTGGTCTAATAAAATTACCTGGGGAAGAAAGGTGTATTTAGGTAACTATAATAACAAAGTTAAAAAGAATAAATATATACTACTAAAAAATTGGTCTTCTTATGGGATACTCAACGAAAACAAAGAAAAATTACCACAAGTTAATATAAAAGCTCGCCTTGTAATACCAGATAATTACGGTAAGTATGGTTACCTAGTATATAAAAATTTTGATGCTCTTTTAAATTGGAATAGATCAAATTATTTTGCAATAGCAGTTGGCAAACTATCTGATACGATATATTAATTTAGTTATAAGCCGTAGATTTTTAAATTTTTTAAGTGCCTTATATAAATGTTTAAAAAACTTTTTATTTTGATTTTGATTAGCCTAACTCAAGCTTGTACATCTGGAATTGAAGTTGCTGCCAATTTAGGAAAAAAATACTTAGTACCCAAAGATGATAAAGTAATCGCAAACCCAGTATACAAAGTTGGTAACAAGTATAATATTAAAGGCAAATACTATTTTCCCAAGAAAGATTTAACATATAACAAAACCGGCATTGCTTCATGGTATGGACCAAAATTTCATGGCAAACTTACTGCTAATGGTGAAATCTATAATCAATTTGCATTAACTGCCGCACATAAAACTTTACCACTTCCTAGTGCTGTGAGAGTAACGAATTTAGAAAATAATAAATCAATTGTTTTACGTATAAATGATCGAGGACCTTTTGTTAATGATAGAATAATAGATTTATCATCTAAAGCTGCAGATATTTTGGGATTAAAGAGAAAAGGAACAGGTTTAGTTAGAGTTACTATACTTAAGGATAAAAGTTTAATACTTGAAAAACTAGCTAAAAACGGAGAATTTCCTGAGATTGCAGATTTACCAAAAGTAGAAGCTCCAATAATTATAAAGCCTAGTAATAATATTGTTAAAATAGAAGGCTCAAAAAGAAACAATACAAAAAAAAGAATAAATTACGATTTAAATAACGAACAAAAAGAATATAAAATCTATATTAAACTTGCCTCATTTAATTCACGTAAAAATGCTGAATTAATGAGAGATAAAGTTTCATATTTAGAAAAGGTAAAAATTTATAAAATTTTTAACGCAGGTAATACTTTTTATCAGGTGAAAGCTGGTCCTTTTTTAAATGTAGAAAAAGTTGACTCATTACATTCAATGCTTCTGGAAAAAGGTATGCAAGGTGCCAAAATTACTATTGAACAATAAAAATAAGGAATTATATGCTAATGAAATTAAATAAAATTTATTTTATATTTAATGTTTTATTTTATTTTATTTTTGGATTGTCTGCGTTAAGTAATGCACAAATTCTTGATATAACCACACCAGCAAAACAAGTTGTGATATATGATCACGAAGCTGATGAAATATTGTTTGAAAAAAATTCTAATAATCTTATGAAACCTGCCTCTATGGCAAAGGTTATGACTTCATATATTGTTTTTGATAAGATAAAGGATAAATCACTAAAAATGTCGGATACTTTTTTAGTGTCTGAAAAAGCTTGGAAAATGGGTGGTTCTAGAACTTTTTTAGAACTCAACAGCAATGTTAGCATTAGAGATTTGTTATTAGGTTTAATAGTTCAATCAGGTAATGATGCAGCTGTTGTTTTAGCAGAGGGTATTTCTGGAGACGAAGAAGCTTTTGCTAGGGAAATGAATAGGTATGCAAAGTTATTAGGTATGCAAAATACTTATTTTGCCAATTCTACAGGCTGGCCACATCCTGATCTTCAAACTACTGCACAGGACCTTGCCATTCTCTCCAAAAAATTAATTGAAGATTTTCCTGATCTCTACAAACTTTTTGAAGAAAAAATTTTCACTTATAACAATATAAAACAATCTAATAGGAATCCTTTGCTTTATACAATGAGTGGAGCTGATGGGTTAAAAACAGGACATACTATGGAATCAGGTTATGGTTTAATTGGTTCTGTTAAAAGAAATGATAGAAGAGTTACTATTGTTATTAATGGTTTAAATAGTAAAAAACAGAGAACGTTTGAGAGCAAAAGATTATTTAATATTGTTTTTCGGGAAACAAAACTTTTATCCTTGTTTAACAATCAGAATAGTTTAGTTAAAGCAGACGTTTGGTTAGGAAATGAACCCAAAGTTGATTTAATTGCTGAAAAACCGTTTAAAAAAATAATCACTCCTTTTGAATACAATAAAACAAAAATTCAACTAGAATGGATGAACCCATTACCAGCTCCAATAAACAAAGGGCAAACTTTGGGTTCTATTCTTATTTCCATTCCTGGGAAACCAGCAATCAAAGAAAACTTAATTGCCACAAAAGATATAGATAAAATGCCATCATTTTTAAGAATTAAATCAATAGTAAAATTCCTACTTTATGGAGAAATTGTTGAAAATTAACTTAAACTCTCAAAAAGGTTTATTTATCACATTTGAGGGTGGAGAAGGAGTTGGCAAAACTACACAAATAGATCTTCTCAAAGATTACTTTGAACAAAATAAATTTAAAGTAATAACTACTCGAGAACCAGGTGGAACTGAAGAAGGCGAAAAAATTAGAAAGTTTCTTGTATCGGGACCAAATAACTCTTGGGATCCTTATTCTGAAGCCTTAATTTTTAATGCGATAAGACGTGAGCATATAAACAAAGTAATAAAGCCAGCAATTGCTAATGGTAAAATTGTTTTATGTGACAGATTTATAGATTCAACTATAGTTTATCAGGGCATTGCAGGAAAAGTTGATCAATCATCTTTATTACAATTACATAATACATACTGTTATAATCTTTATCCTTCATTAACATTTTTTTTAAACCTTGACCCTTTAGTTGGCTTAAAAAGAGCAAAAGAAAGGCTAAATCAAAATGAGAGTAGGTTTGAAGACCTTGGTATTGATTATCATACAATGATTTATCAAGGCTTCGTCAGCCAGCAAAAAAAATATCCAGAAAGAATTATTAATATAGATGCTAGCTTAAGTAAAAATTTAATCTCAAAAAGTATTAATTCTTTTTTTATCTAAATAAAATATATTCCATGAATAAATTTACAAATAATAATTTTTATTTAAGTAAAGATCTTCAAGACAGAATTTTATCGAATATTAACTCAAGATCAACAAATTCCATTATTTTGGCTGGACCCAAAGGCTTAGGTAAATATAATTTTATACTTCAATTATCAAAGTATTTACTATGTAAATCTGAAACTGAAGAAGATAAACTTAATATAAATTTTACTTTTAATAATATTATCAAAAATAAATCATTTCATCTTTTTGATAATAACAGTCATCCAGACTTTTATAATTTAACTAAATCCGAGGAAAAGGATAATAAAAATATACCAATTGAAAGGGTCAGAGAGTTAAAATCATTTTTTTTCAAAACTTTCTCAGTTTCAAACGTTAAAATAGCAGTTATTAATCCCATAGAAGATTTAAGTATTAATTCATGTAATTTAATACTTAAAACCCTAGAGGAATTACCAGAAAAATCTTATGTGTTCATCTTATCTAATGAGCCATTTAAAATTCCTGAAACTATAAAATCTAGATGTGCTTATTTTTATGCAAATAGAATGAGTGAGACTAACTTAATTCGTTTTATTGACAATAATTATTCAGGTGTATCAGAAGAAGAAAAAGCTTTTTTAATGAATGTTTCTTTGGGCTCACCAGAAGTAATTAATGAAATAATGGATAAAAAAATATATGATTTTTACCAAAGTTTGCTTGAGGATCTTATTTCATCTAAATCATTTTTAAATTTTAAAGACAATAATATTCTTTTAATAAATTCAAAAGAGCAGGAATCTCTCAAAAATCTTCTCAATATAGTTATCAATGACCTGATTAAGAAATCATTATTTTTTATAATAGAAAATAAATACCCTGAATTCACCTTAGACAAAGAAAAGAAGTTTATTCAACAAATTGTTCAAAAAAACAATCATTCTAATCTTATTGACTTATATTCTATGTTTAATAAAAACATGAATGCAGCTGAAACATTGAATTTGAATAAATCTGATATTTTAATTGATTCATTCAAAGATTTATGCGGTATATAAATTCAAAAGGTTAATGAGTATGTCTTCTAAATTTTATATTACAACTCCAATTTATTACGTTAATGATGTTCCTCATATTGGTCACGCTTATACAACGTTAGCTTGTGACGTTATGGCTAGGTTTAAGAGATTAGATGATTTTGAAGTTTTCTTTTTGACTGGTACTGATGAGCATGGACAAAAAGTTGAAACTGCTGCTAAAAATAAGCAATTAAATCCAAAAGATTTTGTTGATGAAGTATCAGTAAATTTTAGAAATTTGCTCGACTGCATGCATTTCTCTAATGACGATTTTATAAGAACAACTGAAAAAAGACATTTTGAGTCATGTCAAAAAATTTGGAATAAACTCGTCGAAAATGGAAATATATATTTAGGAAAATATTCTGGTTGGTATGCAGTAAGAGATGAAGCTTTTTTTCTTGAATCTGAAATTGTAGATGGCAAAGCACCATCAGGGGCACCCAGTAGAGTGGGTTGAAGAGCCATCATATTTTTTTAATTTATCTAAGTGGCAAGAAAAATTACTTAAATATTATGAAGAAAATAAAGATTTTATTTGTCCGAATAGTCGAAGAAATGAAGTTATTAACTTTGTTAAAGGTGGTTTAAAAGACCTTTCAGTTAGTAGGACAAGTTTTTCATGGGGAATTAAAGTTCCTAATGATGATAAACATATCATGTATGTATGGTTAGATGCTTTAACTAATTATATTTCGGCTTGTGATTATTCAAATAATGAAAACAATATGAAAGATTCTAAATTTTGGCCTGCTGACATTCATATGGTTGGTAAAGATATTATAAGGTTCCACGCAGTTTACTGGCCTGCTTTTTTAATGGCTGCTGATTTACCTTTACCTAAAAAAGTTTTTGCTCATGGTTGGTGGACAAATGAAGGTAATAAAATTTCAAAATCACTTGGAAACGTAATCAACCCTTTTGATTTAGTTGAAGAATATGGCGTTGATCAAATAAGATATTTTCTTATGAGAGAGGTTCCATTTGGAAACGATGGAGATTTTTCCAAAACACAATTAATTAACCGAATAAATAGTGATTTAGCTAATAGTTATGGTAATTTATTCCAAAGAGTTGTTTCTATGATTTTTAAAAATTGTAATGAAACTATTCCTTTAAAGCCAACAGACTTAAACAAAGAGGATATTGTTTTAATTAATTCATTAAAAGATAATATCAACGATTATAGAGACTTAATAGATAATCAAAAGTTTGATCAATTCTTAAAAAATATTTGGTTAATTATATCTAGTGCTAATAAATATATAGACGAACAAGCGCCATGGACTCTGAAAAAAACCAATTTTAAAAGAATGGAAGTTGTACTATTTACTATTATAGAAACTTTAAGGCAGGTATCTATTTTACTTCAGCCATTTATGCCTAAAACAACAACATCCGTTTTAGATCAAATTAAAATTCCTTTGAATGAAAGGCAAATTAAAAACCTTGATGATATTTACAAAGGTGGTGAAAAAATTGAGATGCCTCAACCATTATTCCCACGTATTTAAAAAAAATGAGCTATTTAATAGACACACATGCACATTTAGACTTTCCAGAGCTATATGACAGGCTTGATGATGTTATAGATGCCTCATATCAAAATAACGTTAACAAGATTGTAACAATTTCGACAAATCTTAATAAAATTGAAAAAATAAAAGGTTTATCAAGTAATAATAAAGATGTCTTTTTTACTGTTGGAACACACCCTAATGAAGTTCTAAAAGATGATAATAATTCGAATTACGATTTATTTAGTAAGATTTCTAATGATAAGAAGTGTGTTGGAATAGGGGAGTGTGGTTTAGATTATCATTATGGGAAAGATAGCAAAGATGAGCAAAAAAAATCTTTTATAACGCAAATCAATGTTGCAAGAGATACAAACCTTCCTTTAATTATACATGCCCGTGATGCAGATATAGATATGATAACAATCTTAGAAGATGAGTTTAAAAAAGGAAGTTTTAAAGCCATTCTTCATTGTTTTAGTTCTGGAAGAGATTTAGCACAATGTGGTTTAGATTTAGGGTTTTATATATCATTTTCAGGAATAGTAACATTTAAATCCGCAAAAACTATACAAAATATAGCTAAAATTGTTCCATCTGATAAGATTTTAGTAGAGACAGATGCTCCTTACTTGGCACCAACACCATTAAGAGGTACAGTTAATGAACCAAAAAACTGTTATTATACAGCCAAGTTTTTGTCAGAATTACGAGAGTGTGACTATGAGAGCTTTACAAATCAGTTATACAAAAATTCTATTACTATTTTTAATAAGATTACTACATGACTAACAATTTAAAAATAACAGTTCTTGGTACAGGAACATCTGTTGGGATACCAGCTTTAGGGAAATTAGGGTGGGGCAAGTGTGATCCATCTAATCCTAAGAACAAAAGACAAAGATGTTCCTTGTTAGTACAAAATAAGGATACAAATATTTTAATAGACGCAGGCCCTGATATAAAAAATCAGCTTATCGAACATAATATACAGAAACTAGATGCTGTTTTTATAACACACCAACATTCTGATCATATTTCTGGTTTAGATGAATTAAGACCTTTTTATTTTTACAATAATGAAAAAATCAAAATATATACAAACAAAGAAACATCTCTTTTTTTATTAGAACGTTTTAATTATTTATTTGATAAGTCACCTTCAAGCCAATCTTATTTTAAACCACCGTTAGAAATGCATCTAATAGATTATTTCGAAGAAATATTTATTAATAATGTATTAATTAAAACAATTAAACAAAATCACGGCGCAATTGATACGCTTGGCTTTGTTTTTAATAATAATTTTGCATATTGCACTGATGTAGTTGATTTTCCTAAAAAAAGCTTTGATAACTTACTTAATTTGAAAGTCTTAATCATTACAGGATTAAGAGAAACACCTCATATGGCTCATGCACATTTTGATTTGTCATTTAAATGGATTTCTAATCTCAAACCAGAAGTAGCTTATCTTACTCATTTAAGTCCTGAATCTGATCATGAAGTTGTTACAAAATTATGTCCGCCTGGTGTTTGGCCAGCATATGACGGTTTAGTTATTAATATTTAATACATAATATATATTATGCGACAAATATATAAAATATATATAATAAACAATATGTTACCCTACCTAAATATATCTTATATAAAAAAATAATAAGTATTAAAGGAAAAAGTTTTTAAGAATAAATATGAATATAATTATTACAGTTGACGTTTATATTTATTAAAGTGAATTGAAAATTCTTTAAATAATTCAGGATTAGATTTGATCTCATTAACCATATGATCATTTGACCAACAAACAGATGATGCCATTTTAGTAACAATTAACTTACCTATTGGCGAATTTATTGTTTTCTGTATATCAATAATGTTATTCATAGCTTAAAAAAGCCTTTAACATGTCTAATATTTCTATATTATATACAAAAATATTAAATTTTTATTACAATATTTATATTTAATTCTATGAATTATTTAAATCGTTTAACATATTGTTATTATTATATTTTTTATTTTAAATTTATTTTGAAACATGGAGTGTATATATGACTATTAAACCTTATGGATCAACTTCTGGAAGATCTCATGGTGAACCTGGCTATAAAATAAGACCAAAATCAAAAACTGTAGATGCTCATTGCCATCTTCACGTCCAAGAAGCAGCAGATATGGTTCAAGGTTTGTTTGATCAACAAGACATTCCTGCATTTAGACATGCAAATCAAATAACTACTAATCAAAATATTCAGCAAATTAAAGACAGGTTTATGGACCTTACAAATGTCGAAACAAGGCTAAAAAAATGGACTCTCAAGGTATTGATACACAAGTCCTCATACCTGTTCCCTTTCAACATTATTGTAATGTAAAAAGCCAAGTAGCTTTCAAAGCCATAGAAACAATTAATAATAAACTATCTGAAACAGCTAATAACCGTAAAGATAGATTTGTAGCTTTAGGCACATTACCAATGCAGAATGGTGATATTGCAGTAAAAGAAATGGAAAGATGTGTTAATGAACTTGATATCAGAGGATTTCAAATTATCACATTCCAAGATGGCAAAGAGCTATCACATCCTTCATATGATGGAATTTGGGAAACAGCTACAAAGTTAGATGTGCCAATTTTCCTTCACCCTAATGGTTATCCAGAAGGCGAGAGACTAAAAGATCATTATTTTATTAATATTATTGGCAATCCAATGGATACGACAGCAGCACTGCATCATTTAATTTTTGATGGAACAATGGAAAAAAATCCAAATCTAAAAATCTTTGTTGCCCATGGAGGTGGATACCTTCCTGCATACTCTGCTAGAATTGACCATGCATGGGGCGCAAGGCCCGATTGTAGAGGCTATAATCTTAAGCATAAACCTTCTGATTACCTAAAAAGAATGTATTTTGATACTGTAGTTTTCTCATTTGACCAATTAAAGTACCTTATTGATAAATATGGTGCTGATCATATCGTCATGGGAACTGATTATCCATACGACATGGCAGAAGATGACCCTATAGAACATGTTATGGGCACTGAAGGTTTAACCAATGATCAAATTGAAATGATAACAGGAGGCAATGCTTGCTCCCTATTCAAAATAAAATAAGACTTTTACTTTGAAAGACAAATTAATCATTGGTGGTTACCAAGGAACTAAATCATTACATACAAAATCTATTGAATATTTTATCAATGAAATAAGTGGTAATTTTGACATAGATTTTACCATGGATATTACAAATAAAGGAGAAAAAGCCTCTAGTTTGATTCCAAAAACACAACAGGAAGAGCTACATATTTCATATTTGTTATCAAGCTATTTTGAAAAAATATTACCTGAGATTAAAATTTTAGACTTACCCTATTTTTTTAATAATAGAAGCCAAGCTTATGAATTATTAAAATTCGATTTCTTTGACTATATTGATAAAAAATTAAAGGAGAAAAACTTAAAATTATTAGGTTTTTGGGACAATGGTATCAGACATATTAGCTCGAAAATTAGATTGATAAAATCACTATCTGATTGCAAAGAGCAAATAATAAGGACTACCCCTAGCCCTCTCCATATTGATATTTTCAAAAAATTAGGTTTTAAACCAAAACCACTTGATGTCAGAGATTTTAAATTAGCGATAGAAAATGATGAAATTGATGCCCAAGAGAACCCTTTAACTAACTATTGGAATTTTGGTGTTTATAAAAAACAGAAATTTGTATCCTTAACTTCACATATTTTTGGATTTTGTTTATTTGTTATTAATTATAATTATTTTGATAAACTATCTAATTCACAAAAGGAATTTGTGATTAATAAATCTAAAAGTGCTACTGAATTTCAGCGACAATTAGCTATACAAGAAGATGAAACTCTTATTAAAAAAATGAAATTAGCTAAAATAAAAATTGAAAAAATAGATGAAGAAAATTTAATTGATTTTAAAAATATAACTCAAACTTTTCATCAGGATTACTTTAAAAATTACCCTCATATGCAAAGATATGTTACGACCTCTTGAAATTATTTAACAGGCCTTAAAAAATCAAAGTCAGCTCCCTTATCTGCTTGAAGAACACTTTCATGAAAGATTTTATTATATCCCCTTCTTTTAACATCTGTATTAATTTTTTTATTCTTCTTTCTTTTATTTATTTCTTCATCAGATAATTTTAGCTCTAATAATCTATTTTTAACATCTAGCTTAATAATATCTCCACTTTCTACAATGCCTAACGTTCCGCCTGCTGCAGCTTCAGGACATACGTGCAAAATAATAGTTCCTGCAGCAGTACCACTCATCCTACCGTCTGAAATTCTTACCATGTCTTTTACACCTTGCCTTGCTAATTTTTTAGGGATAGGTATCAAGCCTGCCTCTGGCATACCTGGCGCACCAATTGGACCTATGTTTCTAAGAAGAAGAATACTATCTTTAGTAACATTTAAATCTTCACTATCAATTCTATTTGCTAAATCCTCAAGGTTTTCAAAAACTTCAACAACACCCTCATGTGTCAACAAATTTGCACTAGCTGCTGATTGTTTAATTATAGCACTTCCTGGAGCTAGATTACCCTTTAAAACAGCAATACTACCTTTATCAAAAATAGGATCATTAGCCATTCTTACGACTGCTTGCTTCCAATCATAATTATACTTTTTAATAATATCCCCAAGACAATCTCCAGTAACTGTTAAAGCATCTAAATAGAGATACTCTTTTAATTCATTCAAAATTCTAGGTAGCCCCCCTGATTTAAACAAATCTTCCATATAGCCAGTGCCGGAAGGTTTTAAGTCGACAATCATAGGAATATCTTTTGTCATATCATCAAACTCTTTGAGATCAATTTCAATTCCTAATCTGCCAGCCATAGCTGTTAAATGAACTATACCATTTGTTGAACCACCAATTGCTGACAACACGATTAAAGCATTTTTAAAATTTTTAATTGTTAAAAATTTGTTTGGATTTAGGGATTTATTTGCAATGTCTACAGCAACTTTACCAGTTTCTTCAGCTATTCTTCTTCGTTCGGCAGAAACAGCTGGCGCTGCTGCTCCATTTGGCACCATCATTCCAAGGGCCTCAGTAATTAATGCCATTGTACTAGCAGTGCCCATAACGCCACATGTACCAACTGTTGGGACTAGTTGGTTGTTAACCTCATTTATTTCTTGAAGATCAATTTCATCAGCCCTAAATTTAGCCCAATATCCTCTACAATCTGTACAGGCCCCTACCCTTTCTCCTCTATGAGATCCAGTAAGCATTGGTCCGGTTACAAGTTGTATACAAGGAATGTTAGCGCTAAATGCACCCATTAATTGAGCAGGAACTGTTTTGTCACAACCACCTATCAAGACGCATGCATCCATTGGTTGGGCTTTCATCATTTCTTCTGTGTCAATTGACATGAGGTTTCTTAAATACATAGACGTTGGATAAGAGAAGGACTCATGAATACTAATTGTAGGAAACTCAAGAGGTATCGCACCAGAGGCTAAAATGCCTGCCTTTACACTTTTTATTAAATCCGGAACATTTCCATGGCAAGGATTGTAATCACTATAAGTATTTGTAATACCAATAATAGGTTTGTTAAGCATTTCTTCTGAGTAACCCATACCTTTTATGAAGGCCTTACGTAAAAATATGGAAAACTCACTGTCGCCATAATTAGTTAAATTTTTATACATCCCAGATTTTTTTTTGTTCATATCAAAAATTCCAAAACAAAATTATTTATTTAATTCACCCAAAATCTAATTGAGTAACTCACTAGTTATATTTTCTTTAGTAAAAGGCATAGTTTTAATTCTTTGACCTAGGGCATCACGTAAAGCGTTTGAAATTGCGCCCCCAGTTGGACCTGCTACCACTTCTCCAACTCCCAAATAGGGGTAACCTTTCCTATCAATCACTTTTGTAGTAAAAGTAGGTATATTATCAAAACCAATTATTTTATAACTATCCCAATCTTTTGAAATAATCTCCTTTGAGTCAAAAAGCACTTCTTCATATAATGACCAGCTAGCAGCTTGAATAAACCCACCTTCTACCTGAGCTTTTATTCCGTCTTCATACGCAATTTCTCCAGCATCAACTGTAATCCACGCGTTAATTAATTTAATGTCTAAATCATCAGAAATATTTAATTCAACACCAACAGCACAATATGCAGCTGAGTTTTTATATCTAGAAAAACCAATACCTCTGTAATTATTTGGTTTTGCATGAGATCTTTTCATTGTATTTTCAAGATTTTCAAGAACTTCAATAGCACGTTCATCGTCTAAATGATTTATTCTTATTTTAAATGGATCTATGTTTTTTTCAAAAGCAAGGTCATTTAAAAAGCTCTCAGATGAAGTTATATTCGCAAAAGCACCTAAAGTTCTTAATGCCGAAGTTCTAAGCGGCAAATCGTGAACTAAATTTTTAACTAACCTAGTTTTTGAAAAATTATATAGAGGATCTAAATTTCTATGAATACCCATATGAGCAGATGTTTTAGGTTTAGATCTTATTTTGGTAAAATCATTATTTAAAAATTTGAAACTTGTGAAATTATTTAATTCTTCATTTGACGGTCTTGACAAATATGTGTCAGAAAAAGCCTCATTTGACCAATACACAATTTGCCCTTCATCATTAATGGCACCAAAAAGTTTATTTATAGACGCACTTCCATAAGGCTCCCAACAATGCTCATCTTCTCGTGTCCATTTCAATAGTATATGGCAGTCTGGATAAGCTTTTGATAGCACAGATGCTTCAAATGCCACATCATCTGCGCCATTATGCCCATAACAACCTGAACCAGGCATAAACTTTATAGTAACCATACTTGTGTCAATATTGAAATAACTGCTTATAGATTGTTTTAATGCAAAATTTGATTGGCTATGAGAATAAACTGTAAATTTGTTATTCTTATATATTGAACAACTAGCAGATGGGCCGATTGGGCCATGCATTAAATAATTTTTTCTAAACTCAGAAGATAAAGTTGCTATGCCCTCTTTTTCAAAAGATTGTATCTCAGGAATTTTTTCATTTACAGCCTCTCCACCAGGTTTCACTAGCAAGCTCTCTTTTTCATTTTTGTTTAGAGAATTAAAAACATTGTCATCTGATAATTTTCTATTTTCATTCCAAACAATTTGATTTTTTGCAAGCTCTGAAAATTTAACAGCTAAAAATTCGTCTGGAGATAAAATTGCTACGAAAGACCCTTTAACAAAAAGATTAATATCATTCTCAATAAGTCTTTTCTTAAAATCTTCATTTATTTTAACTAATTCACAATTATATGAATGGGGTCTCACTATTCTTGCATGCAACATGTTAGGAAAATCAATATCATGAACATATTTATACTTTCCGGTGACTATTTCCTTTATATTTTTTAATTCAATTTTTTGATTATTCGCATAACTAATCTTTTTTAGGACTTTTTCATCAAATTGTTCAGGAATTATTGTGTTTTTATAATGATCTGTTTCAGCGTAATCCCAGTATGAAATAGATTTATTAGAATTTTTATCCTTAATAACGCCATTTTCAAACTGAATGTCTTCATCATTAATATTTAGTTTATTTAAAGCATAATTAATAAAATTAGTTTTAAGGGTTATTGAGGCAGCTTTAATTGCTGACCCTGAGTTAGCTACAGATAAACTACTAGCAGTTATTCCTTCATTAGGCGTAAAATCAGTATCTAATCTAATAATTTCAACCTGGTCATAATTTATATTAACAATTTTAGAGGCAATTAATGCTAGGGTAGAACTAATATGTTGACCTATATCTACTTTCCCAGAAAAAACTCTAATAGATCCAGTTTTGCTAAAATCAAACCAATCTTGGAGCTTGTTATATGATTTTATACTTGGCCCGCTATCAAATTTGCTCATTATTTCGTTTCTCTAATCTTCAATTAAACTTTCTATTGCCTTTAAAACAACAGAATGAGAACCACATCGGCATAAATGACCATCCAATGCATTTAAAATATCTTCTGTATTAGGTTTGCTTTTCTTTTCCAAAAGTGAAGAGATGGTTATTATAATACCACTTGTACAATATCCGCATTGAGCAGCATTGAATTTTTTAAATGCTTCTTGAACACGATTTAATTCAGTATTTGTACCCAGACCTTCTATAGTAACTATTTCTTTATTTTGACAATCAACAGCGGGTAAATTACATGAAAGTTTTTTTTCTCCATCAATTATAACTGCGCAACTTCCACATTGTTCAAGACCACAGCCTAATTTTGTTCCAGTAAGGCCAAAATCATTCCTAAGAGCAAAAATAAGTGGCTTATCCTCATATATATTAATTTTTTTTGATAAACCGTTAACATTTAAATTACATTCAACTTTTGACATCAAAAACCTAAATATTAATTCAAAACATAATTAAAATTATACAAGTTATTGTAATTGCTTATTTTATTATGAATGATTTCAATCACCTTGCTGTCCAGCCACCATCTACAAGCACGCTTGAGCCAGTCATTAATGAAGATGCTTCAGATGCCAAAAACACAAAAGGACCCATTAAATCAGTTACCTCACCTAACCTTCCTAAAGGTATCATTCCAATTGTTGCCTTTTTGAAATCTTCATCTTTTAGGAATGGTTCGGTCATAGGGGTTTGAATAAAAGTAGGACAGACAGCATTTACCCTTATGCCTTCAGGACCCAATTCAATTGCCAATGATTTTGTAAAACCTTCTATTGCAAATTTACTAGAACAATAAGTTGTCCTATTAGGACCACCTACATGACCCATTTGTGAAGAGACATTAATAATGGATCCCTTCAATTTATTGTCTAACATTTTTTTAACAACTAATTTTGTTAAACTTATTACTGACCTAACATTTAAGGACATTACATAATCAAAATCCTCTATATTAGTGTCTATTAATTTAGCTGGTCTATTGGTTCCAGCGTTATTTATTAGAATATCAAAAGGCTCACTATCATTTATAAAGTCAGACACTTCATCTTCGTTGTTTACATCTAACACTTTGTACGAAGCTTTATAACCTTGATTATTTATATGATCTGTTAAATCTTTAAGTTCTCCTTCGGTTCTGGAAACTAAAGTAACATTTGCGCCAGATTCTGCCAATGCAATGGACGCCCCCATCCCAATGCCTCTACCTGCGCCAGTAACTAATGCCCTTTTACCATCAAGCCTAAAACTTGGTAACTTTGGATAATTCATATTCACTCCTATTCTGCTGATGCATATGGAGGAATATTCCTTCCACCATATCTTCTAACTCTTATATTTGCCTGCTCTCCATGGCCAGCAAAACCTTCTAATGCACATAGCCTTGAACAATACTCTCCTACGAGAGCAGAAGCTTCATCTGTCAGGACTTTTTGGTAGGTGCAGGTTTTTAAAAACTTCCCGACCCATAAACCTCCTGTATATCGAGCAGCTGTTTTTGTCGGCAAAGTATGATTGGTTCCTATTACTTTATCACCAAAAGCAACATTTGTTCTTGAGCCTAAGAATAGTGCCCCATAATTAGTCATGTTTTTATGAAAGTAATCTGGATCATCTGTCATAACTTGAACATGCTCAAAAGCTAGCTCATCAGCAACTTGAACCATTTCATCCAAACTATCACAAACAATAACTTGACCATATTCTTTCCATGATACTCTGGCGATCTCAGATGTTGGAATAATTTCTAACTGCCTTTCAATTTCTTTTATAGTTTCGCTAGCCAGTTTTTCTGAGTTAGTTAATAAAATTGCAGGGCTAGTAGGACCATGCTCTGCCTGACCTAAAAGATCAACAGCACAAATTTCTGGATCAGATGTATCATCAGCAATAATAAGAGTTTCTGTAGGGCCAGCAAATAAATCAATACCTACCCTTCCATATAATTGCCTTTTAGCTTCAGCAACAAACATATTGCCTGGGCCGACTAACATGTCTACTCCATTTATGGTCTCTGTACCAATTGCCATTGCCGCAACAGCTTGAATACCACCTAAACACAAAATTTTATCAGCCCCACCCAAATGCATAGCTGCTACTATAGCCGGATGTGGTTCACCTCCTTGTGGAGGGGCAGACGCAATAATATTTTTAACACCAGCAACTTTTGCTGTTAAAACAGACATATGTGCGGAGGCAACCATTGGGTACTTACCTCCAGGAACATAGCAACCGACTGCATTCATTGGTATGTTTTTGTGACCTAATATTACGCCGGGCATAGTCTCAACTTCTAAATCTTTAATGCATTCAAGTTGCTTTTGCGCAAAATTTCTAACCTGAGTTTGTGCAAATTTAATATCGTCTAAATCTCTTTTAGATACCTTACTAATAGCAATTTGAATTTCATCTTCGCTTAAAATAAAGTTGTCTGGTGAGTAGTTATCAAATTTCTCTGATAACTCTCTTACGGCCTGATCTCCTCTTGAAGTGACATCTTGTAAAATTTTTTCAACTGTTTTTTTTACTTCAGCATCAGCCTCTACAATTTCTTTTTCAGACTTTCCCTCTTTTAGCCACTTTGCCATTTAAACCTCATTGATTTATAATTTTGAATTAATCCTATAACTTTTTTTTTATATATCAATTAAGAAATTTGACCATTCCAAAATGTTAATGGCTTTAACTCTGAAGAATTGAAAGAAGTGACTTCACCTACTAATATTTGATGATCACCTCCAGAATAATAGTTCCATTTTTTACAATCAAACCAAGCAAGAGAATTTTCAATTAATGGAAAGCCATTTTTACTTTTTTCCCAATTAACATTTTCAAATTTATTATGACTTTGTGAAGAGAATTTATAGCAAAGATCACTTTGATCCTTTGACAAAATATTTACAGCATAACCTTTAGCGTCCATGAACGTATCGTAACTAGGCTGTTTTTTATCTATACACCAAAGTACTAAAGCTGGATCTAATGACACGGAAGAAAAACTATTTACAGTCATTCCAACGGGCACACCTTCACTATCTATAGATGTTACAATAGTAACACCAGTTGAAAATTTGCCTAAAGATTTTCTTAGAAAATTTGTATCTATGACACCCATGTTTATCAAATACTCTATTTATAATTAAAAAGTTACTTAAATATCAAAACAAGGATTTCCTTTAGCATATTTATATGTATTATATGTAATTATTTATTTGTATTGATTGTATCATTTTAACTGATAGCTAAAGAAATGTCTGTATCTATAAAACAATTAAAAGCATTTGTCGCAGTGGTAGAGGAAAATTCATTTAGCTTAGCTGCTGAGAGACTTAATGCCACTCAATCAGGTATGTCTATGCTAGTCCAGAACTTAGAATTAAGTATAGGCAAAAAACTTATTAACAGGGTGCCTGGAAATATGGTTTTAACTGATAGCGGTAATAATTTTTATAAATATGCTTTAGAAATACTAAGCTTGATGGACAAAGCCCTTATTGATACAAAAACTAACAAGGAAAATATATCTGGAACTTTCAATTGCGGATTAATGCCTACTTTTACCAGGTCTGCACTTCCTGTTACTCTTTCTGAATTTTTAAATGCATACCCTAAAGTCGATGTTAAGGTGACCGAGGCTTATTCGGGTGTATTAGAAGATATGGTAAGAACAAATAAGTTAGAATTTGCTATTGTCCCTACTGTAAAAAACCCAACAGGTTTGAAGATTGAATTCGTTTCTAGTGACTTGAACTTATTGGTTACAAAAAAGAATTCTAAATTTGAACACATGAAACCTGTAAAATTATCTGAGCTTGAAAACTTAAAAATAATTCTTCCTGGTATTGAGAACTCTAGACGAATTACACTAGATGAATATTTTTCTACTCATAATATCAAGCTAGAAAAAACATTAGAAATGGATGGAATGATTGGAACCTTAGAAATGGTAGCGTCAAGTGATTGGAGCGCAATTTTGCCAGCTGTATTATGTGATCTTGACGTAAGTAATAACTCAAGAACTTTATCTCCTTTAATTTCTCCTAATTTAATGACTGAATATGTTTTAATAACATCTGCAAGTAGAGAACTAACCCCTGCAGCAAGATTGTTTAGTGAAAAAATGTGTGAGGAAATTAGGTCAATAACAGAAAAAATGAATAAAAAAGTTAAACCATTTTTATAAATCAGGTAAATTGATTTTGGATATTTTATTTTATGATTTGAATACAGATAAAGTAATCGTAAAGTAATTAATATACCTAATAAAACTTGGGGAAATAAATTGATTAAGTATATAAAGAAAACACCAGAATACCTTCAATCAATAGCTGCAATATGGCTTATATTAGTTGCCTTAACAATTTTTGCTGAAGTCACATTTAGAAATCTTGGTATTTTTCTAGGTGCAGATCAAATTGTTCAGAACTCAGTTCCCGCAATAGTTTTTCTTCAAGTTCCATTCGCCATTGCTTCAGGCACAATGCTTAGAACTACATTAATATATGATTTTTTTAAAAAAAGAGGAAAAACCATTATTAATATTTTGTCTTATGCAATTGGAATAATGCTTTTTACAGGAATAGCCGTTGGTGGCTGGACAGACATGATAAAAGGATGGGAAATTAGAGAATATCAAGGAATTGGCGCAATTGAGTTTCCTGTATACCCTATAAGAACAGTTATAATATTTTCTTCGATTATAGTGGTTTTAATTTATTTATCTTTAATAATTAAATCATTCATATCAAAAAAAGATTAAGAAAAGGATAGCACGTTGGGAATTGATTTAGATACATTAATGATTTTAACGTTAGTAGGAATGCTAGTGGCAATCTTTTCTGGTGTTCATATAGCTCTTGCACTTGGCGCTACTGCAATGATTGGTACATATTTTATTTTTGAAGACATGTATATGGCAGCAAGTCAGGTGGGCGGAGCTGCTTATGAGCTCATTAGAGACCATATTTTTATGACAATACCACTTTTTGTTCTAATGGGAGACTTCTTATCGCGAAGTGGTGCCGCAGGTGATTTGTATTCACTCATTAATAAAGGTTTAAAAGGCGTGCCTGGTAGACTTGGTGTCGCAACAGTTACTGGAAATGCAGCTTTTGCAGCCGTAACAGGAACATCTATTGCATCAGCAGCAGCCTTCTCTAGAATTGCTTGGCCGGAAATGAAAAAAGCTGGATATGATGAAAAACTGGCTGCGGGCTCCATAGCAGGAAGCGCTTGTCTAGGTATGTTAATTCCACCTAGTGTGCTTTTGATTGTTTGGGGTATTATAACTGAAGATTCTATTGGAAAATTGTTTGTAGCTGGTGTTATTCCTGGCCTTATACTAGCTCTTATGTATGCTTTTTATAATTATATAAAGGCTGTTAGAAATCCAGAATTAGCTCCAGAACCAGACAGCATTGGTGACACTACAAAATTAACATCCAAACAAATTATATCTGGTATGTCTATACTTGGTTTAATAGTTGTTGTTTTAGGAGGAATATGGGGAGGAATTTTTACACCTACCGAAGCAGCTGGTATGGGAGCACTCGCAAGCTTTGGCATTGCTTTATATAAAGGCATGAGATGGAACGGTGTGGTTGAATCCGTTATTGATGCAGGAAAAACTTCTGCTCCTATAATGATACTTTTAATTACTGCTGGAATGTACTCTAGGTTCTTATCATTGTCAGACATTGACTCAGTCATAGTAGATGCCATGGCCTCAGTAGGTCTAAATAGTTTCATGGTCTTGGTCATGATGGTTGTCATTTGGCTTATCTTGGGCATGTTACTAGATTCAATATCAATAATTTTACTTACTGTACCTTTATTTATATTACTTGCAGGCGATATGAATCCCTATGCGTTTGCAATTTTTGGTATACTAGCTATTGAAGCTGGTTTACTAACACCACCCTTTGGTCTTATAGTTTATACAGTTAAAGGGGTATTATCAGCTGGTGGAGATAATGTATCACTAGGAACGATTTTCAAAGGATCAATTCCTTATTGGGTTATGATGTTGATAGTCATGTTATTAGTTGCATTTTTTCCTGAATTAGCCAGCTGGCCTACACAATTTGTTTAGTAAAGCAAGGGGTTTATACTAAACTTAACACTACCTATCAGAGGAGGAAATAATGATTAGGTATTTTAAAAAAGCTTTACCACTTAGCATTTTAGCTACTGGTATTATGGCATCTGCATCATTTGCAGATACATTTACTTTAAGAGTTGGATCAGGCCACCCGTCAAAGCCAACAGCTTACGTTACTAATATGGAAAAAGTATTAGTTCCAAATATTAAAAAGAGAGTCGCAGCTGAGACCAAGCATAAAGTTAGAATTATTGAAGCTTATGCTGGTAAAATTGCAAAAGTTCATGAGACTTTAGAAGCTGTTGAAAAAGGCTTGTTAGACATTGGTTCTTATTGTGTATGTTTCGAAACAGCAAAATTATTACCATGGAACTTTGACTATTTTGTACCTTTCACAACAACAAACCTTGTAACAAGTTGGGAAGTTAAGCACAAGATACTGAAACAATTTCCAGAGTTAACTAAAATGCTTGAAGATAAGTATAATCAGAAATTCTTAGCTATGCAGGGTTTTGATGATTATGGAATTGGTACTGTTAAGCAGTGGCAGAAAGCAAGTGAATTAAAGGGTGTAAAAGTTATTGCTGCCGGACCAAATTTACCATGGGTTTCTCTATTTGGATCGATACCAGTTACATCTACACTTCCTACAATGTATAATGACTTAGCTACAGGTGTTGCAAAAGGTGTAATTATTTTCCCATCAGCTCATGCTGGAGGATTTAAGTTCTACGAACAAGCACCTTATTGGAAAGTTATTGGCTTTGGCGCTATGGCACAAACAATCACTACCATTAACCTAGATACAATGAAAAAACTACCTCCTGAAATTGTTAAAATAATAATGGAAGAGGCTGTTAACTATGAAAAAGCTGCAGTAAAAGATGGTCAGCAAAGATATCAAAAGGGTCTTACAGACTTAGTTGCGCTTGGTAAGAAAAAAGGTATTAACGATGCTGTTACATATTTACCTGTATCTGAGCAAAAAATTTGGGCAGAAACTATAAAAGATTGGCCAAATTCAAGAGCTCAAGATATCACCAAGGACTATGGAATGGACGGCGCTGCTATCATGAATGCATACATGGATGAAATGGAAAAAACTGGACATAAATTCCCTGTACGTTTCAAGATTGGTGGATAAATAATTCTATAAAACTATTTCAAAAGACGATCTATTTTTAGATCGTCTTTTTTTATAAGGTCATTAAATGAAAAAAGAAAAATTCCAATTATATCTATCCACTCTTATTTCTGGGATATTTATTACAATGTTTATTAGCTCTCTTGTAACTTATTTGGCCTTATCAGACACTTCATTGTTTTTTCAAGTATGGCCTACAAATTGGTTTTATGCCTCCCTTGTAGCGTTTCCAGCTATTTTGTTTGTTAGACCACTAGCTATCAAATTAACTACTGTAATTACCAACTACATTTACAAATAAATCATTCAAAAATAGCTACAACTCTTACAAAGCCAGCTGAGCCATTCTTAATTTTGAATGGAAAAGCAGAAACCTTAAACCCATGACTGGGTAGCTTGTCTAAATTGTTAAGTTTTTCAATATGTGAGTAACCCTGAACCATGCCTGCTCTATGACCTTCCCAGATTATTGAAGGGTCTTTTGTTTCTTTAAATTTTTCAGCTGTATAAGTAAATGGAGCATCCCAGCTCCACGCATCGGTTCCAGTGACTCTAACGCCTTGCTCAAGCAAGTATATGGTTGCTTCTTTACTTATACCGCAACCTTTTTTTAAGAAATCATCTTTTCCATAACGGCCACCTGCTGATGTGTTAATAAAAATCATATCAAGAGGTTTTATATTATAGTCTATTTTTTTTATTTCATTTTGCAGGTCATCTTTGGTTAAAACATACCCATCTTCATAGGATCTTAAATCTAACTTAACACCATCACTGAAACACCACTCTAAAGGGACTTCATCTATTGTGATAGCTCTCTCTCCATTATTCATAGTTGAATGATAATGATAAGGAGCATCCATATGAGTTCCATTATGAGTGCTTACTGTTATAGTTTCCATTGCCCAACCTTCTCCTCCAGGCAAATCAGACTTGTTTAAGCCAGGAAAAAAACTAATCATCTCTTCTGCTGTTTCTTGATGATGATGATAGTTTATTTTAGGTAGCATAAAGTCTGGGTCAGACTTAATACCTTCTTGCAAACTAACTGATAAATCTAAAAATTTCTTAGACATTACTACCTCTTATCTAAATTTTAGAAAGGTTATCCACCCTTTTATTAAATGGTGAAATAATTATTTCATCCCAAATATTTGCTTTGAAAATTGGATCATTTTGTTGAAATATTTTTATTTCTTCTTCGCTATTAGCTTCAACCATAAAGAAAGATCCATTCATATTACCTTCCTTATCAGTTAAAGGACCAGAAATAAGTGTTTTTATTGGATTTGTAGATAAATAAGCCCTGTGCTCATCTATAATTCTCATCCTTTGGTCTAAAGAGTTTGGTTTATCTTTACAAAGCACAACCCATATCATAATAAAACTTTCGATTAGTTATTAGAATTTTCAAATTCTTCAATTCTTTTATAAGCAAGGTCTGTAAACTCTGCCTTTGGAGCATTACCAGCAATGACAACTAACAATAAATGTTCTTTATCATCCTCACCTTCAGTTATATTCATAAAACGCCTAGAACAGCCAGGAGGAAATGAAACAACATCACAAGGACCCAAGTCTGCGAAATCGTGATCATCACCCTCATTCCATTCACACCTCCATTTTCCAGTAATGGGCATAAATGTTTCATTAGTATCATGATTATGCATTAATGGTCCTTTACCAGGCTTGCATCTACAAAATCCAAGATTAAAGCCTTCTGAAATATTAATAGCAGGCATTTGAGCATTGTCATTACCCAATGGTGAAACATGTTTACTATCTCCTTTGGGCGGCTCAAAACCAATAATATTAATAAGCTCTCTTGTACATTCAGGTAATTTGCTATCTGGTAAACCCAGTTTAGATCCTTTTTGATCAGCAAAATATGCAATCCTTGAATTCATATACTCCCTTGAAAGGGTTCTTATCTCGGGAAGTTTTTTATTATCTTTCATAAAATCTCCTTATTTATTATTATTTTCTAATTGCTCATAAATGGCAGCGGTATCATAAGTGATTGGAATTTTTTCTTTAGATTGGTTATATAAAGCAGCCGCAGCCTCAAAAGTTGGGGAATTTAAATTATTAGTTTTTAGAAAATTTGAAATAACTTCAATATCTTTTAAAAATATTCTCATAGAAGCAGTTGCTGGCTCATAATTTTTATTTATCATAAGGGGCATTCTTTTATCTAACATAACAGATGTAGCAGCTCCTGCATTTAATACTTCATAAATCATATTGCTATCTAATCCTGCTTTTTGACCTAAAAGTAATGCTTCAGCTGTAACAGTGTTATGAACGGTGACCAATAAATTGGCTAAAATCTTAAATTTTATTCCATTACCAAATTCACCTACATTTATATTTTGTTTAGAAAATGATTTAAAAATGATATCACATTCATCAACAACTTTTGAATCACCACTTGACATAACAACAATGTCTTTTTCTTTTGCTTGTGCTCCTGTTCCGCTTACAGGAGCATCTACCATTTGAATATTTAGCTTTTGTAACTTATCTCTGGTTTCAAGTTTGTCCTCTAATGAAATAGTATTCATATCAATAAGTATTTTAGGCTGAATAACAGATCCATTTTTTTCTATTTCATCAATCACTGTCTTAAATATAGGAACAGTTGGTAGACTTAAAATGATAACATCAGATTTATAAACTAAATCACTGATATTACTTAGCAATTCTCCTCCATAAGAAGTAAACATCTTTGCGTTATTTTCATCTGGATCAATGCCATATACTTTATAATTATCTTCGAGAAGAAATTTTGCATATGCCCCGCCCATTGCCCCTAATCCAATTGAACCAATAATTTTCATGCTCGTTTCCTATTTTTTTTAATTAATATTAACTATTAATTTAAACTAATTAAATCATACTTTCTGATATATATCATAAAAAATAATCATTTAATGTTTTAGCAACAATAAACTATATTTAGTTTTTTTAATAATGGAGTTTTCTATGGAAGTTGGTTTTTTTACTATGCCTATCCATCCTATTGATAAAGACTACAGAAAAACTTTATCAGAAGATCGAGAAGCCTTTATATTAGCTGATCAAATTGGTTTTTCAGAGGCTTATTGTGGTGAACATGTTACGGATGCCGCGGAAAATATTACATCAAGCGCACTTTTTATAGCTTCGCTCGCTGCAGAAACTAAGAATATTAGGCTTGGTACTGGCACTGTAAATATGCCTAACTCACACCCTGCAGCCATAGCAGGTCAAATTGCAATGTTAGACCATATGTTAGATGGTAGATTTAATTTTGGTATAAGCCCTGGTGGACTTGCTTCAGATGCTGAAGTGTTTGGCAATCTAGATAAAAACAGAAATGAAATGTTTGTTGAATGTATAGATATGGTTTTAGAAATTTGGAAAAGAGATGCTCCATATAACATTGAAGGAAAGTATTGGAATGTTTCTACAGAAAGAACCCAGATGACAGAAATTGGTCAAGGAATAATGCAAAAGCCTTTTCAAAAACCCTATCCTCCAATTATCTGTACTGTTGTTGCTCCTTATTCTAAAGGCTTGATATCTGCTGCCGCCAGAGGATGGAAACCTATCTCTGCTAACTTTTTATTACCAAAATGGGTTAAAACTCATTGGCCAAGTTATGTTCAAGGCTGTGAAGAAGGTGGTTTTAAGGCTGATTCAAAAGATTGGAGAGTTGCTAAGTCTATATTTGTTTGCGAAGACAGGACTAAAGCTCGTGATTATGCATTAGGCAATGGAAGTCCATATGTGTTTTATTATAAACAATTACTAACAAAAATGCTTAAACATGGAAGAGCTAATTTATTTAAAGAAGACCAAGATATGCCTGACAGCGATCTGAAATTAGAAGATATTTGTAATAAACTCATTCTATTTGGTTCTGCAGACGAAGTTGCTGACAAAATATTAGAGTTCAGAGATGAAGTTGGCGATTTTGGAACATTACTTTATGCTGGTCACGATTGGGCAGATGTTGATTTAGCCAGAAATTCTATGAAACTAATGGCTGAGAAAGTGATGCCTAAAATTAATAAATATACCAAAATAGCTGCTGAATAGGATTTAAATATGACACGTGTTTCTTTGGAAAATAATGATTATTTAAATGTTGAAGTCATTGGAAGTTTAGATCTTCCTAAAATTATATTTTCAAATTCCCTTGGATCAGATTTAAGAATGTGGGATCCACAAGTAGAAGCGATGAAAGATAAATATTGTATTATTCGATATGATAAAAGAGGTCACGGAAAAAGTAGTCCCGCTAAAGGTCCCTACTCTTTTGATATGCTTGAGAACGATGTTATCAAAATAATGGATGATCTTAATGTAGAAAAAGCAAACTTTGTAGGTCTTTCAATGGGCGGTATGACTTCTTTAGGGTTAGCCCTTAAGCATCAAAATAGATTTAATAAGTTTGTTTGCTGCGCAGCTAGAGCTGATATGCCACCACCCTTACAAGAAGGATGGGATCAAAGAATTGCTGTAGTCACAGAAAATGATACTAAAGGTGTAGTAAATGGCTCTCTTGAAAGATGGTTTAGCGAAGAATTTTCAAAAGATAGCAGATAATTCAGATATTATTAACCTTTCAAAAGATATGATTACCAACACATCTAAGGAAGGCTATATAGGAAGCTGTGAAGCAATTAAAAAACTCGATTATTTAAAAGATTTATCTACAATAAATAAAGAGATACTCTATATTTCAGGTGAAAAAGATATGGGAGCTCCAGCTATGGCTATGGAAGAAATGCATCATATTACTCCAAATAGTAAATATGAATGTATTTCAGGGGCAGCTCATATTTTAAATCTAGAATGTGCAGAGAAAGTTAGTAATACTATTTTAGAATTTTTAAATTAAATAATAATAATTAGTGGGGAGTAATATGGCACTTAAAACATTTGAACATGTCTTAATTCTTGCAGATGATGTTGATAAAACTAAAGATTTTTACGTTGACATTCTTGGTTTAGAGGTTGGGTATAGGCCAGATTTTCCATTTAAGGGATATTGGTTATATTTAAAAGATAACAAAGCTGCATGTATTCACCTTGCAATGAGACAACAAGATACAGGTCAAGATTATTACATAGGTAAGAAAGAAGATGTTAAGTCAGGTTCTGGCGCAATAGATCATGTTGCCTTTAATGCTGATGATATAGAAGGTATGAAGAGCAAACTCGATAATATATCTATGGAATACACACACAGAAAAGTTCCAGGCTTTCCTTTGGAACAGTTATTTATTATGGACCCTGACGGAGTAAAGGTTGAATTAAACTTTGCCACATCTTAGTTAAACAAATCGATTGTAAGGAGCATAAAATGCCACATAAGTATGACGAAAAAATGTTTGATATTAAACATTTAAGAGCAACAGCTGAGAAATTAAAAAATTGGGGTCGATGGGGTCCTGATGATGAGATAGGAACTTTAAATTTTATAACACCTGACAAAGTTATTGATGCTAGTAAACTTATTAAAAGAGGAAAACGTTTTAGCTTAGGTTTAAACTTTGATAGACATGGACCACAAAAAGGAACATGGGGAAATAGGTTTAATCCAATTCATCTTATGTTAGCAACTGGAACTGATGCTGTTGCAGGAAGGTTTGATGAGTTCGGATTAAGATATGCTGATGATATGATATCACTCCCTCTTCAATGCGCTACACAATGGGATGCATTGGCTCATATTTTCTATGATGATTATATGTGGAATGGTTATGATGCTAGGCTTGTAGACAGTGATGGAGCTCAAAAAAACGGGATAGAAAAAGTAAGAGCTGAAATGGCAGGAAGAGGTGTTCTTTTAGACGTTGCTAGATGGGCAGGCGTAGATTTTTTTGAAGATGGCGTCGCTATATCCGCTAATGATCTTGATGAATGCGCCAAATCTCAAAATGTCGACATAAAACAAGGCGATTTTGTTATTGTTCGTACCGGCCAAATGGAACAGCGATTAGATGCTGGAGATTGGGGTGGATACGCAGGTGGCGACGCTCCAGGTCTAGCCTTTGATACCGCTGAATGGATTTACAACAAAGAAATCGCAGCCATTTGTACAGATACTTGGGGATGTGAAGTTAGACCTAATGAAACAAAAGATGCACAACAACCATGGCATTGGGTAGTTATTCCAATGATTGGTATTACAATGGGTGAAATTTTTTACCTTCGTGATTTAGCGAAAGATTGTGATGAAGATAAGGTATATGAATTTTTCTTTTGTGCGCCACCACTGCCAATAACTAAAGCCGTTGGATCACCAATAAATCCTATGGCTATAAAATAAACTCTATGAAACCATCAGCAACTATTATTGGTGGTTCAATGGCTGGTCTTTTTGCCGCCACGGCACTATCAAAAAATGGATGGGAAATTTCTATACATGAGAAAGTTCCCGTTCCTCTCTCTGGTCGTGGAGCGGGCATAGCTACTTATGATGAATTGGCAGATCTTGTTTTTAAAGCTACCAATAATAACGATGTACTTGGTACAACGGCCAAATTAAGAGTATCATTAGATAATGATGGCAACATAAATGGTAGTTACAACTACCCTCAAGTATATACAAGTTGGCAATATTTATTTTCAATTTTAAGAGAACAAATTAGCAATGAAAATTATTATATGGGTGATGATTGCATTAAAATTGAACAAAATAATCATGAAGCCATTGCGTACTTTGAAAATGGAAAGAAAAAAAGCTCTGACTTAATCATTATTGCTAATGGTATTAAATCAGATTTACGATCCTATGTAGATAAAAGTGCCCATCCGCAATATGCTGAATATGTTGGTTGGAGAGGTGTTGTTAACGAAGAAGAAATTAGTAATAAGTCATTAGAGACACTCTCAAATTATTTTATCATTGTTTTACCCTATAATCAGCAAATAGCTTGTTATCCAATAGCAGGAGAAGGTGAAAACCCTTTTGAAATTGGCAAGAGACGAATTAACTGGATATGGTACAAACCAATACCCACGAAATTATTAAAAGAATTATTATTAGGTAAGTCGGGACAACAATATGAAGATGGCATTCCTCCAAACGAAATAAGACAAGAAATCATTAGTGATTTATTTGAAGAAGCAGAAAATAATCTTCCGCCACAGCTTGTTGAATTAGTCAAAGCAACACATCAGCCACTCATTCAACCAATTTTTGATCTACAAAGTATGAAAATGCATAATGGTAGAGTTGTAACGATTGGAGACGCGGCTTTTACGGCAAGACCTCATGTTGGAATGGGGGTAACAAAAGCAGCAATGGATGCATTCAAACTATCTGAATATTTAGGTGATAATTTTAATTTAGATAAATTAAGTAAATGGGAACAATTAAGACTTAAAGAAAGTCAATTCATTGTTAATAGAAGTAGAAAATTAGGCAATTACCTGTCTTTACCTAAAGAAAATGAAAATCTGATAATGCCAAACATTCAAAATGTTTTAAAAGATACCGCAATTAGCTTGTATGACATAGAAGATTACCAATAATAGAAGAGGTCATTATGAATAATAAATCATTTAAATTAAAATTTACTGGTAATGCATTAAATAAAGGCTCAATGAGGAATGATATTGATGTAGCATTTGAGTCAATGAATGAAACATTTAAATTAGCAACTGACGAAGGTGCATTTCATGGAGGCAAAGGTACAGCCCCTCCTCCTTTGGCATTATTTACAGCTTCATTATGTGGTTGTGTGATGACACAAATAAAGGCTTTTGGTAAAAAATTAAAAATCGAAGTTAATGAAATTAAAATTGATGCTTTAATGGAATGGCAAGGGGATATATTAGAAGAGGGCCCATACCAAGCGAGTTGTGATGGTTATAATTTAGATATTGATATTATTAGTGAAGAGCCTATTGAAAGAAAAAAGCAACTACTTAAAGCCGCAATAAATGGTTGCTTTATAGAAGCCTCCCTTAAACCTGGCATAGTCAAACATAGACTAAAAGATAATGAAAATTGGATAAGTATCTAATTTTATTAAATCTTACCTAAGGCCTTTAAAACTTTTTCTGGAGTAATTGGTTGTGAAATCACTTCAGCACCCACCTGTTTTAAAGCATTATTTATCGCATTCATTATAACTGCAGGCGCACCACCAGTTCCGGCTTCTCCTGCACCCTTTGCACCAATAATACTGCGACCAGAATTAGTTGTGACATGATCAACTATGATATCAGGCATCTCATATGCCATAGGAACAAGATAATCAGCCATAGTTGCATTTTGCATATTTCCTTGATCGTCATATACACATTCTTCAAACAGAGCACCTCCAATACCTTGAATAACACCACCTCTAATTTGCTCTTCAACTAATTTAGGGTTAATTTGAGTACCACAATCCTCAACAGCCCAAAATTTATTAATCTTGATAATTCCTGTATCTTGATCAATTGAAACTTGGCAGCCCATTGCACTATTTGTAAAAACAAAAGGAATGCCTTCAATTAAAAAACTAGCTGTCGCTAACAATTCAGGGTTTGTACCCTTAGGAATTTCATGGCCTCTATAATATACTGTTTCGGCTAGTTTTTGGAGAGAAATACCCTCTCCACCATTTTTCCTAATAACATTGTTATCTTCAATATCTAGGGAATCTTTATCAGTTTGCATAATCGCTGCTGCAATATTTAAAATATTATCTTTAAGTTTTCGTGCAGCTTTTAAGACAGCTTCCCCACCAATTCCAGCTCCTCTGGATGCCCATGTACCACCACCATATGGTGTTGCGTCAGTATCACCTAAGGTAACTCTAACGGATTCTAATTTTACACCTAATTGATCCGCCGCTATCTGCTTCATAATAGCCTCAGTTCCTTGACCTTGTTCAGTTATAGATGACGATAAATGAATTGCCCCAGAACCTTCTAACCTTATGGATGCACCATCTTGGGATGAAATATGCGCACCTCCTACTCCATAAAATAATGGACTAGGATTAGTTACTTCACACATACTAATAACACCATATCCTGATAATATTCCTTTTTCGTAATCATCTTTTTTCTTGGTTTCAATTTCTTTTATATCCATGATTTCGAGAAGTTTATCCATTGAAGCTTGATGAGATAGATCTTCCAAAGGGACACCTGATGGTGACTTATTAGGATATGAATTATCAGGAATAAAATTCATTTTTCTAATTTTATCTAAATCCATTCCAATTTTATAAGCTGCTTTATCAATTAAAGCTTCTGTAATAGCTACAGCTATTGGATGCCCAACGGCTCTATATTGACACATTGGTGTTTTATTTTGAAAAACCACAGTACCTACAGCTTTATAATTAGGTATAACGTAAGGTGCCCCAGAAAGGTTAAGCACTTGATTTGTTTCAATAGCCGATGTTCTCGGATACATACTAAAAGGACCAATACCACTCAAATCGTCAATTTCCATTGCTAGTATTTTTCCATTTTTATCAACACCAAGTTTACCACTAATTTTATGACATCTTGCATGAATATCCGTGGTGAAACTCTCTAATCTATCTGCAATGAATTTTACTGGTCTACCTAATTTTTTTGAAATAGCAGTAACAGCCATTTCATCTGGATAAACGTGAACTTTAATTCCAAAAGAGCCACCCACATCCCTACTAATAATTCTAACTAAGCCTTCATTAAGATCTAAATGTTTGGCAATTATATGCTGCATCATATGCGGAGCTTGACCATTATGATAAATAGTCATTTTATTTTCTGCTTTATTCCAATCAGCAACAATACCTCTAGATTCTAGCGTGACACCTGTATGCCTTGCAAAATCAAGTGTGGTTTCAACAACAGCATCTGCTTCTTTAAATGCCTTATCAACATCTCCTTGATTTACTGTTCTGGTCCAAAATAAATTATTACCTAGTTCAGGGTGTATAATTACAGCATTTGGGTCCAAAGCTGTTTCCATATCTACCTGGGCATCTTTTTCTAGCCAATCAACTTCTATTAATTCTAAAGCATCTTCTGCTTGAGCTCTTGAATTAGCAATAACAACAGCCACAGGTTCACCCTGCCATCTGGCAATATTTTTTGCTAATGGTGACTGCTCAGGAGATCTCATTTCACCTAAATGACCTAAAACACCAACCCAAGGTTTACATACCTCATCTATTTCCTTTGCAGTAAATACATCAATTACACCATCGGACTGTTTTGCATTTTTAACATCAATTGATTTTATTTCTGCATGAGCAAAAGGTGATCTTAAAAAGGCAACATGGACCATTCTAGGCAAAGTAAGATCATCAACAAACTGCCCTCCTCCATCTAGATGTTTTTTAGCATTTTGCCTTGGAACACTTCTACCAATATAAGAGTTGGGCCTATCTATTGAACCTAATTTAGGGTTTTGGTTTACTTTTAAATCATCCATATCTTACACCTTAATTAATTTCGTTAATACATTCTTCAATAGCATCAACTATCGATTGATAACCAGTACACCTGCAATAATTTCCAGAAATTTCAGATCTTATTTCATCTCTAGTAAGCTTTTTCTTGCTCAATAGAATTTCTTTAGTCGTCATAAGCATTCCAGGAGAACAAAAACCACATTGAAAAGCATTATGCTTAAGAAAGCTCTCTTTTACTTGTTCCATCATTTGATCATCAAAACCCTCAACAGTTTTTAAATCAGACCCATTTGCCTGAGATGCTAGGACTAAACATGACCTCACTGCTTTACCATCCATTTCAATGGTACAAGCACCACAAGCACCCTGCTCACATCCTAAATGAGTACCTGTAAGACCCTGTGATCTTAAATAATCTGCCAAATGCTGTCTTGAAGGTACGTTTACGTTATTAAATTTTTCACCATTTACTGTAAAAGATATATTTGATGTATTGTTAGCAGTCATTTATGCCTCCAACTTGTTTAAAACTTTTTTAATTAGGACTGTTGCTAAGTGAAGTTTCATTTCTGAACTACTATTTAAATCACCTGCAAAATCAATTTCAGAACTTAAAGAATTTTTTAAATTTGAATAATCATAACCATTTTCTAAAAATAACTTTGCTGTTTTGTCTGCAATATCTGGCTTATCACCAGTTGCAAAATACACGAGGTTTAAATCATTAACCTTACCACCTACTTTATTAACATTGGCTATTAAACCAGCCATTGCATAGTCGCCATGACGTCTACATACTTCATCAAAAAGAATAACTTGCTCCTGTTTTAATAAAGGATATTTAATTCCAATGACAATTTCATCTTGATTGATAGCTGTATCGAATAGACCTAAATAAAAATCTTTAGCTTTTATGGATCTATCACCATTTTGACCAGAAACTAAAATTTCGGCATTTGTTGCAACTGCTAAAGCAGGTAATTCTGCTGCTGGATCTCCATAGGCTATACTACCTCCATGAGTACCCTTATTCCTAATAGCTGGATGAGCTACCATTTTGAGGATATCAATTAAACAAGGCATTTTTTCTAAAACAAGTTCATTTTTCATGACGTTAGAATGTGTAGCTAATGCACCTATATACAAATAGTTACCGTCTATTTTAATCTCATCTAAACCACTGATTTTAGATATGTCTATTAAACAGCTAGGACTTGATAACCTCATATTTAAAGCAGGTAAAAGTGATTGTCCGCCTGCTAAAATAACTGCTTCATCGTCGTTAGCTTTAATTTTTATAGCATCTTGAATATCTATTGCTTCGTGATATGAAAAATCAGCTGCTTTCATAAAATAAATCCCCCTAAAAGAAAACAATCTTTACCTAATAATCTAATCATTATTTAGAATTCGTATCAATATTTTTTGAATCATTTTTGATGATTTTATGTATTCAATTAAATCATTTCATATTTCTATTTAATGTTTTAATCTAATTTTTAATTTTATAATTTAGGAGATTAAAATGAGTGATAATGTAGTGCATATGAAGCTTGATGGTTCATCTAAAAGTCATTCAAGAACTGACATAATTACTAGAGACGTTGAAAGTGTTATTGACGAACCAATTGCAAGAGGTGGAACTAACTTAGGGCTATCCCCAACAGAAACGCTAGTATCATCTTTAATTGGATGCACAAATGTAATTACTCATAGAATAATGGAAAAAATGGGTTTTACGATTAATAGTATGGATATTAAATCTAAAACAATGTTTAACAGAGATGGCGTTGGCCTAATCCAAGAAGTAGAGGTTCCTTTTCCAGAAATTACCTTAGATATTAACATCTCAACAGATGCTTCGGAAAATGATTTGGAAGAAGTAAAAAAACAATTAGCTATGTATTGTCCTATTGCTAAAGTTATTAGAAACGCAGGAACTAAAATTAATGAAAATTGGACAAAAGTTAACTAGGAAAAATTTATGAACCGAAGAGATAGATTATATCACCAACCTTTTATAAATAGACCTAAATTAGTTTTAAAAAATAATAAAAAAATTATTTTATGGGTCATTGTAAATCTTGAAGTATGGGACCCAGATTTACCGCAACCAAGAAATATTTTACCTCCACCAATGGGTGTTCCTATGTTACCTGATCTTCCTAATTGGTCGTGGCATGAATATGGTATGCGTGTTGGTTTTTGGAGACTCTTAGACACTCTTAAAAAAAGGAATATTTGTTCAACATTAGCTCTTAACGCAACTGTGATTGATCATTATCCTGAAACTGTTCAGGCTGCTATAAAAGAAAGTTGGGAGCCTATGGGTCATGGTTATATTCAAAGACCTATGCATAAAGTTGATAACGAATATGTAGATATAAAATCTGCAATTGAAAAAATACAAGAATTCACAAAAGTTGAAGTTATTGGATGGGAAAGCCCTGGCCTAACGGAAACAAATGAAACATTAGATATATTATCTGATCATGGGATAAAGTACGTTGCAAATTGGCCTATTGATGATCTTCCAGAAGATTTAAAGGTTAAAAGTGGCAAGAGAATGATTACACTTCCCTATCCTGTTGAGATAAATGATGTGGTAATGACCTCTGTACAGGTCCATAAATCAGATGAGATTTTCACAAGAGGAAAACTTCAATTTGATAGACTATACCAAGAAGCTAACGAAAATGTAAAAATAATGGCTATAAGTGTTCACCCTTATCTAACTGGTGTTCCTCACAGAATATTATTTTTTGAAAAACTTCTTGATTACATATTAGAGCATCAAGATGTAGAAATAATGACAGGTAGAAATATTCATGACTGGTACATTAATCAAGTGAAAAAATAATATTCTGGCTAAAGAAAAAACTTATAATAAAGTCTGCCTATATTTTCTCTTATAAAAAGTGATGTTTGATTAAGTGCTTCTAATTTTGGAAGAAAGCTCATAATTGTTTGTTTTTGAATATAATGACTTAAAATCTACTGGGAAAGCAGTAACCTTAAAACCTTGTTTTTCAAATAAATATTTTGATCTATCCATATGATAAGCTGAAGTAACTAGAATAATAGACGAATTATTAGGTATTAATTTTGTAACAGCTACACTTTCCTCATAAGTGTTTTTAACTTTTTCTGTAACGATAATTTGATCTGGATCCAAGCCTAGTGATATGGCTTTTTCTTTTAGAACTTGACCTTCTGGCTGCCAATTAATAGTCCATGGAAGTTGGCTTGACATTAAAATTAATTTTTCAGATTTAAAACTTTTAATTAAATCAATACCACCAAAAAACGATCAGGATCAAAAAATTCATAAGTATTATTATTTTGATTACCTACTTTATTAAAATACCACCTAAAACAACAATAGCATCATTCTCTTTTATAGATGATATAGGAATTGGATGATATGGATGCTCCAGTCTCTTCATGAGATAATTCCCAACCAAAGGATTGGTAGAAACAATCAAAACTAAAAAGGCAAGAAATACAAAAAACTTTCTCTTAAAAAAGAATGAAACAAATAAAAATATAAAAATTATACCAAGTGGCGATACAAAAAAAGGCAGGATTTTATGTAAGTAAATCAAAAGCTAAAAGTGCCTTAAATAAAATTAATAAAACTTTGTATATAATATTTAAATAATTTTATTTGTAAATAAACCGTAACCACCATCCCTTACAGTTCTTATTGGATCTATGTTTTCTTTTGATGATGTCTTTAACGCTTTCCTAAGCCTGCTCATATGAACATCAACAGTTCTTTCTTCTACATATACACCATGCCCCCATACTAAATCTAAGAGCTTGCCTCTAGAAAATATATGACCTGGCCTTTCCATTAATAATGTAAGTAATTTAAATTCTTTAGGCCCTAGTTTCACTTCATTATCAAAATAAGTAACTTTCATCTCGCCAAGTGACAATGTAAGATTATTATGCTGAAGAATATCATTTACAAGAGCAGGTCTAGCACGTCTTAGTAATGCTTTTACCCTTGATAAAAGTTCTTTTGGAGAGAATGGTTTCGAAATATAATCATCTGCACCAGTATCTAAGCCAAGTGATTTATCAGAGTCTTCACTTCTAGCGCTTAAAATAATAATAGGAAGCAATTTGGTTTCTGATCTAGACCTCAATGTTCGACAAACATCAATTCCAGACATTTTAGGCATCATCCAATCCAAAATTATTAAATCGGGTGTGTTATTTTCAATTAATTCAAGAGCATCTAAACCATTAGAGGCTTTTATTATAGAAAAACCAGCATTTCTTAGATTATAATCCATTAACTCTAACTGATTTGGCTCATCATCAGCAATTAAAATAGTTATATCCATAATAAATTTACATCCTTTAATTTGGTATTTTTAAACTAGTTTTATCAGCTTTAGGCCTATGATCGGACAAAACACGTCCATTTACTAAAAAATAAATTTGTTCAGCAACATCGGTAATATAATCTGCAACACGTTCAATATTTTTGGCTATAAATAGAAGATGAGCACCAGTTGGGGCAAAGTTTTTCTTTCTTTGCATATGTGATATAATTTCTAAATAATATTCAGTATGCATTTTATCTATTTTGACATCTGAATTTCTTATTTTAACAGCTAATTTATCATCTTCATTTATGTAAGCATCCAAAACATCTTCAAACATCGTTTGTGTTTTTTGACCCATCTTACCGATATTTACACCAGGTAAATCAGTGTATTTAAGATCAATTAATAATTTTGTTCTATTAGATATATTTCTTGAATAATCACCAATTCTTTCAAAAATAGTTGCAATTTTTAATGCAACAATGATTCTTCTTAAGTCGGCTGCCTGTGGCGCTCGAAGAGCAATAATTTCAAATCCATACTTTTGGACCTTATCATCCAAATCATCCAAAATTTTATCACTATTAATAACAGTTTTTATCTCTTCTAAATTTTGAGTACCAAAATTATTTATACATTTTTCAAACTGATCAAGAGCTGTATTTCCAAGTTTTAATAAATTGTCATTTAGTTTATTGAGATCTTTATCAAAAGATGACGAAATATGTGTATTTTCCATTTATATTCCTACCCTATTTTACCTGATATATATGCTTCAGTTTGATGGTGTTGAGGTCTTGTAAATATATCTTTAGTTCTTCCAACCTCTATTAATTTTCCAAGATGAAAATAAGCAGTTCTTTTTGAAACTCTTGCAGCTTGTTGCATAGAGTGCGTCACAATAACAATTGAGTAATCATTACCAAGTTCATGAATTAACTCCTCTATTTTTGCTGTTGCTATAGGATCTAATGCTGAACAAGGTTCATCCATCAAAATCACCTCTGGACTGACAGCAATTGCTCTAGCAATACATAACCTTTGTTGCTGACCACCAGATAATCCAGTACCTGCACTATCAAGTCTATCACTAACTTCTTCCCATAACCCAGCCCTTTTAAGAGACTCTTCTACAATTCCATCTAAATGGTCTTTGTTTTCAGATAACCCATGTATTCTTGGGCCATAAGCGACATTATCGTAAATTGATTTAGGAAAAGGGTTAGGTTTTTGAAAAACCATTCCAATACGAGCTCTTAAAGGAACAACATCAATTTTTTTGTCATAAATATTTTCGTCATCAATAGTGATTTTACCCTTAACTATGCAAGAATCTATTGTATCGTTCATTCTGTTAAAGCATCTTAAAAAAGTTGACTTTCCACATCCTGATGGGCCTATAAATGAAATCACTTCTTTATTACCAATATCAATTGTAACGTTATCAATTGCTTTGTTATCACCATAAAAAACACTAACATTCCTGGCTTTTAGACGAGGATTTTGTGCAAACACATCACCTACTGTTAAATCTAGAGATTTTAGGTCGTTATTATTGCTCATCAATCATCTCCATTACCATCGTCTTTCTAGTTTTTTTCTTAAATAAACAGCTAATGCATTCATACTTATTAGAAAACCTAATAAAACTATGATAGCTGCACTTGTTTTTTGAATAAACATTCTTTCAGCAAAATCCGCCCACATGAATATTTGAACAGGCAAGACAGTACCAGGATCTAATACACTATTAGGAATATCTACTATAAAAGCAACCATACCAATCATTAACAATGGAGCTGTTTCACCTAATGCTTGTGCCATGCCTATAATTGTACCAGTTAACATTCCAGGCATTGCTAGAGGGATAACGTGATGAAAAATAACTTGAATTTTTGAAGCTCCTATTCCATAGGCTGCATCTCTTACAGAAGGTGGAACTGCTCTTATAGCTGCCCTAGATGAAATAATTATCGTTGGCAAAGTCATTAATGCTAACACCATACCACCCACTAAAGGTATAGATCTGGGCATACCAAATATACTAATGAAAATTGCTAATCCCATTATTCCAAAAACAACTGAAGGTACTGCAGCTAAATTATTAATATTTACTTCTATAAATTCTGTAATTCGATTTTTTTTAGCAATCTCTTCTAAATACACAGCTGTTGCCACACCAAGAGGAAATGCAATCAGTAAACATACAGATAAAGTTAACATTGACCCTATAAAAGCTCCTTTAATACCTGCCATTTCAGGATTACCTGAAGCACTACCACTTAAAATATAGTCACTAAATTCGTATGAAATTCTTCCTTCTTTGTTTAATTTATCAATAAATTGAATTACTTTATCACTAATTCTTCTCTCATTTTCTGGTGTTTCCCTTTTTATATAGCCACGCAAAAAACTATCGACATCATCATCTAAAGCAAACTTAACGCTTGTTGTTGTTCCAAATAAAGAAGGGTTATTTTTTACCATCTTGGCAATTCTTACATCTTTACCAGAGGAAACTATTTTTTTTGCAATTTTTTTCTCTTTTCTACCTTTGGGTTGAATAATTGAATATAGAGATTCGTTTACAATTTTACTGGCTTCACCATCAAATAAAGAATTATCTGAAAGGTCACCTTTAGGGTCAATTCTTTCTCTATCAAATTTAATATCTAGAGTAACATAATACTGAAAAAAACCAGGATAACCCTTTGTAAAAATTGAATAAAACAAGATTAATAAAAAACAAACAGCTAAACCAATAGCAATTCTTCCAAATAATTTTAGCCTATTATCTCTAGTACGTCTTTTTGCAATAGATTTTCTAACAATATTTGATGCATCTGATGGAGAAATAATTTTCTTATTCATATTGCTCTCTATATTTTTTAACTATGTGCAATGCATAAAAGTTCATTGCCAGTGTTATTATTATAAGAGTTAAAGCCAAAGCAAATGCTGATAAAGTCTTAGCAGACTCAAATTCTTGATCACCTACTAATATTGTAACAATTTGGGATGTTACAGTAGTAACAGCTTCCAGTGGATTGGCTGTAAGGTTAGCTGCCAATCCTGCGGCCATTACAACAATCATAGTTTCACCTACCGCTCTTGAAACAGCAAGAATAATACTAGCCACAACACCAGGTAAAGCTGCGGGTAATACAATTTTCATTACGGTTTCATTTTTAGTTGAACCCAGACCATATCCAGCATCACGAAGTGATTGAGGTACTGCATTTATAACATCATCTGACAAAGACGAAATAAAAGGTATTATCATAATGCCCATTACTAGACCTGCTGCCAATGCTGACTCTGAAGCAACGTCAAGACCAAATATTGAACCTGTAGACCTTAAAAAAGGAGCGACTGTTAAAGCAGCAAAAAAACCATAAACAACAGTTGGTATACCAGCTAAAATTTCTAAAAGTGGTTTAAAAAAAGCTCTTTCTTTGGTTGTAGCATATTCGGATAGGTAAATAGCACTAAACAAACCAACTGGTACCGAAACACACAAAGCTATTATTGATATAAGAAAAGTACCTACAAATAATGGTATTGCTCCATATTGGGACAATCCCTCTTGACCTGAACCAGCTCTTTCAGCTCCCTCAAATTGTGGGTTCCAAACTGTGCCAAACAAAAATTCATCATAAGGAATCAAAGCAAAAAATCTAATAGATTCAAAAACAACAGAGAAAATAATTGCAATTGTTGTTAGTATAGCAATTATTGAACTAACCGCCAAAATTGAAGTTACTATTTTTTCAACAGCGTTACGAGAACGAAACTCAAACTTAATTTTTTTTAAACTAAAGAAACCAGATACAAAAATTGTTATTGCACAAACAACCGCTGTAATAATATTTGACTTAATTACCCAAGATTTCCAAATTTCAGCTGCATTTGTAACCCATTCAGGCGGTGTTCCAAATATTAAACCCTCAACAGAATTATTTATCTGAGCCAAGACAATAGTAAAATTGTAATCCTTAGAATTAATAACTTCATTCGGAATATATTTTTTTATTAGCTCAGCAAATAAAAAATCATCACAAATAGTAATAGTAAAAAAAATCCCCAAGGTTGGTATGAGTGATGCCAATAAAGAATAGAGACCGTAATAATGTTTAAGTGAATGAAGTTTTTTTTGATTAGAATTAGCTAAAATTTTTGCTTGATTATTTCCAAGAAAAAAGAAAACAAAAGAGATTAATAATATTCCAATTAGTAAGTAAAAACTGAACAAATTAATCCCCAAAATTAAAAGGCTAGCAGTTATGCTAGCCCTTAAAAGTTTAAATTTTTATTTCAAGTCAGCAGTTGTCAAAACTGGTAAGTTTGTCATCGCTGCCTTATATTTATCTCTTTCTGATTTTGGCATTGGTATCATGCCTGCATCAGATAATGCACCATCATTGCCCCAATGCTTTGTCCACTCAGCCATATATTCCTTAACTCCGGGCACAACACCAATGTGTTGATGTTTAACGTAGTAATATAAAGCTCTTGATACTGAGTAGTTGTTTCCAGCAATATTTTCAAATGTAGGAGCTGTTTTACTTATTATTGCGCCCTGTAAAGTATCAGAGTTTTGGTCTAAATATGAAAAACCAAAAATACCGTATGCTGTTGTATCTTCATTTAACTTTTGAACAATAAGGTTATCTTGTTCGCCAGCCTCAACAAATGCTCCGTCAGTTCTCATTGCACGACATTTTTTTGCCTTCATACCAGCAGCTTTTAAAGCAGCTTTAGCATCAGCATCTTTTTTACAATAACCTTTTTCATTAACCATTTCAGCAAATGATGCTCTTGTTCCAGATGTTGTTGGGGGGCCGTAAACTCTAATATCAACGTTGGGTAATGATGGATTAACATCACTCCATTTTTTATAAGGGTTATCTACTAATTTACCATTAATAGCTACCTTTGCCGTTAAAGCTTTTCCTAAATCAGATTTAGAAATATTTAAAACTTTACCCTTTTTTGAATTAGCAACGACAATACCGTCATAACCAACTTTAATTTCTGTCAACTTAACACCATTTTTTTCACAATATTCTAGTTCTTTGATCTTCATTCTTGATGATGCATTACCTATATCAATAAATTTTGTACCTACACCGTCACAAACACCTTTTTTACCTACGGAAGATCCACCTGATTCTACCACTGGGGTTTTAAAATTTGGGTTTTTACCAAGTTGCTCTGCAATTATTCTAGCAAATGGTAATACTGTAGAAGATCCGGCAATACTTATTGAATCTCTAGCTTGAGCAACAGTTGTTAGGACTAAACTGGAAATAATACTTGTCAAAAAAATTGTTCTTTTCATTTTTAACTCCAAATAAAGGTTTAATTGAACAACCCCTATTTGAAGCTTTTATATGAAAGAAATATTTCAGAAATATTACATTTTTTTTAAAATATTAATTAAATGAGATGATACTAATCAAATAATAAATAGATCCAGCAAGTATGGCAGAAGCAGGAACTGTAATAATCCATGCTGCACCAATTGAAATAGCAAACTGCCTTCTAACTAATTTTCTCTTAGCACGTGATGTTGATGAAGATTTTCTTTCTGGGTTTTCTCTATATTCTCTTAAAAAACCAATTCCAAAAATAGCTCCTATCGCAATATGTGTTGAGCTTACAGGCAAACCTAAAGTGGTAGCTATAAGAACTGTAATTGCAGAAGATAAAGCTACGCAGTATGCCCTAGGTGCATTTAATCTAGTAATTTTTTGGCCAACAGTATTAATTAATTTAGGACCAAATAAAAGTAAGCCTAAAGCAATTCCTATGGCCCCTATAACCATTACCCATAATGGAATAGATACTTTTGCAGCAATACCAGCTTCGTTAGGTGAAAATGTACTAACAATAGCAGCAAGAGGACCTACAGCGTTAGCTACATCATTAGCTCCATGGGCAAAGCATAAAAGAGCAACACCAAATAATAGTGGTAGATGAAAAAGTTTATAAATATCATCTTTCTTATTTTCTAAGGTTTTTACTTTGTTTTTTATGTATGGCTTAGACAGAAAATATGCAGATACCATAAAAATAGCAGTATAAATAAAGACTTCATTAGTACTGAATTTATATATTTTTTTAAGCCCCTTAAGAGCCATATAAGCTGTAAAAGCACCAGCCATCAATGAAATTAAAATTGGAACCCACTTAGATGCTGCTTCTCTTTTATCTTCTACATTTAAGATTTTGATAATGATTATATATAGTAAAAACGCAGCTACAACACCACCAAAAACAGGAGAAATAACCCAACTGGCCGCTATTTTAGCCATTGTCCCCCAATTTACAATAGAGGCACCTGCAACAGTAAGACCTGCACCAAGAATTCCTCCAACAATCGAGTGTGTAGTTGAAACTGGTGAATTAAAAAAAGTTGCAAGATTAATCCAAAGAGCGGCGGCTAGTAATGCGCTTAACATCAAATATCTAAATTCTGTAGTACTTATAAATTCACCTGGGGAAATAATTCCTTTTGAAACAGTACTAACTACGTCACCACCAGCTAATAATGCTCCAGAGCTCTCACAAACAGCTGCAATTACAACAGCAGTCCCAACCGAAATTACCTTTCCGCCAACTGCAGGTCCCATATTATTTGCAACATCATTAGCTCCTATATTTAAAGCCATGTAAGCACCAATCATTGCGGCTGCAACTAATATAAATGTTTGTTCAGTTCCTAATAATATATATTTCTCAACAGCTACAGCTACTAACATTAAAAAAACTGCTGCTATACCTAATAAAATCAAGAATTTTTTTTGCTCAACTAACTTACTTTGGAAAAAAGCAAATCTTCTAAGATCATTTACATACCTATAATCTGTATTTTCAGTGTTTTTTGACATTAATAAACTCTCAAATAAATTAGACTTTGAAACAAATAATTAATAAATATTACAGTTTTATTACAGTTTTAATTTATTACTGGAAAAATTATAGAAAAATTAGTTTCTTCATTTGGAACACTATTTATAGATAATTGCGCTCTATGTTTGATCAGAATATGCTTCACAATTGCCAAGCCAAGACCAGTTCCACCTATTTTTCTTGATCTTGCTTTATCAACACGAAAAAATCTTTCAGTTAGCCTATCAATATATTTGTTAGGTATTCCTTCTCCCTTATTAATAACGCTAACTTTTATCTCTGTATTTTTTATCTGTTCTATTCTTAAGATTACATTAGTATTATCAAAACCATATTTGATAGCATTTTCTAACAAATTTACAAAAACTTGATTAATTTCATCAATATTACCACTGATAAAACAATTCTTTTTGGGATTATTTCTTAAATCCTCAATTAATATTTTGTTTTCTTCATTTAAACTTTTTTCATTAATGGATGAAATAATATGTTTTATTGGGTCTATAAGTGAAATAGCTGTATTAGGTGTAATATGTTCTTCAGTTTCAACTTTTGATAATGACAATATGTCATCTATCAATCTATTCATTCGCTTAGCTTCTTCATCCATAATTTTTAGAAATTTATTACGGTCTTTTTCATCATTGACTGAACCAGATAATAAAGTTTCAATAAAGCCAACTAAGCTTGTCAAGGGAGACCTTAGCTCATGACTTACATTTGCAACAAAGTCACGTCTTACTTTTTCTAAGTTTCTTTGAAGTGTCATATCAAGCAAAAGAATTGCGTACAAATTATCTTCTATTTTTGTAGCCTTAATAATAAGGGATCTTTTTAAAATATCATTAGTTTGAAAATGAAATTCATCATTTAAATTTCCATTTGCATGACTTTCTTCTAAATTTTTAAATTCATCTATTTCAATAAATTCAGAAATATTTTTCTTGTTCAATTTCTTGTTTAGAAATTGTTGTGCTATGGAATTTGATGATATAATAATCCCTAGTTTATCACAGAGTATTAGACCATCATCCAGAAGTTGGCTTAAGTTTTTGATATTTGATGGTATAATTTTATTGCTCATATCAATAATTTCTTGAAATTTAATAAATCTGTAATGAATAAACCTTAAATAAGTTTACATTAAATTATCACAGCATTAAATAAATATAATAATCTATTAAGAGTTTTGAGGTTTAGAATGGTCAACTTAGCAATAAATGGCATTGGCAGGATTGGTAAACTTGTCCTAAAACTTCTAATTTCTAAAAAATTTAATATAAAGTTTTTAAATGAGTTAAACGGAGATATCGCCTCTTTATTACACAGCCTGGAATTTGATAGCATTCATGGTAAATGGGGTTGTGACTTCCAAGCAGATAAAAACTTTATTAAAATTAACGATGAAATAATAAAAACAAGTTTTTCAAATAACATTGACAATCTTGATCTAGAGAATATTGACATAGTCATTGATTGTACTGGAGCAAATAAAAACACCTCTATTTTACAAAAATATTTTAACAAAGGTGTGAAAAAAGTAATAGTTTCCGCACCAATCAATGATGATGACATCGTCAATATTGCGTATGGTGTAAACCATAATATATATAAACCAGAAAAACATAATATAATAACAGCAGCAAGCTGCACTACAAATTGTATAGCTCCTGTAATTAAAGTTTTACATGAGAAAATTGGTATAAATCACGGATCTATAACAACAATTCATAATTTAACAAATAGCCAGACTTTAGTTGATATACCCCATAAAGACCTTAGAAGAGGCAGATCTGCAATTAATAATTTAATACCCACGACTACTGGATCAGCAAAAGCTATTTCATTAATTTACCCAGAGTTAAAAGGAAGGTTAAATGGGCATGCTGTTAGAGTTCCTATCTTAAATAGCTCTTTAACTGATTGTGTTTTTGAGATGAAAGCATCAACAAATTCAGAGCAAATTAATAGTCTACTTAAATCAGCCAGTAAAAATGAACTAAAAGGTATTTTAGGTTATGAAGAACGTCCATTAGTTTCTTCTGATTTTGTTAATGATCCCAGAAGCTGTATTATTGATAGCTTGTCTACAATGGTGGTAAATGAAACACAAGTTAAAGTCTATGCGTGGTATGATAATGAATGGGGATATGCAAATAGACTGGTCGATATAGTTCGCATGGTTGCAAAAAATATTTAAAAATGATTAACCTTGAAAATAATCAAATTTCTTTTGTATTAATCACTCTTGCCTATTGGTTTTTTATGCTTACCGATGGTGCATTAAGAATGATAGTGCTTCTTCATTTTCATATTTTAGGGTTTACACCATTACAATTAGCATATTTGTTTCTATTGTATGAATTTTTAGGCATGATTACCAATCTCACAGCTGGTTGGATAGCAAAAAAGTTTGGCCTTAATAAAACATTATTTGCAGGTATAATTCTTCAAATACTATCCTTGCTGATTTTATCTCAAGCCAATCAAAGTTGGAGCATACTTTATTTAGTTATTTTTGTTATGTTTACACAAGGATTATCTGGCATAGCTAAAGATTTAACAAAAATGAGCGCAAAAAGCTCAGTAAAATTATTATCTCCAGATCAAAACTCAAAATTATTCAAATGGGTTTCTTTATTAACTGGTTCAAAAAATGCTGTTAAAGGACTGGGTTTTTTATTTGGCGCCCTTCTCTTGTCTTACACAAGCTTTTATATCTCGTTAGTTATAATGGCCATATTACTCTCTACAATATTTATTATAGTATTATTAAGCCTAAATAGTGATATTGGCTCCATTAATAAAAAATCGAAGTTTACAGATATTTTTTCAAAAAATAAAAATATCAATTACCTCAGCCTAGGAAGAGTTTTCCTCTTTGGTTCCAGGGATACATGGTTTGTAGTTGGGTTACCAATCTTTTTATATTCTGCACTATCTGATGGGTCATTAGAAGGTAATAAAAAGGCTTTTTTTATTATTGGATCATTTATGGCTGCATGGACTATTTTTTATGGTTTGTTCAAACTATTACGCCAAAAATTTTAATGAAAGATAAATTGTTTAGTACACAAACTAAAATCTGGGCAGGTTTGTTATGCTTAATACCTATCCTTTTAGTAGCGCTTAATTCTTATTTAAAAGAATATAGTGTTTATAATGTTATGTTTCTTCTTTTTATATTTGGGTTTATTTTTGCAATAAACTCTTCTATTCATTCTTTTTTAATTTTAAATTACACAAACAAAGATAGAGTGACCCTAGATGTTGGGTTTTATTATATGTCTAACGCCTTTGGTAGATTAATTGGAACATTATTATCAGGACTTGCCTTTGAATATGGTGGATTAACAACGTGCTTATTAGTTACAGCGACCTTACTCTTACTAAACAGCCTATCAATCGAAAAACTAAATTTAGCAAATGTGAAGTTTAATTAAAGCTTTTAACTTTTTCGTTTTGCTTTGATAAGCTGGATTGGTAAATAGCCTCTAAAACCGAAATATTTTGAAATTTTTCAACGTCAGTGAAAAGATATTCTCTTTCGCCGTTAATACTATCAATGAAATTATGTATATTTGCAGAAACTGTGTCCGTCCATTCAAAGTTTTCTTCTTCGATAGTACCATCATTCATGACTATTTTCATGGAAGAAGGTCCTGGTGTATCTGGGTGAGAGCTATCAACCAATTCAACCCAACCGTTTTCTCCCCAAACAGTAACCCTTTGGTAATGAGTTGTTTTTAATATTGCTGTAATTTGAGTACTAAGACCTGAATAATGTTGAAGGCTTGCTGTAACAACATCACCAGTTTTAAAATCTAATACTCGCTTAGCAGTTGTTGCAAAAACACTATCTACAGGTCCAAATAACCAAATCATTAAATCAGTTAAATGAACACCCATACCAGTCATGCCAGCAGCGGGAGCAAACTTAGGATCAGCTCTCCAATTATCAGAGGGCAAACCTGCCAGCTTATCATGACTAAAATGTCCCTCTGCGTACATTATACTTCCTAACTTATTAGAAGTTACAATCTCCTTTAACCTCATCCACCCTTTTTCAAATCTCCTTTCATGACCAACACCAAGTATCAATCCATTCTGATTACAAGCATCTATCATTTTTTTGACTTCAATTGATTTCAATGACAAAGGTTTTTCACAAAAAACATGAATTCCATGTTTTGAAGCCTTGATGGTTTGTTCCATATGAAAGGAATTAGGAGTACATAGAATGATAGCGTCAAATTTGCTTAAACTTAACGCTTCATCAAAATCTTTATAAATTTCAAGATTATGATTTTTAGCTATTTTTTGAGACTCTTCATCTGGGAAAGGATCAATCAAACTAACTATCTCCAATTTGTCAGAGGTAGATAATCTTTCAATCATCACTTTGCCCCACCAACCAAGGCCCGCTATTGATAACTTAATAGTCAAAACAAAACTTGATTAAGGCGAAGGAATTAATTGGTCATTTTGTGGAACAAGCCAACCCTTTTGGACGGCTGGTCTGTCTGCCAATTCTTTATACCATCTTACAACATTTGGAAAATCATTTAGATCTATTTCCTGCCAATCAAATCTAGCAGTCCAAGGCCATATTGATATATCAGCGATACTATATTCATTGCCTGAAATATATTGATGCTGACCAAGACGCTTGTCCATTACGCCATATAATCTTCTAGCTTCTTTAGAATATCTTTCTTCAGCATAAGCTGATTTACCTTTATTATATTTAACAAAATGATGGACTTGACCAAACATAGGCCCTACACCACCCATTTGCCACATTAACCATTCAATAGTTCTAAAATATTCATCTGAGTTGGACTTATTAATTAATTTTCCACTCTTCTCAGCTAAATACATAAGGATAGCACCTGACTCAAATAGTGAATAATTATTATTATCTTTATCAACTATTGCAGGAATTCTGTTATTAGGAGACACTTCTAAAAAATGTGGCTGAAATTGTTCATCTTTTGCAATATTTATTGAATGAACGTTATAATCCATACCAATTTCTTCAAGCATAATTGAAACTTTTCTTCCATTAGGCGTGTGCCAAGTATATAAATCTATCATTATCTAATCCTCTTATTAAAGCGTTATTACTAAACCACCTTTGGTTTTTCTGCCTTCAAGTAAGTTATGAGCCTCTACAATTTTCTCGAGTGGCATTTTGTCATGAATAGCAACCTTTAAACGACCATCAGCTATTCTACTGTAAAGCTGAAAAGATGCGTCATTATACTCATCTCTATTTGCAATATAAGTAAATAATGTTGGACGTGTCACAAACAATGATCCTTTTGCTGAAAGAAGGCCTAAATTAAAATCAACAATAGGACCTGAAGCCTGACCAAAAAGTGCCCATAAACCTCTAGGCTTTAAACAGTCCATTGATCCAGGAAAAACAGATTTTGCAACACTGTCATAAACAACATCACATTTTTGATTATTGGTTATATTCATAACTTCAGCAACAAAGTCCTTGTCATTATAATCAATCACGTGGTGATATCCTGCTTTTTTTGCGGCTTCAGCTTTTTCTGGTCCACCAACAGTACCAATCATAGTAGCACCAATTTCACTACCCCATTGACCCATTAATTGACCAACACCACCAGCAGCAGCATGTACTAAAGCTGTCATACCACTCTCTAATTTAAATGTTAAATGAAGTAAGTAATGTGTTGTAAGGCCCTTTAGAGTACTAGCAACTACGTCATGGTCATTGACTTTGACCTTTAATTCAACAGCGTGTGCAGCGTTTATTAGAGCATATTCAGCATAAGCACCAACGGGTGTTACATAGGATACTTTGTCACCCTCTTTTAAAAAATCAACACCTTCTCCTACAGAGTGAACGTGACCCACACCTTCCGATCCAGGAACCTTGATTTTCTCTTGATTAGGCCATGGATATAAGCCACTTCTAAAATAAGTGTCTAAATAATTTAAACCAATTGCATCATTTTTAACTACTATTTGACCAGGGCCTGGTGTTGGAATGTCTGCCTCTATGAGTCTCATATTTTCAGCAGCACCAAAATCTGTTAATTCTATTACTCTTTGTGTCATCTTATTCCCCTAACAATTTTTAAAATCATTACAATTTATAATGATTGAAATCAAATTAGAATTTATGATAATCAAAATCAATGTTTTATAATTATTTACTTGTAAAACTAACTTTTATAATTATTTCTATATAAAACAAATCAGGAGAATTTTATGAGCTTAGTATTGTCAGAATTGCCATACGCTATAGACGCCCTTGCAGAGCATGGCATGAGTAAAGAAACAATGGAATATCACCACGATATTCATCACAAAGCATATGTAGATAACGGTAACAATTTACTTAAAGGGACTGAGTGGGAAAATAAGAGCTTAGAAGAAATTATTGTAGGCAATTATAATGCTAATAGCGTAGCTCAGAACGGTATTTTCAACAACGTTTCTCAACATTGGAACCATGAGCAATTTTGGCAAATGATGGGACCATCAAAATCATCTATGCCTTCAGAATTAGAAAATGCCATTACGGATTCTTTTGGCAGTGTAGATAAATTCAAAGAAGATTTCTGTAATGCAGGTGCCACTCAATTTGGTTCAGGTTGGTGCTGGTTAGTTAAAGATAAAGATGGAAGTTTAAAAGTAACTAAAACTGAAAACGGTGTTAATCCAGTTTGTTTTGGTCAAACAGCATTATTAGGATGTGACGTTTGGGAGCATTCTTATTATATAGATTTTAGAAACAAAAGACCTGTATACTTGAAAAATTTTGTAGATAATCTTGTTAATTGGGAAAATGTTGCTTCAAGACTTTAAACGCAATTAATTTATTATTTAAAAAAAAGGTGCTTTTAAGCACCTTTTTTTATACTTTCCATTACAATATCAAAGTTTAAATAAAAGCATTTACTATTATTTTCTTTATCAATTCCCTCTTCTAATTTCCTAATTAAGCTTTTTTTGACAGCAAAGACCGTATCACTTTCAAGATATTTATCTCCATCAATAAATGCGTGAGTTACAAGATCTTTATATCCATTTGCTTTTACCATGAAATGTACATGGGCTGGTCTATATGGGTGTCTATCTAAACTTTTTAAAAGATCTCCTACTGGGCCATCTACAGGTATTGGATAATATTGAGGTTTTACACTTCTAAACATGTATGAACCGTTATCATCTGAAGTAAATGTTCCTCTTAAGTCAACAACATTACCCTCTTTTTGAACATCGTACAAACCATCCGGACCTGATTGCCATACTTCTATACTGGCTCCAGGAATTGGATTATTATTTACATCAACAATTTTACCACTAACTATACAATTTTCACCTTCGACATTATTAGCAATATTATCTCCATAATTCATTAATGAAGATGGAGTGTGAAAAGGACCCAATACTGTAGTTTCTGTTTCATTTTTAGACTTTCTATTATTTATAGCATCTAAAAGCATTGAAACCCCTAAAACATCTGAAAGTAATATAAATTCTTGTCTCCTATCATCACATTTTTGACCTGTTTTAGTTAAAAACATTATGGCCTTCATCCACTCTTCTTCCGTAGGCTCAACTTCTTTAACAACTTCATGTAAATGAAATATTATAGAGCTCATAATTTCTTTTAATCTCTCATCTTTGATTTTAGAAAAACTATTTAACACCGCTTCTGTTGCGTTATTTTCATTAAAATCCATTTCAATCTCCAATCTTAATTATTAAACTAAAAAATTATATTTATTTTATAAATACTGTTATTAATATATTTTTAATAAATAAATTCAATTTTTTAAAAAGTTCACTTTTGTTAAAAATGCTCTATAAATAATCCTATAATTTTAAATAATACATTAATGGACATAAAAATGAATTTTTTAATGCCTCACTCTCCAGAAGAAGACATTAAGATAAAAAAGGACGGAATTTTAAGTGGCTTAAATTTTGTTTTAAAAGATATGTGCAAGGTAAAAAACCTTAAAACATCATGCGGTAACCCAGATTTCTATTCAAAATGTGAAATTGCCAAAAACCATGCTCCATTCTTATATGATTTATTAAATAACGGTGCCACATTAAAGGGCATCACCATTTGTGACGAATTCTTTTATTCATTAATAGGAGAAAATGGTCATTATGGTACCCCTGAGAACTTAAATGCTCCTGGATGTGTGCCTGGAGGCTCAAGTTCAGGGTCGGCTGCAGCTTTAACAACAAATCTCTATGATTTTTCTATTGGCTCAGACACAGGTGGCTCAGTAAGAATACCAGCCTCATTTTGTGGGTTGTTTGGTATTAGACCTACACACAATAGAATTAATACAGATGATGTTTTTCCGATGGCTCCTAGCTTTGATACCATAGGTTGGTTTGCCAAAGACATTCAAATATTTAAAAAAATTGGTGAGGTTTTATTAAAAAATACTGATAAAACCACAGCTAATTTTAATGAATTCGTCATAGCAGAAGATCTTCTTGAATTAGCTGATTTAGATGTACAAAATGCATTTAAACTATTTTTTAAAGACAAAATTACAAGTATTAAAAAAGTTCGTTTATCAAAATTTGATAAAGCAGACATTGCAGATAACTTTAGAATTCTTCAAGGTAATGAAGTTAAAGAAAATGTAATACCATGGATAAACCAAAATAACCCTTATATTTCCCCTGAAATCAATTCAAGGATAGAAATGGCTTCAAAAATAACTGCCGATGAAGTAAAAGCTGCCAACAGCTTTAGAACAAATCTTATAAATGAGATCGAAACCTCTTTACCTGAAGGTTTAATAGCATTATTCCCAACGGCACCTTTCTCAGCTCCTATTTGCGGACAAGATGATGCTAGCCTCGGGTCTTATAGAAAAAGATTAATGGAATTGACTTCAACAGCTGGAATGACATCTAGACCACAAATTTCATTACCATACCTAAAAGTTGAAAATAAACCTGTTGGTATTTCATTATTAGGTTGGAAATATAGCGATGAAATATTATTAAATAAAATAACTGACATATAAGAGGAACAAATATGACAAGAATAAAAGATTGGAAAGTAGAAGAATTAACAGAAGAACAAAAAGAAGTACATGATGCTATTATTTCTGGGCCCAGAGGCCATGTGGTTGGCCCTTTAAGAATTTGGCTTAACAACCCAGGCCTTGCTAGAAGTGCACAAACTGTTGGTGCTTATGCGAGATATGGCACTTGCCTTTCTAGAGGTTTGTCAGAATTGGCGATTATTGTTACAGGAAGAGTTTGGTCAGCTGCTTTTGAATGGGAACACCATGCACCTTTAGCAATTGATGGTGGGATTGATCCAGAACATGTAAAAGCTATAAGCCTTGGTCATAAACCTAATTTTACAAATGAAGAAGAAGAGGCTGTGTTTGATTTTGCAGCAGAAGCCAATATTCTCAAAAATGTAACAGATCCAACATATAAAAAGTTGGTAGATTTATTAGGTGAAAACGCTGCTATAGATTTAGTAGGTATATGTGGATATTATAGCCTAATTTCTATGACTTTAAATGTTTTCAAAGTCCCCAATGACACAGACAAATGGCCATTACCAGAGGTAACCGACTTTTCTAAAATGTTAAAAAATTAATTGTTACTTGGAAATGTATACTGTGCACCTGAATGATGGCCTTCTGGCCATCTTCCGGTAACAGTTTTTAGCCTCGTATAAAATCTAACAGCTTCCATACCATAAACCCCATGACCACCAAAAGCTGAGTTTTTCCAACCTCCAAAAGAATGATAAGCTACAGGGACAGGTATAGGCACATTTACACCTACCATTCCAATCTGACACTCATTTGCAAATTTTCTAGCAACGCCTCCATTTGATGTAAAAATGGCTGTACCATTCCCATACTCATGCTTGTTGACAATATCTAATGCATAGTCAAACGTATCTGCTCTTACCATTGATAAAACTGGGCCAAAAATCTCTTCTTTATAAATAGACATATCAGTTGTGACATTATCAAAAAATGATCCACCTATGAAAAAACCTTTTTCATAACCCTGTAACTTTAAGTTTCTTCCATCAACAACCAAATCTGCACCCTCATCTACACCTTGATCGATATATTTTTTAACCTTTCTAAGATGTTCAGAAGTAACCAAAGGCCCCATTTCAGATTCAGGGTCAAGCCCAGGCCCTATTTTTAAATTTTCTATTTTTGGTTTAACTATTTCTTTTATTTTATCTCCCGTCTCTTTTCCAACAGGCACAACAACAGAAATAGCCATACACCTTTCTCCAGCGGAACCAAATACTGACCCCATAATGGCATCACCTACCATTTCCATATCAGCATCAGGCATCACTACCATGTGATTTTTTGCACCACCCATAGCCTGAACTTTTTTTCCATATTTAGCAGCTTCTTTGTATACATAATGAGCGATTGGTGTGGATCCTACAAAACTTACCCCACTAATATCTTTATGTTGCAAAATAGCGTCTACGGTCTCTTTTCCACCATTAACAAGATTTAATACTCCTGGTGGAATGCCCGCCTCCAAAACGATTTCTGCCAATAATTTAGTTGAACTTGGATCCCTTTCAGAAGGCTTGAGAATAAAACAATTACCACAGGCTATAGCAACAGGAAACATCCACATTGGAACCATCACAGGAAAATTAAATGGTGTAATACCTGCACATATTCCCATTGGTTGATAATCTGACCAGCTATCAATAGAACGACCAACATTACTAGTATAATTTCCAGCTAAATGATTTGGAATACCGCAAGCAAATTCTACAACTTCTAAACCTCTTCCAATTTCACCTAGTGCATCATCGAAAGTTTTTCCATGCTCTTCGGAAATAAGTTTAGCCAATTCATTTTGCCTAAATTCAATAATTTCTTTTAACTTAAACATTTTTCTTGATCTAGCTAATGGTGTTAGGCTCGACCACTCTGGAAAAACCTTAAGTGAAGATTTAACCGCTTCATCAACACAATTAGCTGTTCCAGAAACAACTCTTGATATTTCTTCTCCTGATGCAGGATTATAGATAGGTGTTGAAGGTAAGTTCGGGAATTCAGCATTTTTTCCATTTATAAAATGGTCTACAATTTTCATAATTTCTCCAAATAAAGAATTTAAAACGTAAAAGTTATGTAATAATATTGCTAAAATCTAACCAAAAAGTAAAACGAAAGTTTAAGTTTATGGATGTTATCAAAAAGCAAAAAATTAAATACCGGGTTACTTATTTAGAAATGAATGATGCCCCAAAATTTGATTGGCCCAAAAACTTGAAATACAAGCTTAGCATTCTACTGGCAGAGAATTTTCCTTCTTGGTACTTTTTATTTTTTTATAAACAAGTTGGCAAAAAATATTTATGGACTGATTGGCTTGAAAAAAGCAAAGAAGAGATTGATCAATTTGTAAATGATAAACAAGTTTTACTTTATACTTTGATAAAAGATGGGCTTCCATGTGGTTTCTATATGCTTGATTATAGAAAAAAAGATGTTTGTGATATTAGTTTTTTTGGCTTAGTTGAAGAAGCAATTGGAAAAGGACTTGGTAAATATTTATTAAAGACAGCAATATTGACTGCTTGGGATAGTAGAAAAATAAAAAAATTAACTGTTAACACATGCTCGCTTGATCATAAAAACGCAATATATCTCTACCAAAAATATGGTTTTAAAGCGGTAGATTTCAAAGATTGTGAAAAATTAGTTTAATTAAACTTTTTGCCTTTTAAAAACATGCCCGGCCTATCCTCTGTTGATGTGTCATTCTGCCAAACAAGTTTTCCATTTACAAAGACGTTTTCTATTCCATCGGCATGAAGTTTTGGTGATTGATACGAAGCTTTATCAATTACAGTTTCTGGATTAAAGATAACTAAATCTGCGTAATTACCGATATCTATTGTTCCTCGATTTTCTAGACCAAAGACAGATGCACTTTTACCTGTCATTTTATAAACAGCTTCTTCAAGAGGAAATAATTCCATTTCTCTAGAGTATTTTCCTAATACTCTTGGAAAAGTTCCCCATAATCTTGGGTGTGGATGTCTATCACCAGGAATACCATCAGAACCAACCATTGAACCATCAAATTTTAAAATTCTATTTAAATCATCATCACCCATCTGAAAATAAATAGCACCTGCTGGATATAATTTATCTATAGTATCATCAATATTTAGACCAAAGTTATTTGCTAGTTCATTTAAATCCTGCCCTGAAACATCTGGGTAATTATCTGACCAGGTAACTAAAACCTTATCTGCTCTCTTAACAAAACTTTTAAGAAGCATTGTTGAACTAGCAGTGTAAGGGTAACAATCTAAATCTAAAAAGTTATCTTTTTTTGCTTCATTAATTAACTTTAAGGTTTCTTTACTTTTACCCCAATTATCCCTTCCGGCACATTTATGGTGTGAGATAACTGTTCTAACCTTAGTTGAAGAACAAATTTCAATGGTTTCTTTAACTGATTTTATAACATCAATTGCTTCATTACGCATATGGGTAGTGAAAATACCATCAAATTTTGGCAATATTTTTACTAATTCTATGATTTCACTAGTTGGCGCGGCATTAGCAGCAGGATAAGCTAATCCAGTAGACAAACCTATAGATCCATCTTCAATGGCTAACTTAAGAGTTTCAACCATTTGATTAATTTCTTTAGCAGTTGCAGGTCTATCAAACTCTCCATTCATTGCTTCCACTCTAAGCATTGAATGCCCAGTTAATAATGCAACATTTACCGAGCTAGGATTATTATTAAATTCTTCTATATAATCTTTTACTCTAGGAAATTTAAAATTATCTGATTTTCCTAATAAAGCTATTGGTGCTGGCACATCACCTTTATAACTAAAAGGAGCAAGGCTTATGCCACAATTTCCAACTATACAAGTTGTTACCCCTTGACTTATTTTACATGTCATTGATGGATCAGAAAAAACATTATGATCATCATGGGTATGAACATCTATAAAACCAGGTGATATAATTTTACCTTCAGCATCTATTGTTTTCCTAGCTTTAAAATTTGATAAAAAATGATTGTCTGACTTTTCTCTTACATCATCATGATGAGAAGGAAAAACACCTATGATCTTCCCTTTATCAATAATAACATCTGATTTAAATTTAGGCGCCCCAGTACCATCTATTACTTCACCATTTTTTATATGAATATCGTATGTGTTCATTGATATACCCTAAATCTATTAATAAATTATTATTACATTAAACCTTAAAACAAATAAACTTAGAATGTCCCATTCTTACTTTAATTTGTACAAATAAAAATTATTGTAATAAAGTATAATTAAAACACTGGGAGTATCAGATGGCTGCATTATTAACTAACTTAAGAAGCGCAGTAATAACTGGCTTTGTATTTGCCTTAATACTTATTTTCTTTTTAGCACAAGGATCTTTTGACCAAACAGCCTTCAATATGTGGCTTTTAAGATGGCTACATGTTTTATCAGGCATTATGTGGGTTGGAATACTCTATTATTTTAATTTTATTCAAATTCCAAATATGGCTAACATTCCCGATGATCAAAAACCAGCTATTAGTAAAGTGATAGCACCAGCAGCTCTATGGTGGTTTAGATGGGGATCTGTAGCTACAGTAGTCACAGGCTTAATTTTAGCGCACTTAAATGGTTATCTACATGATGCCATGACCTTCTCTAATGGTTTCTGGCCAATTGGTATAGGTATGTGGTTAGCTATTATTATGTTTTTAAATGTTTGGTTAGTTATATGGCCTAACCAAAAAAAGGCTCTTGGTATAATTGAAGTGGATGCAGAAACTAAAGCTAAGGCAGCCAGAAAGGCCATGCTGTTTTCGAGGAAGAATACAATTTTGTCTATTCCAATGCTTGTTGCGATGACTGTAGCACAAAATAGTTTTTCATAAATTATTAAATAAGGGTATTTATTAATTTAAATACCCTTTTATTTCAAAGCCATATTCCAAAAATCAACTTCGAGAGATGTTGCCTTTTTAAATATTTGATTGGCTTTCTTCCATTTGTAGGTGTTGGTGTAATTTTGACCAAGCCTTAATTTAAATGATTTATCTATTAATTTACCAACGTTTAAACAGACATTTTGATATTCAGAACTAGAATATGTTTCAATCCATTTTCTATACATAGATATTTTTGGATTAGAACCTTTTAAATTTATACCAATTTCACCATAGCCAAGCACGCATGGCGCTAGAGCAGATAAAAGATCTAGAAAATCCCCAGAATAACCAAGCTCTAAAACATAGCGCGTGTAGGCTATATTCTCGTTCTCTTCTTCAGTATTTTCTAAATCAAATTTAGAAATTCCATATTTTTCGCATAAACCTATATGGAGTCCCATCTCAAAATTAATTAATTCATTTACAGTACTAGCTGCAATTTTCATTTCCTCAAGATTGTCAGATTTAAGGATAGCTAAGGACCACGCTTTAGAAAATTGAATAAGGAATAAGTAATCTTGTTTTAAATAATTTAAAAAACAATTCTCATGCAAGCTGTCATTTGCTAATTTTTGAATAAATTCATGCTTCGTATACTCAAGCCAGATATTAATGTTTTTATCTTTTAAAATCTTAAAAACTTCACCATAAAACATAAAAAAACCTTTTTTAAATAATTACTTAACTATAAATTATACAAATGAATACAAACACTAAATCAGTATCAAAAGTAAATGCTTTTTTCAACAAACTGAAAAAATATAATTCACACAATATAATTATATATTCAAATCAAGAAAATTCTTTAAGAGATGCAATTTTATCTGATGCGAGATTAAATAAAATTTCAAAAATTGATGGAGAATTAATTACAGTTAAACCTAATATTAAAGTAGCAAATTTTCCCTACACCGGAGGTATTAAACATTTTGAAGGTTCAGTTTCTAAAGATGATGATCCTATTATTAAGCGGATCAAGGAAAATGGAGGAATAATAGTAGGCTCTACAAATATGGATGAAGCTGCGTTTGGGGGTGATACATCAACAGGCTTTTATGGGAGATGTATTAATCCAAATAATAAAAAATTATCAGTAGGCGGATCATCGGGCGGATCAGCGGCTGCTATTGCATCTGGGTTAGTAAAGTTTTCAATTGGGACAGACACAATGGGATCAATAAGGATCCCTGCCTCTTATTGCGGGATTGTTGGTTTTAAACCTTCTTCTTCGATGACTGATAATGATGACCTCATTTTATTAAGTGACACATATGACACAATAGGTTTTCATTCTAATAATATATTTAATATCAATAATTTATACAAAATAATTAATTCATCAATTTATAATTGTGGTTACAAGCCCATAAATAAAATAAAATGTTTAGTTCCTAATCAAGTTTTTAACAATGATACTAATAAAGACGTCATTGAAGGTTTTAAAGAAGCTTTGTTAAAAATTGAAAAAAATGGAGTAAATATAGAATATAATGATATGAATTTTTGGGAACCTAATTTTCATAGAAAGTTATTGCTCAAAATTGTTGAAAATGAAGGTGCTAAAAACTTAAAAGAACTATTAGAAGATGAAGCCAGTTATATTTCAGAACATTTAAGAAATAACTTATTATTTGGAAAATCTATCGATAATAAAAAAATTAAAAATTTTAAGTTAGAACTACAAAAATTAAAAAGCCTTACCCAAAAAGCCTTTCAAGATTTTGATTTTATTTTAATGCCAACAACTCCCCAAAATTCTTTTCAAATTAAGGATAAAACACCTACAAACCAGGCTAATTTTACATCTTTGGCAAATATCGCAGATTTACCAGCTTTATCATTACCCTTCTGTCATAATAAGGAAAATAATCATTCAATTCAAATAATTGCATCAAATCAAAACGATAGCTTTTTATTAAAAACATCTTCTTTTTTTGAAAAATTCTTGCAATAATAAATTTTTGTAAAGGAATTGTTTATGTGGCCAAACCCTAGAGTTCCCTATCGCCTATCTTCAAATCAAAAAAAACTTAACCCTCCTGGAGGAAAACCTTTAATAGTGCATGTTGTAATGAATGTTGAGTATTGGCCTTTTGATAAAAACATGCCTAGAGGTATTTTGCCACCACCTCATGGAAAAACACCTGAACCACCAGATTTACCTAATTATTCATGGGTAGAATACGGAATGAGAGTTGGCCTTTCTAGACTTTTTAAATTATTTGAAGAAAATAGTATACCTGTATCAGCTTTCATCAATGCTCAAGTAGCTGAAGTATACCCATCTGCATTTGATAAAATATGTGATCTTAAATGGGAGTTAGTTGGGCATGGTTGGTTTCAAGAATCTTTAAGAGTTGCTGAAGATGAAAGACTTGTAATTGAAAAGAGCCTGAATTTACTTAGAAGTTTGTCTGGACAACCTGTGAGAAGCTGGTTTGGTCCTGGTGGTGGAGAAACAGAAAATACACCAGAGTTATTAAAAGAAAATGGTATTGAGTTTTTACATGATTGGTTAATCGATGAACTACCTTGTTGGATGAGGACAAAATTAGGACCTATTGTAGCAATGCCATATACATTTGAGTTAAACGATGTACCGATTTGGACCGTTCAAAATAACTCTTGTGATGAAATGTACAAAAGAGTAAATGCTACTTTAGACGTTTTTGATGACGAGAAATTATTTAATACAAAAATTATAACTTTAGCTTTACACCCACATATAGTTGGGGTTCCTCAAAATTTTTATTATTTAAAGAAAATTATTCAAGATTTGAAAAAAAGAGAAGATGTAACATTCATGACTTCTAGTCAGATAGGTGATTGGTATATTAAAGAAGAAGGAACTTATGGCAAAGAGTTAACACCTTTTCTAGAAAAACCTCCGGAATAAATTAACTTTCATGCACTAGAAAATCTTCTAAATCCCACATTAAATTCACTTTATCATTAAGACTTATATCTTTGATCTCATTATATGACCTGACTTGAATTTCTTGATTATTGCTTAGCAAAACAAGATACCTAACAAACTGTCCCAAAAAAGTTATTTCAGTAACTTTACCAAAAATACCATTCTTTGTTTTCTGTGATTTTCCAGCTGAAACTTTCTTTATCTGAATTGATTCAGACTTAATAGATAGGCTAATTTTTTTATTTTTTGAAATGGTATAATTGTTATTAGCTACCTCTATTTCATCTTTTCCAATATCAACTTTTATTTTAGATTTGTTGAAATCTAAAACTACCCCATCCAAGATATTTTTTTCACCAATAAACTCTGCTGTAAATTTCTTTTTAGGATTGCTGTATATTTGTTTAGGAGAGCCATGTTCTATCATTTCACCATCTGCAATGATGGCAATTCTGTCAGCAACAGACATGGCTTCTTCTTGGTTATGCGTTACATGAACAAAGCTTATGCCTACAGTCTTTTGAAGTCTTTTTAATTCAATACACATATCTTTTCTAAGTTGTGCGTCTAAAGCTGATAATGGTTCATCTAAAAGCAAAACATCATTCTCTAAAATAAGAGCTCTTGCTAATTGGACTCTTTGTTGCTGTCCCCCAGAAAGCTCATGGGGCTTTCTATCTGATAATCCAGAAAGACCTACTAAATCCATCATTTTTATGACTTTGTCGTGAATAACATTTTTTTCAACAGATCTAAGTTTTAATCCATAACCAATGTTTTCATATACAGACATATGAGGGAATAATGCAAACCCTTGAAACACCATTGAAGTAGGTCTTTTATCTGGAGGAAGATTGTCAACATTTTTACCTTTAATTTGAACAGTGCCACTATCAGGCCTAATAAAGCCACCAATGGATCTTAAAAGTGTTGTTTTGCCTCCGCCACTAGGACCTAATAAAACAAAATATTCGCCATCAGCTATATCCAAGTCTACATTTTTTAAAGCATATACATCACCATATGTTTTAACCAAATTTCTAACTTCAATTGAATTTGTATTAGCCAATATTTTTCTCCAAGAATTATTTATTAGGTTCTTTTACTTTTCTTGTTACTTTTTCAAGCTCTTCTGATCGCAAGGCTGTAAATATTAAAATTGATGAAACTATTATAATTGCAACTAAACTTACAATTGATGCCATAGCGTAAGATTCTTCAGACATTCCGGTGTTTAACATTTGGGAAATTAATACTGAAGTAAATGTATCAAAGCCACCTTTTAGAAGACTTGTTCTTGTGTATTCGTTGAATGTAAGAATTACGACAAAGGCGCAAGCACTGAAAACACCTGCTCGTATCTGAGGAAACTCAATTTCCCAAAAAGCTCTCCAAGCAGAAGCACCCAAATCTCTTGCAGCTTCTGTTTGCTCGTTCCTATACCGAGCCATTGTAATCATAATAACTACAAATACGTATGGTAAAGTATATACAATTAAACCAATCACAGCCGTCATTATTCCAAGATCAAACCAGCTTTCTAAAGCATAAAAACCAGTAAAATCAGCAATAAAAGTAAAAAACTTATTTAGATTTTTAAAAAATACTAAAAGAGCAGATGCAAGTATGTCAGCGGGAACAAATAATGGGGAAAGAAGAACAAAAACTATCCAAACTTTTTTTGAACTCTGTTTGTATAATTTAGCCGACAGCAAACCAAATGGGATAACAATTGGGAGAGTTATCAAAGCAAGAAGCATAGTCCAACCTAATGCACCTATCAATTGCCTATCTGAAAATACACTCTCGTACCACTGAAATGTAAAAATGTAATATTTAGCACCAAAACCTAATTCATTAAATGAAATATATACTGTATAGAAAGTTGGAGCCATTAAGATAAAAACAGCAAAAGCAAGCCATCCCCATTTAAGAGCTAACTTCCATTGCGGTTGAAAATCATCTCTAACTGACATTAGCTAATTGGCTCCAATAATTTCGTCAAATTGAATAATCTATGACCGATATATAATAGTCCCATTAAAGTAAACATCATTATAGCACTAACAGCCATAGCTAGAGGGAAATCAAGAGCTATAATAGCCTGAGTAGCAATTAGACCTGCATTAACAGACCCGGGACCACCTAGAATTGTTGGAATCAGAGCTATACCAATTCCATTAACAAATATAAAAACACTACCTGCAAACAAGCCAGGAGCAGCAAGTGGAAAAAAAATATCTAAAAACATTCTTTTTCTGTTAACTCCTAAATCAGAGCAAACTTCAAAAATATAATTTGGAATAGCTTCCAGGGCTAAAAATGTAGAAAATATCATAAAGGGTAAGAATGAAACAATCTCACCAATAACCACACCTGTTGGCGTAAAAACAAAAATTGAAATAGGACTATCAATTATGTTCATATCCATTAGGAATGAGTTAACAACCCCATTCCTAGAAAGAATAGGTCTTAATGCAAAAATTCTAATGATTTCCGACACCATAAAAGGAAGTATAAAAAGCAACATCACTCTATGTTGCGCAACTTTCTTGACTCTTCTTCTTATAAAAATTGCAATTGGGAAACCAATAAAAAAAGCACATACAACAGAAATTGAAGAATGCATCATAGAAGATAAAAAATTCTCTAATCTTGAAGAAAAGAAGAAGTTTTCGTATGAAAACAAAGTGAAGGCAGGTTCCATCCAGAACATTGTTCTTTCAAAAACACTCCAAACGACTGTTAAGGCAAGAGGAATAACAAAAAAAACTATCATAAACATGATAGGTATTTTGAATAAAAAATTACTTTTGTGTGTCATTAAACAACCAAAAAAAATTACAACCTTGCGAAAACAAGGTTGTAATTAAAATTAATGAATTTAAGCAGCTTGAACTTTAGCCCACCAATCTTGATAAGCTCTTAACTCCTTAGGATATAAGTTCTGCCATGAGTTACCCTTTACAGCCATCCTGTCCGCCTTATTTTTAAGTCTTTGGGCGATAACTGCTTTGGTATTTGCATCAAAATCACTAGGATTTGCATCAACATATTCATTTACACCAGTCATTTGAGGAGTAAAGCCTAAGTTAGCTAGGGTTCTTGCACCAAACCAAGGAGATAAGTATAAATCCATTAATTTATAAAAATTATCCTCTTGACCTCTTTGCTTACCACCTTTTGTCAACATCCAAACGTTATTCCATGTTTGGTGGCCTTCTTTCATTGTTCCATAATGAATATCTGCACCCTTCTTAGCAGCTATTACAGCTATAGGTTCCCAGCATGATGAAACAAGAACTTCTTCACTAGCTAGTAGATCAACACCATTTCCAAAACCATCCCAAAATGTTCTAAACTGGCCTTTCTTTTTCATATCAATAAGAAACTGACAGACACCCTTAACTTCAGATTTACTCATGTCTGATGGGTTAACTATATCTTGCTTGCCAGACTCTTTTAAGTAAACAGCAGTAGTAGTCAAAGTGGGACCTGAGTCATTTTGCATTGCCGCATATCCCTTGAATTGGCTGTCAAACAAAGCATCCCAGGTATCAATATCACCACCTACTTTTGTTTTATTATAAGCCATAGAGTCAGCATTAGATATGTATGGCACACCAACTATTTCGCCTTTGCGATTTCTAATTGTATTGGCAGCAACATTACCTTCATTATATTCAGGAATTAAATTCTTCCAGTTTTTAATTTTAGAGACATCTAATGGGACAATCGCTTTATTATCAGACATAGCGTCTTCTTGACCACCACCATTATCAGTTATAGCGTCATATAATTTTTGCCCATCTCCAACAAAGAACTTTTGGATAGCTTGATCAGCAGAACCACTTTTTGCTGAATACACTAATGGAACGCCGGCTTGTTTGCCCATTTCATCCCATGTTTTCGTAACTTTAGCTACTCCAATAGTCCAAATTTTAAGTGGATCTGCAGCCATTGCTTCCATAATAAATGATTGACTCATTGATGCAGAAGCAGCAACTAAGGCACTGTTTTTAAGAAACTTACGTCTTGTTGTTTTTAACATTTTGACACCCTTCTTTTAATTAATGAAAAACCAAATACTTTATTTGATGAATATAATTTAAAATAGTCATATAATTTTATTATTAAATCAAGGTGTTTATGAGATTTTAAATGATAGATTTATTCATTGAACAAATAATGAAAGAGCCTGACCAAGATACAATCCTAAAAACAAAATTAGAGATTGTTGATTGGATTGGCTATGCGCTTGCGGGAACAAAAACAAAGAAAGCAATACCTTTCTGTAAATTACAACAGTCTCTTCCTGAAGGTCAGTCTCTTAATTTGTTTGGTAAAAGAAAATTAAATGTATTTGATAGCGCTTTCATAAATGCTTCTGTTGGCAATATTTTAGAGCTTGATGACGTCCATAGAACTTCAATTATTCATCCAGGTGATACAGTTATTCCAGCCGCAATTGCAACATCTTCCTTAGTAGACATAGACATACTTAATTTTTTAAAAGCAATAGTAATAGGATATGAAACAGCTATAAGAATGGGAATATGCATGGGAGAAAATCATTATGAGATATTCTACTCAAGCGCTACATGTGGTGTTTTTGGAGCTGCAGCTGCCTCCAGCTATATTTTAAATTTTAAAAGTAATTCAAAAGCTATATATCAGAACATCAATACTGCAATTCAGCTATCAACAATGACTTCATCTGGGGTCTGGCAGTGTAGAAAAGGAGATGGAGAAGCAAAACAATATGCCCTTGCAAACGCATCCAAATCAGGAGTTACATCTGCATTTCTTGCTCAAAATGGAGCCCAAACACCATCGGATATGATTGAAGGTGAATTAGGTTTTTTAAAAGGGTTTAAAAATCATATAGATTACAAAGAATTAATTAAAATTAATAACAAACTTCTAATTAATGATGTTTCAAACAAACCATGGCCTGCATGTAGACACAGTCATCCAGTAATTGGTGTCACATTAGATCTTCAAAAAAAATTATTAAAAAATAATATCCAAATAAATCAAATATCTGAAATAATTATAGAGACCTATAAAACTGCTATTGATTTTTGTGACAAGCCTATACCAAAAAATGATATTGAAGGAAAATTTTCTTTACAACATTGTTGTGCAATATCACTTATCTATGGGGATATTTTGGAGGATTATTTCAAAGAAAATATTCTAAATAATTCACGTATTTCGGATATTAGAGATAAAGTAATAATTAAAAATAATCCAGAAATGACTAATAATTTCCCAAATAATTACTCAGCATCTGTATCACTCAAACTTAAAGATGGGTCTGTTTTAAAGAAAACAAACCTTGACGCAAAAGGAGATCCTGAAAACCCAATGACACAAAAAGAAATATGTGACAAAACTCTCAATTTAATAAATAGTAATTTTAGTGGTTTAGAGGATATAAACGTATTAATTCAAGATATAATCAGTAATGAAGTATATGACTTAGAGAAGAAGCTTAATTGGTTTGATGATTTACAAATATTGATAAATAAAAGGACAATAAAATGTTAAAAAATGCTATTGATTTTTCTCAATTAAACCTTGAAGAAGGTTGGGAGCTTGCACCTGGAGCTGGGCCAGGTATTGAAATGAAAATGCTATCAGGCGAATTAGATGAAATAAATAAAATAGGTGTCAGGACACGTTTGATTAGATTTAAACCTGGTTCATTTAACACCGAAGTATTTGTTCATGATTACTGGGAAGAAGTATACATGATATCAGGATCAATTACCTTAGGTAACGACAATCCTGGGAACCCCAAAATCACGACCCAGAGTCCTGCCTATGCGTGCAGACCTCCAGGAACAAATCATGGACCATTCAGGTCTGACGAAGGATGCATGTTTTTGGAGATACAATACTACTACAATAATTAAAAATATGAAAATTGATTATAAAGACCTTCTAGACAAAAAATTATCAATCAATAGTTATATGTGGCCAAATGATATAAGACCATTTGAATTTATTGAAACTATAGTTAAATCTGGGATTAAAAATGTTGGATTACATACTGATTTTATTGAAAGTTATGGTGTAAATAAGTTAAAGCAGGATCTAAATTTAAATAAAATAAACGTAACTAGCGTCAATTCAGTTGGTTACTTTACTGATCCATTTTACTTCAATCAAAATGAGAAAATATTAAGCTACGGAAAAATTTTAAACCCAGATTTAATTTGCGTTATTACCGGGGGTATACTTGGCGGACCCAACCCATTAAGTGAGGAATTCAAACAAACAAATGATTATCTTGATATAAAAACTATTAGAGAAGAGACTTTATTAAAATTTAAAACTCTGATGTCTCAAGCAGAAAAGTTTAAACTGCGTTTAGGTCTAGAGCCTATAGGCAGTTGGGAAATACTCAAAAAAGGTCATTTAAATTCAATTGCAATTTGCCAAAAATTAATTAAAAAAAGTAATCATAAACTTATTATTGACCTCTATCACAGTTTTGAAGATTTAGATTTAGATAAGTTTTTAAAAAAATCTCCTCACCTAGGTTTACTTCAATTTTCAAATATTAATTTTGATAAAAACTTCAGACCAGTGGGTAGGAAAACAATAAATAATGAGAATAATATAAAAAATATTGATGTTGCAAAATACTTAAAAATATTATTCAACAGGAAAGATAATTTAAAAATTGAGTTTGAAATTTTTCAAAAAGATTATACAGAAAATCCTCAAAACATTATTTTGAATATAAAAAAAGAGTTATTAAATATTTTATAGAATCTTTATTTATTTAAAAAATTTAAAGGCAAACCCTCTCTGCCCCAATCAACCTCTAATAAGTTTCCCTCATAAGAAGCAGTAATATAAGCTTTTTTTAAATTTTCTGAACCAAAACATATATTCGTAATATAGGGATCCTCAAATTTAATAAATTCTAAAAGCTCACCATTTGGGGCTATAACTGAAATACCTCCAGTTATAAGAGTTGCAACGCAAACGTTACCATTATTTTCCAGGGCTAGCGAGTCAAACCTCTTAATTCCCCCTTCTTTGTTTAATAAACGACCACCATTAATAGATTCAGGGAATGATAATTTCTTAACTTCTCCCTCTCCTACTATTTCATAGCTATAAAGTTTTCCACCCTCAGTCTCAGCAACATACAAAATGTTTTCATCAGGTGATAAGCCAATTCCATTTGGTGTCATAAATGGGTGGACTACTTCTTTTATCATAGACCCATCGGCTTTAGCCCAGTAAATTCCACCTCTATCCATAGTCCTATTTCTTGCTTTACCTAGGTCTGTGAACCAAAAATTACCTTCTTTATCAAAAACAATATCATTAGGGCCTCTTAATGAAATTCCATTACATTCACTGTAAAGTGTAAAAAAATCACCAGTTGCTAAATTTACTTTCTGTATTTTTCCTCCTATATAAGAAGAACTTTCAAGAATAGGCCTCATTCCTTTTTTATCAGATGAAATCTCCCACTCAAACCCACCATTATTACAGACATAGCAAAATCCGTCTGGGCCTATAGCAGCGCCATTTGGTCCTCCACCAAGGTTGGCTATTACATTTACCTCACCAGTTGGCAAAACTCTACTCAGAGTACCCCTTGCTATTTCAACTAATATTATTGAACCATCATCCATACAGATAGGCCCTTCAGGAAATTTTAAACCTTTAGCAATTACTTTATAATCTTTTGTGAGTATATTCATTAACCTATCCTAAATCATATTTTGGCATATCTTATTTGAGGTATCGTCCAAAATAATACAGCACCGCAAAATGTAAATATGCTACATAAAAAGAAACCAAAATTATAACCACCAGTCAAATCAAAAAGAAACCCAGCTAAAAAGGCTCCAGTAGCAGCCCCTATTCCCTGACCTAAGTTTGTTGCACCATATATAGAAGCTAAGCCTTTACCTGCAAAAATTTCTGCCATTAATGTTGTTATAATGGGGCCACGAGCACCTGCAGATAGGCCAAAACCAATTATAAATAATACTAAAAAAATAATAGAAGAGTAAAATTGCATTAAAGCCAAACTAAAAATTGCTATAAAGCTCAAAGCATAACTAACAGTAGCAACAAGATGTCTTGGGTATCGATCAGCAGCTAATCCTGTCAAAACCATACCTATAAAGTTTAAAATGCCTGCAATTCCAAATGAAAAAGCAGCTTCAACTTCAGAAAATCCAACAAAAACTAAATATGCAACAACATGAAGAGAAATGCCAAAAATACCTATTGCTGTAAAACAAAATATAAAGAAAAAACCCCAAAATGTTTTTGTAAAAATTGCTTCTTTTAATGAAATTCCACCAGTAGCTTTTCCATTAGTTGTTTTTCTTGGATTGTTTTTTGATCCTCTTGATATTTTTTTCCATGGAAGGAATGAAGCAATAACTAATAAAATTATAAAAACATATGAAATATATTTATAAGAAGTTTGCCATCCAAAATGATCAATAGAAATTTGAGATAATGGAGCCATTATAAGAACGCCTAAGCCTTGTCCAGCATAGGCAATAGATAAAGCTGTTCCTAAATTTTTATCAAACCACCTGGACACTAAACTCTGGGCCGGTATTACACCAACCATTGAAGCACCCAAACCACCTAAAATCCCTAAGAAAATATAAAATTGCCAAATAGATGACAAGCTATCTAACAATCCATAAGCTATAGATAAGAGACCCAAGCCAACCATATAATTAAACCTTGGGCCATATTTATCAAAGGATAACCCAGACAATAATGAACCGATACCCAAACAAACCATGTAAACTGAATAAATAGAAGAGACAGAAGCTCTATCCCAAGAAAAATGAGAACTTAGTGGTAATAAAAAAACAGCAAAACTTTCACCTGCACCACGGCTAATTGAAGTCAGGGTTAAACAATAAAAAAGTACAAATAAAGAAAATAAGGATGCTATAAAATAAAAAAATAAATTTCTCATTTCAAAACTTTGAACCTATTTAATTTGTTTTCCAGTATCTAAAAAAATTGTTACAACTAAAACTCAATTTAAAAAATAAATTATATAAATGTATCAAAAGACCAATTCAGAAATCGAAAATAAAATACAAAATATCTTAGAAGGTGAATATGAGATATCAGTTCTTGGCACTAATGGAAAGGACAACTTCCCTTTCCTTTCTAAAATTATTCCCATGTATAAAAATAAACGATTATATATTTTAATAAGTGACCTAAGCGAACATACAAAAAATATTGTTGAAAATCATAAAGTTAGTATTTATTTTTCACTTAAAGAGTTAAATAAAACTAAATCTAACAATCCAAGATTAACTATTAACGGAATAATACAAAAGCATACCTTAAAAAAAGAAAGTGAAGAATTTAGTGATCTTTTAAACTCATATCATAAAATTGAAAGTGGTAGCAAAATGTGGGGAATGTTTACTGATTTCAACTTTTATAGCATTAAACCACTAAGAGCCTTATACATTGAAGGCTTTGGGAAAGCTTATCAAAAAAATTATAAAGACTAAAATCCGATTTACAAAAACATTAAAACCATACCTAGACCAAAGGCTAAAAGCCTTAAAAAGATTAAACTTTTAGTAATCAATGCATAAGATAACATTACTAAACTTAAAGCAATCTTTACAAATGCTATAATTGCATACAAAAATTCAGTATCTAGCTTAATTATTTCATCGTTTGCTATCATTGCTAATGGGATGAAATAAAGACCAATCCCTAAACTCATTGATGTTATGGAAACTTTTAGCCAATTTTCTGAAACCATTCCTGAAGCTATAAAAACAGTTCCACAAACAGGTGGTGTTATTGTTGATAATAAAGCAAACCAAAACACAAATAAATGAACCTGAAGAAGGCCTAAACCCATATCTACCAGTGCTGGACCTGCAACAGACACACAGATCACATAAGCAGCAGTAGTAGGAACTTCCATACCTAATAATAAACAAGCCAGTCCAGTTAAGATAAGAGCTGGCCAAATACTATTTCCTGAAAGAGAAATAATTAATGATGTTAGTTTTACTCCTAAACCAGTCATTGATAACACGCCAATTATAATCGATGCGCAAATTATAATTGATCCTATTAATGAAATCTGTCTTCCAGAGGAAACACAAGCTTTATAAAAACGATTTATGCCTAATTTAAAATTAAAAAAATCTCCAATATTGAAAAATAGTAATAAAAAAGCTGATAAAATGGAAATTGAGGCAGCATATTGAGGAGTAAAGCCAAGATACATAAGAAATAGTAATATAAAAAAAGGAATTAAAAAAAATAGTGAGGTAATAAATACTATTCTTATATCTGGTAAGTTATGACTTTCTATAGGTTTTAAATTATAAATTCTACAGTAAAAATTTATTCCAACCCAAACTGTAAAAAAGAATAACAAAGCTGGCAACAGAGCTGCAATAATTATTTTATCATAAGGCACTCCTGTTAATTCAACCATTACAAATGCACCTGCGCCCATTAAAGGTGGCATAATTTGCCCTCCTGAAGATGCTACCGCCTCTACTGCAGCAGCTAATCTTTTAGGATAATTTAACTTAATCATTGCTGGTAAAGTTACCATCCCAGTTGAAGCAACATTTGCAGATGCTGAACCTGAAATTGATCCAAATAATGCTGAAGAAATTACAGAAACCTTAGCGGCTCCTCCTCTCAGCTTTCCTGCAAACGCAGTTGCAATATTCATAAAACCTGAGCCTGCTTCTCCAGAATTCAAAAAAGAACCAAATATAACAAAAATGGATACAATCGAGACGGAAACTCCTGTTAAAGGTCCCCAAAGACCACCTTCAGCAATAGTGAGTGTCCCAAAAAAACTATTGATGGGCAAGCCAGGATGCCCAAACTCACCCGGAACATAATTTCCAAAAACTCCATATAAAATTGCCAAAAGGCTTACAGTAGGTAATGGCCACCCCACTGACCTTCTTGCAGCTTCTAATACTATAAGGATTAATATTAAAGAAATCACAAGTTGAAATTTATTTTCTATAAAACCGTATTGATCCATTAACTCATTTGAAAAAATGGCAATATAGAAACACGAGAATATTCCAATTAAAACTATTGAAATATTTATAAAGAGATATAGATCTAATTTTTTGATTATATAAGAAAATCCAGGGTAAAATTAAAGCTAGATGTAAAGGTCTTGAAATTAAATTAGGGACTAATCCAGAGAATATAAGTAAAATGTGGAATGCAATGGATATAAAACCAAAAACAATCCACATTTTATAGTAAGATTTCATAAATTATTTATGATGATCAGCTAATTTAACACCTATTTCTTCATAATATTTAATGGCACCAGAATGAATTTTTGTTGATATATTGGATAACATATCAGTAGACACACCATTCCACCATTTTGCAGCCTCACCCAACTTACCTTTATTACTCCAGAAAGCTTTAGTTAATTTATAAGCAACTTCTTCAGTCATGTTTGTTGTTCCATAGGCAACAACCGGCAAAGATGTGGTTGAAATATCAGTATTTTGACCAGCATATGTACCAGCAGGTATTATTAATTTTGTCCTTTTAGATGATTTGATTTGCTCTTCACTTAAGGATATAACATTAACCCCTGTTGATGCTGCAGCTTCTATAACGTTTGGGGCTGGATATGAACCAGCAGTTACAAAACCATCAATTTGGCCATTTTTTAAAGCTGGAACAGCATTAGAAAGTTCTACTTGAGCTAATTTTACTTTTCCTTCTAAACCAAATAACTTGATATATTTAGCCCCTTCCCTAGCACCAAAAGAACCTTTTCCTAGGAGAATAGTCTTTCCTGACATATCAGAAAAGGCATTTACACCAGATTTCTTTGACATTACAAAGTGCATTGTTAATGAAGGAATAGGAAATAAAGCCCTTATGTTTTTATAGTTTGGGTTACCTTTCCCTTTAAACATAGCTTTTTCTGCTATAGCTAGCTTAACTAGAACTGGAGGAGTAGTAAAAACGTAGTTACCTGTTCTTGCAGCTACCTCTTTAACGTTTTGAACAGAACCTTGACTTTCTTCGATTGTAAGTATCATGCCTCCGTTTGTAGATTTCTTTATTGTATCAGCAATCTGAACCCCCATCTGATAATAAGAAGAAGTTGACTTAGCTGACTTATAAGTAATCCTAGTTTCTGCAAAAGATTGACTCATGCCAAATAATGACAAAAGTGAGATAGTAAGTATATTCTTGATTTTCATCCAAAGCCTCCTAAACATTGAATTTATAAAATTATTATAATAAGTTTATTAAAAAACTTAACTCTGTTTTAAAGATTAATAACTTGGACAATTTTTTTAAAAATTTCAACTCATCATTAATAATGATTGAAGAGAAAATTAATTTTTTATTTACTTTGATTGAAATTGTCTTGGGATTAATAGCCCTGTTACTAATAATTTGGGTTTATGGCTTTGTTAGAAGAAATTTAGGATTAGATAGGCAAACAAAAGAATTAAAAAAGATAAGAGAAATAATTGAAGAAAAATTTAAGAATTAGTTAAAATGGAAATCTAGAATTAGAACTATTTTGCCTGTAAATTTTGAAATTCTTATCTTTACCTATTGGCAGACAAGTAAATTGAGGAGCCGATAATCCCACTTCTCTCATTTCGCTAGCTGCATTTTGGGCTTCTGAAAAACATTTTGCTGATGTCTGATAACGAAGACCACTATCTATAACATCACCAGCCAAGACCCAAATTAATAAAAATTCCATATTATTTTCTTAAAAAAATGGTTAGGACAAAAACTTGTCCTAACCCAATTAAAACTAAGCTGATTTTAAAGTTATTTGCCTTGGCTTTCTTTCTTCTGGTATTTCTCTTACTAAAGAGATTGTTAGTAATCCATTAGAAAGTTTTGCATCTTTAACATCAACGTATTGTTCCAATCTAAATTTTTGTTCGAATGATCTTTTAGCAATACCCTTATAAAGATATTGAACCTTATCATCTTGAACTTCAGATCCACCATTACCTTTAATGCTCAATACACCGTCATGAACGTCAATAGATAAATCTTCCTTATTAAATCCAGACAAAGCTAAGGTAATTTCGTACTCATCTTCAGATATTCTTAGTATATCATGAGCAGGAAAAGAGTTTTGTTTTTGGGTTGATATAGTTTCAAGTTCATTGAATAGATTATCAAAACCTACAAAAGAACGTAAAGCTAAAGTTGGTAGTATAGTCATATTAATCTCCTTATAAAGCGAGTTGTTAAACATCCCATTATGGCGATGTTATTTAGTTATTTGTGACCCTAAATGGCATCACATTTATCATTTGGTATTGATAAATAAAAATTCAAGATCTAGTATTAAAAAAATTTATTTGTGGAGAAAAATTTGAATATAGATCGGAATTTAGACACTGTCATAGTTGGCGCCGGATTTGCTGGTATGTATTGCCTTCATAAACAAATTCAAGATGGATTTAATGCTGAAATATTTGAAAAAGCTGATGATGTTGGGGGAACATGGTATTGGAACAAATATCCTGGAGCTAGATGTGATATAGAAAGCATGGACTACTCATACTCCTTTTCTGATGAATTACAACAAGAATGGAATTGGAAAGAAAAGTACGGAACTCAACCTGAGATATTAGAATACGCACGATTTGTTTCAAAAAAATTTAATCTAAGAGAAAAAATTAACTTTTAAAACGTCAATTGTGAAAGCAAGATTTATTAATAAAAAGTGGATAGTTCAAACAGATAACGATTTAATAATTGAATGCAAATATCTTATTTTAGCAACTGGTAATTTATCCACACCTAACACCCCAAATATAGAAGGCATATCTAATTTTGAAGGAAGAATTTATCATACTGGTGCTTGGCCAGAAAAAATGCCTGAATTTGAAGGAAGAAAAGTAGGAATAATTGGAACTGGTTCATCTGGAGTACAATCTATACCAGTAATTTCTGAAACTGCAAAAGAGTTACTAGTTTTTCAGAGAACTGCAAACTTTAGCTTACCTGCAAGACACAGCGAACTTCCTATAAATAAAAGAGAGAACTACAAAAAAAATTATAAAAAATACCGTGAACTTGCTCAAAATTCATCTTTTGGTATAGCGAAATACCAACCGCCTACAAAATCGGCATTTGATGTAAATAAAGATGAGAGAGATGAAATATATGAAAATGCTTGGCAAGAAGGTGGCCAAGCAATGTTGTTCGCTTTCACAGATTTATTAACAAACAAAGAAGCTAATGAAACAGCTGCTAATTTTGTTCGAAATAAAATTAGGAAGATTGTTAAAAACAAAGAAACAGCTGAGAAATTATGTCCAAACGATCACCCTATTGGTACTAAAAGATTATGTTTAGATAGTAATTATTTTGAAACTTATAATAAGGAAAATGTTTCTCTGATAGATATATCTAAAAACCCAATACAAAAAATTACTAAAAAAGGTCTCGTTACTAACGATATAGAATATGAGTTTGATGACCTTGTATTTGCAACAGGTTTTGATGCAATGACTGGCGCAGTTAATGCAATAGAAATATTAAATGAAGAAAAAATCAGTCTTAAATCTGTTTGGTCAAAAGGACCTAAAACATATTTAGGGATTATGGTATCAGATTTTCCAAATTTATTCATGATTACAGGGCCTCAAAGCCCAGGAGTAAAAAGTCAAATGATTTTATCAATTGAACAGCACGTTAATTTCATTCATGACTTAATAATACATAAAAAAAATAATAAATATCTTCAAGTTAATGCCAATAGAAATAAACAAGATGAATGGGTTAACCATAATAACGAAGTGGCTAACGCCACATTATATCCATTGGCTCATTCTTGGTATAACGGCGACAACATTGTAGGAAAATCAAGAAATTTTATGCCTTATGTAGGCGGAGTAGCAAATTATAAAAATATTTGTGATGAGAAAGTTAAAAATGATTATGAAGGTTTTGAATTTTTATAATTAAATTATATTTGGAGCTAGTAATGGAAATATCCAGAATTGAAATTAAAACTTATAAAGTTCCTTTATTGGAGCCAGTAGAAGCTTTTGCAGCTGGTGTTATGAAAGCTTTTGATTTGGTTGTCTGTCAAATTTTTAATGATAACAACGAGAGTGGCATAGGATATATATCTGTTCATGAAAATCAGGGATTAGCAATAGCTTCCATCATTAAAAATAGTTTTATTCCTCTTTTATTAAAAAAAGATCCAAGATTGATAGAATTACATTGGAAAAATATGTGGAAAGCAACCCATTATGCAGGAAGAGGTGCGCCGGTTAGCTTTGCTATTGCTGCTGTTGATGTTGCTCTGTGGGATCTCAAAGGAAAATTACTTAAAGAGCCGCTCTGGAGGTTATTAGGTGGTCATGACAAAAGTGTATTAGCATACGCTGGTAACATTGATCTAAATTTTACTATTGAAAAATTATTAGATGGAGCATCAAAATCCCTTGATGATGGTTTTAGATCTATAAAAATGAGACTCGGAAAGGAATTTTTGTCAGAAGACTTAAAAAGACTGGATGCAATGAAAAATCATTTGCCAGAAAACGTTAAGTTAATGGCTGATGCCAATGAAGCTTGGAGGATAGACCAAGCAGTTCATGCATTTAAGGAAATTGAAAGATTTAATTTAGTATGGCTTGAAGAACCAATTAAACCTGACGATTTTAATGGTTATGCTTATTTAAGATCTTTGGGAAAAATTCCTATAGCTGCTGGAGAAAATTTACATACACTAGCTGAAGTAAATAATCTTATTGGTGTTAATGGCGTTGATTTTCTAGAACCTGATCTTACCACTTGTGGAGGGATAACTCCGTTTATGAAAATTGCTAAATTAGCCGAAATTAATAATTTACCGATTTGTTCTCATGGAGTTCATGAATTACATGTGCATTTATTGGCATCATGCCCTAATGCATCTTATTTGGAATTTCATGCTTGGAGAATAGATGAATTTATTGATAGCCCATTAGTCGTAAAAAACGGCTATACTATTGCGCCTGATTTACCAGGGCATGGTATTAACTTTGATTTTGATAAACTTAATAAGTATTTATTAGATTAAAAACGTAGAATGAAAGAATTTCAAAAAATTAAAGAGACGGGTTCATCAATGCTTTCTGAAGCTGAAAGTTCAGACAGACAAGAATTTGGATCGTTTTATTTGTCAAGATTTCTAGGATTTAAAATCACATATAGTGATGAAACTTGCATTGTAAAATTTAAAGCTAAATCACCTATGTTCAACCCTCAAGGAACACTTCATGGGGGGATTATTGCCACAGCAATGGATGTATCTATGGGACATTTACTTCATTACACAACCGGTTCTGGCGCAACTTTGGAAATGAATGTTAAATATCTCTTGCCAATTAAAGAGGAGGAAATTGTCTGTAAAGGAAGTTATCTTAAAAGAGGAAAAACTATAGTGTTCCTTCAATCTCATTTGTTTAGGGCAGATGGTAAATTAGCAGCTTACGCTAGCGCTACTTGGATACCTTTAAACAAAAAAAGCTAAGGTATAAGATTATAATTTTCGCATATTACAATACTCTACAGCAGTCATTTTAAAGTATTCAGTGTTTTCATAATCTAATTTAATTGGATCAGGATCAACAATCTCAATATCCAGACCTCGACTAACTGCTATCCTTAGAGCAATTGATGTAATATTAACGCTGAATGATGTTCCTATAAAAACCATTTTACTAGCATTTTTCATCCAATTCTCAGCTTCAGTAATACGATATAAATCAGTATAAATTTCATCAAATAACAAAACATAAGGCTTAAGAGATTTCCCAGGTAAAGGAACTGGGACTTTATTTACAGACTGTATATTAAATTTTTTTAATAATTTAGTTTTAAGTAAATTATCGTCTGATACATCTTCATCTATAATTTTATCCCACTCTGCATTAAATGGAACTTGATGAACCATTTCATTATCATAATAAACAACTTTATCAAGCCTGCCATGAATAGATATATAATCAGAATTTCCTGCCTTACCATCTAAACCGTCAATGTTTTGAGTAATTAATTTTTTATCAGATAACCAATAATGTGCTGAATTAGGTTTTACAGAACTATAAGATGCAAACCTCTTGAAATACCATAAGAGGAACTCTCCAGGGTTATTTTCATACATCGACCTTGTAGCCATTTCTTGAGGTGTGTAATTTTCACTACCAATTGTCCAAAAACCATCACTACCTCTAAATGTTGGAATACCACTACTAGCACTTACTCCAGCACCAGTAATAAATAACTCGTTATTCAATATGAACTCGTATAAAATTTTCTATTATGAGAATAAAGCTAATGAAAAATCTATATTATATCAATAATAGAAACTAAAAATAATATTGATTAATAGTCATTAAAACAAATTAGAAAAAATAAATTTATTTTCAATATCAATAGACTTTATATAGTCTATAAGTAGAAATATTTTATATATTAAAGGATAAAATTTTGTCGGCAATAATATCAGTCAAAAATTTAGTCAAAGTTTATGATAATAAATTTTCAGCTGTGAAAAATTTAAATCTTGAAATCAACAAAGGTGAAATAATTGCTCTCTTAGGACCCAATGGGGCAGGCAAAACAACTCTAATATCAACTATATGTGGCCTTGCTTCTATTACCTCAGGATCAATAACCATTAACAATATGGATGTTATAAAAGAATACAGGAAAACTAGAGAGATTGTTGGCTTAGTCCCTCAAGAATTAGCTCTAGAACCATTCGAAAAAGTCATAAACGCAATTAGGTTTTCTAGAAGATTGTTTGGTAAAAAAGATGACGATGTTTATCTAGAAAAACTTCTGGTTAAGTTACAGCTTTTTGAAAAGAAAGATAATATTATTAAATCTCTTTCTGGTGGCATGAAACGAAGAGTAATGATTGCCAAAGCCTTAAGTCACAATCCACAAATTTTATTCTTAGATGAGCCTACCGCAGGTGTTGATGTTGAGCTTAGAAAGGATATGTGGAATATAATTAAAGAGCTTAAGGATGATGGTGTAACTATAATTTTAACTACTCATTATATTGAAGAAGCTGAAATGATTGCTGACAGAATAGGTATAATAAACAAGGGAGAATTATTACTTGTTGAAGAAAAAAGTAAACTAATCAAAAGGATGAGTGTCAAAACCTTAAAAGTTAAACTTAAAAAAACACTTAAACAAATACCAAAAAAACTGGAGAAATATAATTTAAAATTAATCGATAATGGTAATTCTTTTCATTATTTTTATAATACAAGTAATGAGAAAACAGGTATTACCTCCCTTCTATCTGATATGAATGAAATCGGAATCAACTTGTTTGATATACAAACTGAAGAAACATCATTAGAAGAAATCTTCGTGAAAATTATTAAGGATTAAAAGTATGAACCTTAGAGGAATAAGAGCTATCTATATTTATGAAATGAATAGATCTTTAAGAACTTTAATCCAAAGTCTTGTTTCTCCTGTTTTATCAACCATGCTGTATTTTATTGTTTTTGGTGCAGCCATTGGCTCTAGAATGGAAAATATTAGCAATGTTTCATATGGAGAATTTATTGTCCCAGGACTTATTATGTTAACTGTACAAATGCAAAGTGTGAACAATGCTTCATTTGGTATATATTTTCCAAAATTTATTGGGACTACATATGAGCTCTTATCTGCTCCATTGTCTTTCGTGGAAATAGTAATTGGTTATGTAGGTGCAGCTACAACTAAGGCATTTTCTATCGGACTAATTATATTAGCTACTTCATATCTCTTTGTTGACATAGATATAAAATACCCTCTTTTTATGGTATTTTTTCTACTTATAACCTGTTTAACATTTAGTTTACTTGGATTTATTATCGGTATTGTTTCAGATAATTTTGAACAACTTAACATAGTACCTATGCTTATTATAACTCCTTTAGTCTTTTTGGGTGGAAGCTTTTATACTATTGAAATGTTACCAGAATTTTGGCAAAACTTTGCCTTATTAAACCCTATCGTATATCTTATTTCTGGTTTTAGGTGGGCTTTTTTTGGTATCGGTGATGTACCAATAATTACAAGTATTATTTTTATATTATCATTTACCTTTATCTGCATAGGAATTATTGGGTATATTTTTAAAACTGGTTATAGAATTAAGAATTAAATCTTTTCAATAATTAAATTTTGGAAATAGCAGGAGAATTTTTAATGAAATTATATAGTTTTACACCAGCACCCAACGCGCTTCGTGTAGAAATGTTTTTAAAAGAGAAAAATATAAAAATAGATACAATTCAAGTAAATCTTCGGGAAGGTGAATTATTTAAAGAACCCTTTAATTCTATGAACCCATTTAACTGTATTCCTTTTTTAGAATTAGAAGACGGAACTATAATTACTGAAACAATTTCAATTTGTCGTTATTTAGAAGAAAAATACCCAAGTCCAGCTCTATTTGGAACCAATGCTAAAGAAAGAGCGATAGTAGATATGTGGAACAGAAGAATTGAAATGGATGGTTTTTTACCATTAGTTTACTCACTTAGAAACAAAAGCTCTTTTTTTAAAGGAAGAGTTATTGCTGGGACAAGGAATGAAATCAGCCAATTACCAGAAATAGTAACCCGAGGTATTGAAATGTTTAAAGTTTTACTAGACAGAATTGATCCTCATTTGTCTGAAAATAAGTTTATAACAGGTGATAAATTTTCAATAGCGGACATAACAGGTCATTTTATGTTTAATTTATCAAAAATTCTTAAAATAGATCTTGAAGAATATAAGCATGCCTTAAGATGGAAATCGGAACTTGAAAAAAGGCCATCAAATCCAATAAATGATTTGAAATGACTAATTAAATTTCTTGGAAAATAATACAAAAATGAATGAAAAAGACAAAAAATTAGCTATTATTACAGGTGCCGCAAGAGGAATTGGATTAGCAACTGCCTTTCTATTCGAAGAACATGGGTATAAAGTTGCAATAGTTGATAAAGACAAGAAAGAAATTGATAATTTATCTTTTAAAAATAAAGATATTAAAAAATTTTGTTACGATATTTCTGACAATGATCATTTAGATAAAATGTATAGTGAAATATTAGATTGGCATAACCGAGTAGATGTTTTGGTAAACAATGCTGGAATAGCTGATTTTGGTCCAATTGAAGAAACCAATTTCAAGAGATGGGACGAAGTTATGAGAACTAATCTAAATGGTGTATTTCTTTGTTCACAAAAGGCTATTTCGAATTTAAAAAAAACAAAAGGAAATATAGTTAATATTTCATCAATTTCTGGCTTACGTGCTTCTACATTAAGAGTGGCTTATGGAACATCTAAGGCAGCTGTAATTCAATTAACAAGGCAGCAAGCTGCTGAATTAGGAGAGTTTGGTATAAGGGTCAACTGTATAGCTCCTGGTCCAGTCAAAACTAAACTTGCAATGGCAGTTCATACACAAGATATAATTGAAGCTTATCATGATGCAATACCGCTTAATAGATATGGCACAGAAAAAGAAATTGCCAACGGTATATATTTTTTAGCTTCCGATAAAGCGTCTTACATTACAGGTCAAGTATTGGCTATAGATGGAGGCTTTGAAGCTACAGGTGTTGGACTTCCTTCTTTAAGAAATGAAAGTTAAGTATCAATCTTTTTTTTCATTTTAATTAAATATTTATGAGAGCCTTCAAAAACTAATATATTTTTTTGATTTTTTACTGTTGCCCTCATTTCCAAAATTCCAGTTGTGTTTTGGGGTATAAGTTTAGATACAACGAGCTCTGGGTATAAAGTATCTTCTCTATAAACTGGTTTAAGCATTTTACCAGAAACCTCGATTAAACCAACAAGACTATCTCTGACTTCTGACGGAAATGACCCAGCACCAGCTGCTGTTTGAATTAATACTTGCAAACCATGGGCAAGCATATCTGGATGACCTTTTTTTTTACAAAATTCTTTGTCATAATGAATAGGATCATTATCACCTGAAGCAGCCTGGAACATTGAAAATATTGAACTCGTTTGAGTTCTAGATGGTATTAAATATTTATCTCCAACAGCAAAATCTTCAAAATACTTGCTGTTTGTCGCACTTTGATTATCTATCATTAACATAAAATATATTTCTAAATTGTAAATAGCAACAACTGACATAAAACTTTATTTTATATTTAAAATATGTTGAGATTAAATATGGAAAGATTAAAAGGAAAAGTTGCTCTTATTACTGGTGGCGCAAGAGGTCTGGGAGCATCCATAGCTAAACATTTCTCGAATGAAGGCGCAAAAATTATTTTATGTGATATTAATACTGATCTTGCAAATAAAATGGCTAATGAATTAGGCGGTAAAGCTTATTACGTTGATGTATCCAATTCAAAAAATGTTGAAGAAACTTTTTCAAAGATAAAATCAGAGTTCAATCGATTAGATATATTAGTTAATAATGCTGGAATAAATGGATTTGAAAACAAACAAAATTTGCTTGATGAGAGAATAAAAGTAAATAACCATCAAAGTAAGGAATTTTCTGAGACTGGAAAAATAAAAAGTCACTTTGATGTCACAGTTAATCTAAATGATGAAGACTGGCATAAAATGATTGGAATTCATTTAAATGGTACTTTTTTTTGTACACGAGAAGCACTAAAGATTATGAATAATCAGGAAAGTGGGTCTATAATTAATATGGGCTCAGTGTTGGGAACTACTGGTGGGCCATCCTCTCCACATTATTCAGCTGCGAAAGCAGGCATATTAGGTTTTACAAGAGCAACTGCAAGAGAACTTGCATCTAGAAATATTCGAGTTAACGCAATTGCACCAGGATATATAGATACTGAAATGACAACTCACCTTGGGGATGTTAAAAAAATTGTTATGTCTGCAACACCTATGAAAAGATTTGGAGATGTTGAAGATATTGCTTGGGCTGCGGTTTATTTAGGTTCAGACGAATCTAAATTTGTAACTGGTCAGACAATCTCCCCCAACGGTGGTTTTGTAATGAGCCAATAAAATAAGAATAATTTTTTTGAACAGGAAATATTAAAACTTTAATATAAAAGATTTGTAATAAGTATCTGAATTAATTAATAAATAAACCATCATTATTTTGTAATGATGGTTTAATTTTATAGTTATTTACTAAGTTATATTATAGATCTAGACCATCTCTAAAACAGCTCTTTTTGCCATTTCTTTAATCAAGTTAGCCCTATATGCTGCACTGGCATGAATATCACTATTCAAACCATCAGGAGAAATATCAATATTTTCAATTGATTCAATTGAAAAATTTGAATTTAAAATATTTTCAATTTCACTACATCTAAAAACACCATTTTCACCAGCACCCGTTACAGCTACAGATATGCCGTTCGCATTCTTTGCCATAAAAACACCAACCATAGCATATCTAGAAGCTGGATTAGGAAATTTAATATAAGAAGCTTTTTCTGGAATAGGAAATTTTACTTCAGTTATAATTTCATTCTCATTCAAAGCTGTCTCAAACATTCCAACAAAAAAATCTTCAGCTGAAATAGATCTCTCATTTGTTATTACAGTTGCGCCTAATGCCAATACCGCAGATGGATAACAAGCAGCAGGATCATTATTGGCTATAGAACCACCAATTGTACCACAACTTCTAACCATATGGTCGCCTATTCCTCCTGCAAGCTTAGCTAATGCAGGCAAAGAAGTCTTAACATCCTTTGATGAAGCAACATCACAGTGACGGGTCATTGATCCAATCGTAATTTCAGAACTTGAGACTGATATATTGCTCAAGTTTGAACCTTTTAGATCAACCAATATATCAGCAGATGACAATCTAGCTTTTAATGTTGGTATCAAAGTCATACCACCAGCTAAAAATTTAGCATCTGAAGATTTTTTAATTTCAGAAACTGCGTCATTTATACTTGATGGCTTTGAGTATTGTAAATCATACATGACTTCCTCCCCTATTTATTATTTTTGGCTTGATTTATAGCATTCCAAACCTTCTCAGAAGTGGCAGGCATTGAAATATCATCGACACCAAGTTCTGATAAAGCATCAACAACTGCATTGATAACAGCAGGCGGAGAACCTATTGCGCCAACTTCACCACAACCTTTTACGCCAAGAGAATTATGAGTACAAAGTGTAACTTCATTACCTACTTTGAAATCCACAAAATTATCTGCACGTGGCATTGTGTAATCCATATAAGATCCTGAAAGAAGCTGTCCATTGCTGTCGTAAGCTGCATTTTCAAGAAGAGCCTGACCAATTCCTTGGGCCAAACCGCCATGAATTTGCCCCTCAACAATCATTGGATTAATAACTTTTCCTACATCATCTACTGCAGTCATACCTTCAACTTTAACTTCACCAGTATTTGGATTAATTTCTACTTCACAAATATGACAACCTCCTGGATAAGTAAAATTAAGAGGATCATAAAAAGCTTTTTCATCTAATCCCGGCTCAAGTTCTTCATGAGGATAGTTATGAGGCACATAAGCTGCCAATGATATATCAGCTAAAGACATTGATTTGTCAGTTCCAGCAATTTCAAAATTGCCATTATTTAATTCAATATCATCAGCTGAAGCTTCCATTATATGTGCTGCAATCTTTTTAGCTTTGGCAATAACCTTGTCCATAGCCTTTACAATCGCTTCACCACCTACAGCTAAAGATCGAGATCCATAAGTGCCCATTCCAAATGGTATATTATTAGTATCTCCATGGCTTATTTCAACCATATCTGTAGAAATACCTAATTTTTCACTAACCAATTGAGCAAAAGTAGTTTCATGGCCTTGACCATGGCTATGTGAGCCAGTAAATACGGTCACAGAACCAGTTGGATGAACTCTAACCTCAGCACACTCAAATAAACCAGCTCTAGCGCCAAGAGAACCTACAACAGCTGAAGGCGCTATTCCACAAGCTTCAAGATATGTTGAAAAACCTATTCCTCTTAACATACCCCTTTTAGCAGATTCAGCTTTTCTAGAGGCAAAACCTTCATAATCAGCCTTTTTGAGAGCAGCATCAAGAGTAGCATTATAGTTTCCACTATCATACTGCAACGCAACTGGTGTTTGATAAGGGAAAGCGTCAACAGGAATAAAGTTTTTACGTCTAATTTCAACTTGACTTATTCCCATCTCTCTTGCTGCCTTATCAACAATTCTTTCTATAAGATAAGTTGCCTCTGGTCTTCCAGCTCCCCTATATGCATCAACAGGAACAGTATTTGTAAAAATTGATTTAACATTACAATGTATTGCTGGTGTAGTATAGGTACCAGCAAGAAGTGTTGCATACAAATAAGTAGGAACACTTGAGGCAAAAGTTGATAAATATGCACCCATATTTGCTAAAGTGTCTACTTTTAAAGCTAAAAACTTTCCATCTTTATCTAAAGCCAATTTAACTGATGTAACATGATCTCTACCATGTGCATCAGAAATAAAAGCCTCAGACCTATCAGATGTCCATTTTACCGGTCTTCTAATTTTGTTAGAAGCCCAAGTTACGATTGATTCTTCTGCATAATGAAAAATCTTAGAGCCAAAACCTCCACCAACATCAGGCGCAATCACTCTCAATTTATGCTCTGGCAAACCAAGCACAAAAGCTCCCATTAACAGTCTTATTACGTGCGGGTTTTGACTTGTTGTGTATAATGTATATTGACCTGTTGAATGTTCATAGTCACCTATGGCAGATCTAGTTTCCATAGCATTGGGAATTAATCTGTTATTTCTAATATCAAGAGTTGTTATATGAGCAGCTTCAGATATTGCCTTATCAACAGCCTCACTATCTCCTATTTCCCAATCATAACAAACATTACTTTCAATTTCGTCATGAACTAAACCTTTTGAATTATCCAATGCGTCCTGCATATCAATAATTACAGGGATATCATCGTACTTAACATCTATTAATTCTGAAGCATTTTTGGCATCTTCAAGGGTTTCTGCAATAACAACTGCTATAATTTCACCAACATACCTTACCTTATCTTTTGCTATTGGGGGATGAGCTGGTTCCCTCATTGGAGTTCCATCTTTTGAATCTACTTGCCAGCCACATGGAATGCTTCCTACTTCCATATCTGTTCCAACAAATATTTTCACAACCCCCTTCGCGGTTGATGCTTTAGTTGTATCTAATGAAAATTTAGCATGAGCAGAACTAGATCTTAGCATATAAGTATATGTTTGGTTTGGTCTATTAATATCGTCAGTATAGTTACCCTCGCCTACTAAAAACCTGTAATCTTCTTTTCTTTTTACTGATGCGCCTATTCCTGTTGATCCTCCGTCTGGCATAATCTTATCCTCCCATCACTGTTGCAGCTTGTTTTATTGATTTAACTATATTGTGGTAACCTGTACATCTACAGATATTACCTTCTAACCCTTTACGAATTTCTTCTTCAGAGATATTAGGGTTGTTTTCAACTAACTTTATTGAACTCATAACCATTCCTGGTGTGCAATACCCACATTGCAGACCATGGTTTTCATGAAACGCCTGTTGCATTGGATGTAATTCGTCACCATTAGCAATACCTTCAATTGTTGTTATTACTGCTCCATCTGCTTGCGCTGCTAAAACAGCACAAGATTTTACAGCATCTCCATTTAAATGAATGGCACACGCACCACATTGTGAAGTATCACAACCTATGTGTGTTCCAGTTAGATTAAGGTGTTCTCTAATAAAAGTTGATAGTAAAGTATTTGCTTTAATATCAGCTTTAACCTCTTTTCCATTTATTGTTAAAGATATTTCCATTCAACTCCCCCCTAATGGTAAATTTGGTAACAGTGACACTAAAAAAATTAAATTATTCATAAATTTTCAAACATGCTAAAATAATGCAGAAAAAAAAAAAAAATATAAATTGCTAACATTTTTTCATTAACAAGGTAATTAAAAGTTTTGGATAAAGACATGAAAGATATCAACCAAATAAAAAATATAGATACAATTACAAAAAACCTCTCTGAAATTGGCTATGTATCTAACATTGGATTAAGCACTTCTATATATTTAATGCTTAAATTAAATAAACCTCTTCTACTTGAAGGTGAAGCAGGTGTAGGTAAAACTGATCTAGCAAAATCTCTTTCCAAAATATTTAACAAACCTCTAATTCGTTTACAATGTTATGAAGGCTTAGATATGTCCTCTGCAGCTTATGAATGGAATTTTGCTGCACAAATGATATCAATTCAAAAAGGTGATACAGAAAATATTTATTCACAAAAATATCTTCAAAAAAGACCTTTGCTTCAATCTATAACAGCTGAAAAACAAGAAGATTTTCCAATTTTACTAATTGATGAAATTGACAGAGCCGATCCACCATTTGAAGCTTTCCTTTTAGAACTGTTATCTGATTGGCAGATAACTATTCCTGAAATTGGAACAATAAAAGCAAAAGAACCTCCTATTGTAATAATCACTTCTAATAGAACAAGGGAAATTCATGATGCTCTTAAAAGGAGGTGCTTATATCATTTTGTGGATTATCCTGATGTTGATCAAGAATTTAAAATTCTAAAATCTAGAGTTCCAAAAATAAATGAAGACTTATCTAAATCTATAATTCATTTTGTAAAAGAAATTAGAAAACTTGAACTTTTCAAGCAACCTGGAATTGCAGAAACATTAGATTGGGCTCAAGCTATTGTAGAACTTAATTATATTTCAATAAACCCTGAAGTTTTAGAGTCAACAATAGGAACATTACTAAAAAATCAAGATGATATAAAAAAACTCAAGGATAGCGAAGCATCCAAAATACTAGCAACAATCCAAGCTGAAATATCACTTATTAATAGAAAATAAAAAATTTCAACAATTCTCAAATTTAAATTATGGATGATAAAAATAAATTATTAGAAAATTTTTTACGATTTATTAGGTTGTTAAGAAAATCAGGCGTAAAAATAGGAAGCCAGTCCTCAATTGATGCTTTAAATTCTATAAAAACTCTTAATATAGGAAACCGTAATGAATTCTATTGGGCATTACATTCAAACTTAATAAATAAAAAAGAAGACACAGAAATTTTTGATCAATGTTTTTATTTATTTTGGCAAAATCCTAAAATTCTTCAACAAATGTTTAATTTGTTATTACCACAAATTGGAACTCAAAAAGCACCAGCAAGCAACAAAAAACAATTAAAAAGAATAAGCGATAATTTTCAAAAAAAGAATAAGAATATAGAAAATGATAAAAAAGATGAAATTATTTTCGATGCGCAAATGTCTTGGTCAAACAAATCTGCTTTAAATTCAAAAGATTTTGAGATGATGTCTTTAGATGAAATACACCAAGCTGAAAAAGAAATTAAAAAAATCTTAATTAGAACAAAAACACAAATCTCAAGAAGGTGGGAAAGAAAAGAGAAGAGTTCTAAAATTTATACTAAATATACCATTAAGAAAAGTGTAAGAAATAATGGTATAATCCAATTAGCTTTTAAAGAAAAAATTAAGAAATTTAAACCTCTTGTAATTTTGATAGATATATCTGGATCAATGGAAAGTTATAGTAGAATAATGTTATTTTTAAGTCACATTTTAATTCAAGAATTTAAAAATGTAGAAATTTTTACATTTGGTACAAAACTTACACGAATTACCCAATTTTTAAAAAATAAAGATGTAGATTTTTCATTAGATAAAGTTGGAAAGTCTGTTAATGATTGGGCTGCTGGAACTAAAATAACAAGTTCAATCAAGGATTTTAATTTGAATTGGTCTAGAAGAATTTTAACTCAAAATCAAAAATTATTATTAATAACTGATGGATTAGAAAGAGAAGATAAAAAAAATCTAGACTTTGAATTTGAAAGGTTATCCCTTTTCTCTCAAAACATTATTTGGCTTAATCCTTTATTAAGATACAAAAAGTTTGAGCCGAAAGTTGAAAGTATCAAAACTATATTAAAATATGCAGACAAGCATGTACCTATTCATAATGTAAACTCAGTACAGAAACTTATTGCAAATATTATTTAAATTTAATGTTGGAAGTATAAAGTTATATTTTACACCACAATTCATTAGAGGAAAAGTGGTGAGCGCGACAGGATTCGAACCTGTGACCCATTGATTAAAAGTCAATTGCTCTACCAACTGAGCTACGCGCCCTAAGACAAAAAAGAAACTATTTTATAATTAGTTTATAATCAAGTTTTAAGTTTAATAATTAGTATTTTTTTTATTTTCAATAGCTTCTTTAACATTTACAGGGACAAAAGAAGAAATATCCCCACCTAGCAAAGCTATTTCTTTTACAAAACGAGATGCAACAAATTGATTACTTTCAGAGGCTGTCAAAAAAACTGTCTCAATTTCGTTAGCTAATCTTGCATTCATTCCTGCCATTTGAAATTCATAATCAAAATCAGAGACAGCCCTTAGACCTCTTATAATCATTGTTACTGAGTTAGAGCGTGCAAAATCTATAAGTAAGTTATCAAAACTTTTGATTATAATTTCTCCTAAATGTCTATTTGGAGCTTTACTTTTATTTTTTATAGCACCTTCAATTAATGATTTTCTTTCTGAAACACTAAAAAATGGGTTTTTACCAATATTTTCTGCAACACCAACTATTAATGTATCGCATAAAGAACTTGCTCTATACATAATATCTATGTGACCATTAGTTACTGGATCAAATGTTCCAGGATAAAGTGCTATTCTTTTCAAAAAAAACTCTGTAAATAATTAATTTTCATCATTAGTATCATTCATCTCATCATCATCATCGGCTTCATCATCATTTTCATTTAATAATGCTACTGAAACCACCTTTTCTCCTTCATCAACATCAAAGAGCCTAACACCTTGGGTTTTTCTACCAGCAACTCTAATTGTGTCACCTTCTCCACCATTAACACGTATTCTAATTAATTTACCAGAATTCGTTACTAACATTATCTGATCATTCTCAGAAGCAACATATGATGCAACAACAGGACCATTTCTAGCTGAACATTCAATATTAGCTACTCCTTGACCACCTCTGTTAGTCTTTCTGTAATCATCTACAGGTGTCCTTTTACCAAAGCCATTTTCTGTTACGGATAAAACATATTTTTCATTTGCATCTGGAATTAGAGACATTGAAACCACAGTATCTTTTGGTTTAAGCCTAACTCCCCTGACCCCTGAAGACCCTCTGCCAACAAAAACTCTTACATCATTTACATCAAACCTAATAGCTTTACCTAACCTGGTTGCTAGAAGTATGTTATCTTTATCACTACAAGGAAGGACAGAAACAAGTTCATCTGTTTCATTAAGTTTCATGGCAATTTTACCATTCTGTCTAATATTAGTGAAATCACTTAATTGGTTTCTTCTAATATTCCCATTTTTAGTGGCAAATATGATTTGCAAATCTGACCAACTAGCTTCATCTTCAGGCATTGGCATAATCGTATGAATATTTTCATCTTGATTAATAGGAAGTAAATTAATCATAGGCTTACCAAGTGCTTGTGGAGCAGATTCTGGTAATTTATAACACTTCAATTGGTAAACCATGCCAGATGAAGTAAAAAACAAAATTGGAGTATGAGTATTTGTAACAAAGAGTGAAGTAACTGTATCTTCATCTCTCATTTTCATCCCAGCTCTACCTTTACCCCCTCTTCTTTGAGCCCTATAGGTAGATAGTGAAACTCTTTTAATATACCCTCTATGACTAACAGTGACTACCATATCCTCTTTTTGGATAAGGTCTTCATCATCATGATCTACAGCACTATCATTAATTTCTGTTCGCCTAGGATCGTCTATCCTTTTTAAAACTTCATCAAGCTCAATTTGTATTTGTTGAGTAAGCTTCGTTTTGTCTGATAAAATTATTAAATATTCATTTATTTGTTCAGATAATTCTTGAGTTTCTTTTTCTAACTTATTTATTTCCATTCCAGTTAGTCTCTGTAGCCTTAACTCTAAAATAGCCTTGGCTTGAGTGATGGATAATTTATAATTATTATCAACAATTTGATGGTTTGGATCATCTATTAGTTTTATGAATTCCTCAACCTCTTTAGCTGGCCATGCTTTAGCACAAAGTTGATTTCTTGCTGTATCAGGATCAGGAGAAGATTTAATTAATTCAATTATCTCATCAATACTAGTGATAGCAACCATTAAACCTGCTAAAATATGTGCACGATTACGAGCTTTATTCAAAAGAAATTTAGTTCTTCGTGTTACTACCTCAAACCTAAAACTTATAAATGCTTGTAATATCTCTATCAAGCCCATTTGTTTTGGCTGTCCTTTGTCTAAAGCTAGCATATTTACAGGAAAACTTGTTTGCAACCTTGTATGACGCCATAATTGGTTAAGCACAACATCAGCTTGGATATCTCTTTTTATCTCAATGACAATTCTCATTCCATTTCTATCAGACTCGTCCCGTAAATCAGAGATACCTTCAATGGTTTTATCCCGAATTAATTCACCAATTTTTTCTAAGACAAGTGCTTTATTAACCTGAAATGGAATTTCAGTGATCAAAATCATTTCTCGATCTGAGTTTTTTCCAAACTGTATAATTTCTGCTCTTGATCGCATTATTATACTACCTCGACCGGTTTTAAAGGCCTCTCTAATACCGCCTCTTCCCATTATTAATCCTGCAGTTGGGAAGTCTGGACCTGGAATAATATCCATTATCTCTTCTAAAGTTAGATCAGGATTATCTATTAAGGCTTTACATGCTTTTATAACTTCTCCAGGATTATGTGGGGGAATGTTTGTTGCCATCCCAACCGCTATTCCACCAGCACCATTTACAAGCATATTAGGAAATTCTGCTGGTAAAACAGATGGTTCTAATTGGGATTCATCATAATTTGGAATGTAATCAATAGTATCTTTATCTATATCTCTTAACAAACTTTCTGATGACCTGGCGAGCCTAGATTCTGTATATCTCATTGCCGCTGGTGGATCACCATCTACAGAACCAAAATTACCTTGCCCATCAACAAGCATTAATCTCATTGAAAAATCCTGCGCCATCCTAACCATTGAATCATAGATAGCAGTATCACCATGAGGATGATAATTACCCATCACATCACCAACAACTCTTGCTGACTTTCTATAAGGTTTAGACCAGTCATAGCCTCCTTCAATCATAGCATATAAAATTCTTCTATGGACAGGCTTCAAACCATCTCTTACGTCTGGTAACGCTCGTGAGACAATCACACTCATAGCGTAATCCAAGTAAGATTTCTTCATTTCATCAGTGATAGAAATTAAAGAATGACCTAAAGGTTTATCATTTTCTTCTGACAAAAAAAACTCCAGTCCAACTTAACAATAAGCAACAATTTTATACTAAATATTGTATATGTTTTTCATAAACATAACAACATATATAGTATTTTATTCTATTAAGTATTAGAATGGTATTTCATCATCTAAATCTGAAGCTATATTAGGCTCACTTATTTGTTCTGTTTGATCTATCTGAGTATTATTATACTGATTTTCAACCTGATTTTCTGGTCTAGAACCTAAAAGTGTTAATTCACCTTTATATCTTTGAAGAACTACCTCAGTAGTATACTTTTCTTGACCTGATTGTTGGTCAGTCCATTTTCTTGTTTGAAGTTGACCTTCTAAATAAACAGTACTTCCCTTTTTTAGATACTGCTCAGCAATTCTACCCAAAGCATCATTAAAAATCACTACTCTATGCCATTCTGTGCGTTCTCTTTGTTCACCAGAATTTTTATCTTTCCATCTATCTGATGTGGCAACACTTAGTTGAACTATTTTATCCCCATTTTGCATAGCTCTTATTTCTGGATCACGGCCTAAATTACCGACTAAAGTGACTTTGTTGACGCTTCCACTCATTTAAAAACTCCCATATTTACATAACCTATAATAAAACAGCATTATGCTAAAAAAAACAATAAATTAATCTTTTTGATTGACTTTTAAGTGATCAAAGTTAACTAAATGGAAAGTTTAATTTTGTTTTACAAGGATATTCTTAAATATGTCTCAAATGCCTGAACCAAATCAGTTTCTTAAAGTTCGAGGAGCTAATGAACATAACTTACAAAACGTAGATATTGATATTCCTAAAAACAAATTAATTGTTATGACTGGTGTCTCAGGGTCTGGTAAAAGCTCACTTGCATTTGACACAATATACGCAGAAGGCCAAAGAAGATATGTTGAATCACTCTCAGCATACGCTCGCCAGTTTCTTCAAATGATGCAAAAACCAGATGTTGAATCGATTGAAGGTCTATCTCCTGCTATTTCAATTGAACAAAAATCAACTAACAAAAATCCTCGATCTACCGTTGGAACAGTAACAGAAATTTATGACTATATGAGACTGTTATGGGCTAGAGTTGGCATTCCTTACTCTCCAGCAACAGGTCTCCCAATAGAAAGTCAAACTGTTAGTCAAATGGTTGATAAAATATTTAATAAAAAAGATAATACTAAAATTTATCTTCTAGCTCCAATTGTTAGAGGTAGAAAAGGAGAATATAGAAAAGAGTTTATAGATTTAAGAAAAAAAGGTTTTCAAAGATTACGCATAAATAATGAATTTTATGATATAGAAGATTTGCCAACCCTGGATAGATATAAAAAACATGATATCGAAGTTGTTGTTGACAGATTAGTTATAAAAAAATCAAGCGAACAAGAAGACAAAGATTTACTTCAAAGACTTGCAGACTCAATTGAGATTGCCTTACAATTATCAGAAGGCCTTCTTTACACCTTAGAAACTGAGACTAACAAGAAAGAAGTTTACTCTTCAAACTTTTCTTGTCCAGAAAGTGGCTTCACTATTGATGAAATTGAGCCTCGAATTTTCTCTTTTAACAATCCTGCTGGTGCATGTGATAAATGTGATGGGTTAGGTAATGCTGTTGCTTTTGATCTTAAATTAATAGTTCCTGACGAAAATTTAACCTTTAGGGATGGGGCCATTGCACCTTGGGCTGTTAATACTAGTAAATTATATATTCAAACTCTTCAGTCATTAGGAAAACATTATAAATTTGATATAGATGACAAATTTTCAGACATCTCAGACGAAGTAAAGGAAAAATTATTATATGGCTCAGGTGATGAAAAAATTGAAATAGTTTATAATGATGGAACAAGAGTATTTAGAACTAATAAAGCATTCGAAGGAATAATACCTAATTTAACTAGAAGATTAAAGGAAACCGAAAGTAAATGGGTTAAAGAGGAGCTTGGAAGATTTCAATCAGACAAAGATTGTGAAAAATGTAATGGCAAAAGACTAAAACTTGAAACTCTAGCAGTTAAAATAAACAAAAAAGATATTGCAGAAGTATCAAAATTAACAATCGAAGAAGCTAGAGATTGGTTTTTAAACTTAAATAAAATACTTAATAAACAAGAATTAGAAATTTCTAAACAAGTTCTTAAAGAAATCAATGATAGACTTGGTTTTTTAACTAGTGTTGGGCTTTCATATTTATCAATTTCGAGGAATAGTGGTACATTATCAGGCGGCGAAAGCCAAAGAATAAGGTTAGCAAGTCAAATAGGTTCTGGTTTATCAGGAGTATTGTACGTCCTTGATGAACCAAGTATTGGTTTACATCAAAGAGATAATGAAAGGCTTTTACACACGCTACAAAAGTTAAGAGATCTCGGTAACACAGTCATTGTTGTAGAGCATGATGAAGAAGCTATATTAATAGCTGATCATGTTATAGATATTGGTCCAAATGCTGGTATCAATGGTGGTAAAATTATTGCTCAAGGCACACCAGAAGAAATAAAAAATAATACCAAAAGTATTACTGGGAATTATTTATCAGGAATTAAATCTATCCCAATTCCTAAAAAGCGACGAAAGATTAACCCTAACAAACATATAATTATTAGAGGTGCATCCGGAAATAACTTACAGAACGTTGATGTTGAGTTTCCCCTTGGTATACTAACATGTGTTACTGGAGTTTCAGGCGGAGGAAAATCAACACTTGTAATCCAGACACTCCAAAAAAGCCTTTCTAAAATATTAAACGGCAATAGTTCTATGCCTGCGCCATACAAATCTATTAATGGAATTTCACAAATTGATAAAATAATTGATATTGATCAGTCTCCAATTGGCCGAACCCCTAGATCTAACCCTGCCACTTACACTGGTGCATTTAATCATATTAGAGATTGGTTCGCTGGGTTACCTGAGGCTAAGGCTCGAGGATATCTACCAGGTCGTTTTTCTTTTAATGTCAAAGGAGGCAGATGCGAAGCATGTCAGGGAGATGGAGTAATAAAAATAGAAATGCATTTTCTTCCTGATGTGTATGTTCAATGCGATCAATGTAAAGGTAAAAGATACAATCGAGAAACATTAGAGGTTAAATGGAAAGATTTTTCTATTTCAGACGTTTTAGATATGACCGTATCTGAAGGTGCTGAATTATTTAAAGCAGTCCCTCTAATTAATGAAAAATTAGAAACTTTAGAAAGAGTAGGTTTAGGCTATATTAAAATTGGTCAAAGATCGACAACACTCTCAGGCGGAGAAGCACAGAGAATTAAATTAGCGAAAGAGTTATCTAGAAAAGGTACAGGTAGAACAATTTATATTCTAGACGAACCCACGACTGGCTTACATTTCCATGATATAAAAAAACTACTGGAGGTAATGCAAGAGCTTGTGGACAATGGTAATACGATGATTGTTATTGAACATAATCTTGATGTCATCAAAACAGCTGATCATATAATTGACTTAGGTCCTGAAGGTGGTGATAAAGGTGGGTACGTAGTGGCTGAAGGAACACCAGAAGAAGTTTCAAAAATTAAAGAGAGCCACACAGGTACATTTCTTAAAAAAATTCTTAGTAATTAAATAAATGAGTTCATCAAACAAAATTAATGTTATCGGAGGCGGGCTAGCAGGATCTGAGGCTGCGTACCAAATTACTAAATTTGGTATAAATGTCGACCTCTATGAGATGAGACCAAAAATTAAAACAGAAGTTCATAAAACTAAATATTTAGCCGAATTAGTATGTTCTAATTCATTTCGATCAGATGATAAGGAATATAACGCCGTTGGTTTACTTCATGAAGAATTAAGAATGGCTGATTCATTAATAATGAAAACAGCTGACTTAAACAAAGTACCAGCTGGCTCTGCTTTGGCTGTTGATAGAGATGATTTTTCGAAGCAAGTAGATCAGAAAATTAAAGATAATAAAAAGATCAATATTATAAACGAAGAAGTTTCTAACTTGGATAAATTTAAAAATGAAATTGTCATTGTTGCAACTGGTCCGTTAACTTCAAACAAGTTAAGCCAAAATATTAGAGACAAAACTTTTGAGAATTCATTAGCTTTTTATGATGCCATTGCGCCCATTGTGTATAAAGATAGTATTGACATGAAAATAGCTTGGAAACAATCCAGGTACGATAAGGGTGACGGTGACGATTATATAAATTGCCCTTTATCAAAAGATGAATATTATGAATTTATTAATAAAATTAAAAATTCGCCTAAAATAGAATTCAAAGATTTTGAGGATACTCCATTTTTTGATGGGTGCATGCCCATAGAAGAAATAGTTAGAAGAGGCGATGAAACTCTAAGATATGGCCCAATGAAACCTGTTGGTCTAACTAATCCACATTCATCAGTAGAACCTTATGCCATAGTTCAATTAAGACAAGATAATAAATCTGGAACATTATACAACATAGTAGGTTTTCAGACTAAAATGAAGCATGGTGCCCAAAAGGAAGTTTTTAAGACAATCCCTGGCCTAGAAAACGCTGAGTTTGCCAGATTAGGTGGGCTTCATAGAAATACTTTTATTAAATCTCCACTATTATTAGATAACCAATTACGTTTAAAATCATCACCAAATATTTTATTTGCTGGTCAGATAACAGGTGTTGAGGGTTATGTTGAATCAGCAGCTATTGGATTGATGTGTGGTCTTATTGCTGCGTCAGATTTTGAAAAACGAAATTTTAATATACCACCAGAAAATACCGCTCATGGTGCCCTTCTAAAACATATAACTACCAATGCTAATAAAAACACTTTTCAACCAATGAATATAAATTTTGGACTTATGCCCGATATTAATTCTTCAAATGATAAGAAAAAATATTTAAAGGGTCGAGACAAGAAGAAAATTCAAACAAGTATAGCATTAGATTCATTTGAAAAATGGATACAAACTATAACTTTTTAGTTATCTCTTTCATATTCAGGAACGTTAGTCTGATCTTCAATTTTTTCACCTTTGTTAATATCAAAAAATGTTAAAATTGACACTGCAACAAATATAGAAGAGAAAGTACCTATTAATACTCCCCAGATCATAGCTAAAGCAAAATCAGATAATACTGCACCACCAAAGAAGAAAATGATAAACAATGCTATTAATGTTGTGACAGAAGTAATGACTGTTCTTGAGAGCGTTTCATTTATAGATTTGTTATATATATAGTAATGATCTTTTGACTTATATCGTCTCAAATTCTCTCTTACTCTATCAAAAATAACAACTGTATCATTTATGGAATATCCTGCAGTTGTTAAAATTGCAGCGATAGTAGCTAAATTGAACTCTAATTGTAATACTGAAAACAGACCTATCGTACTAATAACGTCATGTACTAAAGCTATGATAGCCGCAATAGAAAATTGCCATTCAAATCTAAACCATATATAGACCATTATAGCCAACAAGGATAAAGAAACTGCATATATTCCAGCAGTTTTCAATTCATCTCCAACCGTTGGTCCAACAAACTCAGATCTTCGAATAGAATAATCGCTGTTTATAAGGTCTTGAACTTTTTCAATCATTGCAATTTGTTGCTTTTGGTCACCATCTTGCTTTTGAATCCTGATTAAAAAATCTCCTTCCTTTCCAAAATTTTGGATAGAAATTTCACCAGCATTTAAAGTAAGAACTTTTTGTCTTAATTCATTTATATTACTTTTTTCAACATTTTTTGCCCTCACCTCAAGCAAAATACCTCCCTTAAAATCAATGCCATAATTGAGATTATTTAAAAAAAGGCTTATGAAAGTTCCTGATATAATTAAAATAGAAAATAAAAATGCAAATTTCTTAATAGATAAAAAATCAATATTAGTACTTGATGGAATTAATCTTAATAATTTCATAATTAATCCTGAAAAATAAAATTTTTAACATCTCTTTTTTTAGAATAGTATAATAAAAGATATTTAGTTATTACAATTGCTGTGAACATTGATGTTAAAATTCCTATCATTAAAGTAACAGAAAAACCTTTAATAGGTCCACTTCCAAAAGAAAACAAAGCTAGTGCAGCAAATAAAGTTGTTAAATTAGCGTCTACAATAGTTGAAATAGCTCTTTGAAAACCAGACTCGATAGCATCAAAAAACTCGCGTCCAGCCTTATATTCTTCTCTTATTCTTTCAAAAATAAGAACATTTGCATCAACAGCCATTCCCATAGTCAAAACAATACCTGCTATACCTGGAAGTGTTAAAGTAGCTTGCAGAAGACTTAATAAAGCCAAAATAAATATTATATTGCAAAACAAGGCAACATTTGCAAAAACACCTAAGATACCGTAAGTGGCAATCATAAATACCATTACAGCAATTAAACCTGCCACACTTGCTATTTTACCAGCAGAAATAGAATCATTCCCAAGACCTGGACCAACAGAACGTTCTTCTAAAATAATCATAGGAGCAGGAAGAGCTCCTGATCTTAATACTAACGCTAAATCATTTGTTTCTTGCACACTAAATGAACCAGTAATTTGACCAGATGAAAAAATTTGAGATTGTATAACAGGAGCACTTACTACTTTATTATCTAAAACTATTGCGAAAGGTTTTCCAATATTTTGACCAGTTACTCTTCCAAATTTCTTTCCTCCTAAAGGTGATAATTGAAAAGAAACTGACGGGCTATTGTTTCTATCAAAAGTAGGACTGGCATCTTTTAACATTTCACCCGATACCATAACCCGTTTGTTAACCATATAAAGTCTACTAGGATTTTTATCTTCTTCTAATATAATATAACCAGGAGGAGCGCTCGATCCTCTTTTAATATCGTCAGAAGCTATGGAAGGATGAACTAACTGAAAATTAAGTTTTGCTGTTTTACCCAGAAGTTTTTTGATACGACTTGGATCATCAAGCCCTGGTAATTGGACAATAATTCTATCGGCACCTTGTTGTTGGATGCTTGGTTCATTAGTGCCTGTTTCGTCAATTCTTCTTCGAACAATTTCTATGGCCTGAGTCATAGTTGCTTTTGTAATTTCTTGTTTGTCCAAATCAGAAAATTTTATAAAAAATTTATTATTTATACTTTCTATCAATAAATTTTTATTTAACCCAAGAATAACAGATCTTATCTTATCATTAGAAACATCACCTCTCTTTTCAAAAGAAATAACACCACTTTTAGCAACTAGTTTTTTATATCCAATTTTAGATTTTCTAAGAGAATACCTAATATCTGACAATAATCCTTCTAGCTTTTCTTCAAAAACAATTTTCATGTCGGCTTGAAGCAAAAGATAAGAACCACCCTTTAAATCTAAACCTAGATTAATTTTTTTTCCTGGCAAAAAACTATATGAAACATTCTTACTTCCAAAGTTGATAAAATTGGGCATGGCATAAACTAAACCCATCAACACACTAATAAGAATAAACAAGCTTTTAATCTTGGATATATTTTTCATAATTGAAAACGATCTGAAAAAGAAAAATTAAATATAAAAATTATTTTTTTGATTTAGCTTTTGCTTTTGGCTTACTATCAACGCTTTTGACCTTTTCCTCTCCTCTTACTTCAGATATCATTTGTCTAGCTAATTCAACTGTAACACCCTGAGAGATCTCAACACTAATTGTTTCTGAGCCGTCAACAGCTTTTGTAACAACACCAAGAATTCCACCAGCTGTAAGAACTTTATTACCTCTTTTTAAACTTTCGACCATTAGTTTATGTTGCTTAACTCTCTTTTGTTGAGGTCTAATAAGCAAAAAATAAAATATTATGAATATTAAAACAAAAGGAAGAAGACCTTGAAGTGAAAAACCACCAGCGCCACCAGCAGCAGATTGAGCAAATGCACTTGAAATCATAAAAACTCCTAAAACTAAAATTAATCAAGAAAGTTATATAAAAAAAAACTTATAAAGACCATAGATAATATTTAAAATTTATATATATTACAATTTTACATTTTTGGGTATCGAATATGAGTAATAAAAGTACTGAATTGTTTTTAGAAAGAATAGCAAATGCACTTGAAAGAATTGCTCCTCCTGAAAAAAAAATAAATAATTTAGATCAAGGTGAAGGATTTGTATATGATTCAAAAACAGGTTTACTTAGGCCTGTAAAACAAATAAACCGTATTCCTCTTTCTTTACTTCAAGGAATACATCATCAAAAAGAGATATTATTAAACAACACACATAACTTCGAACAAAATCTACCTGCTAATAACGCTCTATTATGGGGAGCAAGAGGCACAGGAAAATCATCCCTTGTGAAGGCTGTGCATGCAGAGGTACTAGAAAAAACAAATTCAAAGCACCTTAAATTAGTTGAAATCCATCGAGAAGATATATCTGAACTTCCTGAATTACTATCGTTGTTATCTCAGAATAAAGATTATAAATTTCTACTTTTATGTGATGATCTATCGTTTGATGCAGGCGAAAATACATATAAAAGCCTAAAAGCAGCTTTGGATGGAGGTATAGAAGGAAAACCAGAAAATGTCTTATTCTATGCAACGTCAAACAGAAGACATCTAATGCCAAGAGATATGATGGAAAATGAACGTTCTACGGCTATTAATCCTTCAGAGTCAGTCGAAGAAAAAGTTTCTTTATCAGATAGATTTGGCATATGGATTGGATTTCATAATATGTCTCAGGAAGTTTTCTTAGAAATTATTTATGCATATTGTAATGAATTTAAAATACCAGCAAACAAAGATGTAATTAGATCTGAAGCTCTAGAGTGGTCAATTACAAGAGGAGCGCGTTCTGGAAGAGTTGCCTGGCAATTTGTACAAGACTTAGCCGGAAGAAATAAAATAAAAATTAATTAATTTAGAAACTCTTCTGGATTTACTGGGTTCCTATTATGTCTAAGTTGAAAGTGGTAGTAGTTGACATCATTTGAACTATAGGCAATCAGTTCACCTTTTTTTATGATTGAACCTTGTTTTACATTAAACCTTCCAACATTAGAATAAGCGCTTAACCATCCATCCTTATGTTTTATTAAAATAAGATTTCCAAATTTCTTTATTTCAGAACCAGTAAAAGCCACAGTACCATCGTAAACAGAATATATTGGAGAGTTATTGGAAGCTTTTATATCTACTCCGTCATAATGTTGTCCTTTTCCAAAAACGCCAAATTTTTTAACAATCTGACCTTTCGAAGGCCATATAAATTTAGGTGAATTTAAGACTTTAGCATTAATTTTTCTATTATTATTAGAAATTGTAGGTTCACTCTTATAAATTTTTTGATCGATAATTAAGTCAACAACTGAGAAATCTTTTGTTTGAGGAATTAAAATTTTATTTCCTACTTTTAATTGATATGGTTTAGACAATTTATTCATGCTGATAATATCTGATTTATTGACTGCAAATTTCAGTGATATTTTCTCTAAAGTATCACCAGAACGAATTACGTATAGGTTTTTATTTCTTAAAAAGAGTATTTGGTTTTCTTTTAAATTATAAGGTTCAATAAGGTTGTTATCACTAATTATATCTTTTGGTACTACCTTATATTTATTGGCTATACTATAAATTGTTTCATCTTTATTTACTAAGACCATACCATTTAAAGGTATCTGAAATTGCCTTTTGTTATTTGTCTTATCAAAAACAGTTACCTTTTTTTCAACAGCAAAATCTTTTTTAACATCTTCAAATAAATTTGAAGTTTGGCAACCAACTAAAAAAGTTATAAAAAATAAAAATAATATTCTTATCAAAAAAGCACCCTTTAAAACAATAAATTACTAAAAATTATAGATAAATCAATCATAATCACTTACTAAAGGCACAAAACTTACCTCTCCAAGGTCTTCCCAAATATCACTCTCTCGTTTATCTTTTACAATTATTTTTTTTAATCTTTGTTGATTTGAAGATGTTACTACTGGCGCGACACAGATCCCATTATACCTAATTTGATTTAATAATCTGTCATCTATTTTTTTAATGGCACATGTTATAATTAGGTGATCAAATGGGGCTAATTTAGGCCAACCTAAAAAACCGTCATCATGCTTGGATACAATATTTGTGAGTTTGAGTTTCTTAAAACATAATAAGGCATTCACCAGCAGAGGCTTTATTCTCTCAATAGAATAAACTCTTCTAGACAAAAGAGATAAAACTGAAGTTTGATAACCAGAACCAGTACCAATTTCTAGTATTATTTCATTTCCTTTTAAATTCAATGCCTCTGTCATCAAAGCGACAATATATGGCTGACTTATCGTTTGCTCAAAACCAATTGGTAGAGGGTTATTTTCATAGGCATAAGAATGAAAGTTAGATGGCAAAAACAATTCTCTTGGAATAGTTTCAATTGCGTTGAGTACATCTTTAGAGGAAATACCCATTGACCTTAAACTCATAATTAAGTTAGCTTTTTGAATTGAGTTTTCATATAACATGATAGGAAATTCTAATTTTTACTAAGAAAATCTTGATCTGTTAAATTTACTAACAATGGACTGATTGAAATTTTTTTGTTTTTTATTATTTCTAAGTCAGAATTTAATGATGAATAACTTTCATTTAACATACGACCAATCTTAAAAGATTTATTCTTAGAATTAAAGATTAATTCATCCCCCTTTTTTTGTGAAGCTAAATGTGTGAATTGAGAATTATCAACAACATTTTTATGAATTATTTGATTAGGAAAATTAATATTATAAAACTTAGTTGATTTACTTTCTAAATTAATTAATTTACTAACAATTTCTAGACCGTAAGTTTGAGATACTACATAAGACTTGGGATCAATTGAACCACCGTATTGACTTAGAGCAAAGGAGTTTATACCTCTTACAGCTCCCTCCCAAGCAGCAGCAACTGTGCCTGAGTAAGAGACTTCATCTCCAATATTACTGCCTGCATTAATTCCACTTAAAATCAATTCTGGCATATTTTCTTTAAACAAATGATTAAGAGCAAAAACAATACAGTCTGTAGGTGTTCCATTAATTACCCAAACAAAGTCTGACAATTGTTCAAAGTCTATTTCTTTCTGAATAGTTATAGATTTGGATTTAGCTGATTGATTGATCTTTGGAGAAACAACAAAAACTTCGTCTGTTAATTTATACGCTATTTCTTTTAGTATACCTAAACCAACTGCATTATAACCATCATCATTTGTAATTAAGATATTTTTTAATTTTTTTTTCATAGATCTTAATTACAAGCTTCAATTTTTTTTAAACCTCTCATGTAAGGTAATAATACTTCAGGTATAATTACTGATCCATCAGACTGTTGGTAATTTTCTAAAACTGCAATCATGGTTCTACCAACCGCTAAGCCTGAGCCATTTAAAGTATGCAAGAAATCAATTTCATTGCTCTCTTTATCTTTAAACTTAGCATTCATCCTTCGCGCTTGGAAATCACCACAATTAGAACATGATGATATTTCTCTATATGTACCCTCACCAGAGTTTTGTCCTGGCAACCATACCTCTAGGTCATATGTTTTTTTTGCTGAAAAACCAACATCTCCTGAGCACAACTTCATTACTCTGTAATGTAAGTTTAATTTTTGAAGAATTTTTTCAGCACATGAAACTAAATAATCTAATTCTTTCTCTGATTTTGATGGGTGTGTAATAAATACCATTTCTACTTTTGAAAATTGGTGCTGCCTAATCATACCCCTTGTATCACTCCCTGCAGCCCCTGCCTCAGATCTAAAACAGGGTGTGTTTGCAACAAATCTAAGTGGTAAAACATCCTTATTAATTATTTCGTTACTTACAATATTAGTAAGGGGAACTTCTGCTGTGGGTATTAACCATCTATCATCAGTAGTATGGAAAAGATCATCAGAAAATTTTGGTAGTTGGCCCGTTCCAAATAAAGAATGATCTTTAACAATAAATGGAGGAGAAATTTCTTCAAACTGACTATCAGCTAGATGAGTTTCAATCATAAATGTTGCCAGAGCTCTTTCAAGTAAAGCAAGTTGTCCCCTTAACAACACAAATCTCGAGCCTGATATTTTTACACCTCTTTTGAAATCCATTTGATTGAACTTTTCACCAAGTTCGACATGATCTATGGGTTTAAAAGTAAAATTAGGCTTCTCTCCCCAAGACTTTACAAAAAGGTTATCAGCATCTGTTTCGCCTTCAGGTACATCTTTATCCAAACTGTTAGGTAGTTCTATCAAAATATTATTTAATTGTAGAGTCAGGTCTTTTACTTTTTCATCCATAAGAGCTAACTCCGATTTATAATCAGAAATATTTTTTTTAAGATCAGATAAATCAGATCCCTGAGCAATCATCTGACCTATTTCTTTTGAAGCTTTGTTTCTTTTTTCTTGTAAAACTTGCATTTTTGTTTGGTACGACCTGATACTATTATCGATATCAAGAATTTCTGATGAATTAATTGAAATCCCTCTTCTTTTCATCAATTTTTCAAACTGTTCAGGGTTACTTCTTATATACCTAATATTATGCATGTATTAACTGCCTCTATTTATTGCTCTCTACTTAGAAACCGGGAAAAAATTATAGAAATCTCATATAAAGCTATTATTGGCAAAGCAAGCAAAATCTGAGAAATAACATCTGGAGGTGTTAAAATTGCTGCAATTACAAATGCTATAAGAATAGCATATTTTCTTTTAGCTGCTAGGTCATCTGGACTTATGAAACCTGTTTTTACAAGTAAAAGTAAAATAACTGGTAATTCAAAGCATAATCCAAAAGCAAAAATTAGTTTCATTATTAAAGATAAATACTCAGATATTCTTGGCTCTAATTCAATAGGAAGTGAGCCATCAATTTGGGACACTTGGAAAGAAAGAAAAAAATCCCATGCCAAGGGAATAACAATATAATAAACCATAGCTGCACCTGCTAAAAAGAGGAGCGGAGTAGCCAACAAAAATGGAAGAAAAGCTTTTTTTTCATTAGTATAAAGGCCAGGAGCTACAAAACGCCATATTTGGATTAAAAAAATTGGAAGAGAAACACATATTGATATAAAAAAAGCTACTTTTACCTGAGTAAAGAAACCTTCATGCAATGCGGTAAAAATCATCCTACCACCATTTTCTAAAATTTCTTCAGCCAAAGGAGCTTGTAGAAAATTGTAAACGATATCGGCTAAGTTTTGATTATTACTAGTAAATTTAATGAAACAAAGAAAAAATAGAAAGAGGAAAGCACAAAAAGATACTAAAAGACGATTTCTTAATTCAATCAAATGATCAAGAAGAGTCATATCATGCTCTGATTTTTTAACTTTTGTCATGTTAAAGTCTCAAATTTTATTTCTTTTTCTTTAAAGGGGACTTCTTTTTAGTTTTTTTTGAATTTTTAATTTCATTAATATCTTCTTTTAAAGAATGAAGGTTTATATCATCTTCAAGATTCTTTATCTCATCAATTTCATTATCCATAATGGACTTTTTATCGATCTTTTGTACCTGATTTCTTAATTCTGCAATTTCAGCCTCATTAGCTAAATCCTCAATTCCGGAGTGAAATTGTGTAGCCATTGACTTAATTTTTCTAATAAATGATGAAACTGATCTTAATACCTTTGGCAAATCCTTTGGACCAACAACTATTAAAAGAACAAAAGATATTAATAAGAATTCTGGAAAACCAATATCGAGCATTTACTACTTTCTAGAATTTATGATTTCTTTTTAGTAGTTTGCTTTTTTTTGGTTTGTTTTTTAACAGTTTTCTTTTTTGGAGTTGCTTTTTTTTCAGTAATGACTTCTATATCTTCATCATTATCTTTGTTAGATTTAACCTGATCTTTAAAATTTTTAAGACCTTTTCCAAAATCACCCATTATACTTGATAATTTACCTTTTCCACCAAAAAGTATTAACACAACTATTAGAACAATAACCCAATGCCATATACTAAAAGCACCCATAATTAATTCTCCTATATATCTTTAAATAAATATATAAACCTAATCTACTAAATTATGTAACAAATAATATTAAATTTTAAAATATTATTCCTTAAAAATAAAAGTTTGGGAAGGATCAGAGCAGACTTGTACTTCTTCATTATCATTAAAAAAATTTAAACCTGGAATTCTTGCATGCACATGAAAGTCAAGATTATTATCTTTAATGGATAAATGTACAAGGGTAGATCCAGCTAATAATCTAGCCTCCATTACATTGCCAATATATGGGGATATAATATAATTATTTTTATTATTGTTTTTTGATAAACTTTTATTAACTGAATAAAGTTTGATCGCTTCGTTTCTTATAACTATTTTAACTTTGTTTTTATTTAATTTTTTTGGACATGGAAAAGTGCCTAAAACCGTATTCACAACTCCCTTTTCAACTATTCCTTCAAGAACATTAATTTCTCCAAAAAACTCTGCTATATAAGCAGATTTTGGTCTTAAATAAAGATCAATTGGACTACCAAACTGTTCAATAAAACCATTATTAAGAACTCCAATCTTATCAGACATAAACATTGCTTCCTCAGGATCATGAGTAACTAATAAAGCAGAAATGTTATTTTCTTTAAGTAAATGTAACATCTCATCCCTAATTTTTTCTTTAAGTCTTGAATCTAAGTTTGAGTATGGCTCATCTAATAAAATGATCTGTGGATCAGAAGCCATTGCCCTTATTAAGGCAACTTGTTGTTGTTGACCACCAGATAACTCATGAGGATATTTTTCAGAAAAATTAGATAAATTAATTTCATTTAATAATTTTTGGATTTTTTTTGTTTGAAATTGTATTTCTTTTTTATCTAATCCAAAGAAGATATTATCTAAAATAGTGAGATGAGGAAACAAAGCACAATCTTGAAAAACATACCCAACACCTCTCTTGTCAGGACTTAGATGTGTATTTTGAGATGAGATTGTTTGATTATTGAGCTTAATCTCACCTTTTTGGATTTTTTCAATCCCACTTACAATCTTTAATAATGTAGTTTTGCCGCAACCAGATGGGCCAAGAAGTGACACAATCTCACCAGCATTAAGTTTCATAGAAAAGTTATTTAAAATTTTTCTATTGTTATATTCAAAATGTATATTTAAAAGCTCTAACAATTTAATACCACTTAATAAAATCAATCATTTTTTATTGGCTCATCATTAAAAATTATTTTGTTTCTATCCAATAAACCAGAATTTTTTAAGTCATTAATGCCTGGCAATTCATCAAGCTCACTTAAGCCAAAATGATCTAAAAAAGCATCAGAAGTTTTCCATGTTAGAGGATTGCCTGGAGTTGATTTCCTAGGGCCTGGTTGTATCCAGCCTAACTCTAAGAGAACATCTATAGTCCCTCTACTTAGAGAAACACCACGTATATTTTCGATTTCTGAACGTGTTACAGGTTGGTGATATGCTATTATTGATAAAGTTTCTGTAGCAGCCCTAGATAGAGGTTTTGAAACTTCCTTTTCAATATTCAAGTACTCAGAAATTTCAGACGAAGTCCTAAATGCATAAGAATTATTAATTACATGTAAATTAACCCCTCTAGCAGAATAATCATTTTCGAGGGCTTTTAAAATTTGATCTAAAACGTTCGTATCTTTTACACGACTTTTAAGTTCACTGTAAGGAACAGGTTCAGCTGAAGCAAATATTAAAGCTTCAATAATTTTTTGTTTAATATGAAAATCAATTTCGTTTATTTTATCTTGATCTGTTTTCATCTAAAATCCATATCGATTAATTATGATTTAGAAGATAAAAAAATTTCATCTTCAATATTATCTTGTTTAATGTTTGCATTACCTTCTTTAACTAATTCAAGTGATGCAACAAAATGGGATGCTAAAGCAGATTTGTTCTCGAGTTCACTTTTAATATCATTTGGAATAAAATCCAAAAGGCTTTTCCAATCTTTAGATCCTTTTAAAAGTTCCTTAAGTCTTATAATAGCATTTTCTACAGAAAAAAGCCTAGTATTAGCGATTGTAATTTTTTCGTTATCAGATTTTGTAATAATATTCCCATAGGTTTTAATTAAATCATATAGGGATAAATTATATTGAAATTTATTACTAACATTAAAAATTTCTGGGTTCCCTCGCTTAAAAAAATGAACACCTAACTGATGTCTTTTGAATAAAGTTTTTGAAACATTTTGAATAGCTTCTAACCTTCTCATTTGAAATTCTAAAAGCTCAGATAAATCTTCAATATTTTCTAAATTATCATCATTTTCAATTGGTAGTAGTAATTTTGACTTCAGAAAAGCTAGCCAAGCTCCCATAACTAGATACTCAGCTGCTATGTCAATATCTTTACTAATTATTTTATCTAAAAACTCTAAATACTGCTCAGCTAATTTTAAAATTGATAATTTTGTTAAATCAATTTTATGATCTCTAGCTAGACTTAATAAAAGATCAATAGGCCCCTCAAATCCATCTAATGAAAGGCTTAAAATTTGAGTATTTTGACTTTGTAAATTATCCATAAAATCACTTATTTACTTGTAATATACACAAAACATTTTGTTTTTTAAAAAGATTGCAAAGTGTTAAACCATCAGGTTTAGTTAATGGGGTAGTCCAAACTCTATGAAAAGAAAGTTTGTCATTATTAGTAAATGTAAAGATTTCTAAGTTAACTTTATCTAATAAATTTTTGTATTTTTTATTCATTTTATCCATTGCAACCTTTGCTTTTTTCAAATCTCTGAATGAGCCAAATTGAACTCTATAAAGACCATTCTTTATTTCATTGTTGCTTGTAATTTCTATTGTCTTTTTATTGTTGGTTTGTGAATTTTTAATATCATCTGATTTTTTGAGAGTAATAGTTTTATCATTTTTAATACTCTCTGATTTTTTCAGATCATTTTTGTTTGTTTCAGGTATCTCTATAGGTAATAGTTCAGGTTTAGTAGGTAATGGTCTAATTTTTTCGTTTATTTCAAGAGCCGATTTATTGTTTAGTATTTCTATATCAAGATTAGAGACCTTGAGACCACCTTTATCTTTAGGTATTGATATAACTTCTTCTTTTTCTGGTCCTAAAATTATAAGATCATTATTCATATTTTTTTGAAAAAAAATTTTTAAACCAAACAATGTTAAAAGAAACAATGTACCGGAACTTAGTAAAATAAATGATAAAGTTTTTAAGAAATTATTCATAAATTTACATTTCAAAAACTGGCTTAACTGATAAAATATTAAGACCCTTTCGTAAAGTAAGAGCAACTGCTTTAACTAAACACAATCTTGAATTTGTAAGTGTTTTATCATTTTCTATAATAAATTTTCTACCTTCGTCATCTTTGCCTTTATTCCATAAACTATGGAATAAACTTGATAATTCTATCAAATAATAACAAATTCTGTGTGGTTCATGGTTTTTAGCTGCCAATTCTTTTGACCTAGGCCATAAAGAAATAAATTTTATTAGCTCAATTTCTTCCTTAGACTGCAAAAATGAAAAATCTTTAATTGTTAAATCTTCTTCTTTAATATTTGCTGACTTAAATATAGAATTACATCTAGCGTGAGCATATTGCACATAAAAAACAGGATTATCTTTAGATTTCTCAGTGACTTTCTTAAAGTCAAAGTCTAAAGATTGATCATTTCTTCTCGTTAACATTATAAATCTTATAACGTCTCTACCTACAGAGTCTATTATATCAGATAATGTCACAAAATTACCGGATCTTTTGCTCATTTTAATTGGTTTTCCATCATCTAAAAGATTAACAAGAGAGCATACTTTTGTATCAATTGAGGTATTCCCATTAGAAAGAGCTTTTACAGCAGCATTAATTCGAGTTATATAACCTATATGATCTGCTCCAAGAACGTTTATGAGGTCACCTTGTGTCCTATTCATTTTATCTAGATGGTATGCCATATCTGTCGCAAAATAGGTCCAAGTGCCATCATCTTTTTTTAGAGCTCTATCTGTATCATCACCATAATCAGTTGACTTAAAAAGCAATTGCTTTCTTCTTTCCCAATTATCTGAGTTTGTTCCCTTTGGTGGTTCTAATTCACCTTCATAAATTAGATTTTTATCTTCCAATAAATTAAGAGTTTCATTTAACAAATTTCCTGAAATAATATCTTTTTCACTGGTGTAAACGTCCATTTTAATACCAAGCCTCAATAGATCACTTTTAATTATTTTCATAATTACATCTAATGATACTTGTCTGACCATTTCAAAAATTTTTTCTTTATTATGAGACTTTAAATTTTTTCCATATTTATTTACAAGTTCTTGACCCACTTCTTTTAAATATTCCCCAGGATATAATCCATCAGGTATTTTTTGGATATTTTGTCCTAGGCATTCATCATATCTCAACAATGCTGAATCAACCAACTTGTCTATTTGTGAGCCTGCATCATTTATGTAATATTCTTTAATAACATTGTAACCACTCTCTTTTAATAAAGAGGCTAAAGCATCACCAAATACCGCTCCCCTAGCGTGACCTGCATGTAAGGGACCGGTTGGATTTGCAGAGATATACTCAATATTGATTTTTTTTCCTTTACCTAGGTCTGTCTCATCCCATCTTTGTTCATTTAATAAAATATTTTGGATACAGTTATTCCAAGTAACATTAGTTAATTTTATATTAATAAAGCCAGGACCAGCTACTTCAACTTTTTCTACTCCAGGAAAATTTTTAATGTAATCAATTAGCTTATTAGCAACTTCAATTGGTTTTAATTTTAAATATTTACTTAAAAGCATGGATATGTTTGTAGACATATCGCCGTGGTCTGAATTTTTGGGTGGCTCTAGTGTGATTTTGTTTAAAATCTCATCTTCATCGAACTTAATATCATTATCAGATTTAAATTGAAATAGTAATCTAGTTAAATGATCTAAGTATACTTTATAGATATTCATAAATTTTTAAAATTCCTCTTTAAAAAACTTCAAATATTCTCTTCTTAAATAGTTATCACTCATTCCAGCAATATAATCGGTAATCACCCTTGATTTTTTATCTAAAGTCATCGTATCTAATTGTTGACTGTTTTGATGTCTCCATGATTCTGGTAAAAAAGAAACATTTTCTTGAAACAAACAAAATAGTTTTTTTATCATCTCAGAGTATACAGACAATTTATCTAAAATTAATTTATTATGATACATATTTTTAAATAAAAACTGTCTAATTTCTTGCATTTGTTCGTATACATTTAAGGTAGGCTTTATTACGATTTCATCATGGTTTCTTATATCATCTACAGTTTTAAAATTATTTTCTCGTATTGTTTCTAGTGAATTAGAAATAGTATTGTTGATAAAATAACTTACTAATCTTCTAATTAATTGATGTACAAGAATGTCATGTTTTATATTAGGGTAATTGGTGCTGATATCCTTTATAATAGAATTAACCAGATCTATACTTTTAAGATCATCTAAAGTAAATAAACTTTCTCTTAGACCATCATCAAAATCGTGAGTTAAGTAAGCAATATCATCGGAAATATTTGCAACTTGCCCTTCAAGAGAGGGAAGATTTTTTATGTCTAATGAAAAATTTCTTATAATTTGAGCTATATAAGAGGGTATTTTTTTGTTCCCTTTATATGGTCCATTATGTTTTATCAACCCCTCTAATGTTTCCATTGTAAGATTAAGTCCATCAAAATTAGGATATTTATTTTCAAGTACAGTTACAATTCTTAGTGACTGTTCATTATGGTCAAAACCATCAAAGTTAGTCATTAACTCTTTTAAAACAAATTCTCCTTTATGACCCAAAGGTGGATGTCCAAGGTCATGAGCTAATGCAATTGTTTCTGTTAGGTCTTCATTTATATTTAAAGCCCTAGCGATAGATCTAGCAATTTGAGCAACTTCTAAAGTATGCGTTAGACGAGTTCTAAAATGATCACCTGATTGAAAAACAAAAACTTGAGTTTTATCCTTAAGTCTTCTAAACGCTTCAGAATGAATAATTCGATCTCTATCCCTTTGAAATTCTGAACGACCCAACACTAACACATCGTCTTCATACAATCTTCCTTTACTAAGATTACTGTGACAGGCATAAGGGGCTAACCCAGAGATATCTTTTATTACTTTCATCATTCATACAATTATTAATTTATTACAGGATGTATATATGTTATTATACAAATATAATCATAATTTTTTAATAATTATATTTAGGTTTGATGCATGGATATTATAACTGAGAATTCAGATACAAGTTTTGAACTTTCCCAATCGGCATCTGAAAGAATAAAAATATTATTAAAAGACGAAAAAAAATCTTATTTTAGAATATCTGTCTTGGGTGGAGGGTGTTCTGGTTTCCAATACGATTTTTCATTCACTGAATCTCCTAGCAATGATGATTACGTTTTTAAATCTAAAGGCATAGATTACGTAATTGATAAAGTGTCTATGAACTTTTTAAAAGAAAGTAAATTAGAATATGTGTCAGAATTATCAGGCTCATACTTTAAAATTGAAAACCCTAACGCCACAGCTAATTGTGGCTGCGGAACCAGTTTTTCTATATAAACCAGATAAATATTATGACCCTAAAAATTGCTAGCTTTAATGTAAACTCGATTAAAATGCGCTCGCAAAATGTTTTTGATTTTCTAGAAACATCTAAAATTGATATTATTTTAATGCAAGAAACAAAAACTATAGACGAGAACTTCCCCTCCATTGATTTCAACAATAAAGGCTTTGAGGTAATTTTTTGTGGACAAAAATCCTACAACGGCGTCGCTATAGCAAGTAAATTTAAAATTCAAGAAATATCACGGAACCTTCCTTATTATGATGAAATTATAGAAGATAATCAGGCAAGATTTCTTCATGTTAAAATTAATAATATAAACATAATTTGTATTTATTTACCAAATGGAAATCCTGCACCAGGAGAAAAGTATGATTATAAAATTAGTTGGATGAAACGTTTAATTAATTATTGCAGAGAAATCTATGAGAAAAATGAGCCAATAATAATTGGAGGTGATTTTAATGTAATTCAATCTGAAATAGATTGTTACGATTTAAGTAAATGGACAAACGATGCTTTGTATCTAGAGCCAACTCGAAAAAAAATGAAAGAACTTATCAATATAGGATTTATTGATTCATTTCGTCTCATGCATCCACATGTAAAAGATTACAGCTTTTGGGATTACCAAGGAGGCGCATGGCAAAAGGATAATGGTATAAGAATAGACTTTTTCCTAATTTCTCCAGAGATAGTTGATAGACTTTTATTTGCAGGTATTGATAAAAACCCTAGGGGAAAAGAAAAGCCTAGTGATCACACTCCAATATGGATTGAATTAGAAGACAAATAAAATCTAAGATCTATGAATATTTTTAGGAACAAAATCTGATTTTATAATTTCTCTTGGATTTGGTACCCATAAATTCCTATTAGGATGCATACCTGCGCCATAGATAGCAGAAACTGCAGAATTTCTCATTCTATTTAATAACCTCGTGTCGGCATCACCAATAGACGGATGATTGCCACCATTATCTTTGGTTATTTGTTCCCAAGCTTCTTTTCTGTTTTTAAATGTTTGAGTATCAGTGAGTTGAGTACAATTTATTTCGTTTTTATTCAAATCAACTATTATTTCATCACCATTTTCAATTAAAGCTATTGGACCGCCGATAGCTGCTTCAGGACCCACGTGACCAATAACAAGACCAACAGATCCTCCAGAAAAACGGCCATCTGTCATTAAACCTACAATTATATTTTTTTCTCTACACAAAGTTGTAATTCTAGAAGTAGAATCTAACATCTCTGGCATTCCTGGACCACCAACCGGACCTTCATACCTAACTACAATCATATCATTGTTCAAAATTTTTTCAGGTTCATTTTCCAAAGTGTAAAGTAGGCTTTGCTCTCCATCAAAAACCCTTGCATTTCCTTTAAAGATATTATTCTCTAAACCACCTTCTACTCCTGCCAGCTTTAATATAGAACTATATTCAGGTGATAAATTACCACCTAAAAGCCTTAAGCCACCAGTATCCTTATAAGGTGATTTCACAGAATAAATAACTTTACCATCAGGATTTTTGGGTGACAGTCTTCTTATCTGATCTTGAAGGGTTTCTCCTGTACAGGTTAAGGTATTACCATTAAGTAGTCCAGCATCTAACAAATCTTTAATGAATACTTGTATTCCACCCTCTTTATCAATATCTACCATTGAGTATCTTCCAAAAGGTCTAGCATCAACAAGGACAGGTACTACATTTTTTGATAAATGATTAAATTCATCAGCACTCATTATGTCTTCATTAAAATTTTTATAACCAGCAGCTCTAGCTAATTCTGGTGCATGGAGCATTACATTAGTAGAGCCTCCGATAGACATAGCTACTATAAGTGCATTTCTAATAGAGTCTCTTGTTACAATGTCCCTTGGTTTCACATCATTTTTAACCATTTGATCCAAATAGCTAATTAGCTCATCAGGGAAAACATCTGTTCTTCTTTTGTCATCGGAAGGTGGAGAAACCATATGCAAAGGTTGCATTCCAACAACCCCTATGAAGGTTTGCATGGTATTATAAGTAAACATACCACCGCAACTTCCAAAACCAGGACAAGCCTCACAAGCAATTCTTTTCTTTAAATCTTCATCGTCACTACCAGCAATTTGGTAACTTGAGATTATATCTATAGGCTCGTTTGTAACTGAATCTATTCCTGGTCTAATAGGACCATCAGACATTATTATAGCCGGCCTATTATGTTCTAAAATTGCTGATAAAGTACCAACTGGAGGTTTGTCACATGCAACGACAGCTATTGTTCCTTCTAAGCCTGAAGCACTCAAATGTTCACATAAAGTATCATTGGTAACTTCACGACCTATGAGAGAGTAACGCATTTCTTTTGTTCCATTTCGAATACCATCAGAAGTAGCAACTGTGTATTCGGGTTGAACTAATCTCATCCTTATATCACCAGGGTTTTGACCAATTCTTAAACGGAGTTTTTCGTGAATTGTTTTTACCTTTTCTTCAACTCCCAAATAACATTGAGAGTCACCCTTATTTCCAACCACACCTATTGAAGGCTCATGGATTAAATCCAAATCTGTGTTAAGCACTCTTGCAATACCAAAAGTTTGAGAATTTCTACCAGGATTTTTATCAATTAACACTGTCTTTGAATTCTTCATAATTTTCTCCGCTTATTCGTTTATAAATTAATTAAAGCTTTTTCTATCTCTGATTTTCTTTGATTAAAAATTTTCTGTTTATTCTTAACTTCTTCAACCACATTTGAAGGTGCTTTATCGATAAACATTTGATTATTTAATCTTTTGCTAATTTGATCAATTTCATTGTTAATGTTTGAGAGTTCTTTATTCAACCTATTTTTTTCTGCTGCGGTATCTATAAGACCATCAAGGGGTATCATCAATACGAGTTCATCAATAGTACTTATTATAAAATTCTCTGATTGTGTTAACTCTTCAGATACAAAAGTTATATTGTTAATTTTAGCTAAATTTGTAATTAAACTTTTATTATTTTTTATTATTTCTCTTTTATGTTCGTCAGCATTTTTAAGCAATATATCAATTTTTGCATTTGGAGGTATATTCTTTTCAACTCTTAAAGATCTAATAGAAGAAATAATTTTTATTATTAAATCAATTGAATTAGTAGATGTTAATTCGTTATGAATAGGTTCTGGCCAAGTTGATGAAATTGCAAAGTTTGAAGATTTAAAAAGATTTTCTAAAATTTCTTCAGTTACGTAAGGCATTATAGGATGCAACATTAACAAAACATTTTTCATAACATTAATTGAAATATATTTTGTTTCTTCAAGATCTTTTAGGTTTTCACTATTATTCAAAATTGGTTTAATAAACTCAATGTACCAGTCGCAATAATCCTTCCAAATGAATTGGTATAGTGCATCAGCTGCGTCATTAAATTTATATTCTTTTATGGCAGTTTTTACTTTTATATTTAAATCATTGTAGAGATTGATAATCCATTTATTAACTTCAAGGTCTATATTCGTAATATCCTTATCTATATTATCAATACAACTATTAAATTCTAAAAATTTACATCCGTTCCAAATTTTTGTACTGAAATTTCTGTAGCCAGCAATTCTCTCTTCAGAAAGTTTTATATCTCTTCCTTGTGCAGCCATTGCCGCAAGAGTAAACCTTAGAGAATCTGCACCATATTTAGATGAAAGATCCAATGGATCTAAAACATTTCCCTTAGACTTAGACATTTTTTGGCCTTTTTCATCTCTTACTAGAGCGTGAATATAAACTTCTTTGAATGGAACTTCTTTATCCATAAAATGAAGACCCATCATCATCATTCTAGCGACCCAAAAAAATATAATATCAAATCCAGTAACTAAAACACTTGTAGGATAATACTTAGTTAAATCATCGGTATTTTCTGGCCAACCTAATGTTGAAAATGGCCATAAGGCAGAGGAAAACCAAGTATCTAAAACGTCTTCATCTTGAGTTAATTCAACTTTTTCTCCGTAAAAAGCTTCAGCAGCTACTAAAGCCTCTTGTTCACTAGATTCAACAAAAACTTTGTTATCTGGGCCAAACCAAGCTGGAATACGATGCCCCCACCAAAGCTGTCGAGAAACACACCAAGGTTGAATGTTTCTCATCCATTCAAAATATGTTTTATCCCAATTTTTAGGAATGAATGTTGTTTTGGAATCTTCAACAGCTTTAATAGCTGGAATAGCCATTTTTTTTGCGTCAACATACCATTGATCCATTAACCAAGGCTCTACAATGACGTTTGACCTATCACCATGAGGGACGGTATGAGTTATGGTTTCTTCTTTAACAAATAAATTTAAAGTCTTTAATTTATCTATAATCCTATCTCTAGCTTCAAATCTATCTAAACCTTGAAATTCTTTGCCACCATTTTCATTAATTGTAGCATCTGCATTCATTATATTTATCAACTCTAAATTATGTCTTTTTCCAACTTCAAAATCATTAAAATCATGTGCCGGTGTAATCTTTACAGCCCCCGTGCCTTTTTCGGGATCCGAGTAATCATCAAAAATAATAGGAATGACCCTATTAATTATTGGCAATAAAACATTCTTACCTTTTAGATGCTTATACCGCTCATCATTAGGGTTAACAGCTACAGCAGTATCACCTAACATTGTCTCTGGACGAGTTGTTGCAATAGTTAAAAATTCATCACTATCTTGAATTGGGTATTTAAAATACCAAAATTTTCCATTGGTATCTCTTTGTTCTACTTCTAAATCAGAAATAGCAGTTAGTAATTTAGGATCCCAATTAACAAGTCTTTTATCTCTATAAATCAATCCTTCTTTGTATAATTTTACAAAAACATAATTGACAGCTTTTGATAATCCTTCATCCATCGTAAAACGTTCTTTGTCCCAGTCTGGAGAAGCGCCAAGAGCTCTCAATTGGTTAGTAATTGTTCCACCTGATTGCTCTTTCCATTCCCATACTTTTTCAACAAACTTTTCTCTACCTAAATCATGTCGTGTGATATTAGATTTTGCTAACTCTCTTTCAACTACCATTTGAGTTGCAATACCTGCATGGTCAGTTCCAGGTTGCCAAAGAACGTCAAAACCTTGCATCCTGTGAAATCTAATTAGAATATCTTGTATGGTAAACGTTAAAGCATGGCCTATGTGTAATGATCCAGTTACATTAGGTGGTGGCATCATTATTACATAAGGTTTCTTTTGAGAAGAGCTATCGGAAGAAAAAGCTCCACTTTTCAGCCACTTTTCATACCATTTAACCTCAATCGACTTAGAGTCGAACCTTTTATCCATCATTTTTAAGTGAGCCTGTTTTAGTTAAACATTTTACGATCAAAAATTTTAAAATCTAATTTTTTATTTTCAAGTTTCAAATCTATTTGTCGATTTCCACCAAAGTCTTCCAATGAAAGATTACCCATAACAGACCTGACATAAAACATTTCATAAATTTCATCTGCTTCACTAGTTATAAGATTGGTAGAGCCATTTAAATAATTAACTTCTGCATCCAAAACATCTAAAACTGTTCTTACTCCAAATTCAGCTTCTTTTTGTATTCCTTGCAAAGCTAGTAGAGAAGATTTTTTTTCACTTTTAGAAGCTTGAGTTTTGGCTATAGCACTCTGATAATTTTCAAAAGACGAAATGGCATTTAATTTAACTTGTCTATATTCCTCCGACAAATCCATAGACGATGCCATAGATAATTTATCTAATCTTCTTAAAGAATTTTTAGAGGATTCATTATAAAAAAGAGGTGATGTAAATGTTAAATTTCCACCATAACTTTGATAATCACTAGTAGAATTGTTTAGAGATGATTGGTTATCTTTAGCAAAGAATTCAACTTTTAAATTTGGTCTGTTGTCAGATTGTTTCAATTCAATATTTTTAATAGCAATATCTCTTTCTAACTTTGCAATTAAAATGTTTAAATTATTTTCTGAGGATGTTTTTAAAATTTCTTCTACTTTTGTAGGGATCTTAAATTTAACAGTTGGCAAAATCAAATTATTAGGAATAGATTTAAAGTTAGTAACGCTTTTAAATTTGGATACTGATTTCTTCAAATTTCCTTCAGCTAAAATAAGTTCATAATTTGCTTTTGCTAATTTAGCCTCAGACTCTGCGAGAACAGTTGGAGTAACAGTACCCGCTTCAAGTTTTAATTTTGTTGCCGTTACATTTTCTTTAAATCTTGTTAAGCTTCTTTTTCTTAAACTAACTACGGATTGGTTTGTATATACATCTAAGTATGCCTTGATTGTTTCCAAAATAAGTTTTTGTTCAATCTGGAGTAATTTTAACTCATTTAATTTAACATTATCTTTAGCTATCCTATATTTTTCAAAGCTTTCTCCTCCGTCAAATATTTTTTTACTAAGTGAAAGTGTTGAAGTTATTGAGTCATCATTCACATACGCACCTGCCCCATCACTCTGCTTATTGGATGAGTTATATGTAGTAGAAATAGAATTGGACCAGTCTTTTGAGGAATATGCTTCTTGAAGCGAATGTTTAGTAGCTTCTAATTTGTATTTTTGTGATTTTAACTCAAGACTATTCTTAAAAGCTTCATTAATTGAGAGATCTAACGTAAAATTTGAGCCATTAACGTTTGAAATACTTAGAAAAGTGATTAACCAAAAAGTAATTAAATTCAAATTTAAAAATTTTATTGTTTTTAGAATAATCATTAAAACTCCAATTCATAAAAAGAAATTAATTAAATAACATTTAATAAAAAATTGAAAAGTAAATTATAAATTTTTATCTAGTTTATGATTATAACTAAAATCATAATATTTAAGTATATTTTTTTCATTGCTTCTATTACAACGAAGAGCTATAGAAATGTAATCATCGATTAAGTGGCCCGATGGCAGAGTGGTGATGCAGCGGCCTGCAAAGCCGTTAACAGCGGTTCGATTCCGCTTCGGGCCTCCAAAAACAAGATTTTTTAAAATGATTGAGACTGAAGAGATACCAATTAAAAATGATTTGATTTTGATTGGCGGTGGTCATGCTCATTTATCTGTATTAATGAAGTTATCTAAAAATCCCATTGATGGTAACAGAATAACACTAATATCTAATGAAATAGATACACCCTACTCTGGGATGATCCCTGGTTATATTGAAGGAATATACTCTTGGAGAGATAGTCATATAGACTTGTATAGACTATGCCTTAAGTTAAATGTTCGTTTTATTCATGCAGAGGTTGAAAAAATTTCAGCACGTAATAAAGAAATTTTCTTTAAAGACAGGCCTAAAATTAAGTTTGATGTTCTTTCTATAAATACTGGCATTAAGAGCAAAAACAGTGAAATTAAAGGAAGTAGTAGATATTGTATTCCTGTAAAACCAATTTCAAATTTGGCAAATAATTTTTTAGATAAAATCATTAATTTTAAATCAATCGCTTTTATTGGAGGTGGAGCAGGTTCAGTAGAATTAGCACTGGCAGTAAAAAAGAGATTTTTAAATATTAATCAAGAAATTAATATAACTATAATAACTGGAAACAGAGGCCTTTTAAGCACTTTCTCTCAAAAAGTTAGAGCAATAAGTTTAAAAACACTTAATGAGTATGGAATAAATATAATTGAATATAAAAGAGTATTGGAGGTTCAGGAAGACCAGATAATTCTCTCTGATAAGTCCACAATAAAAGTTGACAAGGCAATTTTGTCAACAAATGCAATGGCTCCAAAGTGGGTTACTGAATCAGATATTTTACTTAACGATGAAAATTATATTGTTGTAAACAAATCGTTCCAAACAAATTATAATTACGTTTTTGCCGCTGGTGATATAATTGATTTCAATAACCAAAACTTAAGTAAAGCTGGTGTTTTTGCTGTAAGATCTGGTAAACCTTTAGCTCAAAATATCAAAAAATATATTCAAGGAAAAAAACTTGCTGATTACAAATTCAACAAAAATTATTTATCATTGATAGGAACATCCAATCGATCAGCAATTGCTACAAAATATAAGATAACATTTAATTCTAAATTTAATTTTTATCTTAAAAAATTATTGATCAAAAATTTATAAAAAAATTCAATAATATAAAAATTAAGAAAAGTTTTAATTATAAATTTTCTAAAATTTTGTTTTTAAATTCTTTTTCAAAAACAAAAATAGATATATCTCATACTAATGAGATGATGCAGTGCAAAGGATGTGCAGCCAAAGTACCTTTATCTGCTTTAAAATATACTTTACCTCAAGATATTGTATCCACTTCTGAAGACGCTGTTTCTATACCTGGGCATCCAACTTTATATCAAACTGTTGATATGATAAATGCTATAATTACTGACCCATTTCTTTTAGGAAAAATTGCTGCCAACCATTCAATTAGTGATATGATAAGTGTTAATTCAAAAATAACATCTGCAATGATGGTTTTACAATTGCCTTTCGCAAAGACAGAAATCAACTCAAGAGATTTAGAACAAGTACTCCTAGGCGCAAAAGAGATTTTTAGTTTGATTGATTGTCCATTAATTGGAGGTCATACTATGATTGGTAAAGATAAAGATCCAGTTGTAGGTTTTTCTATTTTGGGAGAAAAACAAAGAGAGGTTAAAACAAAAAGAAGAAAGATAAAAACAAATGATATCCTTGTTTTAACGGAAAAAATTGGATCGGGGTTAATTTTTGCAGGTATTCATAATTATATCATTGATAGTTATTTTCAAAAAGATGTTATAAAGCAAATGATTGAAGGGAACTTAAATTTTAGCAAAATTAGTAATAATTTGAATATCCTTTCAATGACTGACATCACAGGATTTGGTCTTGCCAACCATCTCTTGAACTTGATTAAAAGAGATAAAAATCAAACAGGTTTAACAATATATCCAAGTAAAATTCCATTTTTTTCGGGTGTCAAAGAATGCATTGATAAAAATGTTAAATCTTCTTTGTATCAAGCTAATTATGATAGTGCCCAAAAAGATATTATTTACAAACGAGATAAAACAAAATTAGATGACATAATATATGATCCACAAACTGTAGGAGGTATAGCTTTTATAATTCCTGAAGAAGAAAAATCTAAAAGTTTCAAAATTTTAAAACAAAATAAAATTAAATTTACTGAAATAGGTTTTGTTAATAATCTAAAAAATAAAATAGTAATTCAATAAGTATATGCCATCTAAATTAAAAAAAATTAAACAGTGGGAAAACATAAACTTTGATACAATTATAGATGTTAGGTCTCCATCAGAATATAAAGAAGATCATATAATTGGGTCAATAAATTGTCCTGTTTTATCTGATAAGGAAAGAATTGAAGTTGGTACCATTTACAAAAAAGAAAGCACATTTAAGGCTAAAATAATTGGTTCCTCTCTAACTGCTAGAAATATCGCCAATCATATTGAAAGAAAGTTTATAAATCAAAAAGGATCATGGCGGCCATTAATTTACTGTTGGAGAGGTGGTCAAAGATCAAAATCATTTGCTATTATATTATCAGAAGTTGGTTGGAGAACATATCAGCTTGATGGAGGTTATAAAAAATATAGAAACAATGTTATCAATTATCTAAACAAAATAGGATCAAAGCTAAAAGTAATTCTAATCAGTGGAAAAACAGGATCTGCAAAAACCAAAATATTACAAAAGATTCTCTCAAATGGTGGACAAATTTTAGATTTGGAAAACTTAGCAAGTCACAAAGGTTCTTTGTTGGGTAAAATACCAGGTTTTGAACAGCCATCCCAAAAACTATTTGAAAGTAGGTTATTTTATGAATTAAAAAAATTGGATTTAAGAAAAAATATATATATTGAAGCAGAAAGTAGTAAAATTGGAAACCTTCACATACCCAAATCAATATGGAGTAAAATGATAAAATCTCCTAGAATTGAAATCAAAGCTGATATTAAGTTGAGATCTAATTTTTTATTAAAAGATTATGATTATATGTGTAATGACCCTTCTTTAATAAGACCCATAATTTCTGGTTTAAAAAATAAGTTAAGCAAAAAATTAATAGGTGAATGGTTAGAATTGATTAATGAAAATAAATGGTTTGATTTGACCAAAAGTTTTTTAGAAAATCATTATGATCCATCATATTCCTCAAATACTATAAAAAATGATCGTAAAATAATTAAGCAAATTGAAGCAAAATCATTATCAGATTTTGATATAAATAGAATTGCTAAATTAATTGTAAGCCAAAAATAATCTGAAGAGACAATCTCTAAGATTAAATGGTTGCATTTTAGAATATTTACATTTAATAAATATCACTAGAGTTCACCTATTAATCCCCGGTAGCTCAGCGGTAGAGCAGACGACTGTTAATCGTCTGGCCGGCGGTTCGAATCCGTCCCGGGGAGCCACTTTCATAATTTTATTAAAATTGTTTATGTTCTCTAAGAATAAAGCAAATTACTATTTAAAAATTAAGTTTTAATACAGTAAATTTTTATATGTAATTACCGTTAATTATTTTTATAATTTTTCATCATTCTTTCATGAACAGCTACCATACCCCTTTTGGACATGTCACTTACTTCATCAGCATGTTTTTGAAGTAACTGTACAACTTTTTTATTTGCAGAAGTCTGAATTACAATAATTCCTTTGTCAGTTATTTCTAATTCTGTTTCAATTTGATCATAATAATCAAACAATTTATCTAAAATTGGCGTTTGAATGAAAACTTTAGGGTTTTTACCTTCTTCTAATCTAGTGACCATCATTGAAACATGATCAATTATAGCTTCTCTTAATTTAATGTTATTGGATTCAGTTATGGTCTTGATACCATTTTTTAACTTTACAACACTACGTTTGATCTCTTTATGTGTTTTAAATATGGTTTTTAAATCATTTTCTTCCTTAGCTGTGGTGTCTATCCCTTTTAAACCAGGCATATTTTTTTCATCATGAACATGACCATTCATTACATTGTTATGTTTATGATGATTATGTTGCTTCATAGCAAAACTATTATTTTGAACTAAAAAAAACATGGAAATTATAAAAATTAAAATCTTCATAAAGCACTCTCTTAGATCTTTAATATTAATAAAATATACTCACAGCCATTAATGCTACAAATACATATCGGACGACTTTAGCAATAGTAACTAATGTTATAAACTCAAATAATGGCACTTTTAAGACACCTGCTATTAAAGTAAGTCCATCTCCAACAAAAGGAAGCCAACTTAATAATAATGACCATTTTCCATATTTTAAAAACCACTTCGAAGAATTATTTAAATTCTTTTCATTAAAGGGAAACCACTTTTTATTCTTAAATTTGATGAAATAACGACCTAAATACCAATTTACAATTGATCCTAAAACATTACCTATACTAGCCACTATTATTAAGTATAAAGTTTTATATTCTCTTTGGGAAATAATTGCAGTTAATGTTAACTCAGAATTACCTGGCAAAATTGTTGAAGACGCAAAAGATGATAAAAATAAAATGACATATACTTCAATAGAACTCATTGATTAGACATTTCAAGTTTTTCAAAAATATCTTCCCAATTCTTTTCTTCTAAAGAAATTTTAAATTTAATCTCTTTTAAATTTTTATTTACTTCTTTTACGCGTTCATTATTAGAATTATCAAAAAAATCTTTTTCTAGCATCTCGTTTTCAAGTAATTCTTTTTCTTTTTCAAATTCTATTATTTGTTTCTCAATAGATAATAATGTCTTTTTTAAGTTTGATGTGGATTGTTTATTTGTAGAAATAACATTTTTTTTAGTATGTTTATTAACATCATCTTTAATATTTTTTTTTGATAAAACTAATTTTCTATACTCATGAATATCACCATTAAATTCAGAAACACTTCCGTTATTCACAATTAGTAATCTGTCTACTAGACTTTCGACCAAGAAAGCATCGTGACTAACTAAAATTAAAGATCCTGTATATTCATTTAGTGCCATAATTAAGGATTCCCTAGTTTCTATATCAAGGTGATTAGTAGGCTCATCTAAAATTAAAAGATCAGGCCTTTCCATTATGACTAAAAGAATTAAAAGTCTTGCCTTTTGACCACCTGACAATCTTTTTACTTCCAAGTCCATTGTTTCAAAAGTAAATCCAGCAGAACCAAGTATTGCCCTAATTCTAGTTGGTAACTCATCTTTTAACTTTAAGCTAAGATGTTGGAATGCAGTTTCTTTAGGTCTTAACTCATCTAATTGATGTTGAGCAAAATATCCGACTTTTAATTTTTGAGGTATATTAATTATACCTTCCATTTTATTAATTTTTTTTGCAATGAGCTTTGAAAAAGTTGATTTTCCTTCTCCATTAACACCTAAAAGGCCAATACGGTCATCTGGGTTAATTTGCAAGGTAATATTTTTTAAGACAGGTATATTATTATATCCAACGGAGATTTTATCCAATGTTATCAATGGTGGAGCAAATTTAACAACATCTAAAAATTTAAATTTTGGAGTTTTTTGATCTTCATCAATAACTATTGGTTTCATTTTTTCCAAAATTTTTATTCTTGATTGCGCTTGTTTAGCCTTAGAAGCTTTAGCTTTAAAACGATTAACAAAACTTTGAATATGGGCTCTTTGAGCATCTTGTTTGTTTTTTTGAGATATTAATTGTTCTAATTTACTTCTTCGTTCGTCATCAAAAGTATTATAATTTCCTGTATAAAACTGTAATTTCTTATTTGATAAATGTAATATCCCATTAACTGACTTGTTTAATAAATTCCTGTCATGAGAAATCACTAAAACAGTATTCTTAAATCTTTGTAAAAAGTTCTCTAACCAAACTGTTCCTTCAAAATCAAGATAATTAGTTGGTTCATCTAATAAGAGTAAATCTGGATTTGAAAAAAGAATGCTTGCTAAAGCAACTCTCATTCTCCAACCACCGGAAAAACTTGAACACGGACTTTTTTGATCTGCTGGACTAAAACCTAGACCACTTAAAATAGATGATGCTCTAGCTTCAGCAGAATAAGCGTCGATATCTGATAATCTAATATGCATATTTGCAATTTTATTTGGATCTGTCTCTGTTTCTAAATCGTTTAATAGGTTTGTTCTTTCAATATCTGCTGACAAAACTGTATTTATAAGTGTTTCTTCTGTAGAAGGTGCTTCTTGGGCAACTGCACCAATTTTATAATTTTTTGGAACTTCTATTACGCCAGAATCTAATGTAAGTTCGTTTAAAACTAATTTAAATAAAGATGTTTTGCCAGTTCCATTTCTTCCTACTATGCCAACCTTATGGCCAGTTGGAACAAATGCTGATGTATTTTCAAAAAGTTGAACACCACCAATAGAGAATGAAATTTCTTTAAAATTAATCATTTTAAAACTAAATAAATTAAGAATTTTATTAAATATTTGTGTTATTGATATACTATATTTATTATCGAAAAACATTTAAATTAATAAGTTTATTAGTAAGCATCACCCATGAATAATATTATTAAAAAAGATTTTGTAGACACAATTGGTAATACTCCTCTTATTAGATTGAATAAGGCTAGTGAAATTACAGGATGTGAAATTTATGGTAAAGCCGAATTTCTAAATCCTGGATCATCAATTAAGGATAGAGCTGCCAAAGGTATAATTTTAGATGCAATAGCTAAAAAGAAGTTGTTGCCAGGAGGAACTATTGTTGAGGGAACTGCAGGTAATACTGGAATAGGACTAGGCCTTGTAGGTAATTCCTTAGGTTACAAAACTCTAATCGTCATGCCAGAAACACAAAGTCAAGAAAAGAAAGATGCATTAAGATTAATTGGTTGTGAATTAAAACTAGTTCCAGCGCTTCCTTATTCAAATCCTGGAAATTATATTCGACAATCACAGCAAATTGCAGAAAACTTAAGAAAAACTTCTGAAAATGGTGTGTTATGGGCAAATCAATTCGATAACATAGCAAATCAAACTGCACACTTTGAATCCACTGGTCCAGAAATTTGGGAACAAACTGTTGGTAAAATAGATGGCTTTACTTGTGCTGTAGGAACTGGGGGAACCCTTTCAGGGACTGGGTTGTTTTTAAAAGATAAGAACAAAAATATCAAAATCGCTTTAACTGATCCATTTGGTTCAGGTTTATATAATCACTATCAAAATGGAGAAATGAAAGCAGAAGGCAACTCTATTACAGAAGGAATTGGTCAAGGTCGTATTACTAAAAATTTAGAAAACTGTCCTATTGACTTATCTTTTAGAGTTGATGACAACGAGGCTCTTAATATTATTTTTGATTTACTTAAAGACGAAGGTTTATTCTTGGGAGGGTCCAGTGGCATTAATGTAGCTGGAGCTATAAGATTAGCTAAAGAATTGGGTCCTGGAAATACCATAGTTACAATTTTATGTGACTCTGGTCAAAGGTATCAATCAAAAATATGGAACCCTGAATTTTTAAAATCAAAAAATTTAGCTGTTCCTAGTTGGTTGTAATGGAGGTTTAAAAGTGAATGATACTTTATTTATAGAACCTAAGGCATTAATAGAAAAATTAGATAAGACAAATTTAAAGATTCTTGATGCTACCTTTTATCTCCCAGATTCAGGTTTGATAGCTGAAGATGAATATCAAAAAGAACATATTCCCAATTCAATTTTTTTTGATATCAATAAAATAGCAGATCCTGATAATACCTTGCCACATATGATACCGTCTAAAGATTTATTTTCAAAAATGATGCAAAATTTAGGTCTTAATAATGATGATGAAATAGTAATATATGACAATTCACCTTTTTTATCTTCAGCTAGAGCTTGGTTTTTATTTAGATATTTTGGTCAAGAAAAAGTTTCTATAATGCAAGGTGGTTTAGATAACTGGAAAAAATGTGGCGGCACAGTCTCCAATAAAGTAAATAACATAAAATTAGGAAATTATACCGCAAACAAAGAGAGAAAAGAGTTAGTCGTTAACTTAGATCAAATGATTAAGGCGTCAAAAGATAAAGATAATGTTATTTTAGATGCCAGGTCTAAGAAAAGGTTCCTTGGTGAAGCTAAAGAACCGAGGCCTAATTTACCTTCTGGTCATATACCTAATTCCCAATCTTTGCCATCATCGGATCTTATTGATGAACGTGGATATTTGAGATCTTTAGATGAAATAAATCAAATTTTTGAAAAAATAAATGTTAGTACTAATGACAAAATTATAGCAACTTGCGGATCTGGCGTTTCTGCCTGCGTTATTGCTATAGCTTTATATTGTTTAGGTAAAACAGATACACCTATATATGATGGTTCATGGACTGAATGGGCATCTTCTGGACAAGAAATAGCAACACAATAAATCTTTAATGATTAAGTATTTGGCTTAGAAATAGCTTAGTTCTATCATTCTGTGGTTTGTTAAAAAAGTTTTTAGGATCGTTTTGCTCTATTATTTCACCCTCATCCATAAAGATAACGCTATCAGCAACTTTTTTTGCAAAACCCATCTCATGAGTTACAACAAGCATAGTCATACCAGTTTCTGCAAGCTCAATCATAGTATCTAGAACTTCTTTAATCATTTCGGGATCAAGTGCAGATGTTGGCTCATCAAACAACATTATTTTAGGCTGCATACATAAAGATCTAGCAATAGCAACCCTTTGTTGTTGACCACCTGATAATTGGCCAGGAAACTTAAGTGCCTGTTCAGGTATTTTCACTCTCGTTAAGAGCTCCATAGCAAGATCATTTGCTTCTTTTTTGGGGAGCCCCTTCACCCAAATTGGTGCTAATGTACAATTTTCTAACACTGTTAAGTGAGGAAAAAGATTAAATGATTGGAAAACCATACCAACGTCACTTCTAATAGCTTCAAGATTTTTTAAATCTCCTGTTAGCTCTACATCATTTACTACAATGTCCCCTTTTTGATGAACTTCTAGCCTGTTAATACATCTAATCAGTGTTGATTTACCGGATCCAGAAGGTCCACATATAACAATTCTTTCACCTTGATTAACCTCAAGGGAAATATTTTTAAGAACATGAAAATTTCCAAACCACTTATGCATTTCTTTTATTTTTATTACTGGTTCAGTTTTCAATTTTTTATTTTTATTAACCATAATTATCTCACTTGTGATCTGTATTAAGTTTATTTTCAAGCCATAGAGAGTATCTTGACATAGCAAAGCAACTGACAAAAAAGAAAAGTGCAACAAACAAATATGTTTCAGTTGATAAACCATTCCACTTTGTATCAGCAAGTGCTGCTCTTCCTATGCCCAAAGGATCTAACAAACCAATCACCACAACTAGCGTAGTATCTTTGTAAAGACCAATGAAAGTATTCATGATTCCAGGAATGGAGATTTTTAGAGCTTGCGGGAGTGTTATAAACCTTGTTTTTTGCCAATAAGTCATACCTAAAGCGTCTGCAGCTTCATATTGACCCTTAGGAATAGCTTGTATACCACCTCTTATGACTTCTGCAATATAAGCTGCAGAAAAAAATGTGAACATAATAATAACTCTGACTAAAATGCTAAAATTAGTGCCTGGAGGTAAAAAATAGTTCAACATGGATGATGCAACAAAAAGGAGTGTGATTAAAGGGACACCCCTCATAAATTCTATAAAACAAATACTTAATGTTCTAACTACTGTTAATTTAGACTGTCTTCCTAAGGCAAGAAGAATTCCTAAGGGTAGCGAACAAACTATACCAGATACACCAAGTATCACAGTAAGCATAAACCCTCCAAATAAACTATACTCGATTTTAGTAAGGCCTAAAAATCCTCCATTTATAAGAATAAAAGCAAATACTGGATATACTAAGCTGAACCAAAGAAGATATTTTCTCTTAGGAATATCAGGGTACAATAGAGGAGCAAAAGCTATGAACATTGTTAAAAAAGAAACATCTATTCTCCAACGCTCTGCCTCTGGATAAAAACCATAAACAAATTGTCCTACTCTTCTTGTTATAACAGCCCAGCATGCACCATCATCAATTTTCCTACATTCAACTTTTGAGTCTGCATCAAACACTGCATCTAAGTAAAACCATCCAATCATTCCATCAATTAAATAGTATAGAAGAATTGCTGATAAAATCGTTAACAATGAATTACTTATAGATGAAAATAAGTTATTTTTTATCCATCCGTACACACCAACTGTCCCTGGTGGCGGTGGAAGATTTGGGTATGATCCTGGTTTATAAGTTTGATTCATATTATCTTCCAACTAATTTCGATTTATTGTTATACCAATTCATAAAGGCTGAAATACTTAATGAGACTGATAAATAAATTAACATCACTATTACCATTGTTTCCATCTCTCTTCCGGTTTGGTTTAAAGAAATACCACCCAAGGTTGCAACAAGATCCATATAACCAATAGCAATTGCTAAAGAAGAGTTTTTAGTTAAATTAAGATATTGACTTGTAAGAGGTGGAATTATAACTCTTCGTGCTTGTGGTAAAATGACTAAATTCATAACTTTTGAGGGTTTTAAACCTATGGATTCTGCAGCCTCCCTCTGACCTTTATCTACTGCCATAATTCCTGCTCTTACAATTTCAGCTATAAAAGCAGCCGTATATATACCGAGGGCAAATGTTAGAGCGGCTAACTCTGGGCTCATGTGCATACCACCTCTAAAGTTGAAACCTTTCAAAGCTGGTATTTCTAAAGAAATAGGCATTCCTGAAACAAAAAAAGCAATGGTTGGCAAAATAATAATTACAGATAAATTTATCCAAAAAACAGGATACTGTACACCTGTAAGATCTTGCTTTCTTTTTGCAAATTTATAAAACAAAACAGCAAAAATAATTGCAATAACAAGAAATAAATAGACAAGCTCAATCCCATTTTCAGTTAATGGTTTAGGGATATAAAAGCCTCTATTCGATAAGAAGGTTAAATCACCTAAATTTAACGCCTGCCTAGGGTGAGGAAGTGTATTTATAATAATTCCATGCCATAGAAGTATATGTAATAAAATAGGTACATTTCTAGAAAACTCTATATACCAGTATGCTATTTTACTGGCCAACCAGTTTTTTGATAGCCTTATTATACCAAGAAAAACACCAAGAACTGTTGCTAAAATTATACCAAAAAAAGCAACCAAACCAGTGTTTAAAAGACCAACAATCCCGGCTCTTAAATGACTGTCTCTATTATTATATTCAATTAAATATTGGTTTATATCATAACCAGCTGGAATGAATAAAAATTCAAAGCTAATATCTTTTCCCAGAGCCTTAAAATTAGCGTCAACATTCGCTATTAACCAAGATAGGAACCAACCAATACAAAGCAAAACAAAAATTTGAACTATAATTTCTCTACTTTTTTCGTTACGCCAAATATTATTCAAAAAAGTCATGGGAATTGTCTATATATTGAAGAAAAAGCTGCGCTTATAAAAAGCGCAGCTTAAATTGTTTATTTGATTGGTGGGATGTAGAATAAACCACCATCTTTATATAATTGGTTCATACCTCTTGCAATTTTAAGAGGAGTATTCATACCAAGGTTTCTTTCGAAAACTTCTTCGTAGTTACCAACTTGGCTGATTACATTAACAGCCCAATCAGCTGATAAACCAAGCTTGGATACACCTTGTAGTGGATCCTTACCTAAAAGACGGTTAATCTCTTTGTTTTTATTATCTTTTCCAGCAAGAGATTTAACGTTAGCTGATGTAATACCTAGCTCTTCACCAGCCATCATAGCTCTTAATGTCCAAGCTACAATATCAGCCCACTGGTCATCACCATGTCTTACAACTGGTCCTAATGGCTCCTTAGATACGATTTCAGGTAAAACCATGTGATCGCCTGGATTGTCAAAACTAGACATCGTTGCATATAAGCCAGATGCGTCAGTAGTATATATATCACATCTTCCTGCTTTATATAATTCTTGTGCTTCAGCGTTTGTTTCAATAGGTACTGGGTTATACTTCATATTATTACCAGCAAAAAATTCAGCTAAATTAAGCTCTGTGGTTGTTCCTGTTTGAATACAAACAGATGCACCATCAAGTTCTTTAGCAGATTTTACGCCTAATGATTTTGGAACCATAAAACCTTGGCCATCATAGTAACTTACGCCAACAAATGTTTGTGATAAGTCAACGTCTCTTGAAAAAGTCCAAGTTGTATTTCTAGAAAGAACTTCTCCTTCACCCGCAGCTAATTTAGTAAAACGAGTTTTACCTGTGGCTGTGGTATAGTTAACTTTGTCTGCATCACCTAGTACAGCTGCGGCAACAGCTCTACAGAAATCAACATCAAAACCTGTCCATTTACCTTTATCGTCTGGAGCAGCAAAGCCAGCTAAACCTGTATTAATAATACAGTTTAACTTACCTCTTGCTCTGACATCATCAAGAGTGCTTGCAAGAGCTGATCCTGCAAACATAACTCCAGCAGTTGCTGTAGCTAAAAGCATTTTAATTTTCATATTATATCTCCACGTTAATTTTCATAAGTTTATGAATTGCCTAGTACTTTCATCTTATTTTGATATAGTTTCAAGACAAAAATTAAAAAATTATTAAATATGTTAACTAAATAATCATTTTATTAATCAAAGAAGCAGTAATGAATAAAACAAATAAAAATCATGAGATAGAAACACTTAGTGCACATTTAGGAAAAAAACCCATTGAAAATCATGGGATTCCTTCCCCACCAGTATATAGAACAAGTACTATCTTAAATCAGACAATGGAGTCATATAGAAATAGGGATATGAAATATACTTATGGTAGAAACGGCACCCCTACTTCAGATTCCTTGATCTACTCTATAGCTTCTATTTATAATGCTGATGGTTGTGTACTTGCTTCATCTGGGATGAACGCTATAAGCACAGCACTCATGTCTGTTTTAATGGCTGGTGATCATATTTTATTGCCAGATTGTGTTTATGGTTCAACAAGACGTTTTGTTAAAGAGGAATTTCCTAGACTTAATATTAAATATGATTTTTATGACCCACGAAATTTAAATGATTTAGAAAATCTAATAAATGAAAATACCAAAGTTATTTATCTAGAAAGTCCAGGCACATATACTTTTGAAGTAATCGATATAACAAAAGTAGTTGAGATCTGTAATAAAAATAACCTTAAGTCAATTATTGATAATACTTGGGCTACAGCTCTTTTTTTTAATCCACTTGAATTTGGCGTAAATATTGTGGTTGAAGCAATCACAAAATATATTTCCGGTCATTCTGATATTATGATGGGTGTTGTTATAGCAAATGGCCAAGATTTAATAGAAATTCAGAGATGGACAAAGAATGCCGGGGTATATGTAAGCCCCGATGATATATATATGTCTCTCAGAGGTTTAAGGACTTTACCTTTAAGGCTAAAACAATCTTCAGAAAACAGTCTTGCTCTGGCAAAATATTTGGAAATGCAAGATGAAATCAAGGCAGTTCAGCACCCTGCCCTCAAACAACACCCTGATCATGATCTATGGAAAAAATATTTTAAGGGTGCTTCAGGTTTATTTGCTGTAGAATTTATTGAAAAAATTACAGATGAAGCAATTAATGTTTTAGCTAATAAACTAGAAATTTTTGGTATTGGTGCTTCTTGGGGAGGCTATTCAAGCTTAGTATCAACGATGGATGTAAAAGGATCTCGAAATGTGGAATCGAGTTATGTTCCCAAAGGGCCATATCTAAGAATTTATACAGGCTCAGAAAATATCAAAGATTTAGAAAATGATTTTGAGAATGGATTAAATGAAATGAGAAAATTTATTTCTAAATAACTATCAAATTAAAGTAGTTTTTCTTCTCCTAGAACTGTTGTTCTTCTCATATCTCTTCTTTCTTTAAGATCATCAAATGCCCTTGCTCGATGCATAGTTTGCCTATTATCCCAAATAATTAAATCATTTTGAGACCATTTATGAACATATTTAAACTTTGGTTGAGTTGCATATTCTATCAAATCATCAATAAAACACATTGAATCTGGTCTTATCCAATCTCTAATTTTACCAATATGACATGATAGAAATATTGTCTTTCTATTTGTTATTTTATTTTTTCTTACAAGAGGTTGCTCTACAGGTGTAAAATTTTTAATTTCTTCAGATGATAACTCTTTAACCATATCAAAGCCAAGTCTTTGACGTGAATAAATAAGAGAATGTTCACATATCATATTCTCAACTTTTTGTTTTGTATTTGTATCTAAATTGTCATAAGCAGATCTCATATCTGCAAATTCTGTATTACCACCTTCTTTAGAGATATTCCTAGCTGATAACAGTGAGTACTTAGCAGGGATTTCTTTAAATGAGCTGTCTGTATGCCACAAACGATTACCTAGATTAAATATTCTTCTCGGATCATTTTGAGTAAAAGGCTTGTTATTTTTATCAAGATTAGAGACATCTGCTAAATCAGTGGATAAACGTCTATCTTTGGCCTTAGTAATATTAGATTTGTTTCCTGATGGCTCTATTTCTCCAAAATATTTAGTAAATCTTACTTGTTGTTCATCATTTATATTTTGATTTTTAAAAACTAGTACAGAAAATTTATTAATTGCATTATCTAATTCTTTTACCTGGTCAGTATCGAGTTCATTCTTCAAATCAACATCTGATACAAAAGCAACAAAATCTGGGAATTCTTTTCTTGTTTCAATTATCATTTGAATCTCCAAATAAATTTAAAAATCAATAGCCTTCAAGTAATAATTTATTATAAAATAACACTTGATCAATCAAAAAATAAATTTATGAAAAATTTAAGACTTAAATTAAATACAATTTTATTATTAACGTTAATAATATGGCTTTCCATAAATAAACAATTATTTGCTATTGAAAGACTTACAGGTGCATGGTTTGAATGTGAGTTCTCAGGCAAAACATCTAAACCAACTGATAATTGTGAGATGCTAGATAATGATGGTTTCATTTTCAAAGATGGTATTGCAGCTCATATATCTGTTGTTGATAGTGAAGAAACCCAATGTAAGAAAAATAAAATTGGGCAATGTTTTGATAGCAAGTTGAAATATATAAAGATTAGGAAAGGAAGACAGGATAAAGTTGATTTTAATAATGGTAAATTAATATTGACATTTTTAGGTTGTGGTCAAGTATTTCATCTTCAAGATAAAATTAATTATGTTGAAGCAAGCCCGGATAAAAACAAATGTTTTTGGGCAGGAAAAAAAGTGTTTTTTTTAAAAAAATATGATGGCAAATTAATTTATATTAAAGAATAGTGATAAATTATGTATATACTTAAACAGACAAACCTCCTTAAATTTGGTCTGATAACTATAGGCTTAATAGTTTCCTTATTTTGTTTTTATGTAATAGTTGGATTTCTTGGAATTGAATACCTTATGCAACCCTATAAATATGGGACTTTTTTTGCTTGGGCTATCATTCTCTTTAGCATTTTTTACCGTTTCACTTTTTTACTTCTTACTATTGGTGTTTTTTTTGGAATTATTAATGTTTTAGAGTGGCATATAATTTTTGCTATATTATTTACATTACCAAGTTTACTTTTTATTTTTCCTAAGCAAATACTCAATTTCAAAATAAAAACTAAAAAACAAAACAGTCAAACTAATAAAAATTATACCGAGGAAAGAACCCAACCTTTTAATAAAACTAGAAATAGGTTTAATAACAAATCAACTAACAATGAAATTATTGATGCAGATTATGAAATAATAAAAGACGAAGAAAATAAAAATTAATCATTTATTTTTAGATTATAAACTTTTTTTGTTTTAAGGTCATAAACTGCCATCCCCCCACTTGGTAAAGCAGCACCTGTAAAAGATTGTATAACTACATAGTGAGTTACCATCATAAACGGACCATCAGATTGATTAAGGCTTTTAATCAACAAATTTAGCTCATTCAGCGTATCTTCTTTATCAACATGACCTTGAAAAAAAGAATTTAATCCTTTATGTGTTTCAAAGTTTCCCATTTTAAGAAAGAATGCGGTATCTTTACACCTACACCAGAAACTAGAAAAAATTTTGGTAAACTTTATACCATTTTCTTTAAAAATATTACCTATGGATTTACTTTGCTCAATTCCAGTTTCATCAAGATTTCTTTGAGTTTTACAATCTAAAATATTAAAATTAGAAGGGTCACCATAACCAGGTGCTAATGCATGTCTCATAAATACAACTTTCCCACTACTATTATCTTTTAAATCCTCTAATGAAATTAAATTTTGATTGGCAAAAGCAGTAAAATTGAAAAAAATTTGAAAAATAAAAGAAAGAATAAAAATTTTCATAATATAAATTTACAAAACGTATGGAAATTTTCAAATCAATTTTATTTATTATTTTTTTGTTTTGTTTTTATTATCATCAATGAACAAAAAACAATAATAGTTGTTCCAATAAAAAAATTTATAGAAATTTCTTCTCTAAAGTAAAATACACCAACTAAAATTCCAATAGGTACAGAAACATATCTTAATGGTGCTAAGAGACTTGCTGGCGCAAATTTTAGACTATAAGCTAAGCATATTTGCTGAAGACTTGATACAAAACCAATGATAGTAAGTATTATTAGAGTTTGATTAAAGTTAGGCCATTTAATATCAAAAATTAAGCAAACTAATAAAAAGACTATTGCAGATAATATATTATACCATAAAGCTGTAGTTGCTGGGTGATCTGTCTTACCAAGACGTCTAACAAAAATTGTCATAATTGCCCCAAAAAAAGGAGATAAAACTCCAAAAATTATACCAAAATTGACCCAGTCTTTTTCGAAAGGATCTAAAATAATTATTACACCAATGAAGCCAAATAAAGCTAAAAATTTTCTAGACCATCCAACAAATTCTTTAATCAAAATAGGTGCTAATAGTACTACAAACAATGGCATAGTTTGAAGCAATGTTGTCATCAGACTTAAGTCTATAAATTGTAAAGCTGCGAAAAGACATCCAAATGAACCTATTCCCGTCAATGTTCTTACAAATAACCCAAAATTTGAGTTGATTTTCAAAGCATCATACTTCCTTTGCTTAATAGCTGTGATCAACAACAGTGGAACACAAAAAAAATACCTAAAAAAAAGGACCATTAATACTGACAGGTCACCTGCAATGAATTTAACTAAACTGGCTATAATAATAGTGCAAACAACCTCTAATAATGACAGTGAAATGCCAACAGGAATATTTGATGTAAAATTGTTTGAAGACATTAAATTCTTATGAATGATCTGTATTTTGCCAAAGAGTAAAAAAAAAGATTTTGTATAATAAATGGTAAAAAAGTTAAAAAAATAAATTTCAAGGTTAAAAATTGTCTAGTCGTTTTGAAATAATTCAAAATAATATTACATGTTTAAGTTTCTTTTGGTCGGGCCAGCGGGATTTGAACCCACGACCTTCCGCCCCCCAGACGGACGCGCTACCAAGCTGCGCTATGGCCCGATTAATTAATCTGAAATATAAACGATTAAATTTGTTATACAACTAGTATCATTATGGCGATATGTTTATATGATTAAATATTTTAGTTGCAATATTAAAATTATTTATTTTTTTGAAAAGAGTTCTTCAAATATAGGGCTAAAGATTTCATTGCAGATACATTAGCCCTTTTCTCCGCATCGCTATTATAATTTGTATTAGTATTTATGTCATAAAAAAATGGTTTATTATTTTCATCACACACAAACTCAAAGGCAGCTACTTGTATATCTTCATTTACCAATAATTGTTTCATTTTTGGAATAGTTTGTTTTCCAATTTCACTATGCTCAAATTCCAAGTCAATTTCAAATGCATTTCTCTTTGAATCAATTGGACAAAAATCATCACTAATCTCACAAGCGTCTGCTGGACATAATTCAAAACCATCTGACGTATCTACCTTAACAGCATAAACAAACTCACCACCTATAAATTCAACTCTGGTTATCGTATCATCTATAGGTTTAATATATTGTTGAACGAGAGTAATACCATCTACAGATTCCTCATACTGTATCCCGTTTATATGCTCTAATATTGCATCTTTTGATTTTAGGAGCTGCACCCCTAAACCTTTTCCTGCTCTATTGTGTTTAGTAATTGCTTCTTGAAATCCCAAACTATTATAAGCTTCAATAATGTCATCTTTTTTTGAAACAGCAATAGTTGATGGAACATTCAAATCTACTAATTTAAGAGAGGCATACTGAACTAATTTTGATATTTCTAAATTTAAAGCATTTCTTCCATTGATAACTTTACGATTTTGGGATTCTAACCAAGCTAATAAACCAATTGTGGTTTCAGGAGCAAATCTGTTACCTCTGGTATGAGATGAAGCACTCATACGATTATAAAAAATACCTTTTGGAGCATTGGATGAAATATCAATAATAGAATTACTCATATCCCAATCTGTAAAAGGTAAATTCAAATTACTTAATTCTTGGAAAAGAGGTTTAGTCCACTCTTGATTTTCATGAATTACATGAATTGAAGCTTCAAGATTTGATGATATGTTTCTCATATTTTTTCTATAATTAAAGTTGACACAATTTCTTATTAATAAACATTATAGCAAAGTGATAATTAATCATGTGATTTACCGTATAAACGAGTTTTGATAATTTACAACTGAAATGATTTATGATTGACATGCCACTTTTAATTAATATTAAAACATTTAGTTGCTTCTATTATTTCTTATTTTTTTTAATTTATTATTAATTTCTAACATTAATGTTTCTAATTTTGTGACCTCACAATTCCACAAAAACTTTTGGTTCCAATCACCATTAATATTTTGTTTTAATTGTACATAATCTAGGTTTCTTCTAAAGATCCAACCTATAGGCTTAGATCTTAAATTATCCTTCTTTTCTATTAGATCAAATGGTTGTTTTATAAAAATTGCATTTTCAGTGAGTTCATAGAAATGTTCAATAGTAATAATTGTTAATTCATCTAAATTAATACTTAAAACATTAACTTTTTTCTCAGATATAAAATAATAAATTAGTAAATCCCAAAAGGATTTAACATCATTTTGAAAAATCTTGTTTAGTCAGTATGTGCTGGCAAGTATAGAAATTAAAAATTGTTCTATCATTTTCTTTAATTGAAAATTTCTGAATTAAGTGATCCAAAGCAGTTTTTAATGAATCTAATTTTAATCCTTCTAAAATTATTGCCTGAGAAATAATTTGATCTTGCTTACCTTGAGAAGATCTATATTTTTTCTCTTCTGTATTCATTTGACCAAAGCTATTGTCACCCACAAGAAAATGCATTCCTGTTATATTTTGAAATTCTGTAACTTTACTAATAAAAACCTTTAATTGTTCTAAATCATGATTTTTATTAAATTGTTCATCTAAAAACCTCACAGTTAAAATAAAGTTTCCTGAACCAATTGATTTACTTGATATTACACTACATATCGTCCTAGATGGTGATATATAATTAGATAAAATTTCTTTAGTCCACTTAGTAGGGTTATTTAATCTCTCTAAATATTCCTTTGAAACAAATACTTCTTTGTTCTTAGCCTCGTACATCATAAAATATTTGTGATTAAGATTAGTACCTTCAATTCCCATAGCCCTATAACCTCTTAGAAATCCTGGCAAAGATATTCTTTCAGGCATATGCTCTTTACTATGCCATTGATTATAGTCTTCCTCCTTGTCAGGTATTATACCACCCCAATTAACTAAAACAGCACTACCTAACAAACTCATCAATTAAAACCCTAATATTTATTAATATTAACTATCCTATCAATCGTTGATTTTCTTTCAATTTTTTATTTAGAGTTTATAATTAAAATTAATATCTAATTAATATGGGTTAAAAAATGAGATTCATTGGAGTTTTGATAATAATTGGAATTGTAGCTGGTACTACAATGACAATAGATTATAAAAAATTTATTGATATGCCATCATTGTTATTAGTTTTAGGTGGTGCAATAGGATATGCTCTAGCAAAAGGAAATCCAAAAGATTTTTTTAGAAATTTTGGAGATGGTTCTGTTTACATGGGATGGATAGGTCTGATAATTGGACTAATTATGATAGGCAATCACTATGCAGATGTAGAAAAAATTGGCCCAGCTATTTCAGTAGCATTTTTACCTATTTTTTATGGTTACCTCATTAGGCTTATTTCTACTGGAATTGAAAAAGTAAAAAAACCTTAAAAACTAAGTCTTAAACATTGGTAATATTTAAAATTTTTCACTAATAATCTCGTTTGTACTCAGAAAATTCAAAAAATGTTTGAAAATTTAGATATTTACTCAATTTCATTAATTTTGTTTGCAATATCACTAGGTGGGTTCACAAAAGGGGTTATAAGTTTTGGCTTGCCTCTCGTTTCTCTTCCAATTTTATCATTTGTGTTAAACCCTAAACAGGCAATTTTTTTATTATTTTTTACCGTAATAGCTGTCAATTTAAGAGAAATTAAGTTTAATAACTTTGAAAGTTACAAAAAAGTTATTTTTCTCTCTCTAGGTGTTTTCATAGGAATCATTATTGGAAGTATTTTGTTTCATAAAATCGAGGATAATCTTATAAGTCAGTTAATAGGCTTCATGATTGTTTTGTCAGCAATAATAAATTTCACTAATTTAAAAATAGAAAAAAAACTATTACTAAATAAATACTTCTCAACATTATATGGGCTTTTTTGTGGTGTAATTGGCGGCATAACAACATTAGTTGGTCCTTTAATAGCCGTTTACTTAGTAAGCTTAAAATTGGAAAAAGAAGAATTTAGTGAATTAATCTCACTAACTATTTTTAGTTGCCTTATTCCTATTTATTCTGTCTTTTTTATATATCAACCAGTTTCATTAAATGATTTTTTAATAAGCTTGAGTCTAGTAATTCCGGCTGTCTTAATGCAAAAGTTTGGTTTTAAAATCAGGAAAATTTTACCCCAGGATATTTTTAAAAAAATAATATTGGTTGTTCTTACTGTTATTGGGTCAGCAGTAATTTTTAAAAATTGGTAATATAAAGTTTAAAAAGGAACCGAACCTTTTATTGTAACTCGCCTACCTTTTCTTTCATGCGGAAAATAATCCCACAATGCTTTATGTATCGTACATCTGTTATCCCAGAAAGCCATGTCATTTTTATTCCACCTATAGCGGATCTGAAACTCTGTTTTCTCAATATGAGCGAATAAGAAATCTAATATAAATTTACTCTCCTGAGGCTCGAGATCTTCAATGCGTGTGGTAAAAAATTTATTAACAAATATAGCTTTTTTACCTGTTTCTGGGTGAGTTCTTATTACAGGATGAATTGCTGAGGGATACTCTTTTACAACTTCACCATTATTTTCATTTTTATACCTACCTCTATAGAAATGTTCTGATTCATGGGAAGCCTTAAGGCTGCTTAAAAACTTTTGCATTGGATGACTTAGAGCTTCGTAGGCCATATACATATTTGCAAACATAGTATCTCCACCACATTCTGGAAGAGTGTGAAGTTGGAGCATTGTTCCCAGAGGTGGTTCTTTGTCACAAGAAACATCTGAATGGAAATCTTCTGCTCCATTAGCTATTTTACTATTTTTGTCAGTATTTATTTCAAAGATTTCTGGATAGTTTTTCATTTTTGGTGCTGCAGGGTGTATGTGTAAATCTCCAAAGCATCTACCTAACTTTATATGATTTTCTGGTGAAATTTCAGATTGATTTTGAAAAAATAAAACTTGAAATTTATGAAAGGCGTCTCTTATAAATGTTAGCTCTGCATCATTTATATCATTAGACAAATCTACATTAGTTATAACTGCTCCTAAATTTGGTGCAAAAGGTTTAATATCAAAACTATTATTCATTACCTCTAATTTGTTCATATTTACCTCCCCTTTTTTATAATTTAAATTTTATTTTCAATTAATTTAACATTTTTAATGCTATTAATTGTATAACCATAACCAAGGGCTTTTATCCTTTTAATAGTTGTTTCTAACAATGAGTTTTCTCTATCAACACGCTTTAACCAATCTATAATCTTGATATCAAACTTCTTACTATAAACAATAAATAGAGTTATGGGCTCATAACTATTTTTGATATCAATTAAGAAGATCTCATTACTTTTGATCATTCCATTTACTATATCTGATTTCTTATTATTTTTTTTAAATGATTTTTCCTTTAAATTTAGATTAGAAAATTTTAATGCCCATAGAAAAACTGTTTCTTTTCCAATATTAGAAACCTCTAAATTTAAATCACATATATAATCTATCGACTGATTACCTTGTAAACATTTTAATTTATTCGATTCAAAATCATTATATGGAATAAAATTTAACCTTATTTGCTTATTAATTTCATTAGACTGTAGTGTCTGTATGTAATCATAAAAATAAGCGACTATCCTTTCAGTCAAATTACCATATCTATATGTTTTTAAAGTTGTAAGTAATAAGCTATAATTTTTATTATCGTTCAAACTAAGCAAAGGCGATGTTTTTTGCCAAATACTATTAAACATAAGAGCAAACAAAATTGTTACAAAAATAACTGAAAGTAAACTAAGATTTTTTTTTGATTTTTGAAAAAAAGATAACTGTTTGATTGGTTTTTTTAGTATATTTTTTAAATTCAAATGATCGAACAGGCCATATAAATTCGTAAAAAATAAAACTTTAATTAAGTTATTTTTAATAGCATTGTTTAGGAATTCATTATTTGACAAAAGAATGTCAAAATCATCCTTATTCTCTATGCTTAATATGACGTTAATTTGGGTTTTATTTTGTATACAATTTTTAAAAAAATTAATTGAGTTATAAATTTTTTGATCCAGGTAATTAATTTTTTTAATTTCTAAATTTGAATTAATAGTGCCACTTGCCCAAATAATTTCTTCTGTTTTTTGTGTTAAAAGCTGATTTTCATTTGAGAAATTTAAAATATTATTTTTAAAAAAAATATGAGCTATGGCAATTGCCAATTGCCAACTTTTTCCATTATGAATTGGTTTTGTAATATCTATCCTAAATGATGAATGCCCTACTAATTTTTCTATTATTCCAGTAGGGCTTTTCACAAAAGAATTGTAAAAAGGACTTATAGGCAAAGCTTCTAAATTATTATTTTCACATATAACTGAAGAAACTAAAGGGTCTTCTTCCACTATATCATTAATACCAACTACATTATTAGTAGTAGGTATAATAACTGTATATTTTTTCACCTTATAAAAATCTCTGCATTAGGATTAGTGATAAGATTAAAAAAGTTATCAGATTTTTTTATCAAAATTTGCGCCTGTTTGTCATTTAAAATTGGGAGCTTTATACAATCACTTTTATTGTCGCAAATAACATATAAATTTGAAAGTTGTAAATCAATATCATTAATGATTTTTATAATTAAATAATATACATCCTCATTTTTATTTGATTTAACTATCTCAATTTTAAATTCATTTGATGATCTAGAAAAGACTCTTTCATTTGATGCGGCATTTAATTTTGCTTGATAAATACAACCTTCATTTTTAAGAATTAAAAAATAAGCATCAGAAAAAACTTTGTTTTTCAAAAATTGATTAATTTGATTTTGGTATTTAAATGGGTTTGAGTAAACATCCCAAACCATATTTATATTAAATTTTGATTTAAGTTCTGATGCAGAGTAATTTTTGGATAAATTTAAATAATTTAATGCCAAAAAAGTGTCTGAAATTTTGTCTTTATTATTCACCTTAGACGCCTTCTTTAGAATATAATAATTTAAAATGTTCAAAGAATATTACCTTATCCTCATTAAATTTAGATTTAAGATCATTTACATTTAAATTTAAAACATTAATAAACTTGAACAAAAATTCTTTGATAATAGAAAGAGTATTATAAATTTCAGTTATAGTTTTGATATTTTCTTTACTATTTATATTAAAATCAAAACCACTTCTTCTAAAAGACATAGTATTTTTCTTTGTTTTACTTAAGAAATTTAAAAAATTTTTAAAATCAGACTGAAATTTGCTTGAGTTAATAAAAACTTTAAATTCTTCATGTAAATTAGCTAACTTCTCTTCTCTATATTCATCAGGAGTATAATTCATACTTTTTTTAGTTAGTTCTCTAAAAAGCTCAATGTCATCTAAATTAGGTTCAAAATCGAGTTTCTCTTTATTCTTATTTATAAAGTTTTCAAATAAAATTAATTCATCCTTATTTAAATAATTTCTAATTATATCTATTACTTTTGGGGCTTCAAAGGACCAAAGTTTATAAAATAAAATTTCACATATAAAAGAGTTATTATTAAGAATGTTTTGTATTAATTGTCTTTGATCAAAATATATTGAAGTATCAGAATATGATTGCAAAAAGTCATTTAGGTCTGATTTTTTTCTTCTTTGGTTTTCTATTATCTTATTTTGAATGTTTCCAAATACACAAACCCTTAATATGGTTAAAGGAAGTTTCATAGATAAATCATCATATTTAGAAAAAACTTCAATCTCACTCAGCTCTTTTTTCTTTAAAATATTAATTTTATCAGACTGCAAAATGCAGAGTTTATTAAAACTTTTTGAGAACACATGCTCATCACTTGAAATTATTTGTTCAAGAAATTCATTTAATGTGTCTTCTGAGATCATGTTTGAAGAGTATTCTTCATCAACTTGATACCTGGAAGAGAAGTTGTATTTTTCAATAAGCTCTATTGATTTTTTATAGCTGAGGCATAAATCAGAAGCTAAATTAAAGGTTTTAATTAATAAATCTTTTTCACCCAAACTGAAAGCAACCCAAAAATCAAAAATAAAATCGTCTGAAATATCCTCTGATACAATTTTATGATTTTCATCTTTATTTTTTTTTATAATAAAATTTCCTATTGCTAGTGAAAGACTTTGTAAATGAGATGTTGGTAGTAAATTTTTTAAATAAGAATAGACTTTCTTAGAAACATTATTTGAAATTTCTTGTAACTCTTTTTGTGTACTAAGATTACCGATGGATTTATCTAATAATAAAATCTCTTCAAGACCTAAAATCTCTTCTAAAAATTCAATAATTATAATTAAATTTGAAATTCTAGAGTAAGCAATATCAAAATTATAACTTTCAAGTTTTAGCGTAAATTTATTTGATATTTCTTGGCTGTTTATAAAATTTATTTTTTTTATCTTTTTTAAAAGATCATTACTTTCCATGACCATAATATTGTAAAAAGGTAAATTATTTTGACTTAAATATTTTAAAAAATTACATAACTCATAAATTATAGATCCATAATTATGGGTTATAAAAAGTGCAAATACTTTGTTTACTTCTTTTAAATTTGGATACTTTAAAGAACCAGTTAAAGTAGTTTTATTTTTAATGTTTTCAAAATGATTTAAAATAACCTCATCTGGTTTTTGAAGAGTAAATTCTTTCCAATCATCAAAAAAAAGTTTATCACGCATTAATAAAACCTGGCTTAAATTAATAAAAAATTCATATCTTAATTTATATTATTCTTTTTATAATTGTTATATATCTCTAGCCAATCGTCAATTTTTGCAACTAATAAATCAATCTCTGACTTTTCTTTAACCTGAATTAAATTGAATTTGGCTTGGATTAAATCTTTTTGCTTTCTTAAAGAAGGTGCCTTATTAGCTAATTCATTTGATTTTTTTAAGACTTTTACAACATAAGGATATGTTGCAGGAATGATTTTAACATTAGGCCATATTCCAACTGCTGAACCTCCATTATAATGTGATAAGGCTACTCCAATATTACCTTTATACTTTTTTATTAATTGATCTAAAAATTTAACACCTATTTTAATATTAATAATTGGATTAAATAAATCTTTTCTTTTTACTCCAAATTCTAATAACCCAGTACGTGGCATAATCTGCATAACACCTATTGCACCTTTGTGACTAACTGCATCAGGTCTTAAATCAGATTCAACTTTAGCTACTGCAATTGCCAATGCAGGAGTGACGTATTCTGATAATCTTGCATTTTCAATCAATAACATTTTTATATATGGACGATTATAATTTTTAGCATTCGCTAAAGATGCTGATAAAATTATAATTATTGTTAATACTAATTTCATAATAATTTATCCTATTTAGTTGATATATTCTCTAAAGCTTCATTCCATTGCTGGTTTTGTTCAGTGACTTGCAAATCAAGACCTTGGAAAAATTTTTTAATTTCAAATAATTCTTTAACTGACATTTTTGTTGGTACAGCTAAAGTATATCGGTTCAGTTTGTTTATCCTGATTTTCCAATCTCCAAATTTTAAGATTTTGGTCATAAAAATTATTATTGTGGTAAAAAACTAATGTTCTTTTTTTATCTTTTTTATCTTTATCAATTGAAGATTTTGAATTCATTGAAATTTTATCACTTTCGATTGATTTAAATTGTTTTTGAGAAAGTGCAAAAATTGTAAGAACCATTATAGCAAAAAATGCCATTGATAATGCTAGGGCAACTTCAGTTAGAGGGTTATGTGAGTAATCCGAGTTCATATTTTTCTCCATATAAATGTTATGGAAAAATTAGAAACTTTTTTGAATTAATTAAATTTCTTTGAGTTGCCCTTTGAGCCCATTGAGTTAAATGATGGGAATTTTTTAACAAAAATATTATTGTCAGACACCGATAACTCATAATCATTTTCTATATTAAGACCAATGTCTGATAATGAAATTACTAACCATTTTTTTAATTTTAATAAATCAGCAGATGAATAGTAAGACCAACTATTCTGCTTACCAAAACTTTGCTCGTTAGTAATTTTGATAAATCCTGGAAATTCATTTACCATAATATCTGTTAGATAGATGATGTCTTTGTCTTTGAAATCATAAAATTTAAAATTATAAACTTTCGAAATATTACTATCATTTTTTTGTTCCTTAAGCTTAGCATCTAGAATTCTTAAAATACTATTCCCAAGTTGGTCTGACAATAGAATAACTTTTTCACTTAATATAAGATTTTCACAAATATCATTACAATCTTTGGGAAAATTTATAATTTTCCGCGGCGTAGACCAGGTAGATATATAATTTTTTGTTTGGGTGTTGTATATTTCTGAAGAAATATAAACACTTGATGAGAGTTTATTTATACGCTGATAATTTAGCTTCAAAGTAATAATTAATTCAGCATCAATAATGTCACTTAAAATGTCAGAATTTTGAAGAAGCTTATCTAGGTTTTTTGTGTTTTTAAAATTTAAATTTTTAATAGCCCTATTACCGTCTTTAATAATAAAACCGCTTTGATTAAGAATTGATTGAACAGATATTTTAATAGATTTGTTATTTTTATTTTCTCCTAGCACATACAATGAAATCAATGGTTTTTGCTCAGCAGAATGAGCATTCATTGATATTAATGATAAAAATATTATTAACAGTGTAGCTTTTATTCTATTCATCTTATTCACAAACATAAAAATATTTTGATTTGCTGAGTTTGTTAACATCAATTTTTGATTTAAAAACTTTAATAAAAAAATCATCAGGACTAAAACCGTATTCATTGATTGTTAAGGCAAGCCATTTTTTTATTTTATATATTGTAGAGGCGGTGTAGTAAGCTAATTGAGCTTTTGCTTTGTGAATTATGACCTTCCGTTTCCATGTGAATGAAACCTGGAAACTCTTTTTCCATTACTTCAATAATTTTGTTACTCTCACATGAATTAAAATAATTTAGTGAGATAACGATTTTTTTTCCTTTTTTATCAGCAAATTGTTTGTCACTTATTTCAAATTGGATACCGTTTTTCTTCATCTGCTCTAAGCTAGAGCTTACTAACATTTTAGCAATTGTTTCTATTTCTAAAACATTAGATTTTTTCTCAAAAGCTAATGATCTAGAAAAAGCATATGTCTTATTATTAATTTTATTAACAATCTTTAATGTTGGTATTAAAAGCCAATCTTGATTTATACTTTTATTCATTAGATCAAAAGAAACTAGATATTCAGACTTTTTTAAATCTAAAATTGTAATATTATTATCATTTGAGCTTTTCTTAGTTATAATTTGGTTAGATAAAAATTCTTTTTCTAAAAAAATTAAAAAAGTCTTTTTTAATATATTTGTTTCTTGGGAAAATGCAGGAAATGCAAAAATCAATAATAGTATTGCAAATAAATTTTTTATAAGAGAGTTCTTTTTCATTTTTTCCACTTCATTTATTTAATTCGTTTATGGAAAAATCAGTAAGTTTTTAGAAAAGTTTAGCTAATTAAGTTTATATCTGGATGATCGCTCTGAACCTAAATGCGAAATTAAATTCTTATCACATAAAGTTTTTAAAACTTTATAGAGCGTTGATTTAGCAATTGGTTTACCTTCATAATCAATAAAATTAATATCTTTAATATTAATTTCTGATTGTTTTTTTAACGAATATTGTCTGGAAATATTTAACAGCACGTCTTTTTCAGAATTAGATAGTCTTCCAAAGTTTAAATCTTTAGACATTTCATCGAAAATTTCTATTAACTTACCTAATTTATCAATTTTTGATTCCAAAGTTACTTCTCCAGCGACCATAAAATTTTAAGCTCAATATAAATAAAATCATACCAAAAACAAGTCCTAAAACATCGCCAATTAAGTATGTGAAATTTAAAGTTTCATAAAAATAATCATGGCCTTTTTTTAAGTTTAAATAAAGTGTAGTAAGTGTTGAATTAAAGACTGATACTAAAAACCCTATAATTATAATTTTTTTCCAATCAACGGTTTTATTAATATTAAATAGGTTATCTTTTTTGATTAGTTCATATAAAGTAAAACCAAAATATATTGATAAAGTGCTTATGGTAGAAAGGTAAACTGTATTAAACAATTCTCCATTATTAAAAAGAATAAAAGTAAAGCATTGAGATAAAAATATCGGAATAAGAACAATTGGACCCATTACATAATAAGCTATTATTCTTACAGCATGAGGCAAATAAAGATAACTGGCGTGCTCCACAACCTCTCTCTGTAAAAATATAAACTTCAACTGGATAAATTATAAATTTATGCAATAGAAACGTTATAACAAATATTAGAAATGGAATTATTATGTTTGATTTGTTTATTAATAAATTTTTAAAATCTTGTTTGAACATAATACAGAACATTATAGCAGATTAATTTCATGTCCAATATTTAATAAACACATTGTCATTTTATTAATTTAAGTCTATAAAAAGAGACTTTTTTTGATATAGGGTCTAAACATGAAAAAACTAATTATTCTTTCAATTATTATATTATTTCCATTTAAGGCTTTTGCTGTATGTAATGCTGATACTACATTTGATGCAACAGTGAGTGTAGATATACCAAAACCAAAAGGTTTTTTTTCAGGAACTCCGAAACCATCACCTGAGGTAATTGCAGAGGGAATCACTAAAGCTAAACAAAGTGTTTTACAAAAATTCATTAGTAAGTGTGTAACTGAAAGAAATAAATTAGACCAATACTTAAAGGTAAAAGAAAGTATAGATTCACAAACTGATAGTTTTGTTAACGTTACTAAGTCAAAACAAGACCAAAAAGATCTTAAACTAAACGTTAAAGTAAGGGCTACAGTCAATAGTAAACTTTTTGAATCCCTTCTATATAGCGGTAATAATACAGCAAGTAGTTCTAATTCAGGTAAAAAGCGTAAAAGAATGGTTTCATTTTTTATAGCTAGAAAAGCAGAATCTACTGATACAAAAATATATGATGATAAAATTGCTAAGATAAAAAAAGCTGAGAAAGGCATGGCTGCTGAAAAAAGTGCTACCACAGATGGAACCACATCTGTCGTTAACAAACAAGCAAGTGCTTTTAAAAAAACCGTAACTGGAGGAAGTCGAGAGGTCAAACAAAGATCTTCAGAGAGATCTTGGGTTATTATGCCTTCATCTGACTTAAACAATAACATAGCCAAGACATTAAGTGACAATGGGTTTAGAGGTATTAGATACCCATCATTTGCAAAGAGATGCGGTGCTCCTCCGAGTGATATAATTGAAGAAGAATTCTCAACACTAGATAAATTAACTGATGATACTGAAGCTGAAATTTTTGATGCTATTGCTGAAAATGATAGATGTAACAGATCCATTGGTTTCGTTGCAATTGGCACTATTAATGTCAATACTGCTCTTGTAGATAAGGTTAGTGGAAACTTCACAGTCTCAGCAAGTATAAGAGTAGACGTGTCTCAAATAATTGATGGATTTCCTGAAGTAGTAGCGTCTATAGGTCCGGTCCAGGTAAGGTCACAAGGATTAGAAGATAATGAAGCTGAAAAAAATGCCCTTATAAAAGCTGGTGAAAAAGCAGCACAAGAAATTGTAAATAGCTTAAAAGCCCAGGGTATTTAATTTAATAAGGTAGCTGATGTTAAAGTCATTTTTTTTACAGAAACTTTACTTCTTTCTCTTATCATTTTTCTTCTTTTTTAATGCTAACGCTAATGAAGTTGAAAGAGTTAGGAATATGGCAAATTCTAAGCCATTTATTCAAGAAAACAAAACTGCCTCTGAATTAGCACAAGATTTTCTTCTAGATGCAGATGTATCAGAGGGCTGGAACGAAGATAAGGGTTTTTTTATTTCAATAGGAAGTAGTGTATTTGAAGAAGCGGACCCTGCTACAAACCCCAACTTCTTGAACATTAGAGCTATGAAAGCCTTCGAAGCAAACATAACTGCCAAAGGTGACATTATATCATATATTAGAACCACAATGTCAGCTGAAGATCTTATAACTGTTCCCAGTTCTGGCTTATCCACTGAATTCGATGAGAAAAAATATAACCTGGAATTGAAATTACAAAGTAAAATCAAAAAATACAAAAAGGCTGCAATCAGCTATGATAAAACGCTTAGCAATAATTTTAATAATATAGACGGGATATCTATTAGTGCTGTAATGGCTGGCCCGCTTTCTCAATTTATTTCAAAATTAGATATAAAAATAGATACTTCGGGCAAAAAAAAAAGCTGAAGACCTTAAGAAAGCTGAAGCAGAACTTTTAGCCTTAGAGAGTGAAATAAATTCCTTAAAACAACTAGCAAAAGAGTTGCAAGGTCAGATTTCACAAGAAAACACATCCTCTGTCAAAACATTATCATCGATGACCCTTGTAGGTGCCTATCAAGTTGCTCATTTCGAGTCATTTGTAGATGGGCAATATGAAATCGCGGTTATTAAAATGTGGTCTCCAGAACAAGAACAAAGGTCCTTAGCGCTTTTGAAGGGAATACCAATAAAACTTGAACCAGGAAATATGAGTGTTAAGGATTATATCAAATCAACTAACTGGGCATCAGCAATAGGTGGTAGAAAATTTATTGATGATAAAGGAGAATTCTTTTTATTTGGCATTGGAGCAACACCTATCAAGGGAAAGTCATCTGCACAAATGAGAACAGCCAAAGGTAGAGCTGAGTTATTTGCGCAAAAAGAACTTGCACTTGCACTTAAAGGTGATGTTACTTTAAGTAGAGAAGCTAAAGATAAGCTCCAAGAAATATCTAAAGCAGATGGTTCTACTGAAAATCAAGTAGCAAGCTCATTCGCAGAAACAATTTCACAAAAGCTTGAAAACCTTCAAATTCAAGGTGCTTCAAAAAGATTTAGCGACATTGTCACTCACCCTATTACTAACCAAAAAATGTATGTGGCTGTTTATTCATTATCTGTTTCATCTACGCTAAATGCCAGAGCTATGGAAGCATCACAGTATTCTGCTAGTGTCAATATGATTAATGAAAACCAAAGATCTCAAGGAGTAAAAGCTGGACTTGATAAAGCTACTGATGATGCAAAAAAAGATAAAGCCTCTTTTCAAAAGGGGTTTAAAGAAGGTCAGGAAAAGGCAAAACCACAGTCTGAAAATTCTGTAAAAGTATCAAGTAAAAATTCAAACCAAACACCTTCAACTGAATCAAATTCCAGAAGTAAACTAACTGTAGTTTCAGTATCAATTACTGGAGTAGGTTTTAATTCTAAAGATGCAATTAAGGACGGTCTCGTACAAGCAATTTCTCAAGTGAATGGCCTTCAAATGTCATCTCAGACTTCTTCTAGCATGTCTTCTTTTGAAACAGTTAAAGATGGAGATGAAACTTTTGCTTCCTCTTCATCCTTTCAAGAAAAGGTAAAACAAAGCACAAAAGGTGTTATTCAGAGTTGGCAGATCATATCTGTTGGGAAAACTCAATCTGGGGAAATGTTTGAAGCTAAATTGAATGTGAATGTATCTAAGTTACAACTATCCTCAGAGCTTAAAAGAATGAGATTTGTTGTCTCACCAGTTAAAATTAATAATCAAATCACAGATAGATCTTCGGCAAAAAGCTTTGAAAAAACATTTAATTCACAACTAAGATCAATGCTTGTTAAAAGTAATAGATTTGCCTTATTGGATAGAAACAACTCAAAAGAAATTGATAAAGAGATAAATTTTATTAAAGGCTCAAATGTAAGAACTGAAGAATTAGCAAAATTAGGTAATAAAGTTGGTGCTGATTATATTATAGTTACTTCTCTCCAAAATATTAATAATAAAACTATAAAAACAAAATTGATGGGAGAGACAATATCAACTAAACAATCTGAGATAGATTTAACAGTCAGCATTATCGATATTGCAACATCACAAATCATCTTCTCTGATAGTATGTCACTATCACAAGCTGGAGGAAGTTTATCTAAGTTTTCTAAACTGATCGCTGAGAGACTAGCAAGGAAAATAACTGATACTTTTTTTCCTGCTAAACTTATAGCCTTCAAGAACAACAAATTGACTGTTGACCAAGGCAATAGCTTTTTTAATAAAAAAAGTACTTATAACATTATTAAGTTAGGACCTAGGGTTATAGACCAAACATTAAATCAATTTTCTGGAAGAGTTGAGAATATTGTTGGTAAAGCACAATTTCTAGAAGGTTCATCTAAGCAATCGATTTTAAAATTAATTAGTTTAGAAGATAAAGAAACTTCATTAGATGCAAAAGAAGGTATAATTATAAGACCAATATTTGAAAAACTTCCTACTGCTTCTGATATTGCTAAGGAAAAAATTAAGAAAATTAAGGCAAAAAACAAAAAAATGATGAAAAAAATTGATAAAGATAAAGACTGGTAAAAATGAAAAAAATCTTTTTAATTTTTATTTTTTTAATTTTTAATTTTTCTAGCTTAGCTTCAAACATCAAAAATGAATTTGAAAAAGTTAGAAATAATGATGTTAAAAATTCAAAAGTTTTTGAAACTAAAAATTTTTATTTTTCACAGATTATTTATGAATGGGAAAAAGGATCTAGTAGGAAATTATTATCTAGACAAGGAATGTTGGATTCCATAAAACAGTTCAAGTCTTTTTTTATTAATACCTCTAAATCTTTTAACAAAAAAGAAATTAACGTTTCAAATAAGTCAAAAATAAAATTTAAAAATTCTAGAAAAATTGAAGATAGAAGACTTAAAGATAAATATATAGTGGTTTTTGCTTTCCCTAAAAAAGAATTAGTTTTTAATAAATAATATATTAATTAGGAGTATTTTATGAAATTTTTAATCAAAGCAGTCTTGATTTTAATAATATCTATATCAAGTCACTCTTACGTAGCTGCATCGCAAACAACTAATGAAGTAATTGAGAAGACTCAAAAATCTGAAGCACCCCTTTATAGCGAAAGTGCAACATCAGATGACTTGGCCCAAGAGTTTTTAAACGAAGTTGGCCTAACTGAGGGTGATAATGATGGCTTATTTGTTGCTGTGGGAACAGCAGTTTTGCCTGAGCCAGACCCAGCAAGTAACCCAGATTTTCTTACAATGAGAAGAATTAAAGCCTCTGAAGCTTCTCTTGAAGCTAAAAGACAATTTATAGAGTTCATAAGAACCACTATGTCAGCTGAGGATGTTATAACTTTACCAGAGTCACCATTCACTACTGAGTTTGATAACAAAATGAAAGCTACACAGGATAAAATTAATAAAGCTTTCAGAAACTACAAACTTGCTCTTAGGAAAGCTAATAAAGCTGAAGCTGCGAAGCTAAATGGAATTGATTTTTCTGTATTAGCTAAGGAAGGTATTATCGCTACGATTAAACGCATAAATCCAGAATTTGATGCAAGCAAAGTTGAAAAAAAACTGGCTGATGATCTTGCAAAAGCAAAAGCAGATTTAGAAGCAACTGAGAATGACCTCAACAATTTAAAAAATGAATTAGAGACACTCAGAGGATCTCTACAACAAGAAAATGTAAGTTCAATTGAAACTTTTTCAAAAATGAACGTAGTTGGTCTTGTTCCTATTGCTAGTTTTGAGTCCTGGGATGGTGAACAGTATGCCACTACTATTATAAGTATATGGACAACAAAAGAAGAAGAAAGAGCAAGAGCCCTTTATTCAGGCCAAGAAGTAGTATATGACCCAGGCTCCTCTTCTGTTAAAGACTTTATAAATTCTACAGATTGGTCAACAGCACAAGGTGTAAGGAAGTTTTTTGATGATAAAGGAAATTTCTGGTTAATATCAATTGGCTCCAGTCCCATTAAAGGGAAATCTTCAAAAGCCACAAGAACTGCAAAAGGACAAGCACAATTAAGTGCTCAAAAGCAGATAGCATTTGTTTTGTTTTCTGAAGCTTCTTCTAAAAGAAGTGCTCGAGAAAAATTACAAGAAGTTACTACTGGTAATGTGGGTGAAACAGAAAATCAGTCAGTAACCTCTTTTGCTGAGACTATTTCTCAAAAAGTTGAAAATCTTGATATTCAAGGTATGTCTCAACTAAAAGGAAAAAAATATACACACCCTATCTCGGGCCAGGAAATGTTTGTATCAATTTATGGTATTTCATCAAAAGCTGTAAGACAAGCTCAATTAATGGAAGCCTCTCAAGCAAGAGTTACCCAAGATATGATCAGAGAAAATCAAAGATCTAAGGGAGTAAAAGCTGGTTTTGATAAAGCAATTGATGATGCAAAAAAGGATAAATCTTCTTTTCAAAAAGGATTTAAAGAAGGTCAAGCTAAAGCCAAACCTCAATCAAATGCTCCTAAAAAATCATCAAGTTCAAGTCCAAAATCTGGAGGTAGCTCAAAAGGCGGCTTCAAAGGTGCTGGTACTGGCTCTAGTGCATTCAAATAATTAAAACATAAGGATTAATAAAATGTTAAAATCTATTAAGTACTTTTTTTATATCTTTTCAGTATTAGCTATATCTCAAAATGCCCATGCTTTTGATCTTAAGGCTCTTACTGATAAAATTCAAAAAGATGTTGGAGGGAAGTTAAATATACCCCAAACTAATTCTGGTTCTAATCCTTTAGGAGGAATGCTTAAAGGTCTTAATCAGAACAAAGGTTCAACAATGATGAATACAACTGGACAGAGTATGTCTGGTACAAGTTCAAATACAAAATTAGCTCAAGGCATGTGTGAACCTAGAGTACCACAAACTATTAAAAACCTTCCAAAAGCAAATGTGGCTTTAGTTGAAAAAGATTTTGGTAAATCAAGAAATGAAATAATAAAAATTCTTAATTCAATCCCATCTTCAAGTAATGATCCTTATGTTTCATCATTGAACACATTTAACGGAGCCTTCGAAACTAAAGAAATAGAAATACTTTTTAATAGTTTTTTAAAAAAGAAAAGTATAGATGATCTTGCAGCTATAAGAGCTATTGCCGATATGAAACCTGGTTTCAATAAAAATAAAAAACAAATTAAAGCTGATGCTCTCTTTGCATATGGTATTGTTCATTATTATTTAAGAGATAACGGTGGCAAGAAAAATCTAGGTATCCAATACATTAGTCAAGCTACTAAAGGACCAGATAATATTGGTGCACTCACAGTTTATGGTGCTTGGCAATTTTATGGACTAAATGTAAAACAGAATATTCAATCCGGTAATATGAATGCTCTTACAGGCTATCAGAGAGCAGATGATAAAAAAAGAAAGCTTAATACTGACGGGCCTTTCAAGGGATTAAATGCATTTAAATGGGCTGAGACTGTATTTTTTGAAATTGCTGCTGATAATAGAAATCCATATAAACAACAGTACCAATCACAATTAGCTGATGCCAGAAGAATGAATAAGCAAGTCATGGCAGAACTAGCTAAATCGAAAAAAAATGATCCTAAAAGCGGATGGTGGCCATTTGTTATAGAACAACAAAACAGACAACATGCTATATTAGATGCCTTAGGTGAAAATTTAGGGCTCGGCGAACAATTAAGCGAGCTTAAAGCACAATATGCTGTTCTGGCAAGTAAGGTAGCTGCCGATAACAAACTTGTTGAAAGAATGGTTATAATAAATGAAGAAATGAACTTAAGAGTACAAAAAGCACTTAATGAAACAAAGAAAGTTGATGAACAAGGAAAAATTCAAATTGCTAACCTTGCTCATGATAACGAAGTTTTACTTCTGAGAAATAGTAATTTGATGTTTTCTCTTGCTTCTAGCTTGATGTCAGGGGGTGGATTTGGTGGATCTGGCTTTTATGAATTAACACGAACCATCGGTATTGCAGGCAAAACAGAAAAGGTTGCATGCGAAGTTTACTCTGGGGTAAAATCCTATGCATCAAGGACAAAGATTACACTACCAAAGCCAGTTACCTCTGAAAATACAAAATTTAGAAGTAAATTTAGGAAGAAAAGAAAAAGCTAATCTAAAAACTATCTACCTGAGGAAGTGCACTTAAAACGAGTTCTGATTGCTTGTTCACTTCTTCAGGGTTATCAGTATCTAACTGAAAAATTGCAGAAGTGTATTGAGATTGTACCTCGTCACCTGAAATGATTTTATTTCTATAGTTTTTATCTTTTATACTAAAGAATGCTCTTTCTAAAATGGCTTCGGTTAGTTCACAAACATTAGCAGCATCTGAACGCATTATCTTATTTTTATTTTCAATATAAGTCTTTTCTGCAAAGAAATATTGTTTATATAAAACCTTTTCATCAAAATTATCATATATTTCAATTTCTATGGCCATGCCCAGGCTAACTTTCAATAGAGATTTAGCATTTTCTTGATAGGTTTCTTCTGCAAATTCCCATCCTTGATGATAAATTTTGATTTCTAAATCTGGGTTTGGTAATTTTACATCGATTTTATTATAAAGCTTAGTTGCAAAGTCAAACCTACTTATAGTGGTGTTAGTTAAAGCTGCATTCATCATAAAAGGTAAAATTGGACTCTCTAATTTATAACCAAATGCAAAAGTCGAAGATTGCCCTAAAAAACTCATGAACTGGTCTTTTGAAAGACCAAAATTATTAAAAAGATTATTACCATCTTCGGCAAGACTTACTAAGACCACCCTTGGTTTTTTTCCTTCCCATTCTTTTTTCTTAAAAGATTGTTTACCAACCATAATTCTAAATTGCTCTAGCATTGTAGATTGAGGGTTTGATGTATTATAAAAAGCTCTTTTCATAAGCTCAGCTTTAATATCTGGATATTTCACTCTTTCTTTTTCAGAAATTAAATTAGTGGAAATTGCTCTTACAGGAACAGAAGAGATTATAACCCTGTCATAAACATTGTATAACAAACTTTGTCCAAAGGAATACATTAGATAAGCAGTTTTATTTACCTCATTATCTTTAAACTCTCCAAAATCAAATTCGGCAGAAAAACCATATGTAAAAGCTAAAGTAGCATTCTCAGCAAAACCTTCTAATCGTAAATCAATATTTTTAATGGGCTTTTCTCTTAAGCTTTTATTTAAATAGGAATTAAAATATGAAGCATTATCAACATCACTTTTAAACTCAGAAGCAACTTTAGTTACAGGCATTAATTTTTCTATTTCATTAAATGGAAGTAAAAAACTTACCCCTGCCCAATTAACAGGCCCTGAGTAATTTTCTGCAAAACTTCGAAAAGAAAAAGAACTTGCAAGAATTGTTGAAGTCAAAAGTTTATTAAAATTTCTTCTTTTTATTTTCATATTGCTAGCCTATTTTTTTAGACTAAATCATAACATCTTTTATTAAATTGACTCAACAATATTCTATTTGATATTGGCTTATTATTAATAACAATTTTATCTAAATAGAATTTATTATTTTCAATTAGGTACTGACCTTTAATTTTTTTAATTTTCAGATTATTTCTTTTAGATATATTTAACAAGTATCCAATAATATAAGCGTCTGTATTTTTATCAAAAATTCTTAAATGACGTCCCTTTTCATTATTGAGATATTTTGTACTTATTTGTTTAATAATGTTATTTTCTTTATTTGAATAAACATTATTAGGCATCCTTATTATACTAGAATATTTTTCAGAAAAATCATTTCGATTAATTAAACCATTAAGACCAAATATTTGATTGTTGTTATTCAATAAAACAGTCTGACTGAATAGACATTCAGTAAGAATTTTATAAATTTTATCATGAGTTTTAGTTTCTAGGGGCCATCTAAATTCAATGGTAAAATCATCTTTTATATTTTCTAAAGCTTTTTTACCATCATCTATTAACTTAGATTTATTAAATTTTACGAGTTCTTTGTTAAATACATTTACATTAAATTTGTCCTTACTAATTCTTAAAGAAGTTTTTTTAATAGGTTTTATTGATATAGATTCAATTTTCTTTTCCAAAACAACAGGTTGTAAAATTGAATGATTATTTGATTTTTTAACTAAATTTTGGACTCTTATATCATTGTAATCGATAGGTTTTATTTTTACACTTTGAAGAACTTGATTTTTAGGATTATTATTTTTTAAAGGTGATAATTTAAAATTTTTCTTCTTTTCTAAATTTAGGTTTGTTTTTTCCAACTCTGGAAGAGTAATGTCTTTAATTACTAAATCATTTTTTAAGTTTACCATTTCAACTTTCGGTAAAACTTTATTTTTCTTTTCTATTGCTACCTTTTTTTCATCAATCGAATGGATTGAATTTAAAATAATATAAGTAACAAATATAATTGATGCAGTTATATTGATATATATAGTGGTTCGATTAATGCTCATTATTATTTCAATGTTTTGAGATGAAGTAATTCCATATCGATAATCAATTCAGCAAGAGCATTCTCTCTTTCATCTAATGACATGAACTTTTTATCAGAAATTTCTACTTTATTATTTATCTCTTCTTTTTTAAAAATTTCACTATCAGCAACTTTGACTTTTTCTTGAAATGAATTTTTGTTTTTAGCTTCTAGAATATCATTAATAATTTTCTTAATCTCATTATCAACTGGTTTTTTTTCTTTTTCTTCATTGATATCTGAGTTTGCTATTTTTGTATTTTTTTGAATCTTAACTTCATTGGTAATTTTTTTATCTTTATTGAGATTGATTTCTGTATTTACTTTTTTAATTTCATCAGGAGTTTTTTTAATTTCATTATCCTCAATTAATTTATTACTTGATGTAGCTTTTTTAATGGTTTTAACTACTTCTTCTTTAGAAAGATTAGTTATTTTATCTTTTGTATTTGAAAACCACTGATTAAAATTTTCATTGGGCTTTGAGGTTAACATATAACCAAGAGAACATAATACAATTACATTAAAAACTAAAAATTTCATTTTTTCACCTATTTGCTTAATAGTTTGGGGGATGTTTTAAGAGACTGAACAGTGAAATGTTCATAAATTATAATTAAAATACTTCTTAATAGGCCTGACAAAGGTAAACCTATTACTGAAGTCATAAAAGCCATACTAAATTGTTGGGTTAATTTAGAAATAGTTTGATTGATTGTATCAATATCTAATTTAGATGATGATAACTCACCGATACCAAGACTTATTCCAAGAAGAGTGTAAGTCAAAGCTAAGGTGGAAATCAAATTAGATACTTGCAAACCTGTTTCAAACCAGAATTTTCTTCTTCCATTTTCACAATTATTAATATTTATAATACTTATGATAGCCATAAAAGTTAGGAAAGCTGTAATGATTAAAAAGCTATAGCCTAAAGTTGATACTAGCCATTCAAATATAAAAGAAGGATTAGCATCTGAATAACCTACATATAGAAATAGAATTAAAACTATACCTCCTAAGAAAATACTTATGGCTTGAGAAGATTGGTTAAACCCTATTAATAAATAATTAATCATCTTCTAGAGACCCTAGTATTCATAATATTATCTGTTGTTAAACCCATTTTTTCAAACCACGTAACTGATAATGGTTTATTTTTTTCAAATGAGTTATGCACCAAGAAAGTTAAATCAAAATCCTCAAAAGCCCTTATTGTATGGGTATCTGGATTTTTGTTTATTTGTTTATTATTAATTGTCATTCTTTCTAAATCTAATAATTTCATTTTTGATTTTTCTAATTTTTTCTTCCTTTCTGCTATTGAAATTGTCTTATCTAAAATGAGATTTAAAGTTCTTGCTCTTTCTCTTTCAAGAGGTCCAATTGGGCTTGCGTTCGCATATGAGGAAGCCACAAATGAAATTAACAAAGTTAGTTTAGCGATTGATTTATACATTTTTTTTCCTTTCTTATAATTTTGTAAAAATATCTATTACGTTTTCTGGATCATTATAATTTTCACCTGAGGGAAAACTTCCGTCTAACTTTTGATTTATTCCAGAAACATTTTCAGCTAAATTCATGGCATCTAGAGCTACGATTTTAGCCATATAACTCATCATCTGCTCTTTCATTTCTAAAACAGCAATTTCTGTTTCAATGTTGTATATATAATTTGAGATAGCCTCTAGTTTGTTATCAGAGTTATTCGAAAGCACACTTTTTTCATTCATTGGATGGTTTTTTATCGCTATTTTGAGCTTTTCTATTGCGTTTTTGTTAGTTTCATATTGTTTAAAATACTTACTTTTTTCGTTAATATTTAGCGACGTTTTCTCTATTATTTTTAAATCAAGTTTCTGCGCCCTTTCTAAAGCTTTACTTTTATTATTCAAAAAAGCACTTTGATTTACCCTATTTTTATTTGTGTATTTGATATTATTTTTTATTTTTTCAAAGAAAGCTTTTTTAGTCTGAAGTTTCTGTCTCTTCATGATGATTAGATTATTCATATCCTTGATATAATCTCGTTTATTAAGAATAATCTGGTGTTTAATTTCTAAAGTTTCATCTTTTGAAGCATTTGGTAAGAAAGAATTAAGTTCATTGATTTTATCAATTTTACTTTTTATCTTATTATCTGTAACTCTCAAGTTTGAGGCTAATACAGAAGTTTTAAAGTCATTATTTAAAACTTTATTCAAATGCTGAGGTGGCAAAACAAACATTTTCTCAACAATTTGAGGTTTCCAGTCCCCTCCACTTACATTAGCTAATGCTGGAAATGATGCAAATAAAGCTGGGGTTATAATCAAGAGTAATTTTATAGTATTCTTTTTCATTTTTAATTCCTTTTAGTTTTTAGACCAATAATTAATACGTTTTAACTCAGATCTAATAACCCGATTATTATTTGTGAGAGCAAATTTACCTGAAACTGAAGGTGTACTATGATTTAAGATCGTCTCAATATTCTCAATAAAACTTGAGCCATCCATATAGATCAAATCTTTTTCAAAAGTATTTTTGTAATCTTTCAGATTTAATGAAGCCTGAATGAGGTTACCTGCCTTAATATAGTTTTGGATGCTAAGTGCGATGTTCTGCATCCTCTCAACTTCGTTGATCATGTATGGATTGCCTTTAATCAGCAAGTCACAATCACTTAAAATTTTAGCGCTCTTATTATATAAGCTCTCTGCTTCTTCATTCTTAGTGGCAGCAATTCTGTCAAAATTTCTTCCATCTTCTATACAACTGGTATAATTTCTTATGTTATTACTGAGTTTAATATCTTGTAATTTTGTTTCTATAGAAGCACTTTGTTGATTATCGATAATATTACAGCTTATAAGAGATAAACTTGTAATACCTACTAATATAAATTTTTTATAAATATTATTCATATTTCAATTCCTATTCTGACTAGTTTAAATAAATAATGTCGTGTACAGAGTATGGTGTAGAAGATTGAATATTGATTATTCCTCTTTTTGTCCTAACTCTAAGATTATAATGAGAAAAGTGATTAACTCTTTTATTCCTATAAAATGTCTTCTCCTGACATGTCTCTGAAACATAACTTGATGAGTTATCAATTGCCATCATTGACCCAAACAAGGCACCAATAGTACCTGCCCCATGGACATCGCTTAATTTATTGCCAATGACACTGCCTATTAATCCACCAACTGCCATGTTGGCAAAGTTATTGGGATTTCTATGTCTAGATTTTTGACATATAACCCTTGTATATGGCTCTGAGTAATTGGATGTGACGTTTACTGGATTCACGCCAATGACAACACCCCATCTAGATTTAAATTGCCCAGCAAGGGACAAACTTGCATTAGAAAATATAATTGTTAAGGTAATAATAAGTAATTTTTTCATTGTTAATCTCTTTATTTGTTTTTCTAAATCTTCTTATGGAAATTTTTGTGAGATTTTTGTTTGCTTTTAAAATGATGAATAAAATTTTTTATTTTTTTTCATTAATTTTTTTATGTTTTCAAATAAGTATTGCCCAAGCTAATACAGGTAATAAAAAAATTGAGAGCTTTTCAAAATCCAAAACTTTTTTGAAGAAAATCCATCAAGAAAGTCGGGTAACTTTCTATTGCCAATGTAAATATAATAATAATAAGCCAAATTGGGGAAGCTGTGGTTTTCGTCCTCGAAAAGATAAAAAAAGAGCTTCAAGAATTGAATGGGAGCATATTTTGCCAGCATCATATTTTGGTAAAAAATTTAATGCTTGGGTAAATGGTCATCCTAACTGTATTAACAATAAAGGAAAAAAGTTTAAGGGTAGGAAATGTACAGAAAAGGTACATAAACTTTATAGATATATGCAAGCTGACTTATATAACCTTCAACCAGCTATTGGTGAAGTTAATGGCTTAAGAAGTAATTACCAAATTGGAGAGATTGACGGAGAAGTTAGAGAATTTGGTAAATGTGATATAGAGATAAAAAATAAAAAAGTTGAGCCTGCTCCTAAAATTCGTGGTGATATAGCAAGAACTTACCTATATATGGAACAAACTTATCCGCAGTATATAAAATTTAATCAGTCGATTAAAAAACTTATTATAAAATGGGATCAAGATGATCCAGTAGATACATGGGAATGTAAAAGAGCTAATCTAATTTCTAATATACAAGGCAATACAAATAAAATTCTTCAGAACAGATGCGCTAATAAAATTAAAATGGGTAACATTAAACAGATTAATAAACAAATAGGTCAAAACGATAAAATAAATGAAGGCAAAGCGAATAAATTCTTCAAAAAGAGTAGTTCAAATAAAAAAGGTGTTTTTACAGGAAAGGGAACTAGCAATAGTTTTAAATGATTTAAAGGTAGGTTAAATTATTTTTACCAGAAACGTCAATTCCTCTCATATGATAAATTTTCCTATCCGAGTATTTACTAGCATTTAATTTTGAAAACATTTTTTTTTCTTTTACCATTTGATGATCAAAAAAACTTGTAGTTGGCATAAAACGCATTGTAATTGCTCTTCTTGATTTTGGTGAGTTATTAGCCTCAGATCCGTGAACTAAATACACATCGTGAAGAGAAATCTGACCTCTTTTTAGTATAAGATTAACGGCTTTACTCTCATCATACTCTTTCTTGTTCAATTCTTGATTTAACGTCAGATTTTTATTCTCATTTAAATTGTGTGATTTCAATTTTTGGTCTGTGTGTGAGCCTTTAATAAATTTCAAACATCCATTTTCAATAGTAGCATCATCTATTGCAAGCCAAACTGTACAGGTGGCCAAAGGTTTAATTGGCCAATATTGACCGTCCTGATGCCACGGTGTTGCATGACCATTATGAGCCGGTTTGGCAAAAAAACTTGAATTCCACAAAGCAAAATCAGGCCCTATGAGTTGTTCTACATAATCTAAAATTGTATTATTTTTGCAAAACTCTAAAAAGCCTTCATCATATGATAAAACGGCTGGACAATAATTTTTAAATTCTGGATATTTTGCTAAGAGCTCATCATGCTTAAGTTCTATTTTTTTTAAAATTTCTTCTGGCATAGAAAATTTTGGTACAACATATCCATCTTTTTTATATTTTTCAATTTCAACTTTTGTAAGCATAATCTCTCCAATAATAATATTAAAAGATGTTTATTATTATTCTTTAAAAAAACTTTTCATATAAAATTTTATTTTTTTTTAAAAAAGTAAGTGTTTTAAATTATTATCCATATATGTTATTTCTTTTAAATGCTTATTGATAATTTACAATATTGTAATTGGTCTGAAAAAATTTTCAGGGAATGGCGAGCATCGGATTTAACAGCTGTTCACGTTACAATTTCATATCATGAACAATTTAGGGAAACAGTATCTAATTTTGAAAAATGGAATTCATGGTTCGAAAAATTTTCAGATTTAATAATGCCAGCTTACTATGCAGATGATGTTCAAACTGCAAAAATCCAAGGTAAAACTGCAGTAATTTTTGGATTTCAAAATCCCTCTCCTATTGAAGATGATATTGGTCTGATAGAAATCCTACATAGACTTGGAGGAAGGTTTATGCAGCTTTCATACAATAACCAATCTTTATTAGCAACTGGTTGTTATGAAAGTAATGATCCTGGTATTACTAGGATGGGAAAAGAAGTTATTAAAGAGATGAACAGAGTTGGGATGGTTATAGATATGTCACACTCTTCTGAAAGGTCTACTTTTGAGGCAATAGAACTATCACAAAGACCAATTGTTATAAGTCACGCCAATCCTTCTTTTTGGCATCCTGCAAAAAGAAATAAATCAAATGAAATTTTATTAAAATTGGCCGAACGAAATGGACTTCTAGGTTTTTCTCTTTATCCACATCATTTAAATAACGGAAGTGATTGTACTTTAGAGGATTTTTGTACAATGATTGCCAAAACGGCTGATCTAATTGGAATAGATCATATTGGATTTGGATCAGATTTGTGTCAAGATCAACCAGACTCTATTGTTGAGTGGATGAGAGTTGGTAAATGGACTAAAGAAATAGATTATGGTGAAGGATCTGCTTCAAATCCTGGATTTCCTGAAATGCCTAATTGGTTTAGGGACAATAGAGATTGGCATAATATTTTACAGGGCTTAAAAAAAGTAGGCTTTAATAAAGAAGAAATTAATAAAATTAAAGGCGAAAATTGGTTTAATTTTTTTAAAAGTTCATTTTCTGCTATGTAAAAATGAAAATAAATCATTCAAAAATAGATTTTAAAAATAGTATTCCACTAAGACATCCAAATCATGTGATGAAATTAGATAGGTTAGGTAGTTTTCACCAAACGCGTTTATCTTTTTCTCGCCAGTTAATAGACGAGTTGATTAACAATAAATGGAATACAAAAATCATAGAATGGAATATTAATTCTGACGGTATTGGCAATGCCGTTATAAAGATTTTTTCAAAACGAAAAATTTACTCTCTTATAGTTTTTTGTCATCAAATTAATGATAATGAAAGGAGTGACAGGGTTATTGCTGAAAAGTGGGATATGACATTTTCGCTTTTTTTAGGAACTCCATCTAAAATTGAATTAGATATTTTGTCAAAAAACCTGAAAATACAAGAATTAGGTAGACATATCCCAAAACAGCTAACTTTAAGTAGAGCAAATAAATCGGTAAGAATTTTCAATTCTGTCCTCAATGATTTATCCAATGGCAAACAACCTGATAAAACATTAATCAACAATATTGGCTATCTTGTCAGAACAACTGCTGTATATGGTAATGGGAAATTTGGTATTGCAGATTATTTATCTAACACAATAGACGGTACTCTAAATAAACCTTTTCAAGCAGAAATGTTAACAGTTTATTTAATTAGGTATTTCTCAATCGAACTAGTTAATTTTTTGGCTAAAGAACAAGGTAAAGATAAGGCTGCCAGATTATCAGATGAAATTTCCAGACATATTGGTGTTGGAAATGCAACTGGCTTAGGTATGGCTCCATTTTTAATTAATCATCCCAAACTAATTCATCAATGGATTGAAGCTCGAGAAATAGCTATCTCAAGGGTATTATCAATACGTAAATTAAATAAGTACCAAAAAAATAAAATTTTGTTCCTTATTGAAAAAGCCTATCTATACACAACTCAATGGAAAGTCGATGATTTAATCCAATCAAAAAGGATTAAAAATCTTAGAAGAGAGCTCAAAAAAATTTTTCAAAATAAAGAATTAACAAATTTTTTAGATGAAGACTTCCCTCTTCAAAATATTTATAAATACTTTGAAAATAATATAAGCATTGAAAGCCAAGAAATTCTTAATTCCATATTTTTAGAACCCTTCCCCGAACTAATAAATGATTTATGTAATGAGATGGGAACTGTAGAAGAAAATACTGTCCCCATAAGTTATAATGTAGAGAAATTAATTGAAGTTATTAAAGATAAGTATAATTGGGCTTTAGAAATAAATGTAAAAAAAACAAATGAGAACTACTTTTTTTGGTATACTTCGCAATCTAAATTGGAGCCAAGATTAGGTATTACTGACAAGGATCATGGAATAGAAAAGCAATTACCTTTTGATATTCCAAAACAAGTTCAAAATGCACTTAAAATTTTGATTGATTTACCTTTAGAAATGACTGCTGCTGAAGCTATGATATTGCATCCTGAAATAAGGAGCATCTTAAAAAGAATAATTATTAATGATAATTATAATTTTAGTGAAATACATAACAATTTATTAGGTAAAAATATGAGGCCTATAGATTTACTTAGATGTAAATTAAGTTTTTTTGGAGCATCAAAATATGACCCAAAATCAAATTTATGGACACGTATCACTTTATTTCAAGGAGCGCCATTACCTCATCAATTAAAAGAAGATAAAGCTAGTGAATGGCTCTTCCCATACCTCGTCAATGCCTAAACATGGTAAAAGTTTCATTAAACGAGATTTATTCAGAAACTTATAAAGCATATAGAAGTGTAGGTCTTGAATGGGGAATAGCAAAAGATAGTGCTATCTTATCAAAGTGGCTAGGCGAATATGGTTTTAATTTTCTTGGCCCTACACTTAAAACTATAGACTTATATAACAAAGGTGAGATTTCACTCTCACTTAAAGAAAACAGCTACAAAAAACCATTTTATGGAGCTTTAATGGGCTTGCCTTTAGTGGAGTATGTTTCAGCTTGTAAAATAAAATGGCAAGGATACGTTTATGATTATAAATTTTTAATAGCAGCTATGGCAATAATTGCTAAAGAACAAAATATTAATTTAATTTTAAGCGATAATAAAAAGACAATTGCCTACACACTTAAAAAAAATATTTACATGTTTAAAGAGGTAATAACTAAAACTGAGTATTTTTATTTAGAACCTTATCATTTTAAAGAAAATACAAATATCAACGAATTAAAACCACTTAGAAACTCATCTGCTCTGGATGTTAATGAAAAATGTTGGGAAAAGTTAAAACTATTAGCATTTAAAACGTATGTTCCAGAGAGCAGAACATCTAAATCAGGTGCTGGTTATTAAATCGTTTTGATAGCATAATCTTTTATAACATGAATATCTGGATCAAAACCTAATCCAATATTGTCAGGAGTATTAAAAAAACCATCTTTTGGATTAAAAATTTCTTTTGGATAGAGGTAGGCTTCAAATTCTATAAAAAATCTTTCTAACAGACCAGAGTTAGGCATTGATTGTGCTAAATGTAATGTTGCTAAAAAACCAGGACCAAAATATGGTGAGTGAGGCATTACTTGAACACCATAAGCTTCTGCAAGATGATTAATTTTTTTAAATTCTGTGATGCCTCCAACCTTGGTTACACTTGGCTGCGCATAATCTACTGCATCAGCATCAAACATTTTTTTAAACTCAAATGATGTGCAGGCATTTTCTCCAGCTGCAATAGGTATCAATGTATCAGATCTTAAATTAGATAAACTTTCGAAATCCTCAGGAGGATTTACAGGTTCTTCTACCCATAATAGGGAATATTCTTCCCAAGAATTAAGAATTTGTCTAGCTTCGTCTTTAGTCCATGGACAATTTGTATCCACCATTATTGGAATATCATCACCCAAAATATCTCTTGCCGCTTTTACTTCTGAAGTAAAAACCTCATGTAATTTAATATATTTATACCCTAAGTTTTTTGCATATGCACATCTATCCTGCACAGCTTCAGCATCTTCATAACGCCATAAACTTGCATATGCAGGCAATTTCTTTTCACCAACTGAACCTAGGAGATTGCATAATGGTAAATTACTATGTTTAGCTACAATATCCCACAATGCTATATCTACAGCACTAATCGCAAAAATTGTTATTCCATATCTTCCAAAAAGATGGAGTTTCTTCTGTAACTCAAAGTTAATTTGTTGAACGTTTAGTGGGTTTTTACCTATTAGATGGGGCTTAATCATAGTATTTATTGCTTCAGCCACTGCCCTTCTGCAATGAAAAGCAAAAGCATCACCCCAACCTATTATACCAGTATCAGTTTCAATTTTAACTAAACAAAAATCTAAAGCATCTGCTTTTAAAAAATCTGAAGATGCCTTATTTTTTACACCAGTAGAAAAAGGTATTTTCAGTTCAAAAACCTCAATATTAGTTATTTGCATTATCCCCCCTACTTGTTCTAATGAGCTTCATGATCTGCTAACCACTTAATTACTTTTGCAGCTGGGTATAACCACAATAGACCTGCTAATATATATATAATCCAATCTAATAACCAAAAGTGTCCTGTTATAAATTCAAATACATACATGAAAAAAGCAATATATAAAATTAATAGTGGGATAACTCCTATAACCACAGTAAAATGGCGCCACCTTTTCATTTAATTTTCCCTCTACTAATATCTTATTAACTTGGTATAAGTCCGCCATCTACATTATAGGACTGGCCTGTAATATTTCTTGCTCCAGAAGATGATAAAAAAACTACCATAGCAGCAATATCTTCTGGATAATTTGGTCTTTGCAAAGGAATATCTCTTACATAATGTTTCATAATTTCTTCTTCTGATTTATTTTGTTCGAGAGATCTTTTTTTTACAATATCAGACAAGATATTTGTGTAGGTGATACCTGGACATATAGAATTTACGGTTATCTCATATTTAGCTAATTCCTGAGCAGCTGTTTTAGTTAAACTTATTACAGCACCTTTACTTGCAGCATAAATAGCATTAGAGACATCTACAAAACCCTTTCCACCAACAGACGCCATATTAATAATCCTACCACCAGTGTTTTGTTTTATCATCTGTTTGGCAGCTGCTTGTAGGCAAAAAAAGGTACCTTTTGCATTTACATTATTAATCCAGTCCCAATCTTTTTCTGTTAAATCCATAATTTTAGATGTCCGAGTAACACCGGCATTGTTCACCAAAATATCTAATGAACCAAAATTATTGACTGTATTCATTATCATTTTTTCTATATCAGAACTCTTGGTAACATCCATTTCTATTGGAAATTCCATTACCATTATTTTCTAAAATAATCTTAAGAGTTTCTTTTGCTTCTTTTAAATTAATATCTGCACATGCGACGTTATACCCAGCTTTACTCATAGCTATTGCAATAGCTCTTCCAATACCGTTTCCAGCTCCTGTAATACAAATATTTTTAAAAATTTTAGACAGCTTGATTTACCTCTAGCATGTTAGCATTGATATCATATAAGTAAATTTGATGAAAACCTGGCATCGCATACACTTTAGCATCGGAATAAAGAATATTTCCTTCATCTAATTTTGCTTTCAAACTAGCTAAATCTTTAATTGTAAATGCTGGGTGACCACCAATTGAAGGATTGTGAGCGAAATTATTTCTATACCCAAAACCATCATCCGGTTTAATAACATGAAGACCTCTATTATTATTTGACAAAGGTAATATTGCTAATTCTGAGGGATCAATACTAAAATCTCCCTTATTTGTGGGCGCCAACCATTTGCCTTCAACCATACCTATTACATTTGTAAAAAATTCTATTGATTTTCTTACATCCAAAGATTCTAAATTCATATGATGAATTCCCCAATCAAGCCCCATTGACCAGCTGTTGAATTCCTTATTGAAACCACTACTATCCTGAACAAAGTGTATTAAATTTAATGAAGGTTCTTGAACATGAAGACTATAAAAAGGTGAACTATCACTCGGATAGTCAAAAATAAATTTTATATGGCTCTGTTCTAATTTTGTTTTAATATTCAGTATGTTATCTACTAATATCGACACATAACTGCGACGACTTTGCATCATCTTTTTTAACTCAAGATCTGGCTTCGGCTTAAACAATCTTAAACCTAAACCTTTATTACCAAAAAAAACACTTTCTTCTTTTTTAAATAAAGATTGGTAGTAAATCTCTTGTTTTTCATTGTACGGAATAAGAAGTTGATAAAAATTTTTAGATTTCTCAAGATCATGAACAGGAATAGAAACACTTAAAATGGACCAATTCATTAAAACATCCTATTAGAAAATTTTACAAAATAATAATGAAAAACTAACAAATGTTTACAAAAATAACAAATTGAATAAAGATTAGTTTTTAGTTCATTTAAAGGAAGTAAAATGGAAATAAAAGTATTAACAGATAGCTTTGGAGTTGAAATTACTAAATTCGATTGTTCTCAAAATATTGATTTAGAGGACATAAACGTGCTTAAAGATTTAATTCAAAGTAAACATTTTATATGTTTTAAAAACCAAAAATTAGATGGTAACTCACTAGCAAATTTTACTAAAAATTTTGGTGAATTAGAAGCTTATCCCGAAAAGGATAAAACTAAGGGTAAAATAGAAATTTTTAATGTTTCAAATGTTTCAGAAGATGGAGAACATTTATCACCTGATGATCAAAGAGTTATACTTCAGAAGAATAATTCCCGTTGGCATACTGATAGTTCCTATAGATATTTTCCAGCTTCATTTTCAATTTTATATGGCCAAGAAACACTTCCTAGTGAGGCAAGTGGTGGCCAAACAGAATTTTCTAATATGCTTATGGCTTATGAACAATTACCAGAAGATAAAAAATTGTTATTAGAACCACTTCACCAAGTTCACTCATATAATGACATCAGAAGGCTTGAGCCAGGATTACCAGAATTGACATATGATGAAAAATCAAATTTTCCTCCTGTAACACACCCAGTTATAAGAGTACATCCTGATAGACATTTTAAAAAATCTCTTTATTTCACATCAAATACTAGCTTGGAGATTGGAGGAATGAGCCTTGAAGAAGGTAAGAAACTTCATTCATGGTTAGTAGAATATATAAGTCAGGAAAAATTTTGTTATAAACATCATTGGGAAAAAAATGACCTTATAATGTGGGATAATAGAGTACTTTTACATAGGGTTATTCCTTATGACTATGCAAAATATAGAAGAGCAATGATAAGGGGAACAGTTGAAGGAACAGTACCTGTTCTTGGTCCTTTTTCAAATGAAGTTCGAATGCACGTCTAATAATATAGAGGAGTACAAATTGGATAAAATCCACCCTAACGATAGACTACCCTATTCAGCAATAATCGATAGAGAAAAGCTGAAACTCCCTGAGAATGCAAGAGTAATTATTTGGCCAATTCTGGCATTAGAGGTTTGGGACATAGTAAGACCTATGGCAAGAATGATTATTACACCTCCTCAAGGATCCCCTCTTCTACCTGACTTTCCAAATTGGAGTTGGCACGAATACGGTATGAGAGTCGGTTTCTGGCGTATAAAGAAAATGTTAGAAGAGTTGGATATAAAACCCACAGTAACTTTGAATGCCAGAACCTGTTTAGAATATCCACGAGTTGCAGAAGCTTGCCTAGAAAATAATTGGGAATTTAATGCACACGCCTATGAACAAATTCCAATGCATAAATTAGATGATGAAGCAGCAAGTATTGCAAAAACAATGGATGTTATTAGTAATTTTTGTGGTTATAAACCTAAAGGATGGTTTGGTCCTGGACTTACACAAACTTACGATACAATTGATCATCTAGCATCAAATGGTATTGAATATATTGGAGATTGGGTTCTTGATGACCAACCAGTGTGGGTAAAAACTAAAACAAACCCAATAGTTGCATTACCCTATAATTACGAAATACATGATATTGTAATGATGGCAATACAACATCATGAATCAGATGTTTATAAAAAAAGATCACTAGACTATTTTGAAACTATTTATGAAGAGAGTGAGAGCAACATGAAGGTCATGGCATTAGCCATGCACCCTTATTTGTCTGGATCACCTCATAGGATTAAATATGTAAGACAAACTTTTGAGGAGATTTTATCTAAACCTGGAGTGGTTTGCTGGGATGGAATAGAAATTTTAAACTGGTTCAAACAACAAGTGAATAAACCAGTTTCATTATAATTATTAAAATTTTTTTGATAAATATTAACTTTTAAAAATAAAGATTAATACATATGATGACCGCCGTTAATTGAGATAGTTGAACCAGTTACAAATTGTGAGTCTTCTCTAGCTAAAAAAGCTACAGCTCTAGCAATTTCTTCTGGATGCCCTAATCTTCCAACAGGGATTGTACTAATAATTTTATCTAAAACATTTTGTGGAACAGCAGCTACCATTTCAGTGTCAACATAACCAGGGGCAACAGTATTTGCCGTAATATTATGACGTGCACCTTCTTGGGCAATAGCTTTTGTCATTCCAATAATACCAGCTTTAGCAGCACAATAATTAACCTGTCCATATTGTCCTGCTTGTCCATTAACAGATGAAATATTTATAATTCTTCCGAATTTGTTTTTTAACATTTCATCCCAAGAAACCTTGGTCATATTGAAAACAGAATTAAGGTTAACATTAATAACTTCTTGCCACTGTTCAACAGTCATTTTCTTAATAGTTGTGTCACGAGTAATTCCAGCATTATTAACTAAAATTGATATTGTTCCATAATCTTTAATAATATGGTTAACTACTTTTTCACATTCTTTAAAGTTAGAAACATCCCATTTAATAGCTTCAATGTTAGTCTCTCTAGTAAATTTCTTTGCTTGATTTTCATCAGAAGCGTATCCAGCTATTACTGTAGCCCCTGCTCTCTTTAAAATCTCACAAATACCTCTTCCAATACCTCTAGTTCCTCCTGATACCAGGGCAACTTTATCCTCAGAAAAAATAACTTCATCTTTTTGGTTTATGCTTAAATTACTTATATCAATATCGTCCAATTTATTACTCCAATGAAAAAATAAACTTCGATTACTCCTATTACAATAAAAGTCAACTACTAAGTTAAAAATACATGTAGAAAAAAGAAATGCCTAATTAATAGGCATTTAATAAAAATTATTTTTATTTTGAGAAAAGTTTAAGCATCAAATTTATTTATAAACTCAATATACCTTGGTTTGATATCATTACGCCAAGATCTACCGCTGAAAATACCATAATGACCAGCATTATCATGTAAATAGTTAAACTTTAATTTTTTTGGAACATTTTTTAGAATATGCAATGCCGCTAAACATTGTCCAGGAGCAGAAATATCATCATTTTTACCTTCAATTATAAAAATAGGTACATTGTTAATATTATTTAGATTTATTAATTTACCATCAATTGTGAATTCATTTAAAGCTATTTCTCTTTTTTTGAAAATACGATCAACTGTAGATAAGTAAAACTCAGCAGTCATGTCCATAACAGCTAAATATTCATCATAAAAAACGTTATGTCTGTCAAATTCTGAAGCCTCTCCATTAATTTCTCGAATTACTTGTTCACTAAACGCTCTTTGATGATTTGAGAGATTCATTGATAAAAAAGACATAATTTGAATTATACCTGGATAAACTAAACGACCAACGCCTTTATAATTAACACCCACCGGCATAGTCATAAGGTTTTTTAATCGATCCATTTGAATATCATTTCCAAAATCAGTAACTGATGTTGGATTTGCGCTAGGGTCAATTGGCCCTCCAATCAGAGTTAAGGTAGAAGGTAAATATTTATCATTATTAGCAAGAAACGCTGTAGCAGCCAAAGCCAAAGGAGCTGGTTGGCATACGGCTAAAACATGTAATTTTGGACTTAGTTCTTTAAAAAATTGAATAAGATATTTAGTAAAATCTTCAATATCAAATTTTCCTTTTGAAAATGGTATATCTCTAGCATTTTTCCAATCCGTAACATAAACTTCGCAGTCTGGCAGAAGAGAAATTACTGTTTTTCTTACTAAGGTGGCGTAATGCCCAGACATAGGAGCAATGATTAAAACTTTTTGTTTTTTTACATTTAGATTAGTACTTTCAAATTTAATAAGATTACAAAATGGAAGATCTAAAATTATTTTTTCATTCACATGATATTCATTATCACTAGAAATATAAGAAGTAATATTCCAATCTGGTTTCATTGAAATTCTTGATAATGAGTGCTCTGTAACTTTTCCCCATGACGCAAATGCCCGAGGTATTGGCGTGGGCAAAAATCCAAAAACAGGATTTGTCCAAAATGCTTTAGTTGAAGAAGCTAGCCATTGGTAGTAATTTTTGTTAATTTCAAAAAGGTCATATGAATGAGGCGGAAGGAACATTATTTCTCCTTTAAAAAATAAACAATGTGATATAAATTAGATTAAGTCGAAAAAAAATTAAAGGCAATCAAATTGAATGATGACCAATTTAAAGACTCCAAAATTGACTTTGATGAACTAAAAATCAACCTAGAAAAAGTTGATGTTTTAACAAAGAAATTAGTTTATATCATTGCAACTAAATCAAAAAATCAACAAACCACACCTCCTAATCAGGAACTTTACTATAAAGCAGCTTCAAAATATTTCTCAGAAATACTTTCAAACCCTTCTAAGTTAATTGAAAATCAAATTAAATATTATAAATCTTCATTGGAAACATGGTCCGATGTACAAAAATATTTTCTTAATCAAGAAACTACAACTACCAATAAAAGAGATAGAAGGTTTAAAAGCGATGCTTGGGAAGAAAATCCTTACTTCAAAATGATTAAACAACAATACCTAACCTCTTCAGATATTATTCAGGAAACAATAACAGGAATAGAAGGATTAAGTTTTCAAGAACAAAAACAAATTACATTTTTTACAAAACAAATGCTTGAATTTTTTTCTCCAACAAACTTCCTCATGACAAATCCCGATGCACTAAAAGAAGCTATGGATACAAAGGGAAAATCCCTAGTAGACGGTTTAGAAAATTTAGTGAATGATTTAGAAAAAAACCAAGGAGAATTTAATGTCTCACTAACTGATGAGACAGCTTTCGAAATTGGTAAAAACATTGCTAATTCTGAAGGGGTCTGTAATTTATCAAAACAGACTTTATCAGTTAATCTATTATAAACCAATCCAAGAAAAAACTCACGAAACGCCTATTTTAATTATTCCACCATGGATTAATAAATTCTATATCTTAGATTTAAAGCCAGAAAATAGTTTTATTAAATTTTTACTTAAAAAAGGGATCCCCGTATTTCTAATCTCTTGGGTTAATCCAGATGCCAGTCATTCTGATATTGGTTATGATGATTATCTAAAAGATGGTCTATTTGATGCTATCAATCAAACTAGACAAATTTACTCTGTGGATACGATTAATACTATTGGCTATTGTATTGGAGGTACACTTCTAGCCACTGGTTTGAGCTATCTCAACTCCAAAAATCTTAACTATATTAATTCAGCCTCTTTTTTTACTACACTTACGGACTTTGAAGATCCTGGTGATCTTTCTATTTTTATCTCTGAGGAATATCTAGCTACTATAAAAAATCAAATTGATGAAAAAGGTTACCTAGATGGCGATTTCTTATCTCAAACTTTCAGCTTTCTGAGATCAAATGACCTTATTTATGGGCCTGCTGTAAAATCATATTTGCTTGGAAAAAAACCTCCTCCATTTGACTTGTTATATTGGAATAGTGATCCAACTAATTTACCTGGGAAGATGGCCTTAGAATACTTAGAAAACTTTTATAAACACAATAAATTCTCTAAAGGCTCACTAGAAGTGTTAGGAGAAACTATAAACCTAGGACAAATCTCACAACCTATTGCTGCAATAGGAACCTTTAATGATCATATAGCCCCATGGCAGTCTTCGTTTAACGGATTAAGCAAGACTAAAGGTGAAAAATTGTTTATTCTAGCTGGTAGCGGTCATATTGCAGGTATTATTAATCCTGAAAACTCTAATAAGTATGGATATTGGATAAATAATAAAAAATATAACAACGCAGAGGATTGGTTTAATTCTTCTACAAATAAAAACGGTTCCTGGTGGAATGAATGGTATGAGTGGAAAAAATTGTACCTTGGGGAAATGGAATTAGACAAAAAAATTAAAATTGATCTAACTGACCTAATAGAACTAGCTCCTGGTAGTTACGTAAAGAAAAAAAATAAATAATTTGCAGTTGCAGCATTTTTTTGTTGACATTTCTGCATTGCAGCATATATATATACATTACAATATTAACATCGGAGATTTTTATGTTTACATTTGATGAATATACAAAAAATATTGAGAAGTTTACTAATCAAAATCCCATTTTTTCAACAAATTCAATTGAGAGTGCTTTAGAATTTAACTCAAAATTATCAAAAATAGCGATTGATACATTTAAGAAAAATGCTGAAATTACTCAAGAGTGGTCTAAAGAAACATTAGGAGCTTTAGAAAAATTAACTAAAACACAAAAAAATCCTAGTGATTATACAAAAGTCGTTAATGATTTTGTTGTAGAACAATCACAGTCATCTCCAAAGCATCTAGCAGAATATGCTGAAATTGCAAAAAAAGCACAACTAGATACAATCGATCTTTACATGACAGCTGGTAAAGAAATAAATGAAGAAATGACTAAGTCAGCAAAAAAAGCTTCTAACAAAACAGTTGTGACAACTGCAGAATAATTTATAATATTTAACTACTGAAGGTTATATTTTATCTTCAGTAGTTTTTATTTTTAGAGTATAAGTGATTGTCTGACGATTTTATTTTAATAACACGCTATAGTAGCAGAAGATTATACAACACTAATACTAGTGAATACGTTACTCTCGATGAGGTTTACACTTTAATAAAAGAGGGTAAAAATATTAAAATAATTGATAAACAAACCCAAGAAGACCTTACCAAGCAGTATCTTCTCCAAATTATCTCAGAGATTGAAAATAAAGAAGGTAACGTTTTACCTGAAAATATGTTAACAGAGATAATTAAAAGTTACAGCAATGCAACTCAGAAAATAATGCCAGATATGGTAGCTAAAACATTTGAGTTTTACAAAAATCAACAAAATGAATTTTTAAAACACCTTAACACAAAAGATGTAAATCCTTTTTTAGATGAAAAAACAAATGAAGCTGTTAAGGATTGGCAATCAAAACAATTTCAAATCATGAACAATTTTTTTAACCCATGGGAAAAAAGCGGTACTGACAAAAGTTCTGAAGATAAGGAGTCATCTTTAAGTGAAAAAGATGAAATTGAAATTCTAAAAAGGCAAATGTCTGAACTAAAAGAAGAGTTAAACAAAAAAAAATAATAAATTTTACTCTCTAAAACAATTAATTAAAATTTAGTAAAAATCAGTTAACTTTTTCTATAGCTAATTTTTGGAACGTAATAATGAGAATAATCAAAAATTTATAGGCAATTTTAGATTTTCCTTCATACCTCCATTAATGATTTATCTGGCAGCCGGTGTGTCAGGTATCACTAACATTGTTGGTGTTTTTTTTGTCAAAGAATATTTAGATTTATCTGCTGTTTTTTTGGCTGGGTTAGGTTTTTGGGCTGGGCTCCCCTGGGTCCTTAAAATGCCTTTAGGTCATTTAGTTGATATATTATGGAAATTCAAATCTTCTTTAGTTTTGCTCGGCGCAATCGTCATGGCTACAAGTAGTATGATTATGTTTGGCTTAATCCAATACAAAACTGAAATGCTAGGTCTTTTAAATGCAGAAACATGGTTTGTTATTTCAACTCTTCTAGCGCCAATAGGCTTTGTGTTACAAGATGTTGTTGCAGATGCAATGACTGTAGAAGCCGTTCCAAAAACTGATGACAGTGGCAAAGAAATTAATTTTAATGAATTAAAATCTATGAATGTTTCTATGCAATTACTAGGAAGAGTTGCAATTATTTTTGGAACACTGCTCGTTTCAATGATAAATTTAATTGTATTTGCAGACTCTTCAGAAATGACTGAATTAGAAAAAGTTAATGCTTATAGCAATATTTACTTATACTCACTTATTGTTCCCATTATATCAGTATCTGGTATTTTTTTAGCTTATTTAAATCAACAAAATAAATATAAAAAACTCGTTGCTAATGGAATTAATCCCATAAAAGCATCTAGAATGATATTTAATGTTCCTGAAGCCACTAAACCAAATATGCTAATAATAATTGGCTCAATAATGTTTGTAATTTTCACTTTAGCAGTTGGTACTTCAAATATAATTTTTTCTCAAGAAATTGTATTTATTGGATCTTTGGCAATTATACTGACTTTACTTTTCAAATTATCAAATGAGTTGGATTTAAAAGCAAAAAAAATGCTACTTGGCACTGCAATTATAATTTTTGCTTTTAGAGCGATGCCGGGTGTTGGTCCAGGAGGAAGTTGGTTTGAAATTGATGTTCTAGGTTTTGATCAAGAGTTTCTATCATTACTTGGTTTAATTGCCTCTTTTCTAACAATAGTCGGTATTTTTGTTCTAAGGCCCTTAATGGAAAATTCTTCTATGACTAAATTAATAGTTGTACTTTCTATAGCTGGTTCATTTTTTATATTGCCTTCTATTGCAATGTATTATGGCTTCCATGAGTTTACCTCAAAAATAACAAACGGGTTAATCGATGCACGCTTCATTGCCATTTTTAATACTGCTCTCGAAAGTCCTTTAGGACAAGTATCCATGATACCAATATTAGCATGGATAGCACAATCAGCTCCATCTCATTTAAAAGCTACATTTTTTGCAATATTAGCAAGCTTTACTAACTTAGCTCTATCGGCCAGTAATTTAGGTACAAAGTACTTAAATCAGTTTTTTGTCATAACTCGAGAAGTTAAAAGTGAAAATGGAGATATAAAAGTACCTGCTGATTATTCTGAACTTGGTATCTTACTTATAGCTGTATGTTTGTTAACTTTAATAGTTCCTATTTTAATCACTTACTTAGTAAAGAAAATTAAACTTATTTCGTATTAATTGAATTGTATTTACTTAGTAAAATGGGAATAAATTACATATTTTTAAAACTGTATTAATATTGCAAAACTCTCTTCTAAGCTTATTATTAAACTAATAAATACCGTTAAATAATTAAATATGAAAACATAAAAAATAAGTAATCTTTTACAAAAGCATTAAAAGATAAATAACACTTACCAAACCAACAATAACTGCTGCTGAAAAACCTATGACTAACGGTTTAATTCCTAATGACATCATCCCTTTTAAATCAGTCTGTAATCCAAGGGCTACCATTGCACATAAAATTAAATAAACTGAAAGTTTTTTTGATGTAGCTAAAAACTCAGTCCAATAAATAAGTAAATTATCGTTAACAAAAACAAAATCACCCAAAGTCCTAACTATAGCTAAAATGATAAAAGCTAAGACAAAAAAAGGAAAAAAATCCTTAATAGATTTTTTGACATTTACGTTTTCATCTTTGTTATAAAGATAAGCTATTAAGGGAATGAGGATAACAAGAAATGAATTTCTGAGAAGTTTTGTGGTCATTGCAGAATTAAGAGCCTCTTCACTATTAAATAATTCTGAGTATATAACACCAGCAGCACTTACTTGAGCAGTATCATGAATTGCTGTCCCAAGAAAAATTCCAGCTAAATCTGAAGATGTATGGAAAAAGTAATTTGCTAAATATGGGTATAAAAAAACTGCTATTATTCCAAATAAAGTAACAATACTAACAGCGTAACTTGTTTCACTTTTGTCAGATTTTATAATTGAAGATGTTGCTATAACAGCAGTTACACCGCATATACAGGTGCCCATTGTAATTAAATAACCTAACTTATTTGGGATTTTAAATAATCTGCATAGAAAAATCACAATTAAGAATGCAATAATAATATTCATTACAACAAGCAAAATAGCCATTGATCCATAGTTTAAAAGTTCATTAAAACTTAAACTCAACCCTAACAAAGCAATGCCAATTCTTAATAATTTTTTTAAACTAAATTCAATGAACGGCTCTATCTTATCTTTAAATGAAAATAAATTTCCTAGAATTAATCCAATAAAAATACATAAAAATGCAGAAGAAATTAGTAAGTTGAAAGTTGATAAGATTTTGCTGATAAATAACGATAATACGACAACTAGAGTGATTACAAAAATACCAAATATATTTTCTTTAAAGAAATACAAATCGACGTCATCCAAATAAACTTAGTATTTAAACTAAAATAATAACTTTACCAATTATTATTTAAGAAAATATTTTAGATGATCTAATTCTTTACGTTTGTAGTTTGCTCTATCTAGAATTGCACTAGACATAATTTTGGTAATTGCTGATTTTTTACATTTGAGAATTTTTTGAATATTCAGTGCGTCTTCTTTTTTTTTCCAGACGTGTACAACACCATCATTGATATCTCTTAACAAATACCAATCTTTAACATCATCAGTTAACCAAACTTTAATACCATACATATTAAACTCCATGAAATGTCAATTATCAGACGAAGCAAAAAATATGCCATCTAATTTTAAAGAAAGTCTTTCATGTGATTTAATGGAATTCTATATACTGAACTTTTATTTAAAAGATAAATTATTGAGTTTATGTCTATAAATTTTTTTAGAGGAGGCTTATTTATATTTAAACCACCTGTGTATTTACCATATGATGGTAGAATTATTGAGTTTTTAGAAACTACTAAACACTTGGTCACAATTTTTTTTGAATGAACTTTTAATGAAGCAACTGGGTGAAAATGACCTGAGATCTGGTTAATGACTTTTTTTTGATGCTTCATGTACAAAATGAATATTTTCTAATACGTACTCATCACAACAATATACTCCTTCTAAAATTAAACTGGCATCATGATTTCCACGAACAAAGATAGTTTTATATCTTTTTATCAAACTCTTAAATAAAGATTTTACATCTTCAGACATTCTTTCAAGCGCTTTTTGATCATGAAAAACATCTCCAACTAAAATTAAGTCTGAAACTTTATTTTTTTCAATGCTCTTTATTAAATTATTTAGAGTATCCAGACTATCATATGGAGGTATAAACTGCCCACTAGCTGCATAACTAGACCCTTTTTCTAAATGTAAATCAGATACAATGGCAATTTTTTTTTCTAACCAAAACAATATGCCTTCTGGACTAATTTGAAATTCATGACCTTGAAATTTAAATATCATCAACTTAAGCCCACTTCCTTAGTCAATTGATCTTCAAGTTCTTGTAAAAAATATTCATTCACTTCTGATTTATCTATGGTTTGTCTATTAATTTCTAATATGAGAGGTATTGCTAGAGGAGAAATTTGATTAAGTTTCCTATGAAAAATATTTTTTCTTATTCTCTTTAAAAATGCACCTAACCTTTCCAAATCAATCAAGCCTCTATAAGAATCTTGCCTAGCAACTTGTAATAGCAAGTGATTAGGCTCATGTTTTTTTAAAACGTCAAAAATAAGATCCGAATTAAACATAATCTGCTTGCCAGTCTTCTTTTTTCCAGGAATTATCCTTTCAATTAAACCCGAAATTATTGCAGCATCTCTAAAATTTTTCTTTAATAGTGGTGTTTCTTCCAACCATTCATACAAATCATCTAGCATTAAGTCATCATTCAAAAGAATATTGATATCCTCAATCATATTCATTGACCAAATGGCTAATGCATACTCAGTTGCAACAAACCCAACAGGCTTAAGACCCATCCTTTGCATTCTTTTAGATAATAAAAAACCTAGTGTTTGATTAGCGTTTCTACCTTCAAAAGTATAACAGATTAAAAAATATCTTTTTTTATTCTTAATATGTCGTGGAAAAGTTTCTACCAATAGCCCTTCAGGATTTGGTATACTTGAAAACTTTAGTTGTAACTTGAGCCACTCATTAATTTGAGATGGTAGACCCTTCCAATTGTCTTGATTACTAAGTAATGTACGTACTTGAAAAGAAAGTTCTGTACTTAAAGGTAATCTACCTCCTGCATAAGAAGGAATTTTAGGATGATTATCTTTAGTAGCCCTAACTATAACATTATTATTTGATAAATATTGATATTCAAGGACCCTTCCTCCAAAAAGAAAAGTGTCACCTTGATTTAAACCCTCTATAAACCACTCTTCAACTTGACCTAAAGTTCTGTTGCCAAGCTTGACTTTGAGCATATATGATTCAACTATAGTGCCCACATTTAATCTGTATTTGTTTCTTATATTTTTATTTTTAATCGCGTACAGGTTTTGTTTATTAAGACCAATCTTTGAATATTGGTCATAATGTTTAAGAGAGTACCCTCCATTTTTTACAAATTCTAAAACCTCAAGAAATTTTTCCATTTGTAAATTTCTATATGGCCAAGATTTTTTTATTTCAGCAAATAACTCATTAACTTCAAATGGTTTGCTACAGGCAACTCCTAAAACATGTTGAGCTAAAACATCTAGGCTACCTTCTTTTTCTTTAGTTTCATCTAAAATCTTTTCTTTTATTGAAGATACAGCTGAAACACATTCTAGATATTCAAACCTATTTGATGGCACTAGTATGGCTTTTGATGGTTCATTAAGCCTGTGATTGCTTCTTCCAATACGTTGTAAAAATCTAGCAATTCCCTTTGGAGATCCAATTTGAATAACTAAATTAACATTTCCCCAATCAATCCCTAAGTCTAAAGAACTTGTTGCAACCACACAGTCCAATTGACCAAGTGACATCATATTTTCAACTTTTCTTCTTATTTCTTTTTCTAAACTGCCATGATGAACAGCAATTTTTAAATTTTTTTCATTCTCATGCCAAAGCTTATTAAAAATTAATTCAGCTTGAGCCCTTGTATTTACAAATACTATACTCATTGTTGAATTTTGTATTTTTTTATAAATATCCTTTATTGCATAACCAGCCATATGACCAGACCAAGGTACCCTATTATCTGTTTTCAAAATTTCGATATTAGGGAAGGATTTTTCTTCTACATTTAATGTTATAGATTTCTTTTTTTGAGACAAAAAACTTAAAACCGAACTTGCATTCTTTACAGTGGCTGATAATCCTATCTTTCGATAATTAGGAACAATAGTATCTAATCTTGAAAGATTTAAAGATAATAAATCACCTCTTTTGGAATTTACTAAACTATGAATTTCGTCGATAATTAAAAATTTGAGAAACTTAAAATAATCATTGGCATCTGGTGAAGCTAACAACAAAGCCAGAGATTCTGGAGTTGTCATTAACATATGAGGTGGCGCTTCTTTTTGACGTACCTTTTTATAACTAGACGTATCTCCAGTTCTGGTTTCAACTTTTATATCTAATTTTTGGTCGCTTATAGGAGCTGAAAGGTTTCTATGAACATCAACAGTTAAAGCTTTGAGAGGAGAAATATAAAGAGTATGTAATTGATTTTTATAATTCTTTTTATTTATCAAATCTTCTAAAGAAGGAAGAAATCCAGCTAATGTCTTTCCGCCTCCAGTTGGAGCAACAAGCAGAACATCATAACCTTGTAAAGTTTTTGAGACAGTTTCAAGTTGGTGATCATAAAAATGCCAATTATTTTTTTTTAACCAGTTATCTATAGGTTGAAGCTTTAATTTATCCAGCATTATTATATAATAAGTTTATGAAATGGATTGATAAAAATTTACATATAATTCCTATAAATACACATATTGATCCTTATAAGCCAGTTGAAAATGCAATAATAACTCATGGTCATGCGGATCATGCAAAGCCTGGTCACAAGAATGTTTTAGCAACAAAAGAAACAATTGAAATCATGAAAATAAGGTATGGTGAAAATTGTGCTGAAAATTTTCAAGAACTTAAATTAAATCAAAAACTTAAAATTGATGATGTTTCTATAACATTTTATCCAGCAGGCCATATTTTAGGTAGTGTTCAAGTATTAGCGGAATTCAAAGGAGAAAAAATAAATTTTACAGGTGATTATAAAATCTCAAAGGACAAAACTTGCACACAATTTCAACCTGTGAAATGTCATTCATTAGTAACTGAAGCAACTTTTGGGCTTCCCATCTTTCAGCATCCCAATGAAAATTTTGAAATTAATAAACTTTTAAACTCACTTCAATTATTTCCAGAAAGGCCACACATCATAGGAGTCTACGCATTAGGAAAAGCACAGAGAGTTTTAAGTTTGTTAAGGCAACAAGGTTATGACAATGAAATATTTATTCACGGATCTTTAGAAAAATTATGCAACTACTACCAAAAGAATGAAATTTTTCTTGGCAAAGTTTCAAAGGTCAATAATACCATTAAGAAAAATTATGATGGAGAAATTATCTTAGCTCCTCCATCTGCCATTAAAAATGTTTGGTCTAGAAAATTTGATGATCCAATAATTAGTCAAGCATCAGGTTGGATGTCTATAAAACAGAGAGCAAAACAAAGTCTAGTTGAACTCCCACTTATTATTTCTGACCATGCTGACTGGAATGAATTAACTGATTACATAAAATATACAGAAGCAGAAAATGTTTATGTGACTCATGGCAGGGAAGATGCAATTGTACATTGGTGCACACAAAATAAAATCAAAGCTTTAGCCTTGTCTTTGTCTGGAAGAGATGACGAGACTGAATTATGAAAAAGTTTAGTGATCTCATTAACAAACTTCTATTAACACCATCTAGAAACAGAAAAATAGAAATATTATCAAATTATTTTCAAAATACTCCTGACCCTGACAGAGGTTTTGCTTTAGCAGTTCTTACTGGAAACTTAGAATTAAAAAATATATCTATTTCGAAAATAAAGGAAATTGTATGTAAAAAGATTGATCCTGAATTATTTGCACTATCATATGATTATGTTGGAGATCTTGCCGAAACCATATCACTTATTTGGCCACATAAAAAAGATGGTGAGCTAGGTAATATTACGGACATAATTAATAATCTATATAAGTTAAACAAAGATGATCTAAATAAAACTATTGAAAATCTCCTTTCAATTGCAAATGAAACAGAAAGATGGGGAATAATTAAATTAATTAGTGGTGGATTAAGAATAGGTGTTTCATCAAGATTAACAAAAATCGCTCTCGCTAAATTTAGTAATAAAAATTTAAATGATATTGAGAAAATTTGGCATGGCGTTAAACCACCCTATAACAATTTATTTAAATGGCTTTGTGATAAGGGCCCTATTCCAAAAATAGATTTAAATAGTACTTTCAATCCTATGATGCTTGCTAATCCTATAAATGAACATGATTTTCAAAATTTAAATCCAGAGAAATTTATAGCTGAATGGAAATGGGATGGTATTAGAGTTCAAATAATAATTAATAAAAACACAGTTAAAATTTTTTCACGAACTGGTGATGATATTACAAAATCTTTTCCTGAAATAAATATTGATCAAAAACATATGATTGTTGTCGATGGTGAATTATTGGTAGGAGAAAATTATATTCCAATGACCTTCAACTCATTACAGCAAAGACTAAATAGGAAAAATGTTAGCCCTAAACATCTAAAAGAATTTCCTGCATTTATTAAGTTATATGATATTTTATTCCTTGATAATAAAGACCTTAGGGAAATTTCTTGGAATGAAAGACGCTTAAAATTAGAGAATTGGTATCAAATAAATAAAAATAAGTTTTTTGATTTATCCAAAGTTCTCAAATTTAAAGATTGGCATCATTTAAAAGAAATCAAAAATAATAAAATTATTGAGGATCAACATGAGGGCTTAATGATTAAAAGCATTGACAGCCCTTATCTTGCAGGCAGACCAAAAGGTCATTGGTTTAAATGGAAGAAGGATCCCAAAACTGTTGATGCTATTTTAATGTATGCTGTCCGTGGTCATGGAAAAAGAAGTTCGTATTATTCGGACTTTACCTTTGGATTGTGGGACAATAATCAAATTACCCCAATAGGTAAGGCATATTTTGGTTTTACAGATAATGAATTAAAAAAATTAGATAAATTTGTACGCAATAATACAATAAATAAATTTGGGCCTGTTAGAGAAGTTGAGAAGACATTTGTTTTAGAAATAGCATTTGATTCAATAAATAAAAGTAATCGTCATAAATCTGGAGTTGCCCTTAGATTTCCCCGCATTAAAAGATTAAGAGAAGACAAGCCGGTACAAGAAGTATTACAATTATCTCAGTTCAAAAGAGAATTCTTATAATGTTAAAATAAACTTTATATTGAACAAAAATTTTTATTTAAATAATAATTAATAATTTAGGAGATATTTATGTCTGATTTACAAGAATTGATTATAGGTTCAACAAAAATTATAGCGTTAAGAGATGGTGAATTGTCTCTTCCAAAAGAAATTCTGCTAAATGTAGATGATGAAACTTCTAATAAAATATCAGATGAAAATAATAATTTAACTCTTAACAACGTTAACGCTTACTTAATTTTAAAAGATGACAAAACCTTATTAGTAGATACTGGATGCAGAGATCTTTTTGGTCCCAGTTGTGGATTTGTTCATGATGAAATTGCAAAAGCAAATGTTAAACCAGAAGACATAACTGACATATTTTTTACTCATTTACACCCTGATCATGTTGCAGGAGCAATAGATAAAGATGGTAAAGCTATGTTTCCTAATGCAACAGTTAAAGTTTTAGAAGAAGAACTAAATTTTTGGAGCAAAGATGACTTTGATGATATTGAGATAAATGGGAAAAATTTTGCAGATTTAAATAAGTCTGTTATTAAAGCTTACAAGGATAAAGTCCAAACTCTAAAACCTAATCAAGAAATTATCTCTGGCGTCTATACCGTTGCTTTGCCTGGTCATACACCGGGTCACTCTGGCTTTAGGATTGATGACAAAAATACTAGTTTTGTTCAAATGGGTGATGTATTACACGCACCAAACCTACAATTTGCTGACCCTAACATTTCAGTTCTTTTTGATGTTGATTTAGAAAATGGAATGAAATCAAGGAAAAAGGTATTTGATATGGTCTGTACTGATAGAATTATTTGTTCTGGTGGTCACATGTTAGAGCCAAAGTTTGGTTATTTAGATAGAATGGGTAACGGATATAAATTCATATCTCTTACTTAATAACTTATTTAAAAAATTATTCAAAAGAGCCTAAGTTTAATGAGTAAAGATTTATTTTACAATGTTACAAATAATATTGCAGAAATTACGCTTGCAAGAAAACCCTCGAATGCTTTTAGCTTGGTTTTTCTTAAAGACATCCTCAGCAATCTAAGAAAAGCATCGAATGATGATGATGTAAAAGTTGTAATTATTAAAAGTGACATTCCAAACATTTTCTGCGCTGGACTTGATTTAAGTTTAATTATAGGAAAGTCAGGCCTAGAAATAAGGGAATTCTTAAATCATCTTTATATAGACCTTTGGGATATCCAATATAACATGGGCAAACCAACAATTGCTGCTATTAATGGAGCAGCTAGAGGTGGTGGAATGACTTTAGCAATTTCATGTGACATGATTTTAGCATCTGAAAATTCATCATTTGGATACCCTGAAATAAATTTAGGTTTGCTTCCAGCTATACATTTCAATCACCTTCCTAAAATAATTGGCAGATATAGAGCATTTGAACTACTATTTAGTGGTCGAACATTTTATGTAGATGAGGCCTCTTCATTAGGTTTAGTTAGCAAGGTATGCTCAGAAGAAAATTTTATAAATGAAGTAAATAGTTTAGCAGAAAATTTATCACAGAAATCTCCAATTGCTTTACGTTTAGGAAGAGCTGCTTTTATGAGAACAAATGACCTGGATTATAGAAGAGGAGTTGCTAATGCCGTTGAAGATTTTTGCAATGCCGCCATTACTCCCGATGCTCAAGAAGGCTTGAAGGCTTTCTTAGAAAAGAGAAAAGCAATTTGGAAATAAATTTAATTTTTTATCTTACCTAGATAACCGTTTCGATTTCTCTTATAACCCTAATAATCTCTTTTGGTTGTTCAACACAAGGTATATGACCTGCGTCTTTAATAATTTCAAATTTAGATCCTGGAATTAGCTTAGAAGTTCCTTCAACAAGTTCAGGGTTTGTAGCTCCATCATATTCACCTACGACACAAGTGGTAGGTACAGATATCGATGATGCATTAGGTGTAAAATCTGCATCCCTAATAGCAGTCCCAGTTCCAATATAACCCTCAAGAGGTGTGCGCGTAAACATCGCTTCATAGCCTCTCAAATCAATTTGTCTATTTTTATGAAAATTAGGAGAAAACCATCGTTGCATATTTGCTTCAACAAGCGCCTCAAGGCCACCTTTGCGAGCAATTTCAATACGTTCGTTCCACATTGTCTCATTACCAATTTTTGCAGCTGTATCACATAAAACCAATCCACTAACTAATTCTGGTCTCTTATGATAAACACCTTGTACTATCAAGCCACCAACAGAAAGGCCTACAAGAAGAGCATTTGAAATTTTAAGTTCATCCATCAATGAAATAAGGTCATCTACATGATTATCAATTACATAGGGTGTTTTGCCTAAGCCAGACAGACCATGTCCCCTCTTATCATATAAAAGTATACTATGATCCTTAACAAGATCATCCACACATTTTTGCCAAATACGAAAATCAGTACCTAAGGAATTAGAAAAAACTATGGTTGGTTTATTTTCATCATGTTTTAAGTGATTAAAATGAATAGAAATATCGTTTATTTTTGCAAAGTCCATGTTAAAATCCATGTTAAGTTTAAAAATAAATTATAACATAAATTATAGGTATATATTTAATTAATTTTTAATAATTAATGAGGAAATTTTAAATGGAAACTGAATTTACACCATTAAGCTCTCTAATCGGAGGTATGCTAATAGGTTTATCAGCGGTTATGTTTTTAATTACAAATGGGCGTATTGCAGGAATAAGCGGGATTATTTCTCGATTACTCCCCCCTTCGATACATAAACCTGATTTTCCTCAAGGATTACTGTTTCTTACAGGTCTTATTTTGTCTATCCCAACTTGGTATTTTATAAATGGATCTAGGCCAGTTCAATTTATATCTGAAAATTATTTAATTCTCAGCATAGCAGGCTTGTTAGTTGGTTTCGGAGCTGTGCTAGGAAATGGTTGTACAAGTGGTCATGGTGTCTGTGGGATTTCTCGTTTATCTACAAGATCTATAACAGCAACTGGTACTTTTATGATGACATCTTTCATCACGGTTCTTCTCCTCCGACATTTTTAAGGAATTAAAATTATGCGTAATTTAGTAACAGTCTTTACAGGATTAATTTTTGGGATTGGTTTGATTATGTCAGGCATGACTAACCCTGCAAAAGTCCAAAATTTTTTAGATCTTTTTGGCACCTGGGATCCAAGTTTAGCATTAGTAATGGGCGGAGCTATTTTAATTACAATGCCAGGTTTCTGGTTAGTTCAGAAGCGCCAAACACCATTTTTTGAAGACTCTTTTCTAATTCCCCAAAAAACAAATCTTGATTTCTATTTGCTCACAGGTTCTGCAATATTTGGAATTGGATGGGGCCTTGGAGGATTTTGTCCAGGTCCTGTAATTGTGTCTATTTCAAATGGGAGCACAGGAACAATTCTTTTTGTGATCACAATGTTGATTGGAATGGTTTTAGCGAAGTTATTAATATTGAGGTTGCAAAAAATTAACATTTAAACTGAAACTACATGATTATATTTTTTTGATTAATCCAAAGAATATTGAATTTATGAAACTTTTAAATAAAATAAGAGACTGATTAGGAACAATGTCAAAAAACTTTTAAGATGATTGTAAAAAAATTACATGACAATATTGGTGTTTCAATTGAAGGTATTGATCTTTCAAGTCTAGATGAAGTAAGTTTTCAAAAAATCAAAAAATTATGGCTAGAATATTTAGTTATTGTCTTTCCCAATCAAAATATTTCAGATGAAGATCACATAAAATTTGGAAAAAGGTTTGGTGATCTAGAAGTTCACCCTTCCTTATCTCATAGATCATCAAAAAACCCTGAGATTTATAGAGTCTCTAATGTTGATGAAAATGGTGATATTATTCCTAACAAAGAAACCTCATGGCAATATTTAAAACAATCATGGCTTTGGCATACCGATAGTTCATTTCGAAAAATACCAAGTAATGGCTCTATTCTTCATGGAATTTCTACTACCAATGAAGGAGGAAACACTCTATTTGCAAACATGTACAAAGCCTATGAAGACCTAGATCAATCTTTAAAAGATAAAATTAAAAATTTAAAAGTAATACATGACCATGACCATATAATTAGCCTATCAAAGGAATTGAGTGAAAGAAAAAACAAGGGTCATTACGATAAACTAGATCCAGTTATCCATCCTCTTGTTAGAAGACATCCTTCAACAAAAAAACCAAGTCTTTTTTTATCACCTCATACAATGGTGAGTATACAAAACTATGATAATAAAAAAGGAAGAGAGCTTCTTGATCTATTAACCGATCATTCAATACAGCCACAATATGTATATAAACATTCCTGGACTAATCATGATATAGTAATGTGGGATAACCGTTGTACCATGCACTCAGTAGAACCGTTTGATAACAACAATATCAAAAGAATAATGCATAGAGTTACTTTAGTTGGAGATTTAGAACCAATAATGGCTTAGTTTATTAATTCAAAAGCCTTAAAAAACTAAAGACCAGCTAATATCTCATTAGCCATTGCACGTGGCCTAGTTACAGATAAAATTGTTCGTGCTTCCTTACGCCTATTATCACGTATGAGACAAGCTGCTAAAGAGTAATCAATAAGATCCCTTTGTGCTTTAGAGCCTCCTACCCTTGCATGATCATGCATTGCATTGCAGAACTGTTCGGCAGCTAAACCCCAGTTTTCATCTTCCATCTCCCTGTAACCTATTGCAAGTGACTTAGTTAAGTCACTTACTGGCCCAACATCGTTCTCTATTATGACGTCAAGTGCATCTCTGTTGCCACTTCGTGCGTGTGTAATTGCAGCATGAAGGTCTGCAAACCCTAGACCAGGAGAAGGAAAGCGTGAAAGAGCGTAGGCACTTAGTTTTTTCCAACGCTCAACTGGAACTTTCAAACCTGCGAGTTCTGCTCGAAATAACAGTGATGCAGCATCAGTCAAAACGTTTAGCGGTGGCCCTTTACTTGTTTCTGGTGAAATATTAGTATCTAAAACTTGCCACATCCTATCTATATCACCTGTTTCCAATGACCAAAGTCCAATATGCCAATAAATATGATTGTACAGCGTTGCCAATGGATCATAAGTCTCACTCCAGTCTGATAAATATCTTAAGCCTTGTTTATCTTCCATATTTTCATAATAAAGATGTGCTCTAATATGCGCAGTATGCGCACTTCTTGGATTTGCTGACATTGCAATTTCTATATTATCAAAAGACGAGGCAAGCTGGCCAACTTCTAACTGAGCAAAAGCTAATTGGGTTCGAAACCACCAGTTATCACCGTAGTGAGGAGTTAAGCGAGAAATGAAAGCAAGTTGTTCCGCTTCACGACCCGGTAGCCCTGAAAATCCAATTAATCCAAAGACACTTGTGCACATCTGAGCAATCATTACATCCGTAGGCCACTCCTTTACATGTTCATACACAGCAGCACGGGCCGCAGGAGCTTTACCCTCTAAAAGTAGAGTAGATACATTTATATGTGAACGCTCTCTAGCACTCAAGCCTGATGATAAATTACGAGCTTTTAATAAATTTGACTTAACGCCATCTGGTTGCGCAAGTAATTGCAAGTTACGAGCAAGTCCTATGTAAGCAAGTGCAAAACCCTTATCCGCATTAATAGCTTCTTGAAATGAATCTGAAACTCCCGGTTCTGCTCCCAAGAACCGACTAACACCTAAATTATAAGCATCCCTTGCCTTGGATGATGATGTTCCAATAGAATTACCATATTCATCACAAAGCATGTTACTAACCTCACTCTTAAAACTTCATATAAAATATTAAATGAGATTAATTTCTATTTCAAATAATAACAGTTTTAATTCAAAATACTTATCATTTTCTCTTTAAATATTGATGCTATTTCGTAAGTATACATGGTCAACAATTAATTAAGTGATCACATTCAGAATTAAAAAAAAGGATTGAAAATTTTATTTGTAATGTTTTTGCTTCCTTATTGATCACCAGATAAATCAAAATATCACCTACAAATCAGTCATGGATGTTTCAATGAGTGACTTTGATAAAGATACGAGTTTGATTAACTGTATGAACGGGGTCGTAGACCTTAAATCAAAGACGCTATTAGGCATTCATAAACACAGGCTTATCAGCAACCTAGCTAGAGTGTCATATAATCCTAACGCCAAAGCACCTACCTTTATTAACTTTATTAATCAGGTCTTTGGTAATGATGTTGAGTTAATCAGATGGGTTCAAAGAGCTATTGGCTATTCTTTGACAGGTTCTGTATTAGAACAGAAGTTGTTTTATGCCTATGGAACTGGGTCTAACGGTAAGTCAACTCTATTTGAAATCATAATGCACATACTCAACGACTACAGTAAGGCAACGGACTTTGAAACATTCCTTAGCAAACAAAAATCTGATGTCCGCATGCTTGAAGCTGTTGGTGAGTTAAAGGGTGTAAGGTACGCCCTAGCATCAGAAACAGATAGCCATGTTAGATTTAGTGAGTCGACAATAAAAAAGCTTACAGGCGGTGATACACTTAGAGGAACCAGGTTAACTAAGTCAGCCTTTGAATTTAAGCCTGAATTCAAACTTTGGTTTTCAGCTAACCACTTACCTTATGCTAAGGATGGGTCTTTTGGGTTTTGGAGAAGAATTAAGATCATCCCATTTACTCAAACTTTCTCTGGATCTAAAGTTAATTCAACTCTTTACGAGCAACTACTCCAAGAAAGAGATGGTATCTTTAAGTGGTGCGTCGATGGTGCCTATCACTGGTATAAAGAACTTAAGAAATCAGGTGGCAAATCAGGTCTTGGACCATGTAAGGCAATAGATGAAGCTACAGAAGAGTATAAGTCAGAAAATGATGTCTTAGGTAACTTTATCACAGAGTGCATAGAGACAAGCCCTGGCTCTAAGGTTAAGGCACGAGATTTATACGACAGATATAAACTATGGAATGAGTTCAACTCTAACGGAGAATTCACTAACCCTATTTCTGAAGTTCTCTTTAGTAGAAGTATGGGGGAGCGTGATCTTAAGAAAGATAGAGTTCAAAACAATAAAGTTTATCTCGACATTAAATTAAAGAATAATGGTAGTTGTTATAACTTTTAATCTTTAGACACAATTGCATGTAGACTATGTAGGGTTATACCTTAGGTTGTACTATAGAAATAATTATAGAGAACCTAAGGGTAAACCCTACATACCCTACATAGAGTGATTGAGTAATAAAGTGACTAATGGCTGAACAACCACCACGTTTATTATGTCGTTAAAGCTTAAGCTTTCTATTTCTCTGTGGTCACTGTAGTTAAATATAAGTTCTTAAATACAAACTAGCTTTATTTCAAATATTTTAACTTTAGTAATGTTCGATGATATAGCCATAGGCCTTGTCAAAAGCTCTGAGTCTTTGTGTAGGTTATATTTTAAAAGAGTTTTTCTTAGCACTTGCTTCATTTCACGGTCACCTGCTATCGTGTTTTGCCATCCCGGGAAGCGTGTTGCTTTTACTATTTTATCAATATCATCAACAAAGCGAGTTGCGTAGTTAATTGCGTAGTTAATGTATTCTACAGTCCTCTACAGTCCACTCAAAATTTTTTAGAAAATATGCAGAATGTTGCCTGATATAGCTTTCGACTGAAGTGCCTGTATCTTAACTTGCTTGATCTTATTGCAGTAAGCCTGACGCTGTTTTGTAGGCCTTTCGGGTACGATCGATATGTTCCGCAAGCAAAGCCTTAATTTCAGTTAAGTCTCCTTTTCGCACGGCATCTGCAAGGCATTGATGCTCATCAAAAGAGAGATCCGTGTGTTTGGGAAGCCGTGACAAGAGTTTGCGAAGGGCTGCAATCTTACCAGCATATCGCGTGTAGCTCGCTGTTAGGTAATCATTTCCTGCGTGTTCAAAGACGAGATTATGAAATTCGTTGTCGAGTGCCATGAAGGCCGCGACCGAAAACAACATAATGACAGGCGTGTAGGTCAGGGTATCCCTGGCTTTAGTGGGCTTGCCAAAATATTCTCTTAGATCATCGAACCCCCCAATACGAACGCCGTCGATAAAGGTCTGTGGGGTCGTTGCAAGGCCATGCTTGGTCTTGAAGGCATCCACTTCTTCTCTGCTAGTCAAATGGCGATCTTCCACCTCGTATCCCTCGCGTTCCAGCAAATCCTTGGATTTCAGACCGTGAGGGCACATACGATCCGACATTACCATGCGATGGAGTGTTGCTATTTTGGTAGCCTTATTTCTTGGCATTTCATTTACCCTTTCATCGGTCTTTGCGAAGTCGTTGCACCTATTTGGACTATCATTTAGTCTTCCCAGCAACTGGAAGGTCAAGGAGGATTTGCATGAACATTTCTGCTGCATCCAAGGCGGCTGGCTTGCCCGTCAAAACAGTTCGCTACTATGCAGATATCGGTTTGGTAAGCGCACCATCACGATCAGATACCGGGTACCGCACCTACGATGATGCATCAGTCCGAAAGCTAATATTTATAAGACGATCCCGCGCGTTTGGCTTTACCATTGAAGAGTGTCGCGAGCTTCTTGACCTATACCAGGATCAAGATCGCACTAGCGCGGAGGTAAAGCGCAAGGAAGGCTTTATTGATTGGGCGTGGAGTAGTGAGCCACTCATCAAATCAGGAATATTCTATCGCGGTCGTCAAGAGATCATCCCGCTGCCTGCTTCATCCTTAGCTGCAAAACAGGATATGCTGATCGACAACCGAACAGGAATTCTGCACCCAAAAGGCATTTGGCTGGGGGAAGAAGAGGTTCGGGAAATGAGCATATTCTCGGAACTTCCCGATAAAACCCGCATGACCGTCTCTCTTCTCCTATATCCTGATGACGCTCCAGGAAAATGGGACCGCGATTTGGAGGAACCAACAGAACACGACACATACGATCAGTTCGTTATTGGAGGCCAGGTGTGAAAAGAAACGACTGCTCAGCGGAGCTGCACGACTTGACGGAATGGAAAACCCTTTTTGTTGTTCCTAGTCATTTGAGGGGCACATCGCAAATAGCGTAGTTGGTTCGTAATATCATCGCGGTCCCCGTGATTTGGCCGTGGGATGTCTCTCGTTCAAACAATTCGAATGATCAGCCAGAACCTCAATGATCCGGCATTCCGCAACTTTCCCGCCACCACACTCGCGGACCATGCGCTTCAATTCCCGTTCCATAGAGCGCAGGCGGCCCAAGCGTTCCTGGACACCGTGCAGGTGCTCGCGTGCGATGGCGTCCACTTGTTCACACGACTGTTCGGGCTGATCCGAAAACGACAGCAATTGGCGAATATCGTCCAGACTGAAACCCAGCTCCCGGCTGTGACGGATAAAGATCAGCCTCGAGGCCTGATCTTCTGAATAGATGCGCCGATTGCCGCTGGTGCGCCTCGTATCCGGCAACAGACCGATTTTCTCGTAGTGCCGAATGATCTGGACAGTGCAACCAGCTCTTTCTGCCAGTTCGCCAATTGAAATATCTCTTACGTTCATCAAATTTTCCTCTTGCTCCTACAACGATTGTAGATATTAGTATCTCAGACTAGGGGCTTTCAAGGCGTCGTTCAATTGGATGACAAGCCTCGATAATGAATTACAGGAGCAAGGTATGAGTGCAAGTTGCTGCGGACAAGATGCCCAATTCGACGGCGTTTCCGCCGCATTCAAGCGGGCATTGTGGATCGTCATCGCCATCAACGGCGCTATGTTCATCGTTGAGATGGCGGCGGGCGCTTTCGCGGGGTCGAAGGCGCTGCAGGCGGACGCCCTCGATTTCCTCGGCGATACGACCACTTACGCCATCAGCCTCTACGTCATCGGCATGGCCCTGCACGTCCGCGCGACGGCGGCACTCATCAAGGGGCTCAGCCTTGCGGCCATGGGGCTATGGGTATTTGGATCGACCGCTTATCAAGTTCTCGTCCTCGGCGTGCCGTCCGCGACAGTCATGGGCGGTGTCGGGTTGTTGGCGCTTTTGGCAAACCTTGCAAGCGTCGTCCTTCTCATGCGATTCAAGGACGGCGACGCGAACGTTCGCTCCGTCTGGCTCTGCAGCCGCAACGACGCCATCGGAAATGTGGCCGTCATCGGGGCGGCAGCCGGTGTCTATTTTACCGGGACTGCGTGGCCAGACCTTATTGTCGCCGCTCTCATGGCCGGCCTGTTCCTCTGGTCGGCCACGCAGATCGTGCGTCAGGCGTGGGGAGAAATGCAACATTGTGCCGTTCCCGCGACGGGCGAGTGAGGTCGGGTAGCACCATGCAGAACACCTCCCATCAAACCAACGCCTTGTATCTCGCATGGCTGATTGCTTTGACCGCGACCCTCGGGGCCCTGTTCATCGGGGAAGTCATGGGACGAACACCCTGTGTTCTTTGCTGGTACCAACGGATCGCCATGTTTCCGCTGGCACTTATCCTGGGGCTTGCGAGTTTTCGAGCCGATCATGCGGTTCGGCACTACGTTATTCCTTTGGCATTGATTGGCGGCTTGATCGCACTTTGGCATAGCCTGCTTTTCGTCGGGATCATCCCCGAACCAATTCAACCCTGTGAACGCAACGGACCATCATGCTCGGGAGAAGATCAAGTGCTGTTTGGCGTTCTGCCGCTACCGTACCTGTCCGTTTTCTCCTTCAGTGCCATCATTTTGTTGCTGACCGTTCCCTTTAGAAAGAGATCTTCATGAACCGTCGAACCCTGATCATCGTGACCGCCGTAGTAGCAGTCGGACTATTTGCCATCGGTGGCCTTCTTTACTCCCCGACAAGCAAGGAAGTGGCGGTCACAAAACCAGTATCAAATGAAGCGCCGCTGGTAAGACCCCATTCGCCGGTCTTTGGAGCAAAAGATGCGCCCGTCACCATCGTCGAATTCTTCGATCCCGCGTGCGAAGCATGCCGCGCCTTCCATCCCGTGGTGAAAAAGATACTTTCCGAGTTTCAGGGGAAAGTTCGCGTCGTGGCCATTCGTGTGCTCGAAGCGGCACGCATGCAGGGCGTTTTTGAGCCGGTCCTCGAAGCACTCCTTGAGTTCCAGCCCCGGTGGGCCTCCCATGGTGCCCCCGCGCCCGGTTTAATCCTTGCGATCGCTGAACAAGCTGGTCTTAACGCTGACAACGCGCAAACGCAGATGATGGCTCCTCAGACCGTTGGCGTTCTCAATCAAGATCGCGCCGATGTGGAAGCGGTTGGCGTGCGCCAGACACCCACCTTCTTCGTAAATGGAAAACCTCTTGATCCCTTCGGCGCAGATGAGTTGCGCGCCCTCGTGGCTGCGGAAGTCTCGGCGAATGGATCATGACCAGAAAACTATCAGGAACAAACCTATGAGAAAATCTACCTTCCATGCCCTTGCATTCAGTATTCTGGTCGGATTGCCTACAGCTTCCCTTGCGGGTTCGGAAGACATTGTGATCGAAGACGCATGGGCCCGCGCGTCTATCGGTACCAACCGTCCGGGCGTAGCCTACATGACCCTGCGCAACACGGGCACTGACCCGGTGACATTGGTCGGGCTGGAAACCCCATTGGCCATGATGCCGGACATCCACGAAACCACGACTGATTCAAATGGTGTCAGTTCCATGGGCCCTGTCGGTGAAATCAACATTTCTCCGGGCGAGAGTGTCTCGCTGGAGCCAGGCGGCATGCATGCGATGCTGATGCGGTTGCAAGCCAAGATGATCGAAGGCGAGACGTTTCAGCTAACCTTAAACTTTGCCGATGGCGGGACACTGACTGTTGACGTTCCAATTTTTGGCATTGCGGCGCTCGGTCCGGAAGGCTGATGAACCGAAGAACCCTTTTCACTTATGGTGCCGCAATAAGCGGGGCGCTTGCGCTCACGCTATTTATTGGCTGGTGGCGAGTGAACGGTCCCGGCGCGCCTGAACCTGTAGCTCAGCGACCCTTGCCGCTCACCCAGATGGACTTTCAGATGACCGATCAAGGCGGTGCAACCGTCGGACCCGCGTCGCTTCTGGGCAATCCATCCATGGTGTTTTTTGGCTTCACATACTGCCCCGATGTTTGCCCAACCACATTGTCGGATATTTCTGGCTGGCTTGACGACCTTGGAGATGATGTTGCGGACATGAACGTCGTGTTCATCACGGTCGATCCGGAGCGCGATACCGTGGACGCCATGGCGGAATATGTCAATTATTTTCACCCTGCTATCCAAGGCTGGAACGGGACGCTTGAAGAGACAGCGCGCGCTGCCGCTGGCTTCCGTGCGCGCTATGAAAAGGTCGCCACGGACGGCGACTATACGATGAACCATACGGCAAGCGTCTTTCTCTTTGATGCTGAGGGGCAGTTTTCCGGCACAATAGACTACCATGAACAACGGGAATTCGCGGTGCCAAAAATCCGCCGCGTCCTTGCAAGAACCGGAGAACAATCCTCATGAAGCTTTTTACGCTCGCAACCCTTTTTTCAATGAGCTTCGCCGCTCAGGCCATCGCCCAAGCGACCCAAATTGAAGTTATTAAGACGAATGGCTGCGGGTGCTGCCTAGCGTGGATGAAACACCTCGAAGAAAACGGCTTTGAACCCACAGGTGAGGATATGTTTGCAGGCCTTTTTGTACGCTTCAAACTCGATAATGGCGTTCCGCAACGTATGGTGTCCTGTCACACGGGGCTCATCGACGGATATGTGATCGAAGGCCATGTCCCAGCGGGTGATATACGCAGGTTACTCAGCGAAAGACCAGACGCAGTAGGCCTCGCGGTGCCGGACATGCCGCTTGGCTCGCCTGGTATGGATCAGAGCCGCTGGCGTGAGGCCTACGACGTGTTTCTCATCAACAACGACGGGTCGACAGAAGTCTTCTCAAGCTATTCTGGCGACTGAAGAGATTTACAACGAAAGATATAAATTTGGACACTCTCTCCCCCATCATGCTCGGATTTCTGGGTAGTCTTGCCGCAGGTTCAATGACCGCCATTGGCGCAATACCCGTGCTTTTTGGTCGCGTACCGTCTCGCGATACCCGAGACCTCTCACTTGGTTTCGCAGCAGGCGTGATGCTGGCGGCATCGTTCTTTTCCTTGATTATACCGGCACTTGATGCTGCTGAACTACGGTATGTGAACGAGGCCGCACCGGCAGCTATTGTGTGTATTGCGATCCTCCTCGGGATGGGTGCCGTGGCACTCATGAACGAGAAACTCCCGCATGAGCATTTCAGCACAGGTCGCGAAGGGCCGGAGGCAGCATCCCTTCGACGGGTGTGGTTGTTCATTATCGCCATCACGATCCACAATTTTCCTGAAGGGCTCGCTGTTGGCGTCGGCTTCGGCGCGGACGGTGTGTCAGGTGGTATGCCGCTTGCGATCGGGATCGGGCTGCAGAACGCGCCCGAAGGTCTGGCCGTCGCGGTGTCACTGCTCGGCGAAGGGTATTCGAAAGTCCGGGCTTGGGGATCGCCGCATTAACTGGCATGGTTGAACCCATTGGAGGGCTTTTGGGTGCGGGGATCATCACGATCTCCGAACCGCTTCTTCCTTGGGGTTTGGCGTTTGCCGCAGGTGCGATGCTCTACGTTATCAGTCACGAGATCATTCCTGAAACCCACCGAAGCGGTCATCAGAACAAGGCAACACTTGGCCTTGCGATCGGCTTGGTCATCATGCTGTTTTTGGACGTCTGGCTCGGATAAAAAAGATGAAGATATTCATCCTTCCCGGCCTGACTACCGTGTTGATCGCTCTTTTCGTGGATCAAGTCACGAAGTTCTTTGTCATGGACAACGCATCCTCGTTTGCCACCGGCATTCAAATCTTACCCATATTCGACCTTGTGTATGTTCAAAATGATGGGGTTAGCTTCGGGATGTTCGGGGGCATGCCTTGGTGGGGACTGTCGGCTTTTTACAGCCGTTTTTAGGATACGTGCTTTTGAAATGGACGGCGCGTATCGACAGTGCAACTGCCGCCGCAGTTGCCGCGCACTACGGATCGATAAGCATAGTAACCTTTGCCACGGCTGCGCCTGACGAACGTCAATTGTTTTAGCTGTTCATCGATTGTATTGCCTGTTTCCGCCCGGTGTTTGATCAGGTTTAGGCAGGAGATTGGTACGTTAGTAATACCGGATGGTTTCGATATTTACTCCGGTCTTTTTTGACACCTCATCAATGGCATAACCCTTGTCATTCATTACTAATGACCCCTTCAAAAAACTTCTTACATCTGTAGTTGTTACAGATCGTAGACTAATAATCTTTAGCTATTACACAGCTAATCTTTAATGTGTTAAGTAAATGCTAAAATAAAATAACAACAATAACAACACCTCTTTAACCCTTTTTTTGAAATGATCTATTTCATCAATCCCATGGGGTATAAAATTCCAGGATATGGTACCTAAAAACTCATAACCTTCTTCTTGATGTAACTAAGGTCTGGATGGGCATACCTAAGAAGCATTGACTGAGTTTTGTGACCACTAATAGAAGCCGCTTCTGGAATAGTTAACCCTCGCTCTATGAACCGTGATATAGCCTCATGCCTTAAATCATGGAAGTGAAGATCAATTAAACCAGATCTCTTTATTAACCTCTTCCATGCGTTTTGAAGTGATGAGTGACTTGCGTTAAATACTGCCTCACCTAGTCTTGGTAGCAATTTAAGGATTGATAAGGCTTTGTTTGACAGGGGAACTACCCTATCCTCTCCGTTCTTGGTGTCCCTAACCTTGAGTAGGCGACTATCTAAATCGACATCACACCACATTAACTTAACAAGCTCTCCCTGTCGCAATCCTGTTTCTATGGCAATCAGTATCAACGGCTTAAGGTAAGTCACTTTTGTATATCTTAAAGCATGCATCAAGGCGTTGATATCATCCTTTCCTACACGCCTATCCCGTGGTTTGTTAAGCTTAGGCTTGGATACTAGATCAACAGGATTAGTTGGCAGGTAATAACCCCACTCCAGTCTTGCAAACTCAAGACAATGCCTTATTAAGGCCAAGTCATATCTGGTTGTTCTTGCACCATCAGCAAGTCTTGAGTATTTATAACTCGATATAATTGCAGAGTTTAAATTACTTAAGCTAACTCCTGATATAGACCTCTTAAGTAGGGCCTTAATCCTCCATGCCTCCTTATCATGGCTCTTTTTATGAGGGGTAACTTCTTTTAAGTAACGTTTAAGTAAATCTCCTAATGTTACAGATTTATCAACACAGCCTGTAAGTCCTTGATCTAACTCTCGCTCAATCATAACTGCCCACCTTTGGGCATCTTTTTTTATATTAAATGTTTTAGATTGTAATGGTTGTCCGTGCTTCCTTACTCTAACAAACCACTTATCATTTCTCTTAATTATAGACGCCATAACATAACCTCACTGGATCAATAGTGGATCAAGTGGTTACATTTGATGAATATGGAGAAACGTAAGATTAAAAACTTGTATTATTATCAAGAACTTAAGTTGGTCGGGGCGGAGAGATTCGAACTCCCGACCCTCTGGTCCCAAACCAGATGCGCTACCAGGCTGCGCTACGCCCCGAACATCTCGATTTATACTTTAGAAATTATCAAAAGCAAGCTTTACTTTCATTTTGATATAAAATTTTATCACAAATTTAAATAACCACAATTAAGCTTGTCCCCTTTTTTAATTTGATGTTGATTAGCTCCAAGCTCAAGTACAAACATTGCTTTAATTTTGCTATAAATTATATCCTCACTGAAGGCTTTTGCTTTTTTATGTATTTCTATTACTTGTCCTTCTTTGTCTAAAAAAAACAAATCAAGATCAAAATTTGTATTTTTCATCCAAAAAGTTCTTTTTTGAGAATTTTTCCAAATAAATAACATTCCTGAGTTAGGAGTAATAGACTTTCTATTCATTAAGCCATAATTTCTCTTCTCAGACGTGTCTGCAACATCTAAAAAACATAGTTTTAT
>JAYPPH010000002.1:255000-400601 GCA_038131365.1 Candidatus Marisalimonas marina | reverse complement strand
TTTTATAACTCATTGATATTTAGATATTATTTCTTTAAATGTTGTCTCTGTAGACAAGTTTGTATACCAAACTGTATACCCAAAAAAGTATGATTTTTGTATGTTTAAAAGGTTTGTTCAAGCAAGGCTATTTAAAAAACCAAGGGCCACGGACCAATGCCTAACTATGACCTTTTTAGGGTAGATTTGTAGGTAAAGAATATTTTAAATATAAAAATGCAATGATATCAATATATTAAAATATATTATTGCAGAGAGAGGGGACTCTTCCGTTTCTATAGGCCTTTTATCAAATAAATAATTGTTTTATATAGACTATTCGAAGGGCACTTTGCAGGACCTACATCCCTATACGTTATTATATATTTAAGCTCTGCGCAGATAAAAATAATGATCGTAAAGAACAGAGCCTTTTATTTTTCCCTATCTTTGAACCCATGGTTCATGCCAAATATTGTCAAAATGTAAAAGATTACAAAGTGGAAAGACGTGTTGGCAGGACTTCGGTCATTTATCAAAATTTGAATATAAATTATTTATCAGACATATACAGACCTTTTTTAAATCTGTTGGTGAGAGATAAAATTGAAAATAGCCTAATATAAATAACATAATCAAAGGCAATTTCTTTTAAAACATTGGTAAAATTTTAACTGATCATGATTAATTATTTATTTAATGTTGACTATGTTCGTTACCTCGTTGCTATACTTGGTATCTCTCTTTGTATGCAGTTTTATTATATTTTTAGTTTGATACCGTTTGATATGCATGCATATCAATTAGGTTTTGGTTTTGGAAGCTATATCGAAAATCTTTTGGAACATGGTGAATTTAAATCACATTGCTGGAAGTATGGAACTAATGAAAGAGGAGACCTGTCTACGTTCATCCAGAATGCCAGCTCTGCCAATCACTTTTAGCACTTTTTGTAAGCTTGGCTTAGACCAGGCATCAATTGCATTTTTAAGTCAACAATTTTCATCTTTTAACTTTTATTTTTTTTGTTTTTTTAATAAAAAAACTATCTTCAAAAAAACAGAAGATGGTAGCCGCAACCATGTTAACTCTGATTTACCTCTCACCAATGTATTCTAAGCATCTCGCTACCATAACGTATGAGGAAGGGTTTATTTATTGGATTTTCCCTCAGTTTTTCGTTTTTCTTGCGATTTCTTCAATTGATTTGTTTCGAAAAAACTTATCTAAAACAAACCGAGAAAAAACTTGGGCTTTTCTTTTAGTAATTGGAACGATTATTTTTTGCTTTAAATCATCAATGATTTTATTGCTTGGGGTTTGTTATACCTTAATTATGTTATTGATTTTTCAACGGCGTATGAGCCGCAATTTATTCTGTTTTTATACTAAGTTGTTTTGTTGTTGGGTCTTGGGGATTACATAATTTTTTAGAAAGTGGTCGTATGACCTTAGGCTCAAGTTGGGATGGAGAAAACTTATACAAAGGCAATAACTCTTGATAGTTACAAGATATATCCGGATGTTTCCTTAGATAGAGTTTGGGATAGTGAGATAGTCCGTAAATCTAACGGGGAATTAATAAGTATTAAAAAAAAATTAGACTACACTGGATTTATCAATGAATGGCATTGGAATGATTCTTATAAATCTTTAGCACTAAAATGGGCATTAGAAAATCTTGGCAATGGGTTAACTTTTTTTTAAAAAAATTTTATGTTATGTTTATAGGGATAGAGTTTACGCCCCATAAAGTTGGAGCATTGCAGAACGACAACATGGCTGGACCTCTTAAGGATTTAATGGTTTTTCTATCTTTAGGGTTGGTAAGGTTGTTACAAATAATTTTTATTTTTTTAAGTTTGTTTGCGGTATTCTTTGGCAGGCGAGAAGACCGACTTTTGGCGCTTATTATGTTTTGTGCAATTTTGGCGTATTCAGCTCCCTATTTAATCGGATTGCTTATGAGCGGCATGTGTCAGGTTTTACTTCCTATACTTTGTCATTTAATTACTTTCTATGGTTTTATCTCAAAAAATTAGTTATTTTAAAACTGCTTTCAAAAAAATTTCAGTATAGAAATTTACTATAAATTTTAAGATAAAACACACAATTTTGATTTTATAACTAACTATTAATTACCATTTACCATTATGATTAATAAGCTAAATATAATTTATTTACTATCGGCTTATGTGCCAATACGTTTAAACAAATTAGTAGGAATAATATTAATTACTGTTATGACAAACCACCAAAATAAGGAACATAAACCTCTGATTTTTTTTTTATCAATTGCTGGACAATTTTTTTTTTAGCCACTTTATTTGGTTTTACCCAAAGAACTCCTTTATTAAATTTAGCAGTCATGGGTGTGTCTACAAATCCAGGTTTTATTGTCACTACAGTTACGTTTGACTTGTGTAAACGCTGTCGTAAACCAGAAGTGAAAGTAGTTACCATTGCCTTCGGCTCCATAAACATAATTGCTAGCTCTCCCTCTGTCTCCAGCGACTGAAGAAATAACGCATATAGTTCCATCTTTCTTTTCTTCAAATCGATTAGCTAATAAACGTTAATAAGCTGATAGTTGAAAGTGCATTTGTCTGTATTTCATTTAAGGTTTCTGAAACACTTCCTTCACAGGATTTTTGATTTGAAAGTGTACCGTGAGCTATCAATACAATGTCAATTCCGTTCATTGCATTCTCTGCTGATTTAATAATGTCACTGTGGCGTTCATATCATTAAGATCTGTACAATATGTAGTAACTTGTGCTGCGCCTCGAACCTTCAAATCACTTGCGATGATTTGAACATGCTCTTTATTTCTAGCTACTAAAAAAAGTGCATCATTTGTAGTAGCCCATATTCTGGCGCGATGATCGGCAATTGCTGATGTTGCACCAATAATTAAGATTTTTTTCATGCTAACCCCAACCGTCTCGATTGTGCAGAACTAAACTTCCCAATTGCTCCATATTTTCTCTTACAGACTTCAAACACTTCCAATTTGGATATGTAGCTTTAAATGTTGTTTCTTGCATTACAGCATCCTTTGTTAAATAAACTTTTCCGTCCATCTCTACAACTAGCTTTTCAAGTTTATGTAAAGTAGATATCGCTGTTTTAGTTAGTTTAAAATCAAGGATAAAGTGTACCCTTCAATAGGGAATGATAAAAGATTATCATTAGCTTTACCAAATTGTTTAAGCACTGCAAGAAATGAACCTTCACCACTTATTTCTATCTCTGTTAAGAGCTTTCGCATGTTCGCTATACCATCCTCTTTTGGTATCACGCATTGGAACTGAAGAAATCCAGCTTTACCATAAAATTTATTCCAATTTCCTATGACATCTAAAGGATAAAAGTAATGCATGAGTGACACTTCCTCTGTTTGATTATGTTTAGCCTTATGCCAATAGGCACCATTAAAAGTTTTCATTATTACACTGTTGAGCAATGCAGATAAGGTGTTAAAAGGAACAGAGACTGGATCTTTGATATCAATTTCTAAAGCACCATTTTCCGCATGCTCGCCAAGCATTAGCACACTACGCCCAAGATTTTTACCTTTAGTTAAGCAATCAATCCATGCCACTATAGGTAGCTCTACTATTCTCCTGAAAAGCTTCACATGCAGTTTCAATACAATTTGCTTTAATAGTTTTTGATTGATATAAGGAAGATCGTATTGGAAATAGTTGAATAGTTGCACTCAAAATCACGCCTGTTAATCCCATTCCCTCCACACGTTGCACGAAACAAATCACTGTTTTCAAATTTTGAAGCTGTTACCACCTCGCCCGTTCCAAGCACTATCCTTATGGCATCGACGTGCTGCCCAAAGGTACCAGAGATATGATGATTTTTACCATGCACATCACTCGCTATTGCACCTCCTAAAGTTATATAGCTGGTACCAGGCGTTACTGGTAAAAACCAACCCCTAAGTACTATCATTTTCAATATTTCACGTAGAGTAATGCCTGCCTCAGCGGTAAGTTTTCCAGTCTTTATATCGAACTCAATGAAGTGATTATAATAAGATGTCTCTATTACTTTTTGTGAATTAGCACTATCACCATAACTGCGCCCCATTCCACGTGCTATAATTGTTTTCTTCCTGAATTACTGTTCTTAATGTAGCAGTTGAAGAAGGCGTTAGTACTTGAGATTCTTGTTGAGGATAATTTCCCCATCCCTTAATTATCTTTGTATACGTCATTGACGCCTCACTTTTACTATTCACAAATACATATTTTTTTATCAATTGGTATTTATGAAGAAACCTATAACAAGGCCAACTATCCCTCCTACATAGCGCATTAAATCAGTATCATAGATAATATGAAGGTGTATTCTGTACCCCAAAATATAAGGGTAGTTATCACACCATTGTGCTATAGAAAACAAATAACTTTCCGTCGTGTACAATATTTTACTTGAAAGCAAATATATAACGTTTCTCTAAAAATAACGTAGTGGCAAGCCAGCAACAGTTCCAACTAAGATAGATATTTCAACAAAATAAGAACCTTTGTACGCTAAGACAGATATCATTTGTAAACCAATATTGATAATAGTAGATAGCGCAGCAAAAAGAGTGTACAACATTATAATTTTTACATCTGCCTGATCCATTAAAATCTTATTCCAGTAGCAGCGTATATGAAGATAATAGTTAAAATTAATGCAACCAAAAGACTTGCTTTATCTTTCACGGCAAAAACAATAGGATCATCATTCATCTCCCCCCTAGTTGCTTTCAGCCACACCCAACTTATCAAAACAATAGTATAGGAACTACTAACCAAATTACTATTGGTTGTGAATACAAGGATATTACGTCTTCACTACGTACATACAACGCTATAACAAGCGAAGAAATATAGCCAGATGATATCCCAAACATTTGCAATAGTGGCGCATCAGAAACTACATAACCTCTACCGTACGAGTTACTTTTACCCTCTTGCGTTAGAACCATGAGTTCAGCAAAGCGTTTAACAAGCGATAAAGATAAAAAAGATAAAAATTGAAAAAGTCAATAACCAAAAAATGAAAGTGATAGAGATACTGCTGCAGCACCAGCAATAATACGAAGAGTGTAGAGTGTTGCTAGCGTTAAACAATCCACCAATGCAATACGCTTAAGTAACAATGAATATACGACTGTTAGGAGAAAGATACAGTAATAATATGACTAAGAAAGAACTCCCAACAACTGTGCCTAAAGCAATGCTTACGCCAATTAACAAGGTACAATAGCGGCGCCAAAAGCAATAGGTAAACATACTGATGCAAATGGTCTATGCTTTTTCGTGGATGATTTCGATCACTTTCTAAATCAAGAAGATCATTTGTTATATAAACAGACGATGCACACAAGCTAAATGAAATAAAAGCAATAATAAGTAGAAAAAAATGATTGAATATTACTTATCTGATGTGCTGCCAACAATGGTACGAATAACAATAAATTCTTTAGCCATTGATGAAGTCTTAATGCTCTTAGCAATCTGAGATACGAACTTTCTTTGAAGGAATGTTTGAGATACAGACGCAACTTGTAATGCTTTCATTTGTACCGCTTTACTAGCATTAACAATAATCGCATTAGATGCACCAGCCCAAACTTTTATATCCGCATTGCTATTACCTGCGTAATCATAGCCTTTATTGCCAACCGTTCTTCGAGTAACTTACGTTTTGAACGCTTTTCAAATTCGTTTTTGCATCACTAGCAATTACGTCGTCAAACAAATTCAAATGCTTTGCAACTGCTCGTGCAACTTTTTCATTGCTGCTGTACAAAGCACTATCTTTTTACCTTTTAGACTTCTGCTCTTTAACACCATTGTTGATTAGGAAAAGGGTGCAGTAACCCCGGACCATGGATTGTGTTTACTGTAGACAAGGTTGTAGACAAGCTTTTTATCATTGCTAAAGTCAGTGATTAATTCCATTCCCAGACCAGGAGCTTGACCCACAGATATCTGACCATTTTTAATTTCTGGCAAGCCAGTAACTATGTCTGCGTACCAGCCTTTGTAAAAAGCTCTTACACTTTCTTGTATCAGTGCATTAGGAGCACTCAATGAAAGATGTGTTGATGCTGACAAAACTACAGGTCCTGTACAATCGTGTGGTGCAATGGGTAGTTTTTCAGCCTCAGCCATAGCAGAGATTTTACGGGCAACAGTCAAACCGCCGCACCATGATAAATCTAACATAATAATCCCAGCAGAGTTCGAGGCTAACAAATCTCGAAAAGAACCAATTCCATTTAAAGTCTCAGATGCACATACAGGAGCTGAACTTTCACTTGCGTATCTTGCTAAAGCCGAGAAATTATCCATTCGTATGGGATCTTCATGCCAATAGGTTTGAAAAGGAGTAAGTGCGTGAGCTATACGGATAGCAGGCGTAAGTTGCCATAATGAATGGAACTCAACCATAATATCTATTTGATCACCAACCGACTTACGAATTTTCTCGAATGGTAAAATTGCTGTTTTCATTTCTTCTGCAGAAATATGTGCTCCCTCATTTGCTTCAGCTGCCATATCAAATGGCCAAATTTTCATTGCAGTTATACCTTCATCTAAAAGGGATTGTGCTAATTCGTCTGCATTATAGAGAAAGCCATTCAAATCGTCATACTGATCTGTTTGACCTAATCCAAAATTTTTACTGTTTTGACCAGTTTCCTTTTTTATGTAGTCATTACCGGCACAAGTATTGTAAGTGCGTATGCTCTGACGAGTAAAACCACCTAGCAACTGGGCCACAGGTTGATTAGTAGCCTTCCCCCACAAATCCCAAAGGGCTATATCAAAAGCAGAATTGCCACGAGCTTCAGCTCCTGTAGAACGCCAGCCTAAATATCCTTCGACTTTACGCGATAGATATTCAATTCGTAATGGATCTTCACCGATAACTAACGGACCCAAGTTATCGTGAATATATGCTTCCACGGCGCCAGCCCCAAAAAAAGTCTCTCCTAATCCTATTATTCCTTCATCTGTATGAACATGAAGCCACAGCAGATTAGGTCGTTCTTCAATACGAATAGTTTCTAACTTTGTAATTTTCATTAACACACTCCAAAACTTCAGGCTCTACATAATAATATAATTAATATTTTACAGGCTACAGATATTTTAAAAGATTATTAATTTATTAGAATAAAAGTAATATAATTTAATATGGATTTTATAGTTTTGGAAAATTATCTTTTATTAATTTTTTAGGACAAAAACCTTTTGATAGATAAAGTTGTGATATCTTCATTGATAGGTTTATTTATTAAACTATTTGCAAGCACCTCCCCTGATTTTGGAGCCATCATAAGTCCATGATGCGAGTGGCCGAAATTTACAAATAATCCTGGTTGCTTAGGTACTGATCCAATCACTGGGATACTATCAGGAAAACTTGGTCTTCGTCCCATCCAAAATTTGCTCTTTCTTACGCTAATATCTGGGAAAATTTTCTTTGCGATTCCTTTTAAAATATCTTCACGTTTAGGATTAGGTGGAGCATCGATTGGTCCAAACTCCGCTTGGCCTGCTACACGAATACCACCTTCCATTGAACTTGCAATTACGCCGCCTTCAGAATACACCACTGAGTTTTTGACTTCTATCCCTGGTTCCTCGCAATGAATATGGTAACCTCGCTCAGCTATAAGGGGCACCTTTATACCAATACTTGATAGTAGCTCTTTACTCCAAGCTCCCGCCGCAATAACTATAGATTTGCTTTCATATTTAGAATCTTTACCGTGTAAAAACCAATTTATACCCTCTCTTTCTATTTTAAGAATTTGATCTTTAATTATTTCAGCTCCTTGCGCTTTTGCTTTATTGGCAAGAACCTCACCTAATCTACCGGGAGAGAGAGTTCGAGCAGTATTATAAATAACTACTCCAGCTTCAAACTCATTTGAAACAGCGGGCTCTAAATTGCGTAAGGCTTTTCCTTTTACAATTTCAATATTTGCACCCTTCTCTAATCGGATCTGACTTCCTAAATCATTTATACTGGCCTCGTTTACACGTCTAATTAACTGTAAATAAGCAGTATCTCTAACCAAACTTTCGTGTCCAGTCTTGTTAAGGTGTTTACGATAGAGTTCAATAGAAGGTGAGCATAATAGTGACATTGCATCAGCTGTTTTTCGAGTTAAGTCTTCTGTGCCTTTTGATAAAAACTTTAGACCCCAAGGTATCATTGTAGGCCAAATTCTTGTCCTTACAGACAACGGTCTCCAACCTGAAAACATTAACTTTGGTATATTTTTCCATAAACCAGGAGTACTATGTGGGATAATTGACCAAGGTGAAATTACACCAGCATTACCGAAAGAGGTAGTTTGTCCAGGGTCGTTTATATCAATTAAACGGACATTTACTCCACGTTCTTGCAAAGATAAGGCAGAACAAATACCAATAATTCCTCCACCTAAAATTGTTACACCTGGGCTATTCAATAAAATATTTCTCAATAAAAAAATTTTTAATTAATTATGCATTAATAAATTATAAATAGTAAATGATATTGCTTTAATTTTATCATATTTGAATGATTTAAGGCATTAACTATTTGAATAGTTAATGCCTTTAGGAGGTTTATAAATGAAAATCTATTTCTTTTATATTATTAACTATATGGGAAAATTAGTTCAAAATTTGTAAACAAAAAGGTAAATTAAAGGCACATATAAAAATTAAGATCTAAGTTTTATTAAAATGTTAGGATTTTTCTTCACTCAGGGTAAATGTTAATAGCGATTTCAAATTAAATTTTAACTTGTAAATGAGAATATATTATGGACTTCAAATATGCACAAAGTTGGTTATTGGGAATAGTTTGCTTTGTTTATGGAATTTATAGAATTATTGGTGGGTCAGACAAACCCTTTAATTGGGTAGATGTAGCAGCAATAATAGGTTTTTGTTATTCTGTCTATATTACACAAATAGCTGGACCTAGCGAAGACTGATTTAATATATACATATATATACATATTATGTATAAATATAAACTAATACATCATAAATTTATTTAAACAAATTTAAGTAAATCATCTTAAAAAAAAATTCAAATTAATAAATGAAATATCAATCCTAGAAAACTCATCTCCTTTGAACTAGTATGCTCCTATGATTATTTATTTAGTTTTACTTTTGATTTTATCTATTACACCAATGATTTGGCTCAATTATGTTTTCAGCAAAAATGATAAAATTTTAATTAATATGCCCTTTAATGGGCTTCAATTTGGCCAAATGATTATTAACGAAAAGGGCCTTCAAGGTGTCAAGATTGAAAAATCACTCTCAATGGATCACTATGATCTTTCTGAAAGAAAAGTAAAAGTATCCGAGGATAGACTTTCTAAAAAAAGTCTAACAGCAATTACAATTATTTGTCATGAAATTGGCCACGCAATTCAACATCAAGAAAATTATAAACCCCTAGAAAATAGAACTACTTTAGTAAAAAATACAGCATGGATTTCACAATTAGGCAGCGGAATTTTATTGATGGGTATCCCAACAATTTTGGCTACTGGGTCCTATTCTCTTATTAAGGGTTGTCTTATTTTAGCTTTCATTTCTCTAATAATTGGTATTTTAATTCACGTGATTACACTTGAAGTAGAAATGGATGCAAGTTTTAATAAAGCCTTACCAATATTAATTGAAAAAGTTCCACAAGAGTATCATGAAGCATGCCGCTCTATCCTAAAGGCTGCAGCTTTTACTTATATAATTGGCGTAATAAGAAATTTTATATCAATAAGATTTATTTGGTTATTATTATCAAGAATTAGGTAAAAAATATGACTAATGAAAAACAAAAATATATTATTACTTTATCTGTAGACAATAGAGAATGGAACAGTCAACCAATAGAAGGTCACCTTGGTGAACTCCAGAAAATTATTGATGAGGCCTTTGAGCAACACAGAATTTCAAGATTTTTTACAATAAGACCTAAAAAAGTAGAGTTCAAAAGAGCGACATTATTAAGTTAATTTAGAATAAATTTAAGAAGACATGAGTTAAATTCTCTTCATTAAAGAAAAGAAAACTTAAACTTTAATTTTCAAATTTTCTCTTCTAAGCTTAACAACCAAGGAGAATTTAATGAATAGGCAATTTATAGGCTGGACAATTATTAGTGTGTGTTTGTTATGGGGGGTAATAAGAGGTCTAGATCTAGCTGAAGCAAATTTTGTTTTAAATTTTTTTGCTATAGGTGGGTTCTGTTTTGGAGTTTATCTAACCAAAGACCCGAATGAAGAAGAAAATTAATTTTATTAGAAAAGTACAATGAACAACAAGGATAATCCTGAAGAAATTGACTATAATGAATGGCTAAAAAGGCAAAATTATTTTCTAAATGAAAATAATAAAAACCTCAAAAGGAAGTTAATTGAAGCAGAAGAATACATCGACTATTTATTAAACAAGTTGGAGTTATTGAATAAAAAATCATGAATTACACAATTAGTTTATTAAAAATTTCTATTATTAATTTAATTTTAAAGGGGAAATAAAATGGCGTTAGAGAAAATTCTTATATTAGCTTTTTTACTAGTAATCATTCAATTAACTATTCCAATGTTAATTGATCTACTTACAGGTAATACTAATTTAACATATTTACTTTCTTCTAGGGATAGTTCTTCAAAACCATCAATTTATGCACAAAGAGCAAACAGAGCTTCAAGAAATTTATTGGAAACATTACCAATTTTTATTGGTATTGGTATTTTATCATTAATTAGAGAAGTTGATAATTCCTCTGTTGCTTTATTATGGTTAATACTTCGAGCAATTTATATTCCTATATATATTTTAGGAATTAGTTATATAAGAACAGGGATATGGGCAGCTTCTCTCATTTGTTTAATATTAATGGGACTAAAGTTTCTATAAGGATAAATAATAATGACTGGTAAATTAGATTGGAAATTTCCTTCTGCAATTGTTAACTGTGAATGGCTAGCTAAAAATATAAATAACAACAATATTAGGACATATGATTGTACAACTTACCTACATTACAGAGACAATGATCCATCATTACCATATGTAGTAGAAAGTGGAAGAGAACAATACGAAAAAAGCCATATACCTAACTCAAGTTATATAGACTTACAATCTGACTTATCAGATAAAGATAGCCCTTATAGATTTACAATGCCCGATTTGAAGGTTTTATCAGAGAATTTCAAAAAAGTTGGAATTGGTGAGGATTTTCACATTGTTTTATATTCTAGAAATGGTACTCAATGGTCCGCTCGTATTTGGTGGATGCTAAGATCAGTAGGTGTAGATAATGTTAGCATTCTAGATGGAGGCTTTAATGAGTGGGTAAGATTAGGGTTGCCGACGTCTGATAAAATTTTAACTTTTCCTAAATCAAATTTTAACTTTAAGCCAAGAAATGAAATCTTTATAGACAAGGAACCTGTAATTAAAGCTTTAGAGGATAAAAACACCAAAATTTTAAACTCATTGACTGAAGATATACATAAAGGTCAAAATCCAAGATATGGACGACCAGGTAGAATTCCAAATAGTTTAAATATTCCCTTTCATAAATTACTGGATCCTGAGACAGGTAAATTTTTAGGAGCAGAAGAACTCTTAGAAATATTTCAAAAAAATAAAATTAGTTACGAAAATCAGATTATAAATTATTGCGGAGGAGGAATAGCTGCATCTCTTGAAGCATTTGTATTATATCAACTTGGTTATAAAAATTTAAAAATCTATGATAATTCACTTAGTGAATGGGCTATAGATGAAAATCTACCAATGGAGAAAGACTAACAATTGCTTAAATGCTCCTTTATTGAAGGTCCGATTTTACATAGATTAAAATATGGCAAAGGAAGAGGTCGCAACCTTGCTAAAGCAGTTGGTCTGAAATCCAATAAAAATAGAACTATAATAGATGCAACAGCTGGATTAGGATATGATGCCTTTATACTTGCCTCATTAGGAGCTGACGTCACTCTAATAGAACGTTCAGAAAAAATTCACAAATTATTACAAGATGGTTTAAAAGAAGCGAAAGAATATGGTGGATATATTAGTACAATAGTAAATAGGATGCATTTAATTTTTGGAGACTCCAAAACCATAATACCTCAATTATCACCAGAAGTAATTTTGGTGGATACTATGTACGAAGACAAAAAAAAATCTGCGCTTGTTAAGAACAATATGAGATTGGTAAGAGAAATTGTTGGTCCAGATTTAGATCAAATTGAATTAATTAAAATTGCATTAGAATCTGCACAAAATAGAGTAGTAGTGAAACAACCTAGATATGCAGAAACCAGGGACGAGATTGCTAAATACTCTCATCAAATCCTAGGAAGGACCATCAGATATGATGTGTACATGAAAGTATGAGTTTTATTTATATATTCTGCTTTTTAATTAAATCATTATCAACGCCCTTAAAAATATAATTAAATTAAATATAATTGATTTTTAGCCGTAAAACTATTTGAAGATAACTTTGAGAATTAAAATGATTAAAATAGCTTTATTAACTTTCTTATTAATTTTTTTATCTAGTTGTTACCAAGTTTCATCTTATATCTCTAGATATGGACAAAGTATTGTATTAAACCCTAATCAAAAACAAGTTTCTACAATTGCTAACGAAACTATTATAGACAAGAAATCAGACAAATTAGCTAACAAAAATGAAAGCTCAACTAATCAAGAAAAACTTAATTCAGACATGTTTAAAAATATTAATTTTTCTTCAACCAAGTTCCTCAAAGGTAACCCAGACTGTATTGATATATTAAGAGTGAAAGTTGTTGGGAGTCTGAATTATGATCAACTAATGTATGAGCTTAAAAAAAGAGCTCAAACAATGGGTGGAAATGCAATTGGCATTCAAGATTTAAAAGAAAATAAAGAAGTAACTTATACTAATGAAACTGTTCTTGAAAAGAATAAGAAAGATATAAAAAATATACTGATCAAAGAAACAAATATGTTATCAAGCGTAACTGCAGATATTTTTAAATGTGAATCAAATATTTAAGATAAAAGTTGTTATATAAATTTCTAATATTAAAATATTAGTATGAAATTTTTTATAATAATTTTATCGCTATTACTTCCTTTCTTTCTTGCCTACTTAATAAAAAATAAAGACCTAAATTTAATCTTTATATCTGTGATTATTCTAATGTTCTCAATGCTTGTGGTAAGCTATTTATTAAAAAATAACCAAACTAACCAGTTTTCATTAAAAAGTTTTCTGTTTAAGAAAGATCCTAAGAAATAATTTATGTTAATGAATTTACCAAATTCATAGCAATTGCCGTAGCGCTAACAGATGAACCTATCATTATCGCCCTATCACCCCATTGCATTCCTACGTAAATCCATCCAATACAACTGATGATATAAGCAACTTGCCCATAAAAAGTCATAGATGCACTAATAAGAAAAATACCAGCAACTGCTAATAACATAGAAACCCACTTTACGTACCAATCCCTAGTGCCAGTTGGGGTTGTAGGTTTAATTTCATCATATTCTGTTTGAAGTTCTTCTAACTCCTGTTTTAATCTTTTCTTCTCTTGAGATAATTCCATGGCAAGTCTGCCAGCTTTTGTCATGGTGCTACCAGCAAGCGGTGATGCAGGATCAGCAACTTGATCAGATATAACTTTTAAATTTTTATCTTCCATGTTTTTCCCTAATGTAAAGTGTAATTATCAAAATAGTATAGCTCTCATAAATGATTTAATTTTTTTGTCAAAATTTATTTTAAAACTTGTTAATTTAATTAATAATTATACAGGTTAATTTAGTAGGAAATGCTGTTATGAAGTGGGAAAGTGGAAATTTATTACATATTCACATAGCACATAAAGCTTCATCTAAAATGATTGAACTTGAGGAAGCGGATTTAGTTGCTGGGAAAGGGATTGTTAATGATCGATATTATAATGAAACAGGTACATACTCTTCAAAACCAGATATTAGGGATATAACCTTAATAGAGAATGAAGTTTTAGAAGCTTTAGCAGCTAATCAGCCCCCTCTCCAAGAAAAGGCTATAATTTTGAAACCAATAGAGCATAGAAGAAACCTTACAACATCAGGAGTGCCATTAAATTATTTAGTTGGCAAACGTTTTAAAGTAGGTGAAGTTATTTTGAAAGGAGGAAGATTGAACTTTCCTTGTAAGTATTTAGCTGATCTCCTCAAAAAACCATTAGTGCTTCCACTTTATAATAGATCTGGACTAAACTGTTCTGTTGAAAAGGGCGGAAGAATACAAAAAGGTGACAAAATCATACCAATTGATTAAGCAAAATTTGCAACAGAAAAAACAAACCCAAAAAATACAAGCATTAAAACTGCTATCCATTGAGATATTTTAGTAAAAAATAAGATTATAAAGGCTATTAAGATAAGAATTATATCAGATATGCCTCTTAAAGAAGATAAAATAATTGGATCATAAAAAGCTGCTATTAGAAGACCAATTACACTGGCATTTACTCCTTTAAACGCATGAATAACTTTGTTTATTCTTCTAATTCTAGACCATAAAGGTAAAGTGCCAATAATCAAAAGTAATGATGGTAGAAAAATAAATACCAAACACAGAACGCTAGTTAAAAGAAAATGATTTTCATTTGCTAAAAACATTCCTAAATAAGATGAAAAAGTAAATAAAGGTCCTGGAATTGCCTGAGAGGCTCCGTATCCTGCCAAGAAAATATCTTTTTCTATCAAGCCGTTTGAAACTAACTCCTCTTGTAACAATGGTAAAACTACATGGCCTCCACCAAAAACAAGGGATCCTATTTTAAAAAAAATATTTGCTAGCGATATTAATTGTGTTTCAAAAACTGAACTTATTATGGGCAGAAAAAAAAGAAGCAAAAAAAATACTAACAAAGAAACATAACTCGAAGGAGGAATATTAAGTGTTGTATTTGTACTTTTTTCTAATGATCTGTCATTTTTATAAAAATAAATTCCTAAAAAACCACTTATAAGCAAACATGAAAATTGATTTAACGAAGAAGGAAATAAGATCAAAACTAAAGCGGTTGTAAAAGCAATAAAATAACTAAAGAAATCTTTTAAAAAATTTTTTTGCATCCCTAAAATTGCTTGTAATACGATTATTACGACAACAGCTTTTAAGCCTTGAATGACGCCAGTTGGGATTACATCATCAAAACTGATAATGAAATAACCAAACAACATTAATATTAATGCAGATGGTAATGTAAAACCTACCCAGGCCAGCAAAGCACCCTTAACACCTTTAAAATAATAACCAATTGACATACCTACCTGACTTGATGAAGGACCAGGGAGAAAATTACATAGTGAAACAAACTCCATGTAAGTATCGTCATCTAACCACTTTTTTTCCTTAACAAAAGTATTTCTAAAAAAGCCAATATGAGCTACTGGACCTCCAAAAGAGGTTAAGCCTAGTAAAAAAAAGACTTTAAAATATCAATACAACTAACTTCATTAAACTTTTTTGATGACAAAATATATTTCCTAAAAATTATATTTTTATAATTACTTACTATATCAAATAATTTTCATTGATTATTAATTAAATTAATATTGTAATTAACCTAAAGTTAAAATTTATAAAGGCTTAATTACCATGAAAACTAATAAAATATTTGTAATGTTAAATTCAATAATTTTACTGATCTTTGTTTTAGTTAATCCAACATTTGCTCATGAAGGTGCCACAGGAGTAGTCAAAGAACGAATGGATAAATTTAAAATGAGTAAAACTATGATGAAGCAAATCAATGTTGGTTTAAGAGAAAATGATTTTGAAAATATAGAAAAATCTGCCCAAAAATTGCTTTCTTGGAGCAAAGAAATGTCAAAATATTTTCCTGAAGGTAGCGATGTTTCTCCTTCTGAAGCGTCTAAAAATATTTGGTTAGATCCTAATGGGTTTAGTAAGGCGATCAAAAATTTTGAAGAGGCCTCTTTGGAGTTGGTTAACCAAGCACAAGCAGAAAACTCAGAAGCTTCAATTCAAGCTTTTCGAAACTTAGCTAATACTTGTAAAGGCTGTCATCAAAAATTCAGAAATTAAATCTTAATTTAAGGAAAATCTATGAAGGGTATAGTTTTTTTAGGAAATAAAAATTTAGAAATACAAGATTTTAAAGACCCTACACCTGGTCCAAACGATGTGATAATTGAAATAAAAGCATCTGGCATGTGTGGCAGTGACCTAAAGTTTTACAGGGCAAATAGTGGACCTTCATCATTAGGCCTTGGGGGTGATGATAAACCAGTTATAGCTGGACATGAACCCTGTGGGGTCGTTGTTGAAATAGGCTCTAACGTTTCTAAAAACACCTTCTATAAAGGTATGAGAGTCATGCAACATCATTATGAAGGATGTGGTAACTGTTTTCACTGTTCTACGGGCTGGCAACAACTTTGTAATGATGGTGTAAAAGCTGTGTTTGGTGTTACCGGCAATGGTGCCCATGCAAAGTATATGAGATGCCCCGCAAGTACGTTAGTTCCTTTGAGAGAAGAAATTTCATTTATTTCAGGGGCAGCAATCTCCTGCGGAACCGGCACAGCATGGGGGGCATTAGATAGATTATCCTTAAAAGCTAGTCAAACAATTGCAATATTTGGTATGGGACCTGTTGGTTTGTCAGCTGTAATGTTGGCGCATAAAATGGGAGCCAAAATTATTGCCCTAGACACAAATAAAAAAAGATTGGATCGATCTATCGAATTTGGAGCAGATATAACAATTAACCCAGAAAATCATCAAAATTTGTTAGAAGAAATAAAAGATCATACAAATGGGTTAGGTGTTGACGCATCTATTGATGCCTCATCGGCTCCTTCAGCAAGATCTTACTCTGTTAAATGTGTTAAAACTTGGGGGAAAGCTTGTTTTGTAGGAGAAGGTGGTGAAGTAACTTTAGATGTCAGTAACGATCTCTTAAGAAGACAGGTTACCTTGATTGGTAGCTGGACATTTTCTAAACATGGACAGGCTGATTGTGCAAATTTTGTTACTGAGAAAAAAATTGACGTTGATAAACTCTTTACCCATTCTTGGTCATTAGACCAAGCTGATGAGGCCTACAAACTTTTTGACCTTCAGTCTGATGGTAAGGGTGTCTTTATTCCTTAAATATTAATCATTTTTTTCCAGGAACCAAAATATAAACTTAGACTAATAAAAACACCATAAATCATCATCCCTACTGACATGATGATAAAAATATTAGTTGGTGATGCTAAGTTAAAACTAAATAATATTTGTGATATCAAAACTACAAATGTTAATCTAATTAAAGTTCCCATAACTGGCCAGATAAGAGTATTAAAAGCTTGTGAGACAAAATAAAGTCCTAGACCAAGAGCAAAAAAGGCATAAAAGGGTGCAACAATATTTAAGTAAAGGTTTGATGCGTCATAAATTTCTTTTTTATCTGTAAATAACAAAGACCAAAAATTAGGATATACAGAGAACAGAATACCTATAAAGCCTACAACACAAACTGAAAAGAGTGTGCCTTTCCATGTCATATTTAACGCTCTTTCTATTTTTTTTGCCCCAACATTTGCACCAACTATGGCAATAAGTGCACCTCCAATTCCAAAAATTATAGGAATTAGTAACAACTCTAATCTTATTGCTATACCAAAACCAGCTATCCACTCTGTTCCAAAATTACTTACTATTGTAGTACAGTACAAGGCTAACGCTATAGTCATTAATGATTGACAACTTGCTAGGGAACCAGACCTAATTACTGCAAAAATTCCATTAAATTTTAAAATGTCTTTTATAGCTAAAGCAAAAGGATGTTCTCCAAAAATATAATAAGAAATCATAAAAATGATTCCCAAAACATATCCTAATATTAGTGAAATTATTGCCCATTGAAGAGATGAAAAACTCCATAAACCACCAAAAAAAATTACCTCATCAATTAGATAAATATTTCCAGAATCAAATTTGAAATTAATAGCTGCTGCTAAAATATGTGTTAAGAGAACTATTGTCCAACCAATAGCAGGTATAATTGTATTACCAGAACCTCTAGTTACAGATATCGTAACATTAAAAAGCCAAATAAAAATAATGCCACCTAATAAGATATCACCATAAATCAAAGCGGATAATGTTACTTGTTCATCAACTTTAAAGAAGTCAAAAAAACTCTCCGAGAAAAAAAAATACAAACTCATCATTATTAACGATCCACAAATTGCAATTATTATCGCAGACCTGAAGACACACGAAGCTTGAAAAAAATTTTGACTACCAAAAGCTCTTGCAACAGAGCCACTTATTGCTCCGCCAAATGCACCATTAGATAACATGCTAGTAAGCATATAAATTGGAAAAATATAAGCTACCCCTGCTAACTCTGAAACACCAATTTGACCAACATACCAAAGATCAAAAACTATAGTCATGGCAGCTATTAAAGTAGAATATAAATTTGGTATGGCTAATTTAAAAAAAATTTTAGAAAAAGGAAGTACAATCAAATTATTTGAATAATTAATTTTACTCAAAATTTAACTTTCAGTATTAATTTGATAAGGCAAATACTTTTTGACTGTCTTTTACCGATCTAACTAAAATACCTGGTCTCTCTTTTGTAGAATTACCATTTTCATAAGTTATTTTCCCAGCCACAATAGTAGCAACATAACCTTTAGTATGTTGCATTAATCGCTTGCCTCCTGCAGGTAAATCCTGGGTCATAAAAGGATCTGAAGATCCAACATTATCCCAATCAATTATGTTAATGTCTGCTTTTAATCCTACTTTCAAAAGACCTCTATCACTCAATCCTGCTGCTATAGCAGTGTCAGAAGTTAATCTTCTTATTGTTTCCTCCATAGAAAAAACTTTTTTCTTCACTGACCAATAAGATATAAGCCATGTAGGATATCCAGCATCTAAAATAAAACCAACATGAGCACCACCATCACCTAAACCCATAATTGCATTTTTATCTTCTAGCATAGTTTGACACACATTAAATGTATGATCAGCATAATTAACTAAAGGTGCATAAATAAAGTTATTCCCATCATTTTCCAGAAGGATATCATAAGCCATTTCTGCAGCAGAAACACCCTTAATACGAGCCAGGTTTTCTATGGAATCTTCTTGTTTAGGATTATAATTGGGTGGGGAGCCAAACCTATACATTTGTGAATATCCAATTCTATTAATTAATGGGAAAGTGCTTCCCTTTATAGGATCCTCGGATAGAATTTTTTCTTTTATCTCCTTTTTCTTCATTTCAACAACACGTTCTTCAAGTGGTAAATCAGAAAGAGACTTATAGGTATCAGTTCCTGAAAAAGGATTTTGACTTCCATTTAACCCCAAAAGTAATCCTATTGGTCTTGGCGTAACTACTGGTCTAATTGGCAAACCCTCTTTTTGGGCCTCTCTAGCCATTTCCATCAAATCTTTCCAGAAATCTGGTCTATCATGTCTTTGAGTACAACTAAAAACTACAGGCCGACCAGATTTTTTTACAATGCGCTTTAACACTTCAAATTCTGTTTCAGGATCTGGCTCATTCCAATCCGAAACTATTTCCATGAAACCTGCGCCTGCATCTGAGAGTCCCATGGCTATAGCTGTTAATTCGTCTTCATGCGCTCTTAGAGTTGGGGTAAATTCACCTTTTAAACTTTTATGGCTAATTGTTCTAGAAGTTGAGAAACCAAAAGCACCTGCTTCCACAGCTTCTTTGGCAAGTTTTCTCATTATATTCATATCATTTACAGTTGCGGCTTCATGATTAATTGCCCTTTGCCCCATAACATATACCCTTAAGGCGGCATGAGGTAAAAGAGCGCAAACATCAATATCAAGTTTATTTCTTTCTAAAGCCTCTATGTATTCTTCAAACGTTTCCCATTGCCAGTCAAGCCCCTCATGCATAACTGGAGCTGGAATATCTTCTACGCCTTCCATTAGCTCAACTAATTTTACTCTATCTTCTGGCTTACAAGGCGCAAAACCAACGCCACAATTCCCCATCACAACTGTTGTTACACCATGGATTGATGATGGTTTCAATTGACTGTCCCATATAGCTTGTCCATCATAATGAGTATGAATGTCAACAAACCCAGGAGTTACTACTAGATCTTTTGCATCTATTTCCTGATGACACTTGCCATCAACATGCCCTATAGCAGCTATTAATCCATCTTTCACAGCAATGTCTGCTTTTTGAGATTTATTACCTGTTCCATCTACTAGTAGACCGTTTCTGATAATTAAATCAAAAGTATCTAATTCTTTTTTAAAACCATCCATTATTAATCCTCCCAGTATTAATAAATAGTCTGTTATTTTAAATTTTTTATGTCAATAAATGATTTGCTATATGATATGACTAACTAATAATATCTTTTTCTCTGAGTTGATTAATTTGTTCTTGTGATATTCCAATCTCTTTTAAAATATCATCAGTATTTTCTCCAACTCTAGGTGCAGGCTTATTAATTTTTCCTGGTGTCTTACTTAACCTTGGAAAAGCTTCATGCATTAATATTTCACCATACTCTTTATTAAAATGTTTAGTTAAAATCTGTCGATCCTTGACATAAGGATGTTCAATTATTTCTGATATATCAAGAACTGGCCCAACAGTAATACCAGCTTTTGAACATTTCTCTAATAAAGGATCTCTATTAAACTTTTTAATGAACTTTGAGATAACATCATCCAAATCTTCTTGGTTTTTTAGTCTATCGCTATTTGAAATAAACCTTGGATCTGTAATCAAATCTTCAGCTCCAATGGTAACTGCAAGTTTCTCCCACATTGACTGCATCGAAGCCGATAGGGAAACATACTTACTATCCTTTGTTTTGTATATTCCTCTTGGTGCTGCCACATTACTTCTGTTTCCCATACGAGGAGGAATTTTCCCCGATATATCATAACTTGCAGCCCATGGTCCTAAAATTGAAAATAGAGGTTCAAACAATGATAGATCAATAACTTGCCCACCAGTTTGATTTTTTTTAGATACTATTATTGACATTAAGATAGCTCCAAAACCTGTCAAACCAGCAACCATATCTGCTAGCGCAAGCGGTGGGAGTAATGGTGTCTGGTTCTCCTCCCCAGTCATTGAAGCAAAACCACTCATTCCTTCAACCAAAGATCCAAAACCAGGTGAGTTCTTATATATTCCAGTTTGACCCCAACCAGATATCCTAAGGATTATTAAATTTTTATTCAATTCCATTAATTGATCAGGACCAATCCCCCATTTCTCAAGGGTCCCAGGAACAAAATTTTCAATGAATACATCCGCACTTTTGACCAGGTCTTTTAAAATTCTGAGTCCTTCTTCTTGTTTTAAATTAAGAGCAAGACTTCTTTTATTTCTTGAATAAACTGCCCACCAATGGGAAATATCATTAATTTTCCAGTTTCTAAGATCGTCTCCTTTACCAGGTTTCTCAACTTTGATTACATCTGCGCCAAAATCTGCAAGCATGTGACTTACCATGTTTCCTGCAGCAAGACGTGACATATCTAAAATTTTTAAATCATCTAGTGGTAACAAAACTTAAAAGACCTCTCATTTATTATACTTCATTATTATCTATTTTTACTTTCCTTAATGATTTTAGAAGATGATTTCTTTTGTTAGCTCTTTCAACTAATTCATTTTGACTTAATTTTTCTCTTCTTTCAGCCTCTAACTTTTCTCCTACATTTTCAGACCAATCTGGAACAGAAGTTTGGTTTTTAGCCATCTCAACATACATAGGACCATATCTAGCAATATAATCCTTTATCCCTCCTGGAGCATTTAAGTCTATAGTTTCAAAAGGTCCCATAAATGCCCATCTCAATCCTAATCCATCTCTAATTGTAGCGTCTATCTCATCTGAATTGGCATAACCTTCTGAGTATAGCCTCATTGCTTCATTTAAAAGAGCTCCTTGCAATCTATTTAAAATAAAACCATCTATCTCTTTTCTAACATTTACAATAGAAGCTCCAGATGTTTTAAAAATTTCTTGTGTTTTTTCTATTGTTTTTTGAGAAGTATTTTCACTTGGGCATAATTCAACACAAGGAATTAGGTGTGGGGGGTTAGCTGGATGAGCAATAATACACCTATGTTGCCCTTTCAAATTTTGAGTTATACTTGATATAGGCATAGCCGAAGAAGATGACGCTATTATTATATCATCTGATGCAAGATTATCTAACTTAGCAAAAAGCTCTTGCTTGACTGATAAAATTTCTGGAGCACTTTCTTGAATGTAATGAACGCTGCTGCATAACTCTTCAATCGTGACATTAATTTTAATTCTCTTTAAACTTTCTTCAACATTAATGGAATCATCTATACTTTTTAATTCTTCTAAAAATAATTGAACTCTACTTTCAAAACTGTCGAAGACTTCAGGATAACTGTCATAAACAAGGACATTAAACCCACTTTTCGAAAATATAGCTGCCCAGCTAGCACCTATTAAACCTCCCCCAATTACTCCAACATTTTTCATTATTTTTCCTTTAGTTGTAAAAGTTAATTATAATTATTTTATATTACTTTAACTCATTAAATTGAATTTATTTAATTTAAAAAAACGTGTTACCATAACATAAAAAAATTAATCTTAAAGGACACATAAATGGGACAACTTATTGATGGTGAATGGGTAAAAGGCTCTGTGTCTACCAATGATAAAAAAGGTAATTTTAAAAGAGCTAGTAGTGTTTTTAGAAATAAAATTAGTTCTAATCATCCAACATATTTGCCTGAAACAAATAGATACCATTTATACGTTAGCTATGCCTGCCCATGGGCTCACAGAACACTTATATTTAGAAAATTAAAAAATTTAGAAAATCATATCTCTGTTGATTATGTTCACCCTGATATGCTTGAAATGGGCTGGTCTTTTGAAAAAACTTTTCCAGGCGTAACTGGTGATAGTCTTCATAATAAAAAATATGTTCATCAAATTTATCAATTATCTGACAAAGACATATCAACAAAAGCAACTGTTCCAATTTTATGGGATAAAAAAACAAATACAATAGTCAACAATGAATCATCTGAGATTATTAGGATCATGAATGATGCATTCAATGACATTACAAAAAACAAAAATGATTACTATCCTGAAAAACTTCAAGATCAAATCAACTCTATTAATGATACAATATACGAAAACATTAATAATGGCGTATATAGATCAGGTTTCTCAAAAACACAAAACTCCTATGAAGACGCAGTAAAAAACCTTTTCGCTTCTCTTGATATGGTAAATGATATTTTAGAAGGGCGTGACTATTTAGTTGGAAACATACTTACTGAAGCAGATATCCGCCTTGTTCCTACATTAATTAGGTTTGACTGTGTTTATTATTTTCATTTTAAGTGTAACTTAAAAAAAATAAGTGAGTATAAAAATATAAGCAGGTATTTAAAAAATTTATTTGAAGATGATGCTATTAAATCAACAACTAATTTTGAACATATAAAACGTCACTATTTTTACTCTCATGAAAATATTAATCCATTTAGAATAATTCCAATTGGACCAAAAGCTTCAATTTTATAGAGATGATTGATTTATTTTTTTTTAACATACTCTGAACAAGCAAGACCAAACTCTTTAAATAAACATCTATTGAGTTCATTATTTTCAGGTTGATATTCTGCATGCCATTGAACCCCTACTGCAAATGAAGGGTGATTAGCAATAGTTACAGCTTCTATTACTCCATCATCTGAAAATGCTTCTATTTTTAATTCATCAGCAATTTTGTCAATTGCTTGCCCATGCAAAGAATTTACTAGACAGTTTTTTTTGTTTAATAACTTTGAAAAATATCCATTTTCGACAAAATCAATCCTGTGTTTTAAAGTGAAAATTTCTTCAACTGTAACATCATCACCTCTTGGCATTCTGTGATCATTTTTATCAGGTAAGAGATGTACTCTGTAATGAAGCGTCCCTCCATAAGCAACATTCATCTCTTGAATGCCTCTACAAATACCAAATATTGGAATACCTAATTTTGTACATTTTGGGATTAGTTCTAAAACAATAGCATCTCTTTCTATGTCAATTGGTTCATCAGGTGGAAATGGCTCTCCACCAAAATGGTGAGGTTCAATATTAGCACGTCCACCTGTTAACACTATTCCATCTATTTTCTGAAGAAGATGATCTAAGTCTTTACCTCTAATGCTAGATGGAATTAAAATAGGTATACCATTTGTGAAATTTGCTACTGCATTTACATATCTTAACCCAGTTGAATGTGAGACCTGCCTTCCACCAAAGTTAGTTATTTCATTTGTAGATATTCCAATTATTGGTTTTGATAAAGACATCATTTAAAAATTTTCTTCCTTTGTAATTTTTAACATCCCAACTGTTTTGCCAGATCATGAAAATCAGTTGCTGTAAAATCCCAATTTTTTTTATCATTTACATCTGTGTTATTAAATCTTTTTTCTTCTCCAAACTCTAATGGTCTATATACAAATGCAGTCTTCATTCCTTGTTTACTTGCTGCAGCTAAATCATCCTCGTGAGCTGCTACCATTAAACATTCTTGTGTTTTTAAATTTAGTGCCCCACAAGCCTTTAAATATGCTTCAGGTTCAGGTTTATAATGCCCTGTTACTTCAGCGCCCAATATAACATCCCAATTAAGATTTGAATGTTTGGCCATATTTACCATCAAAGCTATATTGCCATTAGATTGTGTAGCAATAATAAATTTTTTTTTGAGTTTATTTAGACCTTGAGAACTGTCGGGCCACCCTGGAAGCCTATGCCAACAGGTAACAAGATGCTCAAAATCTTCTTTAGAAATTTGGTCTAAATTGTATTGGGAAGCAATTTTCTTTAAATTTTCTTCATGCAAAATATCTAAAATTGTGAATGACCTGTTACCCATTCTAATTTTTTCCATTGAAGGTTGATATTCTGCTCTCCAAGCATCTGCAAAGGCATAAGAATCGATAGTAATGCTATACTTATTTGCAATTTTTTTAACTTCCCCTGCAACACCAGTTCGCCAGTCTACAACCGTTCCAAAAACATCAAATAAAAGAGCTTTAATTTTTAACATTTTGCTTCCAATCATTTAATATGTTAAGTAATTATTTCTACCACTAATCTAAGTTAAAAAAACAAGTCGTCTTAAAACAATTATAACTTAAGCATAAAGTGTGACTTATGAAAAAAGAAAATAATTTTTTTACTTTTTTATCTCCATCAGTCTTAGCAGTTTTATTTATGATTCTTTCTGGTTTTTTTGCAACGACTATGCATTGCCTAATAAGGTTTGCAACTGAAGATCATCACCCATTTGAAGTTGCTTTTTTTAGGACTATTTTTGTACTCATCATTTTCCTCCCTCTTGTAGCCAGAAATGGAATAACATCTCTAAAATCCAATAACGTAAAATTACAAACTTTTAGAGCAATTGTTGGAAGTGTTGCGATGCTTTGTATGTTTTACGGTCTAAGCATAACAGAATTGGCAAAAGCAACCGCACTTATGTTCACAGTACCTATTTTTGCAACAATTTTAGCAATTTTATTTTTAAAAGAAATTGTTGGGGTAAGAAGGTGGATAGCTATGCTTGTTGGTTTTTCTGGAGCGCTGATTGTTTTAAGACCAGATATTGAACTTGGCTTTGGCCCTTTATTAATTCTTTGCGCATCATTAATGTGGTCTTCTTCCATGTTAATGGCAAAAACATTAACCAAAACTGATACAATATCTAGTATTACTTTCTGGCAAGCAGCTGGCCTAATACCAGCTACATTTATTTTAGCAATTCAAGTATGGGAATGGCCCAGTTTAAGTCAATTATTTATGTTTCTTATGATTGCTATAGCTGGAACATTGGTCCATTGGTTTTTAAATGAGGCATTAAAGAGAGCTGAAATCTCAGCCCTTCTTCCACTAGATTATTTAAGACTTATTTGGTCTGTATCTATGGGATTTATCTTCTTTAATGAATTACCACAAGCAGGGCTTTGGTTTGGAGCTGCATTAATTTTGGGTGCCTCGACATATATTGGAATACGTCAAACACAAAAAAAGAAAGAAAATTTAAATACAAACAATAATATTTCTATTTAAATTTATCTCCCTCCAGTTACCGGCACTACAGAACCAGAAATATAACTAGATTCTTTACTTAACAACCACATAACAGTTTTAGCAACCTCATCGGCACCCCCAACTCTTCCTAAAGGTACTGAGGGCATTAATCTATCAACTCGAGATGCATCTCCTGCTTTCGCATGAATTTCAGTATCAATTAAACCGGGTGCAACAGCATTAACCCTTATGCCATGCTTTCCTAACTCTTTTGCCATTCCATATGTTAATGAATGGATTGCACCTTTTGACATGGCATAATGAACAAACTCTCCACCGCCTCCAATATCAGCAGCAATAGATGACATGTTTACAATAGTACCATATTTTTGGCTAATCATTACCTTTGCTGATTCTTGAGCCACAAAAAAAGCACCAGAAATATTTGTATCAACCACTTTTTTTAGCTCTTCTGGATCTAAGTCTTGTATAGGCGAAATTGGGCCAGTAATACCAGCATTGTTAAAAACAGCATCAATAGAGCCTGCCTTTTCCTTAAATTGCTCAAACATACTTGTAACTGCCTTACTATCAGCAACATCACATTGCAGGATTATACCATCTCCACCAGCTGACTTTACTTCAGCCAAACACTCATCTGCTGCATTTGAGTTTTGGTTATAGTTTATGCCAACAAACATTTTTGCCTTGGCAGCTTCTATAGCTGTTGCCTTACCTATACCTTGACTTGCACCTGTGATTAAAATATTTTTCATTTTTTCCTCTATCTCTATGTAATTTGTTTAAATTTTTTCCTGTAAATATCTAAAACTTCAACATTAACAGGTCTTGCTGGATCCTTCCCATCAAAAAGATCCAAAAGCTGGGTAGCAACATATTCTGACATCTTATGACGACTATCTCTTGTTATTCCAGCAGTATGAGGGCTAGCTATTACATTATCTAATTTAAGAAGCTTATGAGAGGAAGGTGGTGGTTCAAATTCCCATACATCTAAACCTGCTCCTGCTAAATGACCTTCTTTCATTATTTCGTATAAATCATCTTCGTTATGAATGGAACCCCTAGATGTTGTAACAAAATAGCTACCTTTCTTCATTTTTTGAAACCAAGTTTTATTGATCATATTATTAGTTTCTTTGTTTAAAGGTATATGAACAGAAACAACGTCACTTTGTGCTAGTAAATTATCAATTTCAGATTTAGTACTGTATTTCTTTTCAAAAGTTTCATCACTTATGTAAGGGTCATAAGCTAAAATATTACAATTAAAAGCAACCTTACAAATTTCAGCTACTCTACCTCCAGTATTACCAAGACCTATAATACCAACTGTTTTATTAAGGAGGTCTTTGCCTATAAAACTTACTCTAGCATCATTCCAGCCTCTTCTGAGAGCATGGTCAGCTTCACCAATTCTTTTAAATAAGCTTAAAATCATTGCCACAGCATGCTCTGCAACACCTTCAGCATTTCCACCAGTTTGATTTACTACTAAAACACCTGCCTCTGTACATGCCTCAACATCAACAGTGTCATAACCAGCACCAGAAGAAGAAACAACAATTATATTAGGTACTTTTTTTAAAAATTCTTTATCTACCTGCAAGTACTTAGGAACCTCATCCCTAGCTGCTCCAACTTGATATGCATCAGCTTTTTTAAGAATAGAAAAGCACTTTTCTTCACTATCAGAACTACTTATTTTTAAAATTTCTACTTTGGATTGAGAGTATAAAATATCTAATCCATTTTGTGCCGGAAGAGTATCCAGATAAACTATTGTTGGCATAGAATCCTCTTATTAATAAATACTTAACATGATATTCATTTTAACCTCTCTTGCAAAGTATATAAGACAATTTTTTAAACTATATTTAATAGTAAAATTTAGTAGAATGATAAAAAAATTATAACTCTATAATATTTGTGAGGGACAAAATGATTAAAAGAATACTTATACCTGATATACTTCAACCAGTGAGTCATTATTGTCATGTGGTTGAGGCTAATGGTATTATCTGGATTTCAGGTTTAGTAGGCATGAACTATGACGGAACTATCCCTGAAAATACTAAAGATCAATTTGATATTGCTATGAAAGACTTTAATACTTGTTTGGAGGCAGCTGGAGGATCTTACAAGGATGTTGTAAAAGTTAGAGTTTTTCTAACTAACATAGACGATAGAACTATAATCAACCCCAAGAGGATTGAGTATTTTGGTGAGCACAAACCAGCATCAACTTTGTTAGAAGTTTCAGCATTAGTTGACCCTAGGATGAAAGTAGAAATCGAAGCGGAAGCAGTAATAGTAAAGTAAATTAAAGGAAAAAAATGAGTTTAATTAAATTAAGCGCCACTAAAGCTTTTGAAATGATGAAGAAAGGAGAACTTTCTTCTGAGAAATATGTTAGTAACTTTCTTGAGCATATAGAAAAAAGAGAGCCAGCTGTCGGTGCTTGGAGTTACTTAGAACCTGAAATGGCTATTCAACAAGCCAAAGAAGCTGATAAAAGATGGAAAAGTAATAAAGCTGGTAAATTAAATGGTCTTCCAATCGGAATTAAAGACATTATTGATACCAAAGATATGCCTACCGAAAATGGTTCTAAGGTCTGTGAGAATAGAAAACCAAATGAGGATGCACATCTCGTTAAATTATTAAGAGATGCTGGTGCAGTTATTATGGGTAAATGTGTAACAACTGAGTTTGCTCTCTCAGGTCCTGGTAAAACTAAAAACCCACATGATCTCGAATGTACTCCTGGCGGTTCATCGTCAGGATCGGCTGCTGCTGTTTGTGACAACATGGTACCTTTATCTATAGGATCACAAACAGGAGGGTCTGTATTAAGGCCAGCTTCATTTACTGGTATTCTTGGTTTCAAACCAACATTTGGGACAATTTCTCGAAGTGGAATGTCACCTATATCTCAGCGATTAGATCATCCTGGTATATATGCGAACACAATTGAAGATATCGACTTAGTGGCTTCAGTTCTCTTATCATATGATCACAACGATCTCGATATGATCAAGAATTATGAATATAAAACTAATAATATTAATCCATCTCCTAAGTTTGCATTTATTAAGGGACCCGTATGGGATTATGGTGACCTAGATATGCAAGAGGGTATAATAGATTTTGTAAAGAACGCGCCCCTAGATATTGTTGATTTAGAATTAGATTCAATTTTTAGCAAAGCAGCTAAAAGTCATGAAATTATAATGAATGGATCAATTGCTAGATCGCTTTATAAATATTATGAAAATGAGAAAGAAAAACTTCATCCATTTACAGTATCAAGAATTGAAGCAGGTATTCCAGTTTCTGCAAAAGATTATATAGAAGCTATCGAAAATGCAAAGTTAATGGAAAAAAGTCTTAAAGAAGTTTTTAAAGAATATGACGCTATAATAACACCTGCGGCACCCGGTCAGGCACCAAGAGATCTTATGAATACAGGAAATGCAATTTTTAATGGTTATTGGACAATGATGGGTATTCCAGCTATCAGCCTTCCCCTCTTAAAAGGGAAAGACAATCTTCCAATAGGAGTTCAAGTAATAACTTCGTGGGAAAATGATTTAGATTTATTGAAGGTATCTGAATTTGTTTTGAATAAAATAAAAAAGGCTTGCTGATAAATCAGCAAGCCTTTTGTTAATTTGGAATATTATAATAAACCAATCTTTTTCATGTAAGCTAAGTTAGATTCTAAAGCCTCTTTAGCAAGTGGGCTTTTTGAAGCAGCTGAATTCCAAGCATCAACTGCAATTTTTCTAAATTTAGCTCTTTCAGTAACAGGCCAATCAATAATTGTTAAGTCTCCTGCTGCTTTATCCTTTGCAACTTGTGCACGACCCTCAAGACCAGCATCTCTAAGCTTTGCTGTCCATGTCCAATAAGTCCAAACTGTTAAAGCAGTTTGATTTTGCTTGCTTAACTTATTGAAAACTTTTTTGTTAATAATGGTCTGAAGATTAGCCATGGAATGAATACCTGGATAAAGTGGGTACTTAGCTATCTTATGAAAACCACTAGCATGGTTGTTGATGTAAACAGAAGCATCAGCTGCGTCAACAATACCTTTTTCTAATGATGTATAAACTTCTGAAAAAGGAAGTGAAGACGGAGAAGCGCCTGCTCTTCTAAAAACATCTGCAGCAAGACCTTCTGGTGATCTGATTTTTACCCCTTTTAGATCAGCAACGCCATTAATTGGCACTTTTGAAACTAGAGCCTCTTTACCATAAGGACCACAACCTAATACATGAATTTTACCTGGTAAAATCTTGTCATAAATTTTTTGTAACATTTCTTTACCACCACCATGCATACAGTATTCTTGATACTGTTTTGGTGTATCATAACCTGCAATTAAATCCCCCATAATTGCGAATGCTGGGTCTCTTCCTGCAAAGTAAGCAATGGCATTAAAATCACCATCTAGGATGCCATTTGCTACAGCATCTATTGTCTCTCTATGAGGAACAACTGATTTTGTAGGCAAACCTTCAATTTGAAGTTCTCCATTAGTTAAGTCTGACAAGACTGGAGCGTGTTTTGCCATATAAGTATGAGCCCAGTCTCCTGCTTTAGAGCTCATTTGAAATTTTAATTTTTTAGCACTTGCTGCACCTGTAAAGGTTAAACCAGCAACCACTAAAGCGCTTAGTAAATATTTTTTCACTTAATTCCTCCTCTATTGCTGTGAAAATTAACTAAACCCGTCTGCTATATAAAACATCAACCATGTAATAAAAGCAGCCAAGGCCATTCCTGCGACCCAAGCCCAGGGCCCGTAAGCATCTACATGATCACTTCTAACCGGTTTTGCCATATTCCCCTCCTTGGTTCTTGACATACGTATAGTATATGTCTCTAATAAAATTATTAACTATTAATTTTCTGGCAATTGCAAGCCTAAAAATTACTTTTACAATTGGTGGGGGAAACACATATGTCAGAAGTGGTCCAAAAACAAGACAATGATCTTGATAATATGGAAGAGTTCAAAGCAGGTAATGACAAGTTTGCTTTTTATGATCATTTCAGTAAATTTTCAGGACTAGCAGTTGCTCAACTATATCTTGTTTGCGCTGCCGTTACCGGATTTGAAGTTATTTCTAGGTATGTTTTCAACGCTCCCACTCAATGGGTCTTTGAAATTGTTATGACACTTGCAGCAACAGCATGGATGCTGTCTGCAGCTTATGTGACCCTTCACAAGAGACATATAGGAATTACAGTTTTCTACATAATGGCTTCCGATAAAGGAAAATGGTGGCTTGATTTCATTGCGTATGTTGTAGGTATATTAGCCCTATGGTTATTGATAGATGACTCTGTAATAAGGGCTCTGGATTCTATTGCCATGGTTGAAAAAGCAGGTAGTGCGTGGAATTCGCCTCAACCTTTGATTTTAAAATCTATGCTTACTCTAGGAGCAATGACTTACATTATACAATTAATGATTAATCTCTATCGACACTTTTCTTCAAAGATTGGCAAGCAAATTGTTTTGTTTATTTGTGGCTTAATAGTCTTAAGAGTTATATCTGTTATTGTTGTACATTTATCAGGTGAAGACAGCATATTTGGTTACATTAATTCAATATATGCATCAGTTGGAGCCCAAATAAATCCACAAGATTATTTGAATATGCAAGACATGAATATAGCGGTAGTCAGCTTTATTATTGTTGGTTTAATGCTTATTTTAATGATGACAGGAATGCCATTAGGAGTTGTAACATTATTCGTATCAGTGTTAAGCGCGCTCTGTTATTTTGGATATGGTGGTTTATATCTTGTCTCCACAAACGCTTTTGGCTTACTTGAAAAATATCCTTTAATTGCTGTTCCTCTATTTGTTTTGATGGCCTCTATTTTAGAAAGATCTGGCGTTGCTGAAGATTTGTTTGATGCTATGTCGATCTTTGCTGGAAAACTTCGAGGTGGTGTAGCTATCCAAACCATTGCGGTCGCGGTTGTTTTAGCAGCTATGTCTGGTGTTATGGGCGGTGAGATTGTTATGTTAGGACTTGTAGCCTTACCGCAATTATTAAGATTGGGTTACGATAGAAAGATGTCTATTGGGCTAATATGTGCATCTGGTGCACTAGCGACATTAATACCACCTAGTATTATCATGATCATTTATGGTTTATCTGCCCAAGTTGGAATTGGTGATTTATTTATGGCCGGTGCAGTGCCAGGACTAATGCTAGCATTTCTTTACGCAATATATGTTTTGGTCAGATGTAATCTAAATCCAAGCATGGCACCAACTGCAGAGGAAGTTGCAAAAGCTCGTCAGAAAGACATGAAAATGTCTAAAGACAAATTATATGCTGTTTTCCTAAGTATTTTCCTGATTTTTTGTGTTATGGGATCTATTTACGGAGGCATAGCTTCAGTGACAGAAGCTGCTGCTGTTGGTGTATTAGGGGCAATATTTGTTGCTTGGTTTAGAAACGCTTATAGCTGGAATTTACTTCAGGTAGCTCTTGCTGGAACAATGTCAACAGTTGGAACAATTATCTGGCTAATTTTAGGAGCAGTTGCCTTTGTTGGCATTTATAACCTAATAGGTGGCGCAGATTTTATGAGATCACTATTCTCAGGGTTAGGTCTTCCAGCAATTGGAATAGTCTTTGTCATGATGGGTATTCTGGTTATTTTAGGTACATTTATGGAATGGATTGCAATTGCCTTTATTACTGTTCCTGTTTTTGCACCAGTTGTCGTTGGAATGGCTCCTGAGTTAGGCTTAGAGCCAGAGTGGGCAGCAGTATGGTTTGGTGTTCTGTTTGTTATGAACATACAAATATATTTCTTATCACCACCTTTTGGCCCTGCTTGTTTTTGGCTGAAATCAGTTGCTCCTGCAGATATTTCATTACAGGAAATTTTTATGGCAGTCTTACCTTTTATTGCCCTGCAAATTACAGGAATGCTTCTTGTGATGTTTATACCTGATATTGCTCTGTGGTTTCCAAAATGGTTGGGCTCATAAATTGTTCAGGTAAGGATAAAGTTGTAACCAACCATCAAATGTCATTTTTGATGATAGGTAAATTAGAAAAGCTAAACCTAAATAAGACAACCACTTAAATTTAGTAAGTAGCTTTACAATTGCTGTTGCAAAAAATGCCATTAGCAAAATGGCGAATGCAATTCCTAGTATCAACAAAGTCTTATCTTCCCTTGCTATAGCTGTTATTGCTATAACATTGTCAAGGGACATTGATACATCTGCAATTATTATTGTTGTTAAGGCTGCCTTCAAACCTTTTCCAGAAACATTATTTTTAAGTTTTGTTCCATCTTCTTTACTTGAAGAAAATTCTTTGATGTCTTGATAAAATTTCCAACAAACCCAGAAAAGTAATAAACCACCTAAAAGAAGTAATCCTGGTATACTAATTAAGTAAGAGGCAACAAGAGCAAATAAAATCCTTAATACTGCAGCTGCCATTAATCCGATAAAAATAACTTTTTTTCTATGCTCTTCTGGAACAGCCGAAGCGGCCATTCCAATAATGAGCGCGTTATCTCCTGATAAAACAATATCAGCGATTATAATTTGTGAAACATCTAGGAGCCACTCTAACAAAACATATTTTCCTCTATAATTTTTAGATGCGTACCATTGTTTAAATTTTTTATCAATCAAATGGAAATTATTATTAAAAAATATATAAAATTTAATAATTGATATGGGTATACAAATAGTTATGATGTCCCCTTGAAAGGATCTAAAATGGATAATAATTTTGACTTTATTGTTGTTGGTGCTGGCTCTGCTGGATGCGCCGTTGCTAATCGTTTATCGGCCAATCCAGAAAATAAAGTTTTACTAATTGAAGCCGGAAGAGCTTCTCATCCTGTATCACGATTGCCTGCAAGCTTTGCTTTATTAATTGACAATCCACTGGCAAATTGGCGTTACAGGTCTGAACCAGAGGAGTCAACTGCGAATAGAGAAATACCTATACCTAGAGGAAAACTACTTGGTGGCTCAAGTTCAATCAACGGTCTTGTTTATGTAAGAGGTAATAAACTAGACTACGATACATGGGCGCAGATGGGTAACACAGGTTGGTCATACGACGACGTTGCACCTTTTTTTAAAAAAATGGAAAACTATCAAGGTGAAATGACTGAAATAAGAGGTAATGATGGCCCACTAAAAATTTCTGAAGTAAGTGATAGAAATCCTATTTATGATGGCTTATTCAAAGCAGCCAAAGAAAATAATATTCCAGTAAACAAAGATTATAACGGAGATGAACAAGAGGGTATTGCATATACTCAAACGACCATATTCAAAGGTGAGAGAATGAGTGCTGAGGTTGCTTATTTGAGACCTATAAAATCCAGAAAAAATCTTTCTATTATTACAAATTCTTTAGTTCAAAAATTAATTTTAGATGGCAAAAAATGTTTAGGCGTTGAAGTAAAAAATAAAGGTAAAATAAAAAAGTTTGGCTGTTCAAAAGAAGTAATTTTATGTGGTGGAGCTATTAACTCTCCTCAAATTTTAGAGTTATCAGGAATTGGTAAACGTGAAGTTTTAGAAGATAAAGGTATAGAACTTATCCACGAATTAAAAGGAGTTGGTGAAAATTTAAGAGATCATATTGCCCCTAGAATTGTTTATAAAATTACAAAACCTGGAATTGCCTATAATGATAAGGCAAGAGGTATTAATCTTTTAAAACAGGTTGCTAATTATGTATTTAAAAGAGATGGTTTTTTAACTCTTCCATCAGCTCCAGTAGTGGGTTTCTTTAAAACAAGAAAAGAATTAGCTGCTCCTGACATTCAAGTACATTTCATACCTTACAAAGTGGTTTTAGAAAACGGTAAAAGAAAGTTAGGAGTAGAGCCAGGCATAACATGCACTGTGAATCAAAACTTACCAGAAAGTAGAGGTAGCATTCACATTAAATCCAAAAATCCAGAGGAACCTCCGGCTATTAAATTTAATTTTTTATCTAACTCACTTGATAGAGAAACACTTGTTTCTGGTGTAAAGTTGATAAGAAAACTTATGAATTCGGAGACAATGCAAGAATTCTGCGGAGAGGAAATACAGCCTGGTAAAAGTTTTGATACCGATGAAGATATTTTAAATTTCATCAAAGAAAAGGCAGAAACTGTTTATCATCCATCAGGAACTTGCAAAATGGGATTTGACCAAGAGGCTGTGGTTGACAAAAATCTAAAAGTTCATGGAATAAAAGGGCTCCGTATTGCAGATGCTTCTATAATGCCAACGTTAGTTTCAGGAAACACAAACGCTGTTTGCATGATGATTGGCGAACGATGTGCTGATTTTATTCTCAATGGTTAGAATATAAATAATAAATTTAATGGTCAGCATAACCGAGATAGAAAATTTTTGGACGAGAGGTGATCTTCATTCCAGAATTCACCAAGCAATGTCTTTATCTGGTTTGAATCAAAAAAAACTGGAAATAGAAGATTTATTCCCAATCGACCAATACCACGCACGTGGGATTGGAGCTACAGTAGATCTCGGCAAAAGAATGCCACTTAGAGAAAATCAAAGCATTTTAGATATTGGTTGTGGTTTAGGTGGACCAGCTAGGTATTATGCCAAAAAGTTTAAGTGTCATATAACAGGAATAGATATAACACCAAGCTTTATTGAAATAGGTAATGAATTTAATAAACTGACATCAATGTCAAACATGGTTGAACTTAATGTTGGGAACGGTGAAAAGTTAGAATTTAAAAATGAAATTTTTGATGGAGCTTACTCACAACATGTAACTATGAATATATCAGACAGAATAAAGTTTTTCTCTGAAGCTTATAGAGTATTAAAAAAAGGAAGTTTTTTTGCTTTTACTGAACATGGATTAGGACCAACAGGTAATCCTATTTTTCCATTACCGTGGGCTGACAAACAAGATATGAGCTTCTTATTACCACCTAAAGAAACAGTTACTATTTTAAAAGAAATAGGATTTATAAATATTAAGCTTATCGAAACAGGTGATAAGTATATTGAAGGCTATGAAAAACTCATTCAAAAACAACCAAAATCTGAAAAACCAACTTTAGGGATACATGTAATTGGAGGCTCTTCCATGCATGAAAGATCTATTAACTCAATGCGTTCAATAAAGGAAAATCGAACACTGCCATTTGAAATAGTCTGTGAAAAATAATTATTTCTAAAAATTAACTATTATTCTTTTGTTCATTTTGCCTTTATTTTCTATTTTAACTGACTGGACCAAGTTAATTTCCGAAGTTTTTTTAACGTGAGTTCCACCACAGGGTTGAAAATCTATATTTTCACCAATTTTTATCATTCTTATTGTGCCTGAGCCACGAGGAGGTTTAACTGACATAGTCCTAACTAAATCAGGATTTTGGTCCAATTCATCGTCTGTAATACTTGATATAGAAACAGTATGATCGTCACTGATTAGTTTATTTAAACTATTCAAAACATCTTCTTTATTGGGCTTAATTTCTAAATCAAAGTCTAAGCGTCCTCTTCCATCTCCAATTGAACCTCCTGTTACAGGATAAGGAATTATAGAACAGAGCAAATGAAGACAAGTATGAACCTGCATATGACTATAACGTCTAGACCAATCTAATTCTAATTTTACTTTTTCCTTTTTTTTGAAATCTTGTGTTTCTTCAACTAAATGAACTAATTTCTGATTAATATATTTAGTACCCAAAACTCTTATTTTATTCTCGCCACTTGTTATAAATCCCTCATCTCCTGGCTGCCCTCCTCCCTCAGGATAAAAAATTGTTTTATCAAAAACTAATCCGTCAGAAGTTACTTCGGTTATTGTTACTTCATGTTCTTTTAAATAAGAATTATTTCTAAAAAGTTCATCAGTCATTTAAATACCCACAAAATGTTGCAAAGTTTTAAACAATTATATATGCAAAATGATATAAGTAAGTAATTAATTATATTTAGATATAAAAGGATAAAATAAACATGAATATAAATGGCAAAAAAGCTATAGTATTTGGTGGAACATCAGGAATTGGTCTTTCCGCAACTCAAATGCTATCTGACAAAGGAGCAAACATAGTTGCAGTTAGTCGTAATCCAGAAAAATTAAAAGAACTACCTAAAAATGTTACCACAAAAAAACTCAATGTTCTTGATAGAGAAGCTATTGAAAAGTTCTTTGAAGAGCAAGGTGAGTTCGACATCTTGGTAAATTCAGCAACTGGTGGCGCTAGAGCAGTTGGCCCATTTCTTAGTATGGATTTAGATGGTTATAAAGCATCTTTCGATAAATTATGGGGCTACACAAATGTTGTAAGATATGGAACAAAATATTTAAAAGACAATGGTAATATTGTTTTGGTGAGCGGTTCACCAGCAAGAAAATGTAGACCTGGTCAAATTGCAATATCTTCAGTTGGAGGAGCTGTAGAAGCATTTGCTCGAGGTATAGCTCCAGAAATTGCCCCTAAAAGAATTAATATTGTATCACCTGGTATCATAGATACGCCTATGAGCCCACTTCAAGGAAAAGATAGAGAAGATTATTATACTAACGTTACTAAAAATAATCTTATTCCTAGAGCTGGTACACCTGATGAAGTCGCACAAGGTATTATTTTCGCTATAGAAAATGAATTTATCACTGGTACAACAGTTGATATTGATGGTGGTTGGTTAATTTCGTAATTAAGCAAAGGAAGAGTGTTAAAACACTCTTCCTTTTAAATTAAATTTAGACCTACAGGACTAAAGATCAAACCTAAGAGACCACCGAAAAATCCACCCCAAACAACTAACCAACCTAAATGCTCTCTTATCATTTTTTGAATAATAGTTTTAATATCATTCGGTGATAAATCAGCTAGCCTAGCATCCAATATATTTTCAATTTTTAGAAATAACTCATCAGTAGAATTATTATTTCCTGCATTCTCTTTTATAAAATCTTCGATAATAACCTTAAGTTTTTTAATAAATGGTTCTTTTAAGGGTTCTAAAGCTTTTCTTCCTCCAATCATAGCAAGCATTCCACCTAACTGGGAACTTTCTATTGATTCAACAAGACCAACAAATACTTTATCAAAATCTATTTTTTCTACGATACCTCCTGAGGCTTTTTCCTTGTTATCAAAAATAAATTTTTCTATTTGATCAATTGAAAATAATTCTTGAAGAATCAGGTTTTTAATACCTAATTTAATATCTTCAAATCTATCAAGAATCACACCAGAACCATATAGAAACGGGATCTTCTCAAATAACATATGAATTGCTAGCCAATTAGTTACGCTTCCTGATAAAGCAAACACTCCAACTAAAAAAATAAAAGAAAAATCATCACGATACAAAAATCCAATTAAAATAATAAAAATTGATACTAAATTTGTAATTAAAGATTTGTTCATCATAAATTTATTTTAATTTGTAGACTTATAACTTTGGTGCAGCAACAACTGGATTTTTTAAAACACCTAACAATCCTATATCAACTTCTACAACATCCCCAGGAACCATGTAAACTGGTGGGTTTCTTTTATCACCTACTCCACCAGGAGTTCCAGTTACGATTACATCTCCAGCAGACAACGCTGTAAACTCAGAAATATAACTTATAAGCCTTGGTATTGGAAAAATTAAGTCAGACAACTTAGCTTTTTGCATGACATTTCCATTTAACCTGAGCTCAATAGGTAATTCCCTGTAATCTCCAACTTCGCTAGGTGTGACCATGTAAGGACCAAAACCACCCGTGCCTGGGAAAGTTTTACCTGGGGTATATTGTGAAGTATGTCTTTGGTAATTTCTTACACTACCATCATTATAGCATGAATAACCTGCAATATGGTTAAGTGCGTCCTCTTCAGAAATAAATCTTCCACCCTTTCCTATAATGATTGCCATTTCAGCTTCATAGTCAAAACGATCAGAATTATCTGGTTTTATTAATGGTTGAAGGTGGGCAACCTGAGAGTCTGCAAATCTTGTAAAAATAGTAGGATTGTCGACGTCTGGCCTACCAGTTTCTTTTTTATGTTCTAAATAATTTAAACCAACACACATTATTTTTTCAGGATTAGGAATAACTGGCAAAAAGGTTATATCTGAGAATGAAAGATCTTTTGTTTTACCCGCAATGTATTCTTCAGCTTGATCCTCTAAGTTTAGAGAGATTAAGTCTTTCAGGGTATTTATATCCGGATCAAGTTTGCCGGTTAAATCAATAACACCATCTTTAACAACCGCCCCAAAGCAAGGCTTACCCAATCGTGTAAAACTTAATAATTTCATTTTTTCCCTCTTATAAATTTTGAAATATTTAATAAAATATTTCTACACACATGTCTACTTGGTAGAACACTTATTATTTAAATGCTATTTTTTTATTAAATGAAAAACTCTATACTATTTTGTTTTTAAATATGAATGATCAAAATAAAAAATATTTATGGAACTTAATCCAATCAACTGGGGATTTTTTATTAAATAAATTACCAGATCATCCCAATCATCCAAAAGGAAGAAACCCTTATGCTCATGTTGCACTCAAAGTAAAGAATGAATTTGGATCAAGTTATAAAGATATACCTGATGAGAAAATCAATGATGTGATTAAATATCTAAATTCAATCAAAAAAAATGAGGGATGAAACTAATCTTAAATCTAAAGAAAAGATTTAATTTTCAACAATAATTCTTCATTAACAGAGCGATATTTACCATCCATTCTCTTTTTATGCCTTCGAGAACCAGGAAGTCTTACCCCTTCAATTGATAATAATTTTTGGAAAAAATCTTCACAATGACTTTCCCAATTAGAATCTCCAATTATTTCTGGGTTCAAAGCCATTATAAACTCACCACCACTTGGCGGGCCTCCATCGTTGTTATCATTTACTTGAGCTTCATATGAAAATACATCTCCTGTTAGCCCCGCAGCAAAAAGTTCAACCATCATTGAAATAGCTGAGCCTTTATAACCTCCAAAAGGTAGCAGAACCCCTTTTAAGATATCTTTCGGATCATTTGATGGTTTCCCATCTTCTCCAAGACCAACTCCATCTGGAAGCAAATGTCCGTCTCTGGCCGCTATCATAACCTCGCCTTTGGCCATAGTGGCAGTAGCCATATCAAATACAACTGGTTCATTGTTTTTTCTTGGCCATGCCATTGAGATTGGATTTGTTCCAAAAAAAGCTTCTTTTCCTCCTGCAGGAGCAACAGAGGGCTTAAAGGCGGTACAAGCAAAACCAACAAGATTATGTCCAGCTAAATATTCAGTTTCTGGCCAAAGTGCAGCAAAATGATAGCACCCCTTTATGCTCAAAACAGATATTCCATTGATTTTTGCTGCTTCGGCAAGCATTGGCAATGCTTTTTCGTGTGATGTTGATGCAAAACCATTATCTGCATCACAATTTAAAATCACTGGCGTGACATTTTTAACTTTTGGGGATGCATGGCCATTTACTTTTCCTGATTTTAATGAAGCAACATAACCAGGCAATCTAAACAAACCGTGGGAACTGGCTCCATCTTCTTCTGCTTTTGTGATAGTCTTTGCTAAAGCTTTTGCATTTTCCATATCACAACCTTGTTTCAACAAAACATCAGTTACTAATGTTTTTATTTCATCAAGTTGGATTTTAATATTACTCATACTTAGTTCCTTATTTAAATTTAAGTGCAGCTCTAAGGTCAATCATCACGGGAGCATTTTGGGGTAATCTTGTTACTGCTAAAACAGACCTAGGATGTTTTCCATTTTCTCCCAATTTTTCTATAAATATACTTGAGGCAAAGTCTGCTAATTTGGAAATACCATCGAAGTTTTCTTTACAAGAAACATAAACTTTTAAGTCTAAAATTGATTCTATCTCACTATTATTATTCTTAGCTGCTATTTCTAACCATGAATATGCATGTTTCGCACATAGACTCATTTGTCTTGATGCTTCTTCTTCTGTTATGTCCTCTGGTACCCTTCCTGTATTCTTGACAACTCCATTTTCTTTTGCAAGTTGCCCAGCCAAATAAACAATATTGTTGTGAACTTTATATGATAAATAGTTAAAATCTGGTTTTCCTGGTTCCATAATTTTCTCATTAAAAATTTTTTAATAAAAGGCCTATTTAGTACTTTATATTAAAATCATTATCTGTAAACTGAATGAAATTTAAGTTCGGAGGAATAAATGAAAAAATCACTACCATTGTTATCACTATTAACAGTAGGGCTTATTTTTGGAGGTCCTGTAGATAGTGTTAAAACTTCAGCTTTGGCAGCTAACCATGGCAAAAAAGTAAGTTGGAATTTGTCTACATGGGGCAAAAGAAGAGCTTTTACAGAGGGTATAGAAGCAGTTTCTGCTTATGTTGCTGATAAATCAGATGGTCATTTTACTATCAAAATAAATTACGGAGGAACATTATCTAAGCCAAGAGAAAACTTAGATGGTATTTCTCTTGGAGCATTTGAAGCCGCAACTTTCTGTGCTTCTTATCATGCCGATAAAAATAAAGCAGTTACTGTTTTAGAACTTCCTTTCTTACCAATTACTAATGGTGATGTTCAAAAAGCAGCTGATTTAGCTGTTTACAACCATCCAGCAACAATCAAAGAAATGAAAAAATGGAACGCAAAGCTTCTTATGTCAGCAGCTTTACCTCAATATGAATTCATGGGTAGAGGAAAAGAGCCTAGAACTCTTGCAGATTTTAAAGGAATGAGAGTAAGAGCTCTTGGTGGTATCGGTAAGGCGATGAAAGTAATCGGTGCTGTTCCTACAACTGTTACTGCTCCTGAAACATACAGAGCTATTGAGACAGGTACAGTAGATGCGGCTGCTTTTGCATTTTACTCACATTTCTCTTATAAGATTAATGAGGTTTCAACTTGGAGAACAACTAACCTTTCTCCTGGTTCAGTAAACTGCCCATTAGTTGTTAACATTGATGCCTATAACAGTCTTTCTGATAAGAACAAAAAAATCTTAACGGATGCAATTGATGCTGGATATGCAGCTCTTGATAAGGCTTATTCTGCTTCTATCGATAAATATACACCAGTAGCAGAAAAACAGGGTATCAAGAAAATCACATACACTACTGCTGAATTAGATGCTTTTAGAAAAGCAGCAGCTCAGCCTGTTTGGGATCAATGGATTAAAGAGGCGAATGCAGTTGGATTACCAGCTCAAGAACTTCTAGACCTTGTTTTAAAAACAGCTAAAGAAGCTAGTAAATAAGTTAGTTAAGAAGGATGAAGTATCTTCATCCTTCTTTTTTTCAAAAAATGATAACTTATTTTGATAAATATCTAGCAAAAGTAGAGGACTTTCTAACAGCCTTTTCTGCTTTTGCTATTTTCTTTTTAATGATAACTGCAACTATACAAATAGTTAGTAGGAAAATTTTAAATTTGCCTATTCCTGGATATATTGACTTTGCTGAGCAATCCATAGCTATATTTGCTTTTATCTCTATAGCCTATTGTCAAAGGCTAGGTGGTCATGTTCGAATGGAGATTTTTTTATCAGCTTTAAAAGGTCGATCAAAATGGATAGCTGAGGCAATCCAAACCACCGCTACTATTTTCATAATAGTTATTTTGACTTATTATTCATTCAAGCATTTTCAAAGAGCCCTAATTATTGGTGACAGTACAATTGATATAGGGTTACCAACATGGCCATCTAAATTAATGATACCTCTAGCTTTTTCTGCACTGGCTTTAAGGCTTTTAATCCAATTAGCAGGATATATTAGATTAATAATTTATCCTACAGCTGAACCAGTTGGAGTACCACTTATTGTAGATGTTGAAAATCAAGCAAAACAAGAAGCATCACAGGTAGATGATGTCAAAAGTGTAAGGAATTAACTTTGGATCCTCTTCAAATAGGAATAACAGTAACATCAGTAATGATGCTTATGATTTTTTTTGGGATGCGCGTTGCTTTTGCAAGTGCTCTAGCTGGGACTGTCGGACTTGTATGGATCTTATCGACTAAACTTGGCCTTGAAAAAGCACTATATGCAGGTCTTGGGATGGCTGGAACAATTCCTCATTCAAAGGCTGTAACTTACGCTTTATCAATATTACCAATGTTTATTTTAATTGGCTTTTTAGCATTTCACGCAGGTTTAACTAAATCTCTGTTTGAAGCAGCTAAAAGATGGTTAGGAAGATTACCTGGCGGTTTAGCAGTTGCAACTGTATTTGCTACAGCTGGTTTTGCTGCTGTATCTGGGGCAAGCACTGCAACAGCTGCTGTTTTTGCGCGTGTTGCTATTCCAGAAATGTTACGAGACGGTTATAATAGAAAACTTGCAGCAGGAGTGGTGGCAGCAGGAGGAACTTTAGCAACTTTAATTCCACCAAGCGCGATATTAGTTATTTATGCTATTATTGTTGAAGAATCAGTTGGACAGCTTTTGTTAGCTGGTTTTCTCCCCGGTATAGTCTCTGCTCTTATATACGGTCTTATAATTGTCAGTATTGTTTCTTTCAAACCAGAGATGGGACCTAAAACTAGAATTTTTTCATTCAAAGAAAAGATTGTATCTTTACCTGCAACAGTACCTATTTTTTCAGTTATCATTATCATTTTTGGTTCGATGTATTTTGGCTGGGCAACTCCTACAGAGGCTGGTGCACTAGGTGCATTTGTAGTGTTTGTTATTGCAGTTTTAAAGGGTATGAAAGCGAGTGCATTAAAATCTGCACTTTATGAAACTGCTAAGTTAACAGTAATGATTTTTTCTATCATATGGGGAGTTTTAGTCTACGTTCGCTTTCTTGGTTTTGCGGGTCTTCCAAATGCTTTTAGTAATTGGATTACTTCATTAGACTATCCACCACTAGCTATTCTATTATGTATATTATTAGTATACGCGATTTTAGGTATGTTTATGGACGCTATAGGAATGTTATTATTAACATTGCCAGTTGTTCAGCCTGCCGTAATTGCCTTAGGTTACGATCCAATTTGGTTTGGTATAATTGTAGTCAAAATGGCAGAACTCTGTTTAATTACACCCCCAATTGGTTTGAACTGTTTTGTCGTAAGTGGAGTCCGGCCTGATATTCCAGTTCAAGACGTTTTCAGAGGATGTGCACCGTTCTTTGTTGCTGATGTTATTACAGTTGGAGTTCTTATTGCTTTCCCAAGTATTGTCTTGTTTTTACCAAACGCTATGCAACTAAGTTGACCAAATCTATTAATCTTGTTTTCATAGACTCAAGAAATGAAGATGGACAATAAATAGTATAAATTTCAGATTGCTTGTTACATAAAATTATACAATTAATTTTATTTATTGATGCTCTTACAGCTTTTTCTTTTGTAAACAAATCTAAGTCTAGAGTTAATAATTTCTCCAGCATAGATATGCTAAGTTTTCCTTCTAGAGTAAGAGCGTTCCAACCTCCCGTTTGATCTGTTACTGAAGCAACCTCATGAAATGCATTTATAGCATCGTTATAACTTTCCTTTGTAACAACAAAATAACTATTAACTCTTAACCAGATAGCTTTTGAATTCTTATTCAAAGTAAATTTACCAACTTCCGGTATGCCTAAGGCAAAAAAGTTTTTAAAATTTTGTTTAAATTGTTCTCTTTTATTTTCATATTCAGTAATCGAAAAAATATTATCCGTTTGACTTAGTCTTAGCCTTAAGTTTTGTTTTTCAATTAAAATTTCAGAAGAGATTATATTTGGTAGCAATTTTTTTTGTTTAAGCACGTAATCTATCTCCATTAGGATCAACAAAAATTGGGGAGCAAATTTGCGCTAAGAATTCTTTTTTTAAAATTGGGTTAATTACTCTTATTTTCTCTCCATGACGTTTGTGACCATTTTTTAAAAAACCAAGAGCTATATAACTATCTAAAGAAGGAGAAAAACAAGAAGAAGTAATATAACCAAGATCGTTTTGCGGTTTGATATCACTATTTAGTTCAAATAAATGTGATCCAGAAATCAACTGGTCATTAGGATTAATTGGTACTATACCAACAAGCCTCAAAACATCATCTTTATTTAAGCCTTCCCTTTTAGATAATACAGAGCCAATACTATCTTTGTTATCTGATACCATTTTACCCATATTTAAATTTAAAGCAGTAGTTGTTCCATTTAATTCGGCACCTGCTGCATGACCTTTTTCTATCCTCATAACTCCCAAAGCCTCTGTTCCGTAAGGGATTATATTTTCCTCTTTTCCAATTTCCATTAGATGATCAACAAATGACAATGCATATTGAGTTGGAAAAGATAACTCGTATGCTAATTCTCCTGAAAATGAAATTCGAAATAATCTTGCGATGATACCACCACAAATTGATATTTCTTTACATGCCATAAAAGGAAAACTTTCATTACTAATATCGAATTCTGGATCAACAATTTTAGAAAGAACTTTTCTTGAATTTGGACCAGCAATTGCGATTTGTGCCCATGCATCCGTTGTTGAAATAAGATGTACTTCCATTTCTGGCCATAAACATTGGTGGCAAAATTCTAAGTGCCTATATACACTATCTGCATTAGCTGTAGTGGTTGTCATTATGAAATGGTTTTCACTCATCCTAGCTGTTGTGCCATCATCCATAACAAGACCATCTTCTCTTAACATTAATCCATAACGAACTTTACCTACTGGTAATTTTGCAAAAGCATTACAATAAATTTTATTAATAAATTTCTGTGCGTCTTTTCCTTGGATATCTATTTTACCTAGAGTAGAAACATCACAAAAACCTACTGACTTTCTTACAGATAAAACTTCTCTATCAACTGTTTCACGCCATTTTGTTTCATTTTGTTTCGCATACCATTCTGCTCTTAACCAAAGGCCTGACTCTACAAAACTCGCTCCGTTTTCTTTGGCCCAATTATGTGTTGGTGAAAGCCTTATTGGTTTAAAATTTTTTCCAGTTATTGGCCCTGCTAATGAATCAATTGGTATTGGAACATATGGTGGCCTAAAAACTGTTGTCCCAACCTCTGGAATAGATTTTTTAGATAAAGAAGCTAATATAGCTAAACCTGTAATATTAGATGTTTTTCCTTGATCTGTTCCCATACCTAAAGTTGTATATCTTTTGAGGTGCTCTACTGATCTAAAGTTTTCAAGATAAGCCATCTCAATATCTTTAACTGTAACGTCATTTTGAAGGTCTACCCATTTTCTTTTATCACCATGCTTCACATACCAAAAAGGACTAATATCTGACTTTTGTGGTTTAGCTAGAGGTAATTTATATTTTTTTGGTTTAAATTTTAAATCATGTAATACCTCCAATACATTTTTTTCGGCATCAAGAATACATTCATTAAAGCCAAACACACCCTTAGCTGATCCAATAGCTTTTAAATGACTAGAAATATTATTTTTTCCAGGAATAAATGCATGAATTTTTTCGTCCCAAACAGGCTTAACACCTGTATGAGAACTAATTTGTATATTTGGATTCCATCCCCCTGAAACACCCAAATATTTACATTTTATATATTTTTTATTCCCATCTTTATTAATAATATCTATTCCTTCAAGATACATTTTACCTCTTGCATTTATAACTTGAGAGTTTTTATAGACTTTAATTCTAGGATCAAAGGTTCTAGGATTTTCTCTGGTATCAATTACTCCTAGGCAATTTATACCATTTTCTATTAAATCGATTGCTGTTGAATACGCATCATCATTATTAGTGAAAAGTAATACATCACTAAAACTTTTTATTCCCCATCTGTTGATGTAACTTCGGATAGAACCAGATAACATTATTCCTGGCAAATCGTTATTCTGAAACGGAATTAATCTTTCTAAGGAACCTGAACATAACAAAGATTTTTTTGATACTATTTTCCAAAATATTTGTTCTATTTTAGAGTCTTTTAATTTTTCGATTGCGCCAAATATTCCATGATCAAACATTCCAAAAACACATGTTCTTTTCATAATTCTTACATTGGGCAGTTTTTGCAGTTCCTCTAAAACAGACATAACCCAAGCTTGAGAAGACATATTAGATATATCAAAACTCTCATTATTTAAACTTCCGCCATACACAAAATCTTCTTCGACAAGCAAAACTCTTGCACCTGACAAACCCGCAATATATGCCGACATCAATCCTGAAGGACCAGAACCAATAATAAGTATGTCAGTATGCAGAAATCCTTTTTCAGAAACCCTGTTTTTTTTACTTTGGGAAAGCTTACCTAAACCAGCAGCTTTTCTGATAAGAGGTTCATAAAGTTTTTCCCAAAAAAAAGAAGGCCACATAAATGTCTTATAATAAAAACCTGCACCTATAAAATTTGAGATTTTATCGTTAATTGACATAAAATCTAATTTAACTGATGGCCAACAATTTTGGCTTCTTGCCTTTAAACCATTATATAATTCAACTGTTGTTGCCTTTATATTTGGTTCTGTAAAATTCTTATGAATAATCTCAACTAATGCATTTGGCTCATGTGATCCACTAGAAATTATTCCCCTAGGTCTATGATATTTGAATGATCTCCCAATTAATATGACATTGTTTGCTAACAATGCAGAAGCGAGTGTGTCACCATAAAAACCACTGTATTTTTTACCGTTGAACTCGAAATTTATTTTTTTGTTTGTTCTTAAAACATACAGTTTCGATTCTTGAAAATTTACTCATTTGAATTTGCCAATTTCTTTGTAACTTCTGTTGCCAACTCAACTTTAGTAATTTCATGTGAAATAGTATTTCTGGTTACAACTAACCAACTTCTGTCACCATATTGGTGAAACCATAACTCTTTATGTGTGCCTGCTATATTGTCTCTCAGATATAAATATTCATAAAATTTATCTTCAGATTTATTACTGTCCCAAGCAGGTCGTTTTAACAAAGAAGCATCACCTAGATAAACAAATTCACTAATATCTCTGGGCCCTAATAATGGATGATTAATAATCATTTATAACTTCTCTAATGTAAATTTGGTTGGGCACCTTGACCCTTTTCGTCAATCATGTATCCATTTCTAAACCTATCTAATCTAAAATTTTCAGAAAGGCTATGTGAATACCCCTTAGCAATCAGATGAGCAAAACACCACCCTGAAGCAGGAGTAGCCTTAAAACCTCCATAACACCATCCTGAATTTAAATACAAACCTTCTATATGAGTTTTATCAATAATTGGCGAACCATCCATACTCATATCCATAATACCACCCCACATCCGAAGAAGTTTTGCCTTACCAATGATTGGCATTAATGCAAGACCACCCTCACAAACATCTTCAAGCGTTTCTAACCCTCCTCTTTGTGCATATGAATTATACCCATCTATATCTCCTCCAAAAACAAGTCCGCCTTTATCTGATTGGGAAATATAAAAATGACCAGCTCCAAACGTTATAACACCAGGAATTATTGGCTTAAGACTCTCACTAACAAAAGCTTGTAAAATATGACTTTCAATAGGAAGTTTCATATTTGCTTTTGACATAAGTAAACTAGAAGATCCTGCTACAGCACAACCAACTTTTTTTGTTTCTATAAATCCTTTACTAGTCTCAACTCCTACGCATTTTCCAGCTTTAAACCTAAAACCATTAACTTCACAATTTTGAATTATATCCACACCCAACTGATCCGCCGCATGTGCATATCCCCAAGCAACAGCGTCATGGCGAACTGTTCCACCACGTCTCTGAAACAAACCACCTTTTATAGGAAACCTAGGATTATCATATTCAAGAAATGGATATATAGATTTTATTTTTTCAACATCAAAAATTTCTGCGTCAGCACCATTAATTATCATAGAATTACCACGTCTAATAAATGCATCTCTCTGAGCATCTGAATGAAAAACATTCAATACCCCTCTTTGACTTACCATTGCATTGTAATTAATTTGCTTTTCAAGAGTTTCCCATAATTTTAGAGAGAACTCATAAAAGGCTTCGTTTTCATTTAAAAGATAATTCGAGCGGATGATTGTTGTATTTCGACCAACATTACCACCTCCTATCCAGCCCTTTTCTAAAACTGCAATATTTTTGATGTTAAATTCTTTTGCTAAATAAAAGGCTGTGGCAAGACCATGGCCACCTCCTCCTACAATAATTATATCATATTTTTTTTTTACTTCAGGGTTTTGCCATGTTTTTGGCCAACCTTTATTATTTTTAAAACCTTCTTTTAAAATTTTAAAAAAACTATAACTCATAAAAACATAAACTCATTATCATCTTAAAATTAATAAAGAAATTCTAATTTTTATAATAAAATTAATTCCTTTAATTATAGAGTAAAACTAATTACTTTAGTTGCAAGTCAAGATATCCAAAAAGCAAAAATAATAACTTTCAATGAGCTTATAAAAAATGAAAAAAAATATAATTTTGACAATTATTTTTTGTTTTGTTTTTAAAATTCCTTTTTCTCTAGCAAAAGAAAGTCTGTCTTTAACTTTTAGTGACATTGATGTTGTCTTAACTGGGAATTTTATTCAAGGTGGATTAGCTATTGGGAAAATAAATTCTAATGTACCAGTTAATTTTAAAAATAGAGAACTTAGAAAGTCAAAAGATGGATTATTTGTTATAGGTTTTGGAAGAGATCATCCCCAAAATGCAAATTTAACCCTAAAGATTAATAATCAACTAATTACAAAATCGTTTAAAATAAATAGAAGAGTTTATAAAACACAAAAAATAAATGGCCTCCAAAAAAAAATGGTTACCCCACCACAGTCTTTTTGGGATAGAATTAAAAAAGAAAACAAAGTAATCAAAGAAGTCAGAAGTTTAGATAGTAACGTAGACTTTATATTTCAAAAATTTAATTGGCCTGCCCAAGGAATAATTTCAGGTGTGTTTGGTAGTCAAAGAATATTAAATGGTAAACCAAAGCGACCTCATTATGGGATTGATATAGCAGCTAAAAAAGGAACCAAAGTGGTTGCCCCTACAGATTCAATTGTCAGGATGGCTGAAAAAAACTTATATTATACTGGTGGGACAATAATGTTAGACCACGGCCATGGAGTTACTTCAGTCTATTCTCACCTCTCTTCTATCGATGTTAAAGTTGGAGAAAAAGTATCAAAAAACCAAAAGATTGGGGAAGTAGGCTCTACAGGAAGATCAACGGGGCCCCACTTAGATTGGAGAGTTAATTGGTTTGATCAACGCTTAGATCCATTATTGTTATTAGAAACTAAATAAACTCAAATTATTGGCCTAACTATTTATCTAAAATCCTTGACAGATTGTTGTGGAAAGCTATATTCCCAGAACGATTATCTCTATGTTATGAATCTATAACTTATTGTATAGTTGTTATAATTTAATTTTCGGAATAATAAAATGTATGCAGTAGTTAAAACCGGCGGAAAACAATATCGTGTTGAAAAGAATGATGTCGTTTTAGTTGAAAAGCTTAAGGCTAATGATGGTGACCAAGTTGTTCTTGGTGATGTATTAATGTTAGGTGAAGGTAAAAAAGTTACTGTTGGGAACCCTCTAATTAATGACGCAGCCGTAATGGCCCAAGTTGTTAGACAGACACGAGGGCCCAAGATTACTATGATTTACAAAAGAAGAAGAAAAAACAGTCGCAGGAAACAAGGTCATAAACAAGACTTAACCCTCTTAAAAATCATTGATATTGCAGAAACTGGTGGTCTTAAACTTACTCCCAAAAAGGCTGTAGCCAAGACAACAGAATCAAAAACTAAAGTTGAGGGCAAAGCCAAAACAACCGATACTAAGGTAAAAGTTGAGAGCAAAGTCAAAGAAACAGATACCAAAGCCAAAGTTGAGACTAAAACTAAACCATCAGCTCCAAAAGCTAAAGTTGAAACAAAGGCTAAATCAGCAACTAAAACCAAAGCTGATAGCAAGACTGGAACAGACAAAAAAACTAAGAAATCAACTACTAAAGATAAGTAAAGGATTTACAGATGGCACATAAAAAAGCAGGCGGTAGCTCAAGGAATGGAAGAGATTCAGCTGGAAGAAGGCTTGGCGTCAAAAAATTTGGTAGTGAAGCTGTAGTTCCTGGAAACATAATCATAAGACAAAGAGGAACCAAGTATCATCCTGGCTTAAATGTCGGCATGGGTAAAGATCATACTATTTTCTCTTTAGTTGAAGGGCACGTTAAGTTTAAAGAGCAAAAAAATAAAATGTTTGTGTCTGTAGAGCCAGCAAAACAGGCTGCTGAATAATTCCAACATTATCTAGAATATTTAAAATTAATTTTTATATATCTGAAAATTCTTTCCATATATATTAGTATATAATAGATTTTTATTATGAAATTTTTGGATCAAGCCAAAATATATATTGCCAGTGGTCACGGCGGCCCAGGATCTATTTCTTTTAGAAGAGAGGCGCACGTACCTTTTGGAGGGCCAGACGGAGGAAACGGTGGCCGTGGTGGCGATATAATCGCAGAGTGTACAGATGGCCTAAACACACTTATTGACTTTAGGTACCAACAACATTTTAAAGCAAGGCCAGGTGAAGGTGGTAAAGGTAGAGACAGAAGTGGAATAAGTGGCAAAGATTTAATTCTTCGCTTACCTCTTGGAACTCAAATTTTAGATGAAACCAACAACTTTATCCTGGCAGACATGACTGAAATTGGACAAAGAGTTACTCTTGCTAAAGGTGGAGAAGGCGGTAAAGGTAATGCTTTTTTTAAAACATCTACAAATCAGGCTCCTAGAAAATCTCAACCGGGAGGTCCTTTAGAAGAAAAGTGGGTTTGGTTACGATTAAAGCTTATTGCAGACATCGGTTTAGTTGGACTACCAAATGCTGGTAAAAGCACCCTACTTTCCAGGATTACCGCTGCAAAGCCTAAAATAGCAGATTACCCTTTTACAACATTACACCCTAACTTAGGTGTTGTTAACCAGGACAATAAGGAATTTGTAGTAGCAGATATTCCAGGTTTAATTGAAGGGGCTCACGAAGGACATGGATTAGGACATAGATTTTTGGGTCATGTTGAGCGCTGTAAAGGGCTAATTCATCTAATCGACATTACTAGCAAAGATATAACTAACGATTATTTAACAATATTTAATGAAATAAAAGCCTATGATGAAAGTTTATCTCAGAAGAAACAAATCATTGTTTTAAATAAAATCGATGCAGTGGACATAGATACAATTGAATTAGCGAAGAAAAAACTTAAGAAACTTGGTATAAAAAAAGTTATTTGTATTTCAGCTGTCTCAGGAGAGAATATCACAAGTTTAATTAGAGAAGCTCAAGATCTTATTGTTTCAATGTCAGAATCAGAGGATAATAGTAATCAACTGCAAAATGTTTCATGGTCTCCATAAATTATAAAAATGAAAAAAAATAATCTAATTCAAACATCTAAAAGAATAATAATTAAGATTGGCTCTGCACTTTTAATTGATAAAGAAAAGGGATCACTTAGAAAGAAATGGTTAGAAACACTGGCTTTAGATATTTTTAATTTGATCAAATTAAAAAAAGAGGTGATCGTTGTTTCTTCTGGTTCTATTGCTCTAGGAAAAAAACAATTAAATTTGTTAAATAATCTAACACTCGATGAAAAACAAGCTGCAGCTGCTACTGGGCAAATAAGTTTAGCACATGCTTGGAAAGAAGTTATGCTAGAACATGGCTTAAATGTTGCTCAAATATTACTAGCTCCCGATGATACAGAAACTAGACGAAAACATTTAAACGCTAGGGCAACTTTAGTTAAACTTCTTGAACTTGGCGTTATACCTGTAATCAATGAGAACGATACGGTTTCTACTGAAGAAATAAAATTTGGTGATAATGATAGACTAGCAGCACGTGTTGCACAAATGTGCAGCGCAGACCTTCTTATATTACTCTCAGACATCAATGGCTTATATTCTTCTGATCCTAACAAAAATAAAAATGCTACTCTTATTGAAGAAGTTACAGAAATTTCAACTGAAATAGAATCTATGGCTGGACCAGCAAATAGTAAAATTTCATCAGGTGGTATGGTAACAAAAATTGAAGCCGCTAAAATATCAATGAACGCAGGATGTCACATGATTATTTGTGACGGACGATTAAATAATCCACTATTAAAACTGGAGGAGAATGAAAAAACTTTTAGTTGGTTTAAGGCCAAAGATCATCCTTTAAACTTAAGAAAACAATGGATATCTGGCGCTCTACATGCAAAAGGTAAAATCATAATAGATAATGGAGCAACTCAGGCCATAAAAAAAGGATTTTCCATTTTACCTGCTGGTATTATCAAAACTGAGGGTAATTATGAGAAGGGTGATTTAATTAAAATTATAGATCAAAATGAAACATTTATAGGTACTGGCTTAACTCACTTTAATAATTCAGAGGTTGAATTAATTAAAGGATCAAAAAGTGAAAAAATTGAAAAAATTCTAGGTTATAGAGGTAAAGATGAAGTCGTACACAGAGATGATTTGGTACTTGAGAAAAAATAAGAGAACATTATATGATTTACGATAACCAAGAGTACATAAGAAGTATTAATCAGAAGTCAAAAGAAGCCTTCAAAATTATATCAGTTAGTGATGCTAAAAAAAGAAATTTAGCCATATTAAATACGGCAAAATTTATTGAAAAGAATAAATTAGCAATATTGGATGCTAATAAGATTGATTTAGAAAATGCAAAAGAAAAAAAAGTATCTGATGCTTTTCTGGATAGACTTTTGCTAAATGATAAAAGAATACAGGATATTATTAATGGCTTAAAACTAATTGCTAAAATGGATGATCCTCTTGGTGTTGAGATATCAAGATGGAAAAGACCAAATGGTTTAGATATATCTCGTGTTTCAGTTCCACTTGGAGTTATTGGTATTATATATGAATCCAGACCAAACGTGACCATAGATGCTGGCAGTTTATGTATAAAATCAGGTAATTCGGTTATTCTAAGAGGAGGATCTGACTCGATTCACTCATCTATAATACTTGCTAAATGTCTTCAAGATGGTTTGAAAGAAGCTGGTTTACCTTCAGATGCTGTTCAGGTGATTGAAAACACAGATAGGGAAATAGTAACGGCAATGTTAAGATCTACAGGTGAAATTGATGTTATAATCCCAAGGGGTGGAAAGTCGTTAGTTGAAAAAGTACAAACGGAAGCAAGAGTTCCCGTATTTGCGCATCTTGAAGGTATTTGCCATTTATTCGTAGATAAAGATGCCGATTTTGATAAAGCCATTAAAATAATTGTTAATTCTAAGATGAGAAGAACTGGTATATGTGGTGCATTAGAAACCTTATTAATTGATAAAAGAATTAGTGATAAATTTGCTCCAATTATTATCGATAAATTAATTGAGGAAGGTTGTCATATTAAGGGCGACAGCGACATAAAAAAAATTGTCAATTCCATTGAATTGGCTACCGAAATCGATTGGCAAACTGAATATCTTGATGCAATTCTCTCTGTGAAGGTAGTTGATGGAATAAAAGGTGCTATTAATCATATAAATAAATATTCTTCCAACCATACTGATTCTATAATTACAGAGAATAAAGTTACTGCTGAAACTTTTTTATCTAATGTTGATAGTGCTATAGTAATGCATAATGCATCAACTCAATTTGCCGATGGCGGAGAGTTTGGTATGGGTGCCGAAATCGGCATTTCTACTGGAAGAATACACGCGCGGGGACCTGTAGGCGCAGCTCAATTAACTAGCTTTAAATACATGGTTAGAGGGAACGATCAAGTACGTGATTAATAATTTCAAAGCTTCTTTTAAAAATAATATTCCCAAATGTTACTCGTTTAATAGAAATAGAAAAGTTGGTATTCTTGGCGGATCATTTAACCCTGCTCATGAAGGGCATCTTCATATTAGTAATACTGCAAAAAAAAATCTTGGCTTAGATGAAATTTGGTGGCTTGTCGCTCCACAAAACAGACTCAAATCTACCCTCGAAATGGAGTGTTTTGACAAAAGGTTAGCTTATGCTAGGCTATTAACACATAAATTTTCATATATAAAAGTACTGGATTTGGAAGAAAAAAATAAACTTTATGCCTCTTATAAAACTGTTTGTTTTTTAAATAGTAAATCAAGAAAAGTTAAATTTGTGTGGTTAATGGGGAGCGATATATTAGATAATTTTAATAAATGGCTTTACCCAACATCAATCGCTCAAGGAGTATATGTTGCTGTTATTTCTAGACCAGGTTTTTTAAGCTCATTTATTAATACTCAAAAAACAAGATACCTTGGCAAAAGACTTAAAACATCAAAAAGTAAAATTATATTTAATTATAATAAACCCATCTGGGTTTTTATTAAAAATAAATTATTAGCCATCTCATCAACAGAATTACGTAAAATTAATAACTTAACTATAATGGAATAATATTAAATGAAAAAACCAAAGACTTTATCCTCTAAACAATTATTAAAGTTTACCTTGAAATCTTTAGAAAATGATAAAGGCATTGACATAGTCAGCATTGATCTTATTGGAAGGAGTAGTATTGCAGATTATATGATAGTAGCTAGCGGCAATACTGTAAGACAAGTAACTGCAATGGCAAATAATCTAATAAAAAAATATAAAGAAGCAGGTATAAAAACACCTTCACCTGAAGGAATGTCAAATGGTGACTGGGTGTTAATTGATGCAAACGATATTTTGGTTCATATCTTTCGTCCTGAAGTAAGAGATTTTTATAGTTTAGAAAAAATGTGGGAAAAAAGTGTTGAGGAAGTTACTTCCGATATAATAAAAAATTAAAAGATGAAATATATTATTTCAGCAATTGGCAAAACAAAAACTCAACAAGAAGATCTAATCACTTTAAAATATTTAAAAAGAATAAAAAATATTGAGATTAAACAATATGAAATAAAACTTAATAATAAGCAAAAAAAGATAGAAGAAGAAGGACTAAAGTTAATAAGCTCAACACCCTCAAATGGACGACTGGTTTTATTAGATGAGCAAGGTGAAAATCTAACTAGCCCTGAATTAGCCAAAATGGTGCTTGATTGGAGAAATAATAATATTGCGTATATAAACTTTGCAATTGGTGGAGCATTTGGAAATGGTGATCAAATAAAAAGAAGGGCAGATAAAATTATTGCATTGGGAAAACTAACTTGGCCTCATCAGATGGTAAAGATGATGATTGCTGAACAAATATATAGGATAGAAACTATTATTCAGGGTCACCCCTATCATAAATAGTTGAGATTGAAAGTTTAATTTATGAATAAGACACAAAACAAACCGGTAGTTTTATGTATAATGGATGGTTGGGGAATAGACAAAAAATCAGAATTTAATGCTGTTGAACTCGCTCAAACACCTAATTTTGATTATTTATCTAAAAATTACCCTTACTCAACCTTGGATGCATCTGGAGAAGCTGTTGGCTTACCTAAAGGTCAAGTCGGAAATTCAGAAGTAGGTCACATGAATCTAGGATCAGGTAGAGTTGTTCTTCAAACTTTACCAAAAATAGATAGAGCTTTTTCAGATGATCAAATAAAAACAAATAAAAATTTTCAAAATTTTTTATCAAATCATAAGAAAGATAAAACAGTCCATTTACTTGGATTATGCAGTGATGGCGGTGTCCATTCTCATTGCAATCATATCATTGGAATGGCAAAATTATTACATGAGAAAAATTTAAAAACAGTTTTGCACATTTTTTCAGATGGAAGAGATAGCTCTCCAAAACAATTAGGTTATTTGATCAAAGAATTTGAATCTCAACTCCCAAAATCAATTAATATAGTAACCCTAGTTGGAAGATATTTTGCAATGGATCGGGATAATAGATGGGATAGAGTTAAAAAATCTTTTGATCTTATTGCATATGGTAAATACACAAGAAAAGAAGATGATGTAAGCACTGCCATTCGGAAAGCATATGAAAGTAATGAAACTGATGAGTTTATTTCACCTACAGTTATAGGTGATTACAAAGGAATATCTGAAGGTGACAGCCTCATGATGATTAACTTCCGAGCTGATAGGGTAAGAGAATTACTTATGCCATTTATAAACCCTGGTTTTGATAAATTTTCAAAGACTATTAATACACCAGTTTTGACAAATAATTTGGGAATGACAGAATATTCAACCGAAATTTCAAAATTCATGGATAGCATTTTTACAAGTGAAGAAATTCAGAACACGCTTGGAGAAATTGTCTCTAAAGAAAATCTTAAACAACTTAGATTAGCAGAAACAGAAAAATATCCTCACGTTACGTTTTTTTTTAATGGAGGCAAAGAAACAGTCTATCCTGGGGAAACAAGAGTAATGGTTCCTTCTCCAAAGGTAGCCACTTATGACTTGAAACCTGAAATGTCTGCAAGCCAAGTAGAATTTGAATTAATAAAAGCTCTAAAAAGTAAAAAATATGATCTTATTATTGTTAACTTTGCAAACCCTGACATGGTAGGTCACACAGGTGATTTGAAAGCTACAATAAAAGCAGTTGAGACTGTTGATAAGTGTGTAGGTAATATAAAAACAACACTAGATAGTCTTAATGGGATTATGTTGCTTACTGCTGATCATGGAAATAGTGAAACTATGATCGATACTGAAACTAAAATGCCGCATACATCTCATACTTGTAATAAGGTGCCACTTATCCTCATATCACAAAATAGTGATTTAAAATTAAAAAATGGAAAACTTGCTGATATTGGCCCAACAATTCTAGAACTTATGTCTATAAAATCACCTAGTTCTATGAACGGTGAATCATTATTAAAAAGATAATTTTTATATAGTGACTACTTTAATTATCTTCTATAATTATTTTTAGAACAGAAAATTACTAGATTTAGGATTTATTTAAATGCTTAAAATTAAATTAAATAAAAATCATAGCTTTTTTATAGCCTTGTTATTTTTTAGTATTCTTTTTGTTTCTTTAGATAATGTAAGCGCCCAAAATAATCGTCAAGAAACATATAAACAACTAAATCTATTTGGAGATGTTTTTCAAAGAGTTCAAGAACAGTATGTGGAAGAAATCACAGATAAAGAATTAATAGAATCAGCCATTTCAGGGATGCTTCAATCTTTAGATCCTCACTCTTCATATTTAAGCCCTGAGTCATATAAAGATATGCAAGTAAAAACAAAGGGAACCTTTGGGGGATTAGGTATAGAAATTACGATGGAAGGGGGCTTTGTAAAAGTTGTTTCTCCTATTGATGACACACCTGCAGCAAATGCCGGCATGCAACCTGGCGATTTAATTATAGGCATTAATGGGGAATCAATCAAAGGTCTTACAATTAACGAAGCAGTATCTAGACTGAGAGGACCAGTTAAAAGCAAAATTACAATAACGGTTGTCCGTGGGGAAAAGGATCCTTTTGACGTTGAAATCATTAGAGATGTTATAAAAATAAGATCCGTTAAACATGAAATTATAAATAATATAGGCTATGTCAGGTTAACAACCTTTTCAGATACAACAACTTCAGGAATGGAAAAATCTATTAATGAAATTAAAAAAGAATTAGGAGATAAATTTCAAGGCCTGATTCTTGATTTGAGAAATAATCCTGGAGGCCTTTTAAACCAATCTATTTCTGTTACTGACGCGTTTCTTAATCAAGGAGAAATTGTTTCTACCCAAGGCAGGAAACCCGATGATACTTCAAGAGTGTTTGCTAAGAAAGGTGACATAATAAACGGTAAACCTCTTATAGTTTTAATTAATAGCGGTTCAGCGTCTGCTAGTGAAATAGTTGCTGGTGCTCTTAAGGACCATGCTAGAGCAATAATAGTTGGAACCAGGAGTTTTGGTAAAGGTTCTGTTCAGTCAATAATTCCACTTCCAGGTAACGGAGCAATGCGTCTAACAACAGCTAGATATTACACACCCAGCGGGGTTTCGATTCAAGCAAAAGGAATAGAGCCAGATATTAAAGTAGAGGCAGGTATAACTGACCTAAAAAAAGAAGGATTGGAAAGAGGACGTGAAGAAAATCTTAGAGGTGCCTTAGATAAAAAGAATAGTACAACCAAAACAGAAGACAATAAAAAATCTGAGATCACCCCTTCGGAAAAGCTTCTACAAGATAATCAAATTTCAAGAGCAGTTGATCTAATTAGAGGTATTCATCTGTTTAGTAATAAGACCAAAAAGACCTCAACTGCATTTATAAATCAATCAGTTAACATTAACGAAAACGATACTGTCAGAAATCAATAATGCCAATTACAAAAATGCCACTTTTAGAAAGACCTTATAGATCATGCGTAGGTCTTATGGTTTTCAACAAATTAGGTCAGGTATTTTGTGGTCAACGTCTGGATAACAAAGCAGAAGCATGGCAACTCCCCCAGGGTGGAATTGATGATGGAGAGCTAGCAATTGAAGCTGGTTTTAGAGAATTAAAGGAAGAAACTAGTATTGTTAATGTTGAATTCGTGAGTGAATACCCAGAATGGATTTATTATGACATACCACTACCTCTAGCGGATAAACTTTGGGACGGCAAATATAGAGGTCAAAAACAAAGATGGCTTTTATTTCACTTCTTAGGAGATGATAAAGAAATTAATATTAATACAAAACATCCAGAATTTAAAAATTGGGTATGGCTCAATCCTGAACATTTACCTGAAAAAGCAATTTTTTTTAAGAAAGATGTTTATGAGAAAATAAATAAGATATTTATTCCTATCTTAAACAATTTTAATGCAGCACACATATAATAATAATGAGAAAAGATAATTTTAAATCTGAAATTCTAATTAACAAAGTTAATAAGATATTAAAAAAAATTCAAAATGATCCTGCAATATTTGAAAGTATTTTTACACAACTTTTCGAGAAAGATTTTAATGAACAGTTAGATAAAATTAATGAACTTAAGGAAGGTAAATTAAAGGGACTCATAATATCTGTAAAAGATTTATTTGATGTAAAAGGATATAAAACTAAAGGTGGAACGAAATTTATAAATGATGGAGATGCTAAACAAGATGCAAAATGCATTTCTTTGATTCGAAATGCTGGAGGCTTACTTCTAGGACATACTAATATGACAGAATTAGCATACTCTGGCTTGGGTATAAATCCACATTATGGAACACCCTCTAATCCAATTTTTAAAAACGCGGTGCCTGGTGGCTCTACTTCAGGTGGTGCCGTATCAATAGCCCTTGGAGTATCAGACATCACAATTGGAACAGATACTGGTGGATCAACTAGAATACCCGCAGCCTTCACTGGCATAACTGGATTTAAACCAACACAAGATAGCATCTCAAGAGAGGGTGTGCTTGTTTTGTCAACAAGTTTGGATAGTGTTGGGTTAATGGCCAAAAATGTAAAACTCTGTAGATTAGGTTTTGAAACAATGCGGAACAAATCTACTCTAAAACCTAAAAAATCAGATAAAAATGATATAAAAATAATTATCCCTAATAATTTTGGTTTTGAAAATATCGAACCAGAAGTGAAAGAGGGGTTTGAGGCTGCAAAGAATAAAATTATTGAAAGTGGCTTTGATGTCTTAGAGAGTGATATCCCTCTTTTGGACAAATATCAAAAAATTCCATTATGGCAATTTGCAGCTGTAGAATCTCAAGCAGAATATTTTGATGCTTATACTAGTAAAAAACATTTGATTGATCCTAATGTTTCTAGACGTATGGATAGAGCCAATAAAGTTACGGCAGTTGAATATGTTAAACTTTGTGAAGAGAGAAAAAAATTAATAGATCAATTTAATAATTTTTTGGGGAATAATTTTTTACTATTACCAACAGTTTCTATTACACCTCCCCTAATTAAAGATTGTAAAAATGAGGAATTCTACGATAAAGTAAATCTTATCTCACTTAAAAATACAACTCTTGCTAATTACATGAATGGATGCAGCCTATCTTTGCCATACACTATAGATAGTAAGCCAATTGGTATAATGTTAAATGCATCTACCAATCATGATGATAGAATTGTTAGAAATAGGTTCTAAGATAGAAAAAATATTATCTAAATAAATTAATTAATATTTTCAATTACAGCAGATATGAATGAAGAATTTTTGAGAGCTAAACTAGATACATTTGGATCTGGGTCTTTTTCTTGAGACTTAAAATCTAAGAGTTTTTCTTCTAAAATTTGCTTATTTGCTTTATCTAGTTTTTCTGCTCTTTCTGCTAGAATAATAACAGAGCTCTCATTAATTTCTACAATACCACCATCAATCATTACCCTAGAAGAAATTTTATTATCATGAAAAATATCCACAATCCCTCTATGAAGAGTTGACATTATTTTAGAATGCCTGGGTAAAGCACCGATTTGCCCATCAGCACCTGGTACGACAACCATTTCTACTGGTTCAGAAACAATGACCATTGAAGGGGTTACTATTTCTAAATTAGTTGTTTCTGACATCTAAACCTCTTGATAACAAATTATAATTTTAAGCAGCATCTTTAGCTAATTTTTTAGATTTTGCTATCGCTTCATCAATTGTACCAACCATATAAAAAGCAGCTTCAGGTAGATCATCATATTCACCATCTGCTATAGCTTTAAAACCTTTGATTGTCTCTTCTAATGGAACCAAAACACCAGGTGAACCAGTGAAAACTTCAGCCACATGGAATGGTTGAGATAAGAATCTTTGTATTTTTCTAGCTCTATTCACAACTAATTTATCTTCTTCTGATAGTTCATCCATTCCTAATATTGCTATAATATCTTGAAGAGATTTATATTGCTGAAGAACTTCTTGAACTTGTCTAGCAACATTATAATGTTCTTCACCTACAATTCGTGGGTCTAACATTCTTGAAGTAGAATCAAGGGGGTCAACAGCAGGATAAATACCAATTTCTGCAATTTGTCTAGATAAAACAGTTGTTGCATCCAAGTGAGCAAAAGAAGTTGCAGGCGCTGGATCTGTCAAGTCATCAGCTGGAACATAGATCGCTTGAACAGAAGTAATAGAACCTTTAGTTGTTGTTGTAATTCTTTCCTGTAAGGCTCCCATGTCAGTTGCTAGAGTAGGTTGATAACCCACAGCAGATGGAATTCTACCTAATAGCGCAGATACCTCTGATCCAGCCTGTGTAAACCTAAATATATTATCCACAAAGAAAAGAACGTCTTGACCTTCTTGATCTCTAAAGTACTCAGCTAGTGTTAAACCTGTTAGAGCAACCCTTGCTCTTGCTCCAGGAGGCTCGTTCATTTGTCCATATACTAATGCAGCTTTAGATCCTGGACCATCAGGTACAATAACGCCTGATTCAACCATCTCATGAAAAAGGTCATTACCCTCTCGTGTTCTTTCACCAACTCCCGCGAATACAGAGTAACCACCATGAGCCTTAGCAACATTATTAATCAGTTCCATAATTAGAACTGTTTTACCCACACCTGCACCACCAAAAAGGCCAATTTTACCACCCTTGGCGTAAGGAGCTAAAAGATCAACTACTTTTATTCCTGTAACTAATATATCAGCAGAAGTAGATTGGTCTACGTATTCAGGAGCATCTCTATGAATTGGAAGAGTTGTTTTAGACTTGACTGGCTTACCATCATCAACTGGATCACCAACAACATTTAATATTCTACCAAGAGTTTCTGGACCTACAGGAACTGTTATAGGAGCACCAGTTTGTACTACCTCCATGCCTCTTACCAAACCATCAGTACTATCCATAGCAATAGTTCTGACCTCGTTTTCACCAAGGTGTTGAGCAACCTCTAAAATTAGTTTTTGACCACCATTATCAACCTCTAAAGCATCTAAAATTAATGGTAAATCTGATTCAAATTCAACATCAACAACCGCTCCAATCACTTGTGATATTTTTCCATTTTGTTTGCCAGATGATTTTTTGGCCATAATTTTCTCCATTTATTTAAAGATCAATTTATTATAGTGCTTCAGCACCAGATATAATTTCTATTAGTTCCTTAGTAATAACTGCTTGTCTGGTTCTATTATATTGAAGTGTAAGATTATCAATCATATCACCCGCATTCCTAGTAGCATTATCCATAGCTGTCATTCTAGCTGCCAACTCACTTGCAGTGCTTTCCATTTGGGAGCTAAACAATTGGGTCGCTAAGTTACGAGGTAATAAATCGTTTAAAATTTCTTCTTCACTGGGCTCAAATTCATATATAGAATTTGAGTCAACTTCATCAGTTTCAGTCTCTTGTATATCAGCTGGTATAAGTGATTTAAATGTAACTTCTTGTGTAATAGCTGAAACAAATTTATTGAAAATTACCTTACAAACTCCAAACTGATTATCTTCAAATAGTGATATAATTTTTTTTGCAATAATCTCAGCATCTGTATAGTTTGGTTTTGCTGAATTGCCATCAATTCTCTCTACAAAAAGATGACCAAATTCTCTGTTAAGAGCGTCAGCAGACTTTTTACCAACCATCAATAATTTTACTTTGATTCCATCTTCTTCTAATTTTTTTATTTCAGCTCTTACAGCTCTGGTTATGGAACCGTTAAAACCACCACACAACCCCCTATCAGCAGAAAATACTACAATAAGTTGAGTTTTATTATCAGTCTTCCCAGTTAGAAGATCGATTGTGTTTCCAGACATTTTAGATGCTATTTTTGATACAACTTTATCCATCAATGATGTGTAGGGTCTAGAAGCTAAGGCTTGTTCTTGAGCTTTTCTTAATTTAGCAGCTGCAACCATCTTCATTGCAGATGTAATTTTCTGAGTGGATTTTACTGATCCAATTCTATTTTTTAGGTCTTTTAAAGAAGGCATTTAACCTATTTCCTCACAAAATTATTTATCAATTAAGAATAATTTTTTACCAATTGATCTAATACATCTTTAAGAGCTTTATCAGTATCATCCGAAATTGACTTATCTTTTCGAATTGAATCTAAAACTTTTGAGCCCTTTGAATTTAATTTTTGTAATAAAGCTTTTTCAAACTCACCAATTTTTGATGTAGGAATCTTATCAAGGTAACCCTTAACACCAGCAAAAATTACAGCAACCTGTTCTTCAACTTCCATTGGAGAATATTGAGCTTGTTTAAGTAACTCTGTTAATCTTTCACCTCTAGACAAAAGTTGTCTGGTAGAAGCATCCATATCTGATGCAAACTGAGCAAAAGCAGCCATTTCTCTGTATTGAGCAAGGTCTAATTTGATAGTACCAGCTACTTGTTTCATAGCTTTAATTTGTGCTGCAGATCCAACCCTTGAAACCGACAAACCAACATTAACGGCGGGTCTAATTCCTTTATAAAACAATTCTGTTTCTAAAAATATTTGACCATCTGTTATTGAAATAACATTTGTTGGGATAAATGCGGATACGTCACCACCTTGGGTTTCAATTATTGGCAGAGCTGTAAGCGAACCAGATCCATTGTCTCCATTTAATTTAGCCGCTCTTTCTAACAAACGAGAATGTAAGTAGAAAACATCTCCAGGATAAGCTTCCCTTCCTGGAGGTCTTCTTAGAAGCAAAGACATCTGTCTATATGCTACAGCTTGTTTTGATAAATCATCATAAACAACTACAGCGTGCATTCCATTATCTCTAAAAAACTCTCCCATTGCCGCTGCTGAGTATGGAGCTAAAAATTGCATAGGAGCTGGGTCAGATGCTGTTGCCGCAACTATAATTGAATACTCTAAAGCACCTCTTTCTTCCAATGTTTTAACAATCTGAGCAACAGTGGATCTTTTTTGTCCAACAGCAACGTATATACAGAATAGTTTTTTAGTATCATCGTTCCCTGCTTTATCGTTTGTTCCCTTTTGGTTAAGAAAGGTATCAATAGCAATAGCAGTTTTACCAGTCTGTCTGTCACCGATAATAAGCTCTCTTTGCCCTCTACCAACTGGGATCAAGGAATCAATAGCTTTCAAACCAGTTTGCATTGGTTCACTTACAGACTCACGAGGCATAATACCCGGAGCTTTTGTCTCAACTCTTGATCTTTTAACGTTTTTTAGAGGACCCTTGCCATCAATTGGATTTCCCAAAGCGTCTACAACTCTTCCTAACAATCCCTTACCAATTGGAACATCTACAATAGACCCTGTTCTCTTGACTGTATCACCTTCTTTAATAGTCTTATCACTACCAAAGATAACTACACCAACATTATCCCTTTCTAAGTTCAAAGCCATTCCAGCAATACCACCGGGAAATTCAACCATTTCACCAGCTTGGATTTGATCAAGGCCGTAAACACGAGCAATTCCATCACCAACTGATAGGACTTTTCCAACTTCTGAAATTTCGGCATCTACCCCAAAATTTTCAATTTGATCTTTTAATATAGTTGATATTTCTGCTGCACGAATATCCATTAATTTATACCTCTCATGGCTATTTCAAGTCTATTTAGTTTAGTTTTTATTGAATTATCAATCATTTTAGATCCTATTTTCACTATAAGACCTCCTATCAAAGACTCATCAACATTGTTAGATAAAACGATTTTTTTAACACCAGTAGCCTTTGATATTGCTGACTTAACCTCATCTTGTTGAGACTTATCTAGTGCAAAAGATGATGTAACCTCTGCTTTTACTTCGCCGTTGATTCTAGAAATCTCTGATAAAAAAACATCTATAATTTCATTAATGAGATTTAATCTACCGTTTTTAGCTAGAGTTCCACAAAAATTCAGTGTGAGCTTATGAGCTTTGGCCTTTTTTAAAATTTTTAAAATTAAAACTTCTTTATTAGCTTTTGATACTGCTGGAGACTGGATCATAGCTTTAAGACTATTATTATCTTGTAAGAGTTTTTTGAAAGACTCAAAGTCTTTAGCTATCGAAGATATTACTTTATTATCTCTGGCTAATTCATACAAAGCTTTAGCATATCTACCTGACAATCCAGATGATCCGCTCATCTCAATATTTCCTCATTTTTAAATAATAAGGATAGCTAGCACAGCATTCATTTCAATGCAAGTAACAAGCACACCAAAATCGATTAAATTTACATAAAGGATATTGGGTCAATATCAATAGCTAACTTAATATTATTTGGAATTTTTATCTTTGCTATCCAATTTGATAAAACGTTTTGAATATTTACCTCTTTATCTGATTTAATAAGAAATCTTTTTCTATACTTTCCCCTAAGATAATATAATGGTGCGGGGGCTGGACCAAAAATTTTAACGTTTTTGAAAGAAGGAGAAAACTTTAATAATTCTAGAGCATAATTACCTAAATCTTTTTCTTGTTTTGAGGATAATATTATTGACGCCAACCTTCCATAGGGTGGCATTTGTGCATTTTTCCTAGCGTTGAGTTCTCTTTCAAAAAAATCATCTCTGTTATTTTTTGCAATTGCTTTAATAATTTCATTTTCGGAATCAAAAGTTTGAATAAAAACTTTGCCTCTATCTTTTTTATTAAGAGCATGCCTACCAGATCTTCCTGTTACCTGTTGTAATATTTGAAAGCTTCTTTCAGCCGCTCTTAAATCTCCTCCAGATAAACCTACATCTCCATCAAGAATACCAACTAAAGTTAGGTTTGGAAAATCATGCCCTTTTGCTATCATCTGCGTTCCGATTATTATATCAATTTCATTCTTTTTAATTTTTTCAATAGTATCAATAAGAAGGTTTTGACTTCCCATCGTATCACTTGATAGGACTGCGAGCTTCGCTTTAGGAAAAAAATACTTAACTTCTTCTTCAATTCTTTCAACACCAGGACCACATGCTTTAATTTGTCCCTCACTTCCACAAAATTCACAATTATTACTAATTTTTTTAGAAAAACCACAATGATGGCAAATAAGTAAATTTCTGGATTTGTGCTCAACTAACCAAGTCTCACAATTTACACACTTAATTTTATGCCCACACGCATTACAAAGAGTTAATGGAGCATAACCTCTTCTATTTAAAAACAATAATGTTTGCTCTTTCTTTAACAAGTTTGATTTTATCTCCATCAACAAGGAAGGAGATATCCACCTACCTTTATCAGGAATGTCAGTTTTTAAATCTAAAATTTTGATCTCTGGGAGTTCAGCACCTGTAGCCCTAAGTGGAAGGTTAAGGTGAATGTATTTACCAATCTTCATATTATGATATGATTCTAGAGAAGGTGTTGCAGATGCTAAAATAATAGGAGCAGATGATTTTGTCGCTCTATATATAGCCATATCCCTTGCATTATAACGTACAGTTTCTTCTTGTTTAAATGCTGGTTCATGTTCTTCGTCAACTATAATTAATCCTAGCTCAGAAAAAGGTAACATTAAAGCAGACCTCGCACCAACTATTACACATTTGCTTCCAGTAATCGCAGACAACCAGATTTCTTTCTTCTTATTCTTGGATATATTTGAGTGCCAGACTAACGGTTTAAAGTAAAATTTATCATAAAACCGTTTCTCCCAGTCTGGTGTTAAAGATATTTCAGGGAGGAGAATTAGTACTTGCTTACCCTCATCTAGACAAGTTTGCACACATTCAAAATAAGTTTCGGTTTTACCTGAACCAGGAACCCCATCTAACAAAAAACAATCTGACCTTTTAACTCTGATTGAATCATTGACTTTTTCTACGGCTGAAATTTGGTGTGAATTTAACAACTTCTTATTATTTTCATATTTTGTTTTTTGAACGTCAATTAAATAAGGTGTTGGTAATTCATTTATGAACTCTTCATCTATTATATTTTTTCTTACCATATCTCTTAAAAGTGCTGTTGAGACGTTACATGCTTGAATAATATTTTCACCCTTAGAAAAACTGTTTGAGTTTAACAAAAATTCTATAACTAATTTCTTTTTTGGAGTGAGATTTAGAGTATTGTCGTTTTGAACACCCTTCTCATATCTAAAGTTTAACCTATATACTTTAGAGGTCTTTGGTGAAGTAATAGCCTCGATTGGTGATAAGATCATTTTTAAAACTAACCCTTTAAAAACGCAATTCCACGTTGCTAAAAAGTTTATGAATTCAATACATTCATCTGATAAACGACTTACTTCAAAAATTTTATTTATTTTTTTTAATTTTTCTTTAGGAACTTTACCTGAACCTTCACCAACTACAATTCCAACAGACTGTTTCCTTCCAAACGGAACTTCTACAATCTGGCCATTAGAAATTTTATGAGAACTATCTTCTAATAAATAGTCAAATGGTTCATTAAATGGACCTATTACAAGTATAGCTAGTTCTCTTGGTTTTATATTGATCATGAAATGACTTCATAAAATTAATTTTAAGCTAAATATGGTTATACCATCTAACATAGTGTATTATAAAATGTGATTAATTAAATATTAGTTTTATGAAACTTTTAACATTACAAAGGAAAAATAATGGAACTATTTATAGATACAGCTGAGATAGACGAAATAAAATCTTTGAATATTACAGGGTTAATTGATGGCGTCACCACAAACCCATCCTTAATTGCTAAATCTGGTAGAAACATTATTGAAACAATTGAAGAAATTTGTAATGAGGTTTCAGGACCAGTGAGTGCAGAAGTTACTGCAACTGATTTTGATAATATGATGCTTGAAGGAAGAAAATTATCTTCCATAGCCCAAAATGTTGCCATTAAAGTTCCTCTTACATTTGACGGGCTCAGAGCATGCAAAGCCTTTTCTGATGATGGTATTATGGTCAATGTCACTTTATGCTTTAGTGCAGCTCAAGCCTTATTAGCAGCAAAAGCAGGAGCGTCATTTATCTCTCCGTTTATTGGAAGGCTCGACGACATTGGATCCAACGGATTGAATTTAATATCTGAAATTACTGAAATTTATAGTATCTATGACTTCAAAACAAAAGTATTAGCCGCTTCTATTAGAGGTGTTCAAGATATTATAGATTCAGCAAAAATGGGTGCAGATGTTGCTACTATCCCACCTAAATTTTTAAAAGCTATGTATAATCATCCATTGACTGACAAAGGGCTTGCTGATTTTTTAGCAGACTGGAAAAATACAGGACAGTCCATTTTATAGTTTATTTCATGAACATAAAACTAATTAATCAAAATATTGAAAATTGGATCAATTACTTAGAATCTATAAAAGGCTATAGCACAAACACTACAGAGGCCTATAAAAGAGACGTAACAGAATTTTTTAATTTTTGTTTTGATATGAAACTTGACACTACCCCTCCTGACAAATATGTCATCCGGGAATATTTATCTTACCTATCAAAAAAAGATTTAACTAGACCAACAGTTGCAAGAAAGATATCGAGCATAAAAAATTTTTTTAAATTTTTGCTAAAAAATAATATTTTACTGTCTTTAGATTTATCTATTTTTAAAAGTCCTAAACTAAAAAGAAGCTTCCCTAAATCTATTGACACAGAACTTGTGGTAAAAGCTTTGAAATCTCTAACAAATAGTGAAAACGATTATTGGATTGATTTAAGAGATCGAGCCGTGATGCTATTATTGTATGGTTCTGGCCTTAGAATAAGTGAAGCTCTAAGTCTTAAAAGAAAAGAAGCTCCTAACAGTGATTGGCTTAGAGTTCTTGGTAAAGGAAATAAATACAGAGATGTTCCCTTATTGCCGATAATATGTGATGGAGTAAATAGTTATCTAGAAGCATGCCCATTTAAATTTAAGGACGATGACCCCCTATTTCTTGGTAAAAGGGGTGGGCCTTTATCTCCTAGAATTATTCAAAGAAGAGTTGAAAGCTTGAGATATGAATTAGGATTACCTTCTCATACAACTCCGCATGCTTTAAGACATGCCTTCGCAACACATTTGTTGTCTGGTGGTGCTGATTTAAGAGCAATTCAACAGCTGTTAGGACATGCTAGCCTATCCACTACACAAAGATATACAGACGTTAATGAAACAGAGCTATTAAATTTACATAAAGCAATTCATCCACGATCATAAAAAAAGGCGATTAAGTACTAAGACCTAATCGCCTATAAATTAATCTCTTGTAACTTTAAGAAATATCAAACCTATCTTGGTTCATTACTTTATTCCAAGCTGCAATAAAATCATTAATAAATTTATCATGAGAATCATTGCAAGCATAAACTTCTGATATTGCTCTTAATTGAGAGTTAGAACCAAAAGCTAGGTCAACTCGTGTAGCAGTGCAAACTTTTTCAGATGAAGATCTGTTTATACCCTCATACACATTTTTACCAGCTGGCTTCCACTCTGTACTCATATCAAGTAATTTTACAAAATAATCATTTGTTAACTTTCCAGTAGGCTCAGAAAAAATTCCATGGCCATCCGTACTAATCCCAAGTGATCTCATACCACCTATGAGAACTGTCATTTCAGGCGCTGTCAGTCCCATAATTTGTGCTTTATCAAGCAACATTTCCTCTGGGCTGATGCCATAATCTTGTTTTTGAAAGTTTCTAAAACCATCAACAACTGGTTCTAATACAGCAAATGAATCTACATCAGTATTTTCTTGAGTTGCATCACCTCTACCTGGTGTAAAGTCAAGATTTTTACCTGAGGCTTTTTCTATACCAACGTTACCAGCAAGCACAATAATATCGGCTATAGATGCACCTGTTTTATCTGCAATTTCAGAATAAACATCAAGAATTTTAGATAACTCATCTGGTTTATTAACTTCCCAATTTTTTTGAGGTTCTAAACGAAGACGAGCACCATTAGCACCACCTCGCATATCTGTACCTCTGTAAGTTGAAGCGCTAGCCCACGCTGTCTCAACCATCTGCTTAACAGTTAAACCAGATTCTGATATAAGAGATTTCGCTTTTTGAATGTCATAATCACTGTTACCTTCTGGAACAGGATCTTGCCAGATTAGCTCTTCCTCAGGAACTTCAGGGCCAATATATCTTGTTTTAGGACCCATATCACGATGCAATAACTTAAACCATGCTCGCGCAAAAGCATCTTGAAATTGGTCTGGATTCTCGTGGAACCTTTTAGATATTTCCTTGTAGGCTGGATCCTCTCTCATTGCCATGTCAGCGGTTGTCATCATTGTTGTTACTTTGATTGAACTATCTTGAACATCAGGAGCTAAATCCTCTTGCTTTGGATTTATTGGATGCCATTGGAAAGCTCCAGCAGGACTTTTGACTAATTCCCATTCATATCCAAATAAAAGGTCAAAATATCCATTATCCCACTTTGTAGGATTAGCAGTCCATGCACCTTCAATACCACTAGTGATTGTGTCTCTTCCCACGCCGGAACCAAAGGAATTCTTCCAGCCAAACCCCATCTGTTCAATTGGCGCACCTTCAGGTTCTGCCCCAACGTATTTGTCAGGGTCTGATGCTCCATGAGCTTTACCAAAAGTATGACCACCAGCTACAAGAGCTACAGTTTCTTCGTCATTCATGGCCATTCTAGCAAAAGTTTCACGAATATCTCTTGCGCTTGCTAATGGATCTGGGTTTCCATCTGGGCCTTGAGGGTTAACGTAAATTAATCCCATTTGAACAGCACCAAGTGGCATTTCTAGTTCCCTATCACCTGAGTAACGTTTGTTGTCTAACCATTCATTTTCTTTACCCCAGTAAATATCTTCTGGTGGCGACCAAATATCTTCTCTACCGCCACTAAAGCCGAATGTTTTCCCACCCATGGACTCAATAGCGACATTTCCGGTAAGAATAAATAGGTCTGCCCAACTGATCTTGTTTCCATATTTCTGTTTAATTGGCCACAATAAACGTCTTGCTTTATCTAAATTACCATTGTCTGGCCAACTATTTAGTGGAGCAAAACGCTGATCACCCGTTCCACCGCCGCCTCTACCGTCACTGGTTCTATAGGTGCCTGCAGCATGCCAAGTCATCCTAATAAAAAATGGTCCGTAATGACCATAATCAGCAGGCCACCAATCTTGTGAATCAGTCATCAGGTCATGTAAGTCTTTTTTTAGTGCTTGATAATCGAGTTTTTTAAATTCTTCACGATAATTAAAATCTAAACTCATTGGGTTTGATCTTTTATCATTTTGATGAAGAATGCTTAAGTTTAATTGATTTGGCCACCAATCACGATTAGATGTGCTTACACCACTGTTAGAAGTTGCTGAACCATGCATTACAGGACATTTACCGATATCATCCATTAGAAAACCTTTCAGAGAAAAATAATTGATTGAAATTTAAAAATATGAACAGGAGGCTGACATGTCAAGTAGTTTAGAATGATTTTAAACTAAATAATATTAGTTATTTTTCTTTAGTTTAATGATTATCTCAAGACCATTATTTACGAAGCCTTTAGGTATTTGGGGAAGGTTCTGTAAAACTAGTTTATCACTTTCAAAATCAATTAATTGACCTGTTTCCTCATTTAAAAAATGATGATGATGGTTTGTATTTGTATCAAAGACAGCTGTTTCTTTTGAGTATTCAACTTGTTTAATAAGACCACATTTTTTAAATTTTTTGAGACAATTGTAAACAGTACCTATAGACATATAATTTCCAGAAGAAGTTATCTCAACTTGCAAATCTTCTGCAGAAAAATGCCTGTTAGGCCCATTAAATAGAAGATCAGCAATTATAAGTCTTTGTTTAGTAGGCCTAAGGCCAACACGCCTTAATTTTTCTATATTTTTCATAATTAATAACGAAGTAATAAATAAAATTAGAATTTCTAAACAGTATCTTATTTATTTCTTTTCAAATTTGCAAATTCTCACTTTACGAAAGAAAGATAAAATGTGAATTTAATATTCTTAAGGAGATTGATAATGACGAGACCTTGTGACTTAGATGCTATTGAAGCTAGAAAATTAATAGGTAATAAAGAACTCTCACCAGTAGAGTTAACAAAAAGCTGTCTTGAGCAAGTAGAAAAAATAAATCCTTCAATAAATGCTGTAGTCGCAATAGACGAAGATGACGTCCTTAAACAGGCCCGAGAAGCTGAAAATGAAGTTATGTCAGGAGCTGAACTTGGTATGTTACATGGTCTTCCGACTGGTATCAAAGATCTAAACATTGCCAAAGGATTAAGATCAACTTCAGGATCAAAAATTTATGAAAATAGAGTTCCAGACTACGATGACAGCGTAGTCAAAGATATAAGAGACGAAGGAGCTATTATATTTTGCAAGACTAATACCCCCGAATTTGGCGCAGGAGGAAATACAAAAAATAAAGTTTATGGGTCTACTACTAACCCTTTTGATACTGAAAAGACACCTGCCGGATCTTCAGGAGGAAGCGCTGCAGCCTTAGCAACTAATATGATGCCTTTGGCAAATGGGTCTGACTATGGTGGAAGCTTAAGGACACCTGCAGGATTTTGTGGTGTTACAGGCTTCAGGCCCTCGCCTGGTTTAGTACCTGCAACAGAGGCTTCTGTTGGATTAAATCCATTTTCTGTACAAGGACCAATGGGAAGGAGCGTCTCTGACACTTACTTATTGTTACAAGCTCAAGTTAGTGTAAATAGATTAGATCCATTTTCCAGTCTTGATAGTTTTTCAATGCCAGAAGAATTAGTTGGGGCTGACTTGTCTAAGGTTAAAATGGCTTTTTCACCAGACCTAGGATGCGCTCCAGTTGATAACGATATCAAAGCAACTTTTTTCAAAAAAATTGAAACCTTTAAAAGTAATTTTCATAAAGCTGATCAATGTGAACCAGATTTTCTAGATATACATAATTGTTTTGAAATTATAAGAGGATTTAACTTTGTAGCATCACATAAAGAAAAATTTGATAATAGCAGAGAACTATTAGGCCCTAACGTTATAGACAATGTTGAAAGAGGACTTCAATATAGTTTGGCTGATGTTTCATGGGCACATGTTATGCAGACAAAAATTTATAAAAGCTTTCGAAATTTTTTTAATGAATATGATGTTTTAATTTGTCCAGCTGCTTCCGTCTCTCCTTACCCTCATCAACAATTATTTGTAGATGAGATAAATGGGGAAAAGATGCCTACTTACATGCGCTGGCTATCACTTAGTTATGCTTCTACTATGGCTATACCATGTGTATGGGCCTTGCCTTGTGGATTAGACCACAGAGAAATGCCTTTTGGAATTCAGTTAATAAAACCGGCAGGTAATGATATAGAATTGTCTGAAATAGCTAAGAGTTTAGAAACAATTTTAATGAAAAATCAAATAACAAAAAGACCTATACCGAATATAATATAATTAATAATGAGAATTAACAATGGATACAACTTTTTCAAAAAATAACCTTCAGGTAAAAGGTTTTTTTGATAAACTGACATCTACAATAAGTTATGTGGTTTACGATATAAAAGAAAAAGAGTGTGCAGTCATAGATTCAGTTTTAGATTTTGATTACTCATCTGGATCAATTGATTACATAAATGCAGACAAAATAATTTCTTTTATAAAACAAAATAATCTAAATTTAATTTGGCTCATAGAGACACATGTTCATGCAGATCATCTTTCGGCCGCCCCTTATATACAAAAAAAACTTGGCGGTAAAATTGGAATATCTGAGAAAATATCTGATGTTCAAAATATTTTTGGTAAAACATTTAATGCAGGCACAGAGTTTCAAAGAGATGGGAGTCAATTTGACAAACTATTCAAGAACAACGACGAATATAAGATTGGACAAATCACTTGTAAAGTTATTGAAACACCTGGGCATACACCGGCATGTACTGCTCATGTTATAATGGAATCCATTTTTGTTGGCGATACATTATTTATGCCAGATCTAGGAAGTGCCAGAGCAGATTTTCCAGGAGGTGATGCCAAAATATTATACAAATCAATTAAGAAAATCTTAAGTTATCCTGATCACTTCGATATATTCGTGTGTCATGATTATCCACCCGCTAATCGGGAAGTAAATTGGCACACGACAGTAGGAGAACAGAAAAAATACAATATACACGTTAATGATTCCATCAGCGAAGAGGAATTTGTCCGTATCAGGATTAACAGAGATAAAACCCTAAACATGCCAAATCTAATAATTCCTTCAATACAAGTGAATATGAGAGCAGGAAATTTCCCGCCATCTGAAGAAAATGGAGATGTTTATCTTAAAATACCAATAAATGGCATGAAAAAACTAGTCTAATTCTCTAAGTACTTCTGAGACAATTTCAAAAATCTTGTCTATGTCATGATTTTCTGCAATTAGCGGGGGAGAGAAGGCTAAGGGTATCACCAGTAACCCTCAACATTAAACCTTTATGCCATGCTTTTTTCATTGCTTCAAAACCTCTAGCACCAACCTGACCAGGTCGTGGTGCAATTTCGATTGCAGCCACTAACCCTAAATTTCTAATATCAATAACGTTTTTGTCATTTTTAAGTTGATGGACAACATTCTCAAGATATTTGGCTGTTTTAGCAGCCTTATTAAACAAGTCTTCATCCCTATAAATATCCAGAGCTGCCAGACCTGCTGCTGATGCAATTGGATGACCTGAATATGTATATCCATGGAATAGTTCAATAGGCATATCTGCCTCATCCATCATAGTATCATGTATCTTTTTTGAGACAACAGCAGCTCCCATGGGGATAATTCCATTAGTAATTGCTTTTGCACATGAAATAATATCAGGAGTAACACCAAAGTATTCTGAAGCAGTAGCTTTACCAAGCCTACCAAAACCAGTAATAACCTCATCAAATATTAATAAAATATCATGTTTGTCACAAATTTCTCTTAATCTTTTAAGATAGTTTTTTGGTGGAGGCAAAACTCCTGTTGAGCCTGCAATTGGCTCTACAATGACCGAAGCAATAGTGGAGGCGTCATGTAAGGCAACAATGTCTTCTAATGTATTAGCTAAGTGTTCACCATGTTCAGGTGAACCCTTTGAGAATTGATTTTGATCTGGAAGATAGGTATGAGAAATATGATCAACACCAGTAAGAAGTGTTCCAAAATATTGACGGTTTCTTGGCATACCACCAACTGATATACCTCCAAAACCTACACCATGATACCCTCTTTCACGCCCAATTAGTCTTGTCTTAGTACCCTTTCCTCTTGCTCTATGATACGCCAAGGCTATTTTTAACGTAGTATCGACAGCCTCAGAACCAGAATTAGTGAAAAAGACATGATCTAAACCCTTAGGAAATAAATCTGCGACTCTACTAGCTAACTCAAAAGCTTTTGGATGACCATATTGAAAACTTGGGGCATAATCTAATGTAGCTGCTTGTTGTGAAATTGCAGATGTTATTTCAGGCCTGTTATGACCGGCATTAACACACCACAAACCTGCAGCACTATCTAATATATCTTTACCTGTCTCGCTTTTATAATACATCCCATCAGCAGAGACGACTATTCTAGGATCATTTTTAAAATCTCTATTTGCTGTAAATGGCATCCAGTAGGATTCTAAGTCATTTAATCTTTTCATAAATAATCTCCTAAAGTTGCAAACAGATAAATTTATTTAATTAATAATTACTGTGACAAGAAGTAAACATAAGGTCAAGTTAATGATTTAATCAAATCACTGTTATCAGAACCAAGTCTAGGCGCTTTTTCAACTTTCTTTGTCTTTCTAAACTGACTATCAATTGGGATTGGAAGAGCAGGTATTTTCTGACCTTCTTCATTAGCAATTTGTTTTTCAAAAACATTTCTAATTTTAAAGTGATTTTCGTTTATAGCTTCTTCAATAGATTTTACTGTAGAGCAACAACAATCAGCTTCATTAAAAAGATGAGCCCAATAATCTTTGTCTTTTAAAATAATAATTTCTCTAATTTTTGTTATGACTTCTTCTTGATTATCCTCCATATCTTCAAACTTTTTAGGTAATTTTATAACCTTACAAAACTTTTTCCAAAAACGATTTTCAAGAGGCGCAGCTGCAATGTAACTCCCATCCTTAGTTTCATAAATATTGTATCTAGGTGAGCCACCTGAAAGAATTGAGTCAGAATTGAGTGGCCAAGTATTTGAGGCAAAGCCTGAACCTAATGCCCAAAACATAAAGGGGAAAAGATTGTCTGACATTGAAATATCTAAAAATGAACCAGTTTGATGTAAATCTCTCTTTCTTAATGCTAATAAGATATTAATAATTGCCGGGTAAGAACCTCCAGCGATATCAGCAATTAACGCAGGAGGAACTGTTGGTTTTTCTTTTGTCCCCATGCTGAGACTCAAAAGGCCAGTATTACCAATATAGTTCAAGTCGTGTCCTGCAACCATTTTTTTTGGGCCAGTCTGGCCATAGCCTGTTATAGAGACGTAAATTATTTTACTATTGATTTTTTTTATACTTTCATAATCTAAACCAAGTCTTTTCATTACCCCTGGTCTAAATTGTTCGATTATTATATCAGCTGTTTCTAATGAGGGGTTTTAAAATATCTTTGCTACTTTGATCTTTTAAATCCAAACATAAACTTTTTTTACCTCTATTAAGCATTGAAAATGAAACACTTTCATCATTCCATTTAGGATGTGAAAGTCTCATTTCATCTCCTGTAACCGGTCTCTCAATTTTTATAACCTCAGCACCAGTTTCTGCTAGAAATAAACTTGCAAGTGGCCCAGGTAAAAGAGTGGAGAAATCTAATACTTTAACGCCTTTCAAAGCCCCTTTTTCAAGTTCATTCATGGTTTAGCCTTAATAAATTTATAGCAAACCTCTTTGACTTAAATTTTTGGTAAATGCAGATATACCATAATCCCATGGAGGACAATCCGTGGATAAGTTTACATAATTAATAAGCTCTCCAAGATTAGGTTCGGAGATTGTTACTTTATCTCCAACTTTATGAGTGAAACCCTCTCCAACTACGTCCCTGTCTTCAGTCGGAGCAAAAAGGGTTCCTAAAAATAACATAAAACCATCTGGGTATTGATGATGCCTTCCAATAGTTTGTTTAACAAGATCTTCTGGGTCCCTACTAATCTCGGACATAGAACTAGAACCATTTAAGACATAACCTTCTTTTCCCTCCACTTTTAATGTCAGTTGCGCTGACTTCATATCATCAATGGAATATGTGTTATCAAAAATTCTTATGAAAGGACCAATTGAGCAAGAAGCATTATTATCTTTTGCCTTCCCTAATAATAAAGCCGATCTTCCTTCTACATCTCTTAAATTGACATCATTACCTAGAGTAGCTCCCTTTATTATACCATTACTATTTACTGCTAAGACAATCTCTGGCTCAGGATTATTCCAGTTTGAAATTGGGTTTAAACCAACTTCTGCTCCAAAACCCACAGAAGATAATGTTTGGGCCTTTGTAAAAACTTCTGCATCTTTACCTATTCCAACTTCTAAATATTGAGACCACAAACCTTCACTGATAAGTGCTTTTTTTACCTCTTCTGCTTGTACGGATCCAGGTATAATATTTTGTAAACTATCTCCTATTATGCCACCTATGTGATTTCTGAGATTTTCTGCTTTTTTAGGATCTCCTGCCGCTCTTTCTTCTATCACTCTCTCAACCATAGATTTAGCAAAGGTAACACCACAGGCTTTTATTGCCTGAAAATCACAGGGAGCTAGTAAATGAATTTCTTTGTCTTTTTTTAAACTGGAGAGAAGTAGATCCTCGATTGAAATTATTTTTTCACCTTGGAAATTATTTAAATACTCATCAACATTCTCTAATTCCAGTAAGTCCCTTACCGTAGGTGTTTCCTTTGAAGTTATATCATAAACAAACCCATCTTTGACCTTAACTAAACAAGGTCCTCCTTTTTGAGTATTCCAAATTCTTCCAACAAAACAACCCCTCGAGTAATTCATCGCTTTCTCCATAGAAACTTATCTAGATAATATAAATGAAAATTTGAATAATTAAATTTAATTATATAATGTTTAATTTTATTTATCTTATGAGGTGTAGAAATGAGTGCTTTTTTTGAACTAAGAATCTATCAAATTTTTCCTGGTAAAATGGATGAGTGGATTTCATTTATGGAAAAAACAATAATGCCATTTCAAATAGCTCAAGGCATGGTTATTCATGGCAGTTTTATTATGGATAGTTCTGACCAATTTGCACTCGAGAATGGTGAAAGAGTTATGAACTCCGAACAAAAAGGTAACACCTATGTGTGGATTAGAAGGTTTGAGAGTGAAGACGAAAAAGTTAAGTTATATAAAGCAGTTTATGAGAGTAAAGAATGGGTAGAGAATATAGCCCCAACTGTTGCAAATCTTGTAGATAGAAATTCTATATTAGTCCACAATGTAAGTCCTACAGCTTTATCAGTTATGAAATAAAGGAAAAATAACTTGATAAATTTATATGGAAGAAGAAATTCTATTAATGTTCAAAAGGTCTCATGGGCACTGTGTGAGTTAAATTTAGATTTTAAATGGCATGATGAACATGGAAAATTTGGAACAGTTAACGTAGAAAATTATGAAAAACTAAATCCCCAACTTATAGTTCCAACATTGGATCATAATGGGCATATAGTTACTCAATCTAATGCAATAGTTAGATACTTATATAGAAAACATACTGATGTTTATAAAATTTCTAGTGAAGAAGATATTGCTATTGCAGAACAGTGGATGGAATTTCAAACAACTGACTTACAACTCAATATGACACCTGTGTTTTGGGGACTAGTTCGAAATCCACCTGAAGATAGAGATCAAGAATTGATTGATAAGAATATAATTCTAATTAATAAAAAATTTGAAATTTTTGATAAATTTTTAGAAGGTCGTGAATATATTTTAAATAACGAATTTGGTATGTCAGATATTATAATGGGAGTTGCTTCTTACAGGTATCATTCTTTACCGATTGAACGCCCAAATCTTTCAAATTTAAAAAGTTGGTATGAAAAAATAAGCCAACGAAAATGTTTTAAAACTAATATAGATGGGACTTTTTCTTAAATTTGAATTCTTGGTTTAGGTAAAACTTTATGGATAAAATAGGATTTATTGGTTTAGGTAATATGGGCAAACCACTTGCTGAAAGATTACTTAAAAAATATCAATTATACGTTTATGATCTTGATGAAAAGAACTTAAAATATTTTTTAGATAAAGGTGCTTTAGCTTGTTCAAGCCCCTCAGATTTAGCCAGTAATACATCGAGAATATTTTTATGCTTACCTACAAGCACAGTCGTTGAAAAAGTTATTTATGGTGAAAATGGATTAATTGAAACAACGACTAAAGGATCCTTTATAATTGACATGACTACTGGAGAACCTGAAATAACAAGAAAAATATCTAAAACTCTTCAGTCTAGAGAAATAAATTTTATAGACGCCCCAGTAAGTGGAGGGCCAAAAGGTGCAAATCAAGGGAATATTGCTATTATGGTTGGTGGAACAAAAACTCAATTTTCAACTATAAAACCCATAATGGATGATATTAGCTCAAATATTTTTTATGCAGGAGAAGTGGGATCAGGACATTCTATAAAAGCAGGAAATAATTTACTAAATTTAATATGCAGAATGGCAACCTTCGAGGTTATATCAATGCTTGTAAAAGATGGTGTTAAGCCAGAGACAGCAGTTAACATTATTCAAAAAAGCTCTGGCAGAAACTATGCAACTGAGATCACACTTCCAGATAATATTCTATCAGGTAAAATGTTTCAGGGGTTCAGTACTGGTTTAATGAAAAAAGATGCTGGCGTAGCAACTAAAATTGCAATTGCAAATGATATTGAAATTCCTCTTGGAAAATTATCTCAGGAACTTTTAAAGAATACAATTGATGAGTTTGGTGAGAACGCCGATATGAGTAATGTGGCTCTAACATATGAGAAACTTACTGGAGTCAAAATAAGACCTTGATAAATATTATTTTAGAATTAAATCAAAATACCATCATTAATTGCTTTTATCTGAAGAGCTAGAAATTTAGAAAAAATTCGGCATTGAGCTAAACTACCAGCATGGAACCAAAGACCAGGCTGTTTTGTTTGCATCCACATGTTTCTTAACTCCTGAGTTTTGTCATCAAATCCCCATATTGGACCAATGTTTTCAACCACAGATTTACCAAAAAGCTCTTCTACAACATGTTCTTGGCCTTTATAACCAGTTGCCGTTACCATCAAGTCAATATCATGATGGTCACCTGATTTCATTTTTATCCCTGAAGGAGTGAAATCCTTAATATCTGAAAACTGTATTACGTCTATCTTGCCATCAGCTATTAAGTCTGAGGCACCAACATTAAAATAATAACCACCGCCCCGGGTTAAGTATTTAAATTGCCAACCTGTGCCATCATCACCAAATTCTAGATTGAATCCTACCTTTTTAAGTTTATCCAATAATGGCTTATCAAGTTCTTTAGTTTTTTCTGTTAGTAATTGATGAGTTTTTTTAAGTACGCTTAATGGTGTTGAAATTGTAATTAAATCACAATCATCTGTACTTGGACCTTCTCTATAAAGCTCATAAGGAAGCTGCGCACTAGGCTCAACATTGACTACCATAGAAGGTGATCGTTGAACTATTTTTACATTTGCGCCATGAACATATAGGTCTTGGGCAACATCATGAGCGCTTGTACCTGTTCCAAAGACTAGTATATTTTTATCTTTATAATTTCTTCCATTATTGTAGTCAGTAGAATGAATTATCTTGCCTTTATAGTCTTCTGTTCCAGGAATTTTAGTTCTATTAGGTACTGAGCTTACACCTATAGCCATCACAATATGCTTCGGCTTCATTATCTTTACATTACCATCAGATAATTTAGATTTACGATCCATTTTTTTTCAACCTCATTATATTCTGCGCCGAGAAATGTGGTTTGAGTCCAAACATTTAATTCCATACTCTCTGCATAGTACTCAAACCATCCTGCTAATTTGTCTTTTGGAATATAGGTTGGCCATGTTGGGGGGAAAGGCATATATGGTAAATGATTAACATGTGTTTGGTTATGTAATTTAAGGGAGTGATATCTATTTCTCCAGTTATCCCCAACTCTATCGTTTTTATCTACAATTAATGTATCTATATTTTGTTGTTTCAATCTTGCTGCAATTGATAATCCTGCTTGTCCACTTCCGACAACAATTACTTCAGGATCTCTATCTTTATATAATTTGTCTTCGTTTCTGATATCTAACCAATTAGGTCCTTCAAATGAATTTTTATAAACTTCATCTTTAAATTTATTTGAAGAACTTAATTCATTTAATGATGTTAAAAGGCTCCATGCTCTAAATTTAGTAGGATCTTCTCTATCTTGGAGTAACCTGACTACACCATCACATTCACCAAACTTAGTTTTAAATTTTAGAATAGCCTCTATTACATTTTTCCCTCCCCTTATAACTTCTCTAGGGGCAGTCCTTTCCGCATTAACCATGAAGCTATCTGCATTATAATCTAAAAGGCTATCATAGAGTATTTGGATGATATTTTCATTTCCAGAAAAAGTTTGAATTTTCCACGTTAGGGCTAATATATCTCTCCAATGACTATCATCAAAAAATAAATCTTTTAAAACTTTAATAGAAAAATCTCTGTTATTTCTATCAGATAAAGCTTCGTTAAAATTGAAAAGCCAACTACTAACTTCTTCACTAATATTTGTTACATGGTTATCTAACAAAACATCCCTCGAAAATAGTGTATTTTCCATCATCATGTTATCAAACAATAGTTTGTAATAATACAAATTTTTTATAAGATATTTATTGAAAACATTCATAAAGGATAGGGTATGGATAGATTAGAACAGATTGCACAATTTATGTTAGACCAACATAAATCAAGACAAAACTTTCAAAACTTACCTCAATCATTAATGCCAAATGATTTTGATGAGGCATATAAGATACAACAAATTTTTCAAAGAAATTCTGGCAGAGGTGATTTAGGAGGTTTTAAAATTGCTCTTGCTTCTAAAGTACAACAAGAACTCTGTGGTATAGATCATCCTATTGCTGGTGGAATTTTTGCAAATGAAATAAAGACTAGTCCAGCAATATTCGAATTACAGAACTTTCATGGCTTAGGTTTAGAATTTGAAATAGCCGTTACTATATCAGATGATTTAAAACCTGAAATGGGTCCTTTTAATAATCAAAATATCAGAAAATATATAAAATCTTTGTCACCAGCTTTTGAATTAATAATAGATCGAGATGCCGATTATTCTAATATTAATCCATTAAGTATGATTACAGATAATGCTTGGTGCTCAGGTATAGTTTTAGGCAAAGAACTACCAGACTGGACTAATTTAGATTTAGATGTAATCCAATCTAAATTATTTTGGAATGACGAAACTCCTCAAAATGCTATGATCAAGGATGCAAACCCAATAGAATCTCTTTTGTGGGTTTCAAATTTACTTACTTCGCTAGGAAGGACTATTCCTAAAAATAGTGTTATTATCACCGGCAGTGTTATTAAAACAAGAGCTCCTAAAAATGGTGATAATATTATATATAATGTTGGAAATCTCTCAGAAGTCGAAATTAAAATAATTTAAAAAAATTAAATTTTATAAATGTCTCTATTATCATTTTTAGTGCTGCCAAACTAAAAAAGGCTAATAACAAGTTTTTGAAAGTTTTAGCATTAATTTTATTTCTGAGTTTTTCTCCTAACTGAAATCCCATAACAGCAGTTACTGAACCAAGTGCTCCAAAAACAAACATGCTAGGGTGGAAAATTCCAGTAGTAATATATCCAATAGACACTGGGATACACCCAATTGTAATTAAAAAGCCACTGGCATCTACAAAATGCTTAGGCTTAACATTTTTCATTAATAAATACATAGTTACCGGAACAGCCCAGATTGAAGCAAAACCTCCTACCAACCCCCCCATGGTACCAAGTCCGCCTTGCCAAAAAATATCTTGTTTAGGTTTCATTTTTAAATTAAAGCCAAAAATCTGAAGACTTACAAAAGATAATACCGCTATCGCAAAAATTAGCCTTACAAAATCATCTCCTATTTGTTCTGCGTAAAATGAAGAAATTAAAATACAAATGACTAGAGAAATAGCGAAGTATTTATATTTACTTACTATTTGCTTAGGGTTATCAGACTTACTAAATTGCCAAATATTTGCAACAGTCATTGGCACTAAATTTAACCCTAAAGCTAGCAACGGTGAAACAAAAAATGTCATGATGGTTATAGCCGTAGTTGGAAGACCAATACCTATAATTCCTTTTACAATGCCAGCAATTAAAAAGGTAAAAGCAACTATAATAGCAATTTCATTTGGGTTATTTGTTATGTCCAATGCTAGCACTTTCTGATTTCAGTAAGGATCTATAATACCATTTTTAAAATGATTAGCCTAATCTCAATATTATAACCCCTACAAACAATCCAAGTATTAGGAGATACTTAGTAAAATTAAGCTTTTCCTTTAAGAAAAAGAAACCAAGTAAGATTGCAAATATAATTGACGTTTCTCGGAGAGATGAAACAACAGCAATTGGTTGATATAAACATGCCCAAACAACAATAGCATAGGCCATATAAGAGGCTGTACCACCTATAAAAAATAATTTTTTACCATTATTAATAACTTTTTTGATTATATCTTTTTCTGTCCATCTTGCATAAGCATAAAACAAAAGCCCGTTAATTAAAGTCATAACACTATAAAAGCCTATTGGGTTTTGAGTAACTCTTGCACCATAACCATCTACTAAAGAATAACTAGCTATTAAACATCCAGTTATAACCGCTAGGTAAAATCCCTTGAAGTCTGTTTCTTTACCAAAATATTGTTTAGTCCCATAAATAATAAGAGAAATCGAAATTAACAAAATTCCTAAAGTTTCTTGAAGAGAAATATTTTCATTTAAAAATAAAAAACTAATACAAGTAATTAATAAAGGCGATAATCCTCTTGCAATTGGATAGATCTCAGACAATTCTCCATATTTGTAGGCATTTAGAAGAAAAGCCTGATAAATACAATGGATAATAGCACTGGCTAGAATGAAATAAAAACCATCCAAGCTAGGCAACCCAAAAATAAAAAGAGCAAATAACGCAATTGGAATATGACCTAACACAACAGCGGTCATACTTAATAATTTATCTGCAGAACCTCTTAGTAAAAAATTCCACAATGCGTGTATAAACGCAGCAAATAAAACTGCAACAACAATAAAAGTTTCTATTATCTTACCTAAAAATGTGAAAATAAATGAAATTTAATTTGTAAGATAATTTTTTATAATAAGCAAACGAAGTGTCAGTTTTGAGTGTTCCAAGTTGGAGTCTACCTTAATTTCATCAACTCAAAACTATATGAACTCTCAAAACATTTTTTTATTACTTTAAGTTTATTAAAATTTTATTACAAACTACTTCTAGATCATTACCTCTATTAAAAAAGGGCCTGTTTCTTTTAATCCATTTTTAAAACTTTTAACTAAATCTTCTATGTTATCAACACGGACAGCATCAACGCCCATCCCTTTTGATAATGAAACCCAATCTAAGGAGGGATCTTGTAAAGACAACATCTCCATTGCAGATTTACCTGGATTTACAACGCCCACATTAGTTAATTCACCTTGAAGTATCTTGTAACTTTGGTTTGCAAAAATTAATACGACTATGTCTAAGTTTTCCCTAGCCATTGTCCACAATGACTGGACAGTGTACATAGCGCTTCCATCACCCTCTAAAGAAATAACTTTTCTATCAGGGCATGATATTGCAGCCCCTATAGCTACTGGCATACCAAAGCCAATTGAGCCTCCACAATTGTTTAACCAAGTATGAGGATGAGAACCAGCGGTTTGATAAAAAAACTCTCTTCCAGTTGTAACAGATTCATCAACCACGATGGCGTTTTCAGGAATTAAGGCCCCTAAAACCATTCCAAGAGTTGTAGGATTAATTGCCCCTTTAGGAATTTCTGGAATATTTAGTTTTGAAATTGTACTTGGAGCATCAGTTGAAACTCCCATTCTATCTGACAACTCTTCAATCACATTAGTTATATTGTCAGAAACATTAGCTAACTCAAAAAACTTAGTACTATCTTGAGTTAAAACCCCAGGCTTATTTGGATAAGCAAAAAAAGCAACAGGTCGTCTTGCTCCTATAATTAAAATAGTATCAAAGTTTTTTAGAACCTCGACAGCTTTATCAACTACGTAAGGTATTCTAACAGAATTTACTCTTCCCGCACCTTTGTCTAAACGAGCATTAAACCAATCAGTCTTTATTTCACAACCTATCTTGTCGGCTACTTTTGCCAATTTGATGAGATTATTTTCTTCTAAAGCTGCTCCTCCAACAAGAATTAAAGGATTCTTAGCATTCTCAATTGCTAAAATTGCTTCTTCTATTAATTTAGAAGAAATATCTTTTGGTTTCATATTTAATTCAACAGGCTGAATTACATCACCATCATTCCAGGCTGTATCGCCAGGTAAAATTAAAGTTGCAATTTGTCCGGGTTTTACATTTGCTTGCTTTATGGCTTCAGCACCATCTTTTGCGATATTTTTTGATGATTTACTTGTTTTTACCCAATGTGAAACTGGCTTTGCTATTCCTTCAATATCAGAAGTTAGTGGTGCGTTTAATTTTATATGATCTAGGGCATGCTCACCTACTATATTAACAATAGCTGAATTAGCTTTTTTTGCATTATGAAGATTAGAAAGACCATTAGCCAAACCAGGTCCTAAGTGTAATAAAGTAGATGCTGGAGATCTTTTCATTCTAAAATAACCATCAGCAGCACCAGTGGCGCATCCTTCAAAAAGACATAGGACGCTTCTCATGGTTTGATATTTATCTAAGGCTGCAACAAAGTGCATTTCTGATGTTCCTGGATTAGTAAAACAAACATCAACATCACCTTCTAATAAAGTACCAACTAAACTCTCTGCACCGTTCACAAGCCCCTCCAGTTTTAATTTTAAATAACATATCAAATAAAATTTCTAATTGGTAAAAAATTAATTATATGCCAATCTGAATTGGTTATTTTATGAGTATTATATGTTTAAATCTTTAACTGAGAAAAATGAGCAACGAAACCAACTCTCTATAATGGCTCAGTATCTTAATACAAATTTTATGATCAATACTCTTGAGAATGAGTATCTGATCAATATAGAAAAGGGTGTAGTTACCAGCGTTCAAGAAGGACCTTTTGTTATGCCTAGTTATAATTTCAAATTGACGGCATCTAAAGACGAATGGTTAAAATTTTTACAACCTATCCCTCAACCTGGCTCTCACGATATAATAGCTATGCTCAGACGAAAAGTTTTAAAGTTTGACGGCGATCTTCACCCCTTAATGTCTCATTTATTATATTTCAAGTTATTACTCGCAAGTTTAAGACCTCAGGAGAAAGAAATATGATTGAGAGAGAGCCTATTTCTGGTCAGTATGGAAAATTTGAAATTAATGGAATTAGTCATAGGATATATTGGGAAGAAGCAGGTGAAGGTATTCCTTTAGTCTGTTTGCACACTGCAGGGTCTGATGGAAGACAATATAGGGCGCTTTTAAATGATAAGAAAATCTTAGAAAAATTTCGTGTTCTTGTTTTTGATATGCCATGGCATGGAAAATCATCGCCACCAGAAAATTCACAAATTGGAAATTATCAGTTATCAACCGATTTATATATTTCTCAGATATTAAGCTTTATAGACGGTTTAGAGTTAGTAAAACCTGTTGTTATGGGCTGCTCAATTGGTGGCAGAATTATATTGCATTTAGCAATACATTTTCCAGAAAAGTTTAGAGCGCTAATTGGTCTTCAAAGCGCAGGACATTTGGATCCCTATTACGATATTAGTTGGCTTCATAGGCAAGATGTACATGGCGGAGAAGTATGTGGTGGGATTGCTTATGGTTTAATGGCACCAACCAGCCCTGAAAAAGAAAAGTTTGAGACGATGTGGCATTATATGCAAGGAGGACCAGGAATTTTTAAAGGAGATTTATTCTTCTACAAATATGATGGGAATATTGGAACTGAAATAAGGAAAATTGATAACTCAAAATGTCCTATCTATCTATTAACTGGAGAATATGATTACTCCGCCACCCCAGAAGAAACTAAAGTTTTAGCTGACACAATTGGGATTGAAATGGTTAAAATGAAAAATGTTGGTCATTTTCCAATGAGCGAAAATCCAGAAGAGTTTCTGAAATATTTACACCCCGTCTTAGAAAAAATTAATTAACTACCAATCTTTACCTGCTGTCCAGCCGCCATCAACAATCAAATTAGTTCCCGTACAAAAACTTGCCTCTTCACTAGCAAGATATAATACTGCACTAGAAATTTCATTAGGCTCACCCCAACGTTTCATTGCGTGTAAATTTCGTACTTTTTGTGATGCTTCCTCATCTTGAAAGTATCTCTCTGTTAATGGCGTTCTAATTACTCCGGGCCCAACAGCATTTACTCTTATATCGTATTTAGCTAAATCCATTGCTAGTTGTTTTGTCATTCCTGCTGTAGCATGTTTGGAAGCTGTGTATGCACACCTATTTGGGGCAGAAGTTATACTTAGAGTAGAAGACGTTATGACTATGTTTCCTTTTACCTTATTCTCAATACATTTTTTTGCGAATGTTTGAGCCGTAATAAACACGCCAGTTACGTTTATATCAATTACTTTTCTCCACTCCTCAATAGATAATTCTAGAGGTGAAACAATTTCTCTTATTCCTGCATTACAAAATGCAATGTCTAAACTGCCAAAATGATCATAAGCATTTTTCATAACTTCTATGGTTTCATTTTGATCAGTTACATCTAGCTTGAATGGTTCTGCAGTACCACCAGCAGATGTTATTTCATCAGCTACTCTTTTAGCCTGATCAAAGTCCAAATCAGAAACAGCCACATTAGCACCCTCTTTAGCAAAGCTTAAAGCTGTCTGTCGACCAATACCACCAGCAGCTCCTGTAATAATCACTGTTTTGTTTTTAAATCTCATTGAAAATTCCCCCAGTAAATGCAAGTTTATTTAAAATAATTTTTTTCACAACAAGTAATCTTATCAGGAGATGTAGATTGGATATAGAACATTTAGTTTTCGATAAAGGACCCAAAAGAGTTGGCCCCTTTAGTCATGCTGTTAAGGCAGGAGACTTTATTTTTATTACTGGGCAAATGCCTACTTTACCAGATAACCCTGATGTACTTATCAGTAATGATGTTGAAGAACAAACTCATCAAGTAATGAAAAATTTAATTAATGTTTTAGAACAATGCGGTTCTTCATTGGAAAGAGTGACTTTTGTAAGAGTATATCTAGTTAATTTTCAAGACTTTGATAAAGTAAATAAAATTTATAAATCTTATTTTAATAAAGACAAACTTCCCGCAAGAACATGTATAGGTGTTACAGGTCTTGCTGTAGGTGCTTCAGTTGAAATCGACCTTATAGCAAAACAATAGTTTAGAAAAATACATTAATGAAAATGAAAGATAGTCCGTTTCGAAAAGGTGTTTTGACTGGGTTTGGTTTTCCAGGCATCGGCATGAGCGCTGCGATGTTTGGTTATGGAGTTTATGCCGGTGAGGCTGGTCTTAATATTTATATTTGCCTTGCATCATTATTAGTACTCTGGAGCATGCCTGGAATGGTTATTTTTGTATCTTTGTATACAATTGGTGCCCCTATTATTTTACTTTTTACAACAGTATTACTAGCTAATGTTAGACAGTTTTTTTTAGTCTTATCAGGTATGACATTAATTAATATTCATAGCCATAAAATTTCTTTTATTTCTAAATTACTCTGGGCTCATCTAATTAGTCCTACAGGTTGGGCAGAGTTATCAAAGGCAAAAAATGAATTAGAGGAAAAAGACCTCCTTTATTTTTTCAAAGGTTTAACTCTAGCTTTGGTTACCATTACATCCTTAACAACAGTAATTGGATACAAATTATACTATTTATTACCTTCTGAAATTGTTTCTATTCCTGTTTTTATAATGCCTTTATACTTGACTATTTTGATGCTAAGAGCCGTGGAGATTTATTATAGAGTAGCTGTGGTCAGTGGGGGAATAATTTGTCCTATTCTATTTCCATATTTCGGAGATTGGAGTTTAATAATAGCTGGACTCTGTGGAGGAACACTTGGATTAGCCATTAATTTTCTCTTTAAGAAAGATAAAATAAATGCCTGATATTTTGCTCATCAATGACAATCTCCTGCCGTGGGTTATGCTGATAGTGGCAAGTCTTGGAATATTTATTTGGAGATTTCTTGGACTTGTTCTATCAAAAAAAATTGACAAAGACAGCCTTCTTGCAAAATGGATTAACGCTGTAGCTTTTGCCATGACAACAGGACTCATGATTAGAATAATCATTTTTCCTTCTGGTGCATTAGCTGATACACAATTACTTGAGAGAATTATTCCTTTCTTAATTGGCGTATTAACATTTTTGTTCTTTTCACAAAAACCAATTATAGGTCTTTTAGTAGGCGTCTTAGCATTTAGCTCTACAGTTATTTATAATCAAAATTTTTAATTATCAGAAACTAATTGCTTGGCTATGATAAGTTTTTGAAGCTCATTAGTTCCCTCACCAATTGCTAATAGAGGGGCATCTCTGTAATATCTTTCAATATTATATTCTGGAGAGTAGCCAAAACCTCCATGAATTCGCATAGCTTCTGTAGAATTGAATAAAGCTGTCTCAGTTGCAAATAACTTGGCCATACCAGCTTGCAAATCTGATCTATTGCCAGAATCATAAGCTTTTGCTGCTTGTTCAGTTAACAACCTTGAAGCTTCCAATTTAGTGGCCATCTCAGCTAATTTGATTTGTATTGATTGATGCTGGCTAATAGGTTTACCAAAAGTTTTTCTGGTTTTTGAGTATTCTATTGAATCTTCAAGAGCGGCCCTAGCCACTCCCACTCCGCGAGCAGCAACATTAATTCTACCTAACTCTAGGCCTGCTAAAATTTGTTTTAAACCTTTACCTTCTACTTCACCAATGAGATTTGCAGTAGGTACTTTTACATTTTCAAGTTGAACTTCACCAGTATCTATTCCTCTATAACCTAATTTTTTTAACTTTCTTGATACAAAGCCATGCTTCTTCTCAACAAGAATTAAACTCATTCCTTTATGAGCTGGCTGTATATCAGAGTTAGTTTTCACTAAAACTGCTAAAACAGTTCCTTGTACTGAATTAGTAATCCAAGTTTTAGTTCCATTTATTACATAATTTTCACCTACTTTTTCAGCTTTAGTCTTAATGGATTGTAGATCTGTTCCACAATCAGGTTCTGTTAAGGCAATTCCTCCTCTTATTTCACCAGATGCAAATTTTGGAAGATAATGCCGCTTCATTTCTTCAGTACCGAATCTTTCTACAGCAGCACACATTATGAGATGGGAATTAAATATGCCCGAAACTGACATCCAAACTGCTGAAACGTTTTCAACTATTTTTGAATATGTAACAGCAGACAGACCTAAGCCACCATATTCTGGTGATATAGTTGCTCCAAAAAGCCCTAACTCAGCCATTTTGTCTGCAATCATTTGAGGGTATTTGTCTTCAGACTCAAACTCTTTGACAAATGGCTTTACATCTTTTTCTAGAAATTTATTTATCGTATCTATAATTAAATTATCTTCTTCTGAAATTGAACTGTTATGCTCAAGATCAATTATACTTTGCTCATTCATACTCTGCTCCTAGAACTTTTTATCTGTCAATCTGACTGAACTCAAATATTGAATTAATATTATTTGACTGATCTAATTTTAACATTGATCCTGTCAGCTGATCTATTCTTTCATTTGACAAGTAGGGTTCTGTCAAACTTCTAAATTTCGAAATAAACTCTGAATCTTCCATAAAGTTTTCAGGCTCACCCTTTGGTATTTTAACAAATTTCTCGTATTTTTTCCCTTTAACAACAACCTTAACTTTAGCGCTCATATATTCAGGGCAACATTCTTCAGCATCTTTGTCAGGACTAACCTTAATTTTATTACATAAAGAAAGTGTATCTCTATCATTGAGGTGATTTTTATAGTCATCCCACTTTAAACCACCACTCTTGACTGTTACAGCTGCACAAAATGGCATTGAAAATTGTCCATCAACAACACTCTTAGGGTTTTGTTTATCTGACAATGGGTAACCTATAATATTTAAGGCTGTCTCTGAAAGCCCAATATCAATATCGTCTAATTCAGCCGTTGAAAAACCCAATTCATTTTTTAGTTCAATTATTCCATCAATAGCAGCATGACTATACCTACATGACGGATAAGGTTTAACCCCCAAGTTCAGCGTTTCGAATTTTTTTCCCAGTCCGTCAACAGCCTTTTCCATATCACCGCCAGAAGCGTATGAATGGAAATACCCCCATTGTCCTTCAAAAGCTTTTGATGGTCCCTTAAATCCTTCTGCTGCCATAATAGCACAGCTCAAACCGTTTTGAGCAGCTTGGCCAACATGTGATCTTTTTGTCCATGCACCATCTGTCAAAAACTGCATAGAGCCAGCTGATTGACTAAGGGCAATTCCAAAGGCAGATATATATTGCTCTTTTGTAAGCCCCATAAGATATCCTGCCGCAGCTGCAGCACCAAAAATGCCGCAAGTGGCTGTGGGATGAAAACCTTTCTTATAATGAGATGATGATCCACCTGCCAAGCCTAGCCTTATCTGAATTTCATAACCAACGACACAGGCTGTAATTAGCTGTTGCCCTGAAGATTTGTTCATTTCTGCAGCGGCCAAAGCTGCCGCTAATATTGGAGCACTTGAATGAAGCGATGCTTCAGCATGAGTATCATCAAAGTCAAGAGAATGAGCCAAAGTACCATTTAATAAGGCTGCAGCGCTTGGAGAATAACTTTTATTATCAGAGAATACCTGACAACTTCCATTAGACATTTCTAACTTTTCAATAGCTGAAACAAGACTAGAAGTTGACTCTGCATCATGCCTTGCTCTGATAATAATGCCAACTGTGTCTAATATTAATAATTTAGTTCTTTTAATAACATCATGAGGGAGGTCCTCGTATCTCAATTGCTCACAAAAATCAGCAAATTTTTCAGTCATATTTTCCATAAGAAACTCCTCAAAATAAGAAAAAATGTTAAACTAAAATTTCAGTTTTTACAAAACTAAAAAAAAATATGTATTATAAAATTTAGTTTAAATAAGTGAGTGAATTTTAATGACAAAGCCATATGAACTAACAGCTACAGATGCTGTTAAATTATTAAGAAATAAAGATCTATCAGTGTTTGAATGGGTATCAAGTTGCTTTGAGAGAATTAGAGAAAAAGAAAACGAGGTAAAAGCGTGGATATATCTTGATGAGGAAAACGCATTAAAAAAAGCCAAAGAATTAGATAACTCTAGTAACGCAGATATAATGGGTATTCCTTTTGGCATAAAAGATATTATCGATGCGAGCAATGTGCCATCTGGCCTAGGAACACCATTTTATAAAAACAATATTCCTATCAGAGATGCTGCCTCTGTTGCAGTATCAAAGCAAGCTGGCTGCGTATTTATGGGCAAAACAGTATCAACCGAACTTGGCCATAGAGCTCCTGGCTTAACCACAAACCCTCATAATAAAAACCACACACCTGGGGGATCTAGTTCAGGATCAGCTGCCGCTGTAGCTGCTTTGATGTCTCCCATCTGTTTTGGCACACAAACTACAGGGTCAGTTATAAGACCAGCAGCGTATTGTGGTGTGGTTGGATATAAACCTTCCTATGGAGATTTTGACAAATCCGGTATATTGCCAAATTCTCCATCCATAGATACTCTTGGACTGATGTCAAGATCTGTAGAAGACATCTCCCTCTTCAGATCTATTTTACTTGAAGAAAAATTAGTAGAACCAAAAAAAATTGATTTAAGCAAAATTCGTATTGGCTTTGTTAAAACGCCACACTGGGATAAAACCGATGTATCTACTCAAAATAAACTTGAAACGTTAATCGACACGCTTCGTCTTGAAAAATTTAATATAATTGACCTTAACTTAGATCAAATAATTTCCAAGGCAGATCAATTGCACATTGATGTAAGTGGATATGAGTTTAAAAGATCAATCTCATATGAAAGATTTAATCACTTTCATGAGTTGAGTGAGATACTAAGAAATGGTCGTTTAAATGATGGGTATCAAGTAACTAATGATCTATACAAAATAGCAATTAAAGAAGTCCAAGTCTTAAAAAGCGATATTGACTCAGTATTTGATGATATTGATTTAATTATCACTCCAAGTGCGCCAGGAGAGGCCTTAAAAGGGCTGGAATACACTGGGCCTGCAACATTTAACACAACTTGGTCTCTCAGCGGAAACCCATGTATAACTATTCCTTTATTTAAAGGAGAGCAAAACTTACCAATTGGCTGTCAACTTGTAACTAGATTTGGTTATGACAATCAGCTTTTAGATTATGCTAAATCTTTACTGGACCTTTACTTAAAGTGAGATTCAACTAGCAACTCTGGCATCGTCAGAGCTAAAGCTGGAAATAAGAGAACTATTATTAATACTACCGTATCTGATATACAGAATGGGAACGATCCCTTAATTACTGTTGTAACCGGCAACCCTGTAACACCACTCACTGCAAATAAATTTAAACCAACTGGCGGTATAACACTTCCAATTTCTATACAAAGTGCTGTCAATATACCTAAGTGAATAGGATCTACCCCAAGAGCTAGTGCTACCGGAAAATAAATAGGTACAGTAAGCACTAATATAGCAACACCAGTTAAGAACATGGATAAAAATAATAAAGAACCCATCAACGCAAACAAAAATCCTAACCTAGAAAGACCTAGTTCCCCAGCCCATTCAGCAATCATTTGTGGCCAACCCATATTTGCCAAGTAGAATTGAAAAATCCCTACACAACCCAACAAGAAAAAAACAACTGCTGTTAAGTTCATAGTTCTTAAAGTTGTTGGCATTAATTCTTTAGTAAATGTCTTTCTTTTAAAAATTAAACCATAAAAAAGCGCATAACTTGCAGCTGCAGCACCAGCTTCTGTTGGCGTAAACAAGCCACCATAAAGACCACCCAAAATGATCACAGGCATTAATAGAGCAGGAAGAGCTGCTTTAAATGAACGCCATACTTCACATAAGTCAAATTTACCTCGTGGTAATTTTATGAATAATGACACACTTACAATTATAACGGCATCACTCATAGCTAACATTAACCCAGGTATTATTCCTGCAAAGAAAAGATCCACGATAGACATTTCTGTAATTACACCAAAAAGGATAAGAGTAATACTTGGTGGTATAAGAAGAGCAATCCCCCCTGCTGAGGCAATAACACCAGCTGCCATCCACTTTGGATAACCCCTTTTTACAAGTTCTGGGTATGCAATCACACTCATAGCTGCAGCCATTGCAGTTGATGATCCCGAAATGGCACCAAATAAAACAGCTGATAACAAAGTGGCATAGGCAAAACCACCTGGGACCCAACCAACGACTGCATCAGCAAATTTAAAAAGGCTTGCAACGAGACCAGTTTTTTCCATTAAAAAACCAGCAAAAATAAAAAATGGAATAGCAACTAAGGTGTACTTTGTTAAAAAACTAAAAAAAGCTTCAAATAAAGTACTATAGGTTAGAAAATCATCAAATAAAACTAGAAGGGCCGTAGCGCCTGCTAGAGCAATACCAATAGGTGCACCAGCAAACAAAAGCGTAAATAAAGATCCCCCCAGAGCCCACATTTTTTAATCCTAATCTAAATTGTTAAACGTCAGTTGCTGCTTCAACCTCAGCAGTAAAATGATCACCTTTTATATAACTGTGAATATCTTCAATTAATTGAAGAAAAGCAACTAAAGACATCAAACCCATTCCAAGAGCAAGAATGAAATAAAAAGGCCACATAAAAAAGAATAAGCTCTCTGATCTTTCACCTATTTGTATTGAGTACTCTATTGTAGAGTATGCGGTGTAAGTTAGAGAGGCAGTAAAAATAGAAATAAAGAAAGAGACAAAAATTTTACAAAAACCAACAGTTCTATGAAATCCTTTTGCATTTAAAAGCTGTAATACTGCACTCATAACTAAATGATTTCTTCCAATTTGAGTAACACAAATATAAAATGCAACAGATGATACCATCATGTAAATGACAGCATCTTGTCCCCACTCAAATACAACTCCAAAAATATATCTTCTGATAATTTCAGCAAGCGCAAATAAAGTAACAGCTATCATGAGATAAGCTGAGCATTTACCTAATACAGCAACAATAAAGTTTTGAATTTTATTTGAGATTTTATAAAAATTTTCCATGGTAAACACCAAAAAAAAAGAAGGCCTAAGAATTAGGCCTTCTTAATATATTTATTTTCTAGCTTTCTTTCTGTAAAGAGCGCTTCCTTTTGCATATTTTGCAAAGTCTGCTGCAAAAGCTGAACAATCTGTCTTTTCTAGTGCACTTGATCCTAAAGGATTAGCTGCAACAAGTGCCTTAGCTTCAGCAGTAAATTGATCAACTAACTGATCACCTCTAGCATCAACCTTAGATTTAATCCACTCGTTAGTAGCTCCACCTTCTTTAGCCTGAATTACAGCAGCTTCTTCTGGGCTCATAACATAGATACCAGGTGCACTTTTATCTGTAACTTTAAACTTGTCTACAAGTCTCTTATCATTACAGAAGTTAATAGCTTTTTGGTAAGGGATGAAATCATTAACGATGATATCAGCTAACACTTCTTGTTGTTTCTTATCAAGAGTAGACCACCACTTGTTTGAAGCACCCATCCAGTAGTAGTCACCTACAATACCGTTAATACCTGCAACAGTAAAATATGGAGCTTGTTCTTTAGTAGCGTTAAATCCACCTAAACTTGTTAACAATCCGTCAATAACACCTGTCTGAAGAGCTGGCGGCACATCACCGAATGCCATGGTTGTTGGGTTAGCATCTAAAGCACCTAATAATGCATTTTCAGCAGGTCCCATACTTCTAACTTTTTTACCAGCAAAGTCTGCAGGAACTAAAAGTCTACTCTTAACAGCACCAGCACCCATATACATACTTAGGTGTCCAGAACCAAAAATTGTAATACCATGCTTGTCATTAAAAATTTTCTTCAACTCTTGGAAAGTTTTTGTACCATCAAGACCTTGCATAGCACCAGGTGTAGTTAATTTACCAGCACCATTAATAACATTTGCGTATGGCTCAACACTTGCTGTCTTACCAAACTGACCTGTCATCATCTCTAGGTTACCTTTTGTTAAGGCTTGTGTTCCTTTTGGAACATTATAAAGAGACTTTGCCCAGTAAATTTGAACTTTACTTCCAGGTATTCTTTTTTCTACCTGCTCAGCAAAGAAAACTTCAGCAATAGCAGCTGGGTGTGGCGGACCAGAATGGTCAGAAGCCCAACGCATTTTAATCGGCTTTACTTTATGACCGTCAGCTAGTGCTAAATTAGTACCAGCTGCGAAAGTTAAGGCTACAGCACTAGCTGCGCCTAAAAGTGATAATTTAGTAAATTTCATAAATTTCCTCCAAATATTTAGAATCACAAACTATAATGTTATTAGAATGAGGTAAACAGTTAATTGCAAGAAATTAAACAAAATTAGTTAATATGTTATGTATATAAATATCAATTAAGTTAAATGGTCTTATTCTTCTTAAACAAGTCTATTTCTTCATCCTTAAAACCAACATTTTTTAGGATATCTAGGGTATCTTCACCTAATTCGGGAGCTGTCTTATCTTGAAATTCAGAATCAGAGACATGGACAGGTGTTTTTAATAAACTGATATCGACACCTCTTTTTGTTTTAAGGTGCTGAATATTATCTCTATCATTGAGAAAAGGGTTCTCCAAAGACTGTTTTAAATCTAAAATAGGCGCAGCTGGTACAACACCCCCAAACTCAGTGAGCCATTCTGAGGTGTTTTTTTTCATCAACTCTTTATCAAGAATAGTAGTAACTTCATCTCTGTTGGATTGTCTGGAAGCAAAATTAACAAATTTAGGATCACTTATTAAGTCTTCTCTTCCAAGCTTCTTACACAATATTGGCCAAAAACTCTCTTTGTTACACATTAAATAAATCCACCCATCTTTAGTTTTGTATAACTGACATGGAACTAAAATGGGGTGGGCTGATCTATCTAACCTTTCAGATTTGAAATCAGTATTTAATGCCCAAGCTGCCATATAACTTTGATTAAACATGGCTGTATCGAATAAATTTACGTCTACGTCTCTTCCGGTACCCAGTCGATCTGGCTGATAACACAGCACTCACCAAACCAAAAGACATTGTTAAACCAGACATATAATCAACAATTGAAAGACCAAATCTAGCAGGAGGGCCATCTGGTTCTCCTGTTAGAGAAAAGTATCCTGCCTCAGCTTGCATTAAGTAATCATAACCTGGCCAATTTTTCCTTGGACCTTTTCTTCCATATGCTGAACAATGAGCAGCTACGATTGCTTTATTGAAAGATTTTAGTTGATCATATGTTATTCCAAGCTTTTCTGGAACGTCTCCTCTTAAGTTATTACAAACAGCATCAGCAGACTCAACTAACTTCTTAAGTATAATTTTACCTTCATCTGAAAGCACATCCAGTGTCATACTTTTTTTATTTCGATTTAATGCTTGGAAAAAAATACTAGAGGCTGAGTTTCTATCATCTCCGTCAATAAAATAAGGGCCAATATCTCTTAGATAATCTCCACTTGACCCGGCAGGTTCTATCTTAATAACTTCCGCACCCATATCTGCAAGATACTGCGTTCCAAAAGGGCCAGCACCATATTGTTCAAATGCAAGAACTTTTAGGCCTGAAAGAGGTAAACTCATAGAAGTATCCTTTAATTTTTTGAATCTTCAATTATTTGATCGACAACACTGTGACCTCTTTTGGCAACCAAAAAAGATCTCACCATGTCCATTACAATAACTTTATCTTGATTTTTTCCTAAATGCCTTACTCTTACAATTCCTTGAGTAGGCCTTGATTTAGACTCTCTTTTGTCCAAAACTTCTGTTTCAGAATACAAAGTATCCCCAACAAAAACAGGAGCTGGTATTTTAATTTCTTCCCACCCTAAATTTGCAATTGCTTTTTGGCTTGTTCCACTTACGCACATTCCTGTAACCAATGACAAAGTAAAAGCAGAATTCACAAGATATTTCTTAAACTCTGTTTTGGATGCATAATTTGCATCAAAATGGATTGGATGTGTATTCATAGTTAAATTTGTAAACCAAACATTATCTGCTTCAGTTACTGTTCTACCTGGCCAATGCTCATAAACGTCACCTACATTAAAATCTTCAAAGTATCTGCCTGGATCTTCTCTATATCTTTGTGGACCAACCTTCCTTATTCCATATGTGTTTTCATCCATCTAATCCTCCCTTGACACAATTGATCTAGCTACAGCTAAAACTGGCGCATCAACCATTTTACCTTGATATTTAAAAGCCCCTGTTCCTGCAGATTTTGCTTCTTCTAGAACACCTTTAGCCCATTCTAACTCTTCAGTTGTTGGCCTGTAAGCATCATGAATAGGCTTTATTTGATCAGGATGTATTGCAAACCTTCCTGAAAATCCCATTGACTTTACATATAGCGTTTCTTCTTTACAGCCATCAGGGTCTCTAAAATCCAACCAAACACCATCTAAAGCTAGAGTGTTATATAAAGCTGCAGCATTTATAATTTTTCCTCTTCCATATGCTAAACTTGCCTTACCCATATCGCCACCTGTAGAGGCACAATAATCTGCTGAACCAAATCCTATCCCAGAAAATTCAATGTTTGAGCAATCCCATTGTTCTATATTAGCTATACCTCTAGGAGTTTCTATTTGAGGTAAAATGAGTATTTTTTTTCCTAAATCTTCTAAAAAAGTTCTACATTCGTCTGCAGATTCTATTTTAGGAATTGCAATAGAATATGGAAGTGATGATAAAGATTTTAACATCTTTATATCTTCTTTATATTCTTCAGTATCTAATGCATTAATTCGCAATAAAAATTTATCTGGTTGACCATTGTAGTTACTATTAGCTAGATCTGCAAAATTAGATCTACCTATATTTTTTTTGTCATGAGCTAGGCCGTCCTCTAAATCAAATATTACTTTATCGGCTCCAGACCCAAGTGCTTTGGGTAACCTTTCGATTTTATCAGTTGGCAAAAATAAAATACTTCTCAAAACTCTCTCCTATAAAACTAAAACTTATTATTATAATCAGCTAAATTCAGCTCTAATCATTGTCCCATGCTCATCCAGTTCAGGCATTTTGTTTACTTTTGGGATATGATTGTCATGTATAGCGCCTGGACCAAGAACTTTAACTAAGCCATTTTTTGTTTCTATTTCTAAAAAATTATTTTGAGGATGTTTTTTTAGCTGTTCCATATCTGAAATTCTTCCATAAGCCACACTAGCTTCCTCTAATTTAGAAATAAGCTCTTCTCTCTCAAATGTGATAAATTTATCTTGGATCATTTTTTCTGTTAACTCTCTATTTGCCACCCTATCTGAATTAGTTTTAAATCTATCATCAAAAGCAATAGCTTCGTCTCCCAGAACTATCTTACATAATTTGACCCACTCTCTATCATTTTGGATGGCAATTAATATAGTTAAACCGTCCTTACAATCATAAGCGCCATATGGGACAATTATGGGATGTGTCATTCCATTTCTTTTAGGAACCTTATTATTGTAGACGTATCCTAAATAAAATGGGTTCATCCAATCAGCTAATGAATTAAACATAGAAACGGAAATATGCCTTCCCTGTCCTGAAATACTCCTTTGGATCAAAGCTTGTAAAATAGCCTGGTAGGCTGTCATGCCAGCAGAAATATCACAGACAGAAGGTCCAACTTTTGCTCTACCATCAAAATTATCTTTATCAGGATGTCCCGTAATATCTATGACGCCTGTTTCGGCTTGTATAAGCATGTCATATGCTTTTTGGTTTTTATATGGCCCTTCATCACCAAATCCTGAAATTGAACAAGTGATTAGACGTGGATATTCTTTTCTTAATTTTTTTAAATCTAACCCGAGGCGCTCGAAAGCACCAGGAGCTAAATTTTGAATTAAAATGTCTGCCTTAGATATTATGTTTTTTAAAAGCGTAATATCTTTTGAGTTTTTAAGATCTAAACAAACTGACTCTTTTCCTCTATTCAGCCAGACAAAATAAGCACTATTTCCGAGAGCATTGCTATCGTAATTTCTTGCAAAGTCACCTTCTGGCCTTTCAATTTTAATAACACGAGCACCCGCGTCTGCCAATCTACATGAAGTGTAAGGCGCCGCAACAGCTTGTTCAACTGTTACAACTAACAAACCTTCTAGGTCTTTACTAGAATCTTGTGCTGTCATTAGCTTACTAAACAGTCTACCAATGCACTTACCTTATTATTACTTGGTGAGTTGAGCATCGTAGAAATTTCATTAGATTTTGATTTTGATAATAGAGAAGAAGATTTATTGATTATTTTTGTCTCTAAAATACTCTTTTCAATTTCATCAGATAAGTCATGATTATTTTCAATATTGCTAGACCCATCTTTTATCGAAATTTTTGACTGAGTATTTGATAGTTTGTCATTTGGAATGACTTTTACTTTATCCCTAATTCTTTGCATATTCTCATCAAAACAAATTTCATCGCTATATGTGTCTAAATTAGAGGTATCTTTTCCATAAATAGACATTGCCGCGGTTAATCTATATGAAAACTTTGCTTCTAAGCCAGTTTTAGGCTCTTCAATATTACAAACTTTTAGCCAAGAAGGGTTTGTTTCAATTGCAATTTCATCAATTGTTTCTGGATTAAAGTTATTTTCTTGTTTTAGTTCATCCAAAGCTTCCAAGAAAGAATGTAAGCCATGGCAACATGCATGAAATTTATATTTGATCTCAGGGAACAGAAAGTCATCTCCTAAATTTTCAATTGCCCTAGGAGGTATTTTTTTATCCCATCCATGGGTCTGGAAAAAACCCTGATCGCACTCGATAGCATCATCGCGGGAGACGAAACCTAACTTTGATAGTTTAGCTGCCTCAATACCATTAGAAGCTGCCATACCAGCATGATAAGGTTTGCCCATTGTTCCGAATTGTGATTTTATTCCAGACGCTCTAGTAGAAACAATACCAAGAGCATTAATGGTTTGGTCTTCATCTAAACCTAGTAATTTTGATGCAGCAATTGTAGAGCCAAATGAACCACTTGTCGCTGTTTGATGAAAACCAGCATTGTAGTGGGAATATCCAAGTATATGCCCTATTCTAGTGGAAACCTCTACACCTGTCATATAGGCTAATAACATTTCTTCAATTGAAGAATTTAATTCTTCACCTAAAGCCAAAGTCGTTGGAAGAGCACTAGATGTTGGATGGCCAACAAAAAGGAAGTGTGTGTCATCATAATCTAAAGCATGACCTGCAGCTCCATTAGCTAAAGCAGCACCTCTAGCAGAAACATTATGACCTGTGGTAATTACTCTAGCCTGATTAACCCCATTTTCTTCTTTAACCATTTCTGCAACAATTTTTGAAACTGGCTCTTTTTTGCCTGCATAAGCTACACCACACCAGTCTAATATTGACATTTTGCCGAAAAACTTCATTTCCTCATTAAAATTATTTAACTTTGTATTAAACCCGTAGCTTCCAAATAATTTTGTAATGGATGTCACTTTTTTCTCCTTTAAATTTATTCAAAAAATGCTTCAGCTTGCATAGTCATTCCAGTTCCCTCAACGGCTCCCCAACAACTTACACTACCATCTTGGTTTTCTTTAGCTCCAATTATGTAATTACTATTGGCAAAGACTGGAGCCATAACTTTATGGTTAAATGAGGTAACTGATTTTCCTTTTAATTTTTCTGCTGCTCTAAGCAAAAATGTTGCCTGTAAAGGTCCATGCACGATTAAATCTGGGTAATTTTCTTCATTTTTAGTGTATGGATAATCATAATGAATTCTATGACCAACAAAACCAATAGCTGAGTAACGAAACAAAATAGTTGGGTGCATGAAAATTGTTTCTGTAAAATCTGCATCATTTGGTATTGTATCAGAAACTCCTGAACCCCCTCCTGCTTTGCTAACATCTCTGTATACAATATTATGAAACTCATGAAGACGAACTTCTTCATCTACAATATATTCATATTCAGCGGTAACAAAACATAATTGACCTGTTCTACCTTCCTTCAACTTGATATCAGCAACTTTAGATTTTTTGATAACTGTATCACCAACCTTGAGAGGTTGTTTCACTTTAATTTGGCTACCAGCCCACATTCTTCTAGGAAGCGGCACGGGTGGAAGGAAATCCCCTCTTGCCGGGTGAGAGTCAACGCCTAACTCATCATTCTTCTTTAAATTCCAGCCTAGCATCCAATGTATACCAGTTGTTACTACCTCCCCAATCTTTGGGTCACCAGGATCAATGTTCAATGTAGCTCTGTATCTTTGCTCAACAATTGGCGTAATATAATCGGTAACAGTCTCTACATTACCGAGCCATTTGTTTAAATGATTAATATCCAGTGCTTCATTATCCATTTGCCGAACCTCTAAAATTTATTATTATTAATTTGTTAACAGTTATATAATATTAAATATCTATGATTTTCAACGAATAAAAATTTAATATAAATAGAATAGTAAATGCCCTCTTTAACTTTATATATTGATAAGAATATTGACCATAATTTAAATCAACAAACTCTAAGAAAGATCGAAGAAAACATCGTTGAAATTATTGTAAAAGAGTTTGATGCTAACCAAGATAATTGTCAGATATGTTGGGTTATCTCTGAAATGTTTACTTCAAATTATAAAATTTTAGGTGAAATGAAATTTCGTCAAAAAAAAAGCAGAGATAAAAATAAAAAAGAGAATTGTTTAAAAAAAATTGGCAATATTTTAAAAAATAATTTTAAAGTCTCGATAAGACTTAGAGCCTTTTCAATAGAAAACGCTTCACTAACTGCTTTAGACATCAAGAATTAAAATATCATTCAATAAAACGAAAGGTAAAAGATGAGTGAAAATATTGTAGAGACAAATATTGACGAGCGAGGTGTAGCTGAGGTCATATTAAACCGTCCTCAGAGAAATAACGCTTACAACGGAGAAATGATATCTGAGCTTATTAAGAGTTTCACAGCTTTGTATGAGAACAAAGATGTAAGAGTTGTTATCCTTAAAGGTAATGGAAAACATTTTCAAGGTGGAGCAGATTTAGAGTGGCTTAAAGAGATTGGTAAATTAGACGAAAAAGAAAATATTGAAGTTTCCAGGAGGACCGCAAGTGCTATTAGAGGTCTTATAGAATTCCCTAAGCCAACAATAGCTCTAATACATGGAGGATGTTTTGGAGGTGGTACTGGAATAGCAGCCGCTGCTGATATTGTTATTGCAAGTGAAGATGCAATTTTTTCTATCGCCGAAGCTAAGTGGGGCGTAATGGCTGGTATAATTATTCCTCACCTAAATGCGACTATTGGGGTTAGGAATGTTCGAAGATATGCATTAACTTGTGAACGTTTCGATGCTAATCAAGCTAAAGATATGGGTTTAGTTCATGAAATTTGTAAAACAGGTGAACTTGAGAAAGCTGTAAAACCTATAATTGAAAATTTACTCTCATGTGCGCCGATAGCTTTAGAAATGACAAAAAGAAGAAGTCTAATTGAGAGTGATCTCGTGTTATCTGAAGAGAAATTTAATGAGCTTGTCATAGAACATTCGCAAAAAAGAATGACAGAAGAGGCTACTGAAGGTTTAAATAGCTTTCTTGAGAAAAGAGCTGCTTCTTGGTACCCAAAATAATTTTATAAAGGAAAGATCATGCCCGCTTTAGTAACTAATTCAAAAATTTGGGGAGAAATGTTTGGTACTGAGGAAATGCATAAGCTTTTTTCAGATGAAGAAACGATTCTATTTTACCTCAATGTTGAGGCTGCCCTTGCTAGATCACAGTCAAGCTTAGGAATCATACCTAAAGAGGCAGGAGCTAAAATTACCGAGGCATGCAAACTTGACATTATTGATTGGAAAAAATTAGAGAAAAGAACTTCAATAGTTGGTTATCCAATCCTTCCATTAGTTGAACAATTGAGTAGCGCAGTAAAAGATGGATACGGACAGTATTGTCATTGGGGAGCCACAACTCAGGATATCATGGATACAGCAGACGTCCTGCAAATTAGAAAAGGTTTAGAATTACTATCTTCAGATTTAAATGCTATTGCTAACGCGTTAGTTAAAATAATTAAAGATCACCTTACAACTCCAATGGCAGGAAGAACTCATCTACAGCATGCTTTACCTGTCTCTTTTGGATATAAAGCTTCTACATGGTTATCTGGAATTGATAGACATATCAAAAGACTAGAAGAAATAAAAAACCGAGTTTTTCATTTGTCATTTTTTGGTGCGGCAGGAACATTAGCATCGCTTGGTGAAGAAAACGGATTAAAAACACAAAATGCTTTAGCTAAAGAATTAGATCTTAATGTCCCTGATGTTAGCTGGCATTCAATTAGAGATAATTTTTGTGAAATTACAGGGTGGCTTGCAATTGTGGGAGCTTCTCTAGGTAAAATTGCATATGACATTATGCTAATGATGCAATCAGAAATCCAGGAAGTTGCAGAGCCTTTCCTTCATGGAAGAGGATCATCGTCTACCATGCCTCAGAAAAGAAATCCTATTTCTTCTGAAATTATGTTGGCCTGTTCTAAATTATTGCGAGAGCAACACTCATCCATGCTCGATGCTATGGTATTAGATCATGAGAGAGCAACTGGACAATGGCATGTAGAATGGAGCGCTCTTCCAAATAGTTTTATAATTGCCTCGTCATCATTTAGATCTGCTAAATACCTCTTAGAAGGCCTTGAAATTTCACCTGAAAATATGAAAAAAAATATAAATCAAACTAAAGGTTTGATAGTTGCTGAAGCCGTTATGATGGCATTGGCGCCTCATATTGGAAGACAAGTAGCTCATGATTTAGTTTATGATTGTTGCCGCAAATCAATTAAAAATAATATACCATTTATAGACACTCTGATATCTGAAGATGATATATCAAACGTTTTTAATAAAAATGAGTTACTAGAGATTATTGATCCCAAGAACTATCTCGGAGCCGCCCCTGCCATGGCCAGTAGACTTCTCAAAAACAGATAAAATCCTATAATGAAAATGCTTATGACAAAACAGAGTCTTACTGATTTTTTGGATCAAGAATTTCCCCAAGTAAGTAAAAATTTTGAAATACTTGATGTAAGCGAAGAATAATTTTTCAATGCTAATGAAGATTTCAAATGAGCATTTAAGACCCGGTGGAACAGTATCCGGACCAACTATGTTTTTATTAGCAGATGTTTCGTTTTACCTAGCAACCCTAAATATTATTGGCCCCAAAAGCCTTACGGTAACAACAAACTGTTCAATTAATTTTTTAAGAAAGCCAAACGAAAAAAATTTGATTAGCAAAACAAGAATTCTAAAATTAGGGAAAACTCTTAGTGTCGGAGATGTGCTGATTTACTCTGAAGGAATTGATGAGGCTGTAGCCCATGCCTCACTAACCTATTCAATACCTCCCAATTAAATTTTAAATCCTCTCTTTGTGCCACATTAAATGGTCTGACATAAAAGTTGATATAAAGAAATAGGAATGGTCATAACCTGGTTGCATACGCAAATTTAGTTTTATTTTAGATTTCTTACAAACCTCCTCTAAAAGCCATGGTCTTAAACCATCATTCAAAAAACTATCATCTTCTCCCTGGTCTATTAGAATTTCTGGAAAACAGTGTCCTTTTTTAATTAAATCCACGCTATCATAAAGTTCCCATTTTTCTTTGTTTGGACCAATATATTTTTTAAAAGCTTCACTTGACCAACTGGCTGTAGAAGGATGAACAATTGGCGCAAATGCAGAGCAACTTTTATATTTTTTTGGGTTTCTTAAAGCCAATATCAGTGCCCCGTGACCTCCCATAGAGTGTCCAAATATACCCTGCCTACTCATATTAAAATCAAATTTCTCAGTAATAAGTTCAGGAAGTTCATCCTTAATGTAACTATACATATTATAGTTTTCTTTGTAAGGCTCCATGGTGGCATCTAAATAAAAACCTGCACCCGATCCAAACTGCCAGTTATCTTTTTCATCCGGTACATGCTCACCTCTTGGACTTGTATCTGGACAAATTATAACCATGCCAAGCTCAGACGCTTTTTTTCTATACTCCCCTTTTTCCATTACATTCAAATGAGAGCATGTTAACCCAGACAAATACCACAAAACTGGCGGGTTTTTAACTTTAGGAGGAGTGAAAACAGCAAAAGTCATTTCACATTTATTAATATCAGAATAATGAGAAAAAACTGACTGAGTTCCCCCAAAAGAAATACTTGATGACAATTTTTTCATTAGAAAACAACAACAGATCTTATAGATTCACCGGCATGCATTAAATCAAATCCTTTATTTATATCTTCTAAATCTAGAGTGTGAGTAATCATTGGATCAATATCAATCTTCCCTTGAAGATACCACTCTACAATTTTAGGAACATCTGTTCTGCCTCTAGCACCTCCAAAAGCAGTGCCCTTCCAACTCCTACCGGTTACCAATTGAAACGGCCTGGTCTTAATTTCCTGACCTGCACCTGCAACACCTATAATTATACTTTCACCCCAACCTTTATGAGCACACTCTAAAGCTTGCCTCATAACATCTACATTCCCAATACACTCAAATGAATAATCGGCACCACCTCCAGTTAACTCAACTAGGTGATTTACTAAATCACCTTTAACCTCGTTTGGATTAACAAAATGGGTCATGCCAAATTTTTTACCCCAGGCCTCTTTCTTATTATTCATATCAACGCCAACAATCATGTTAGCACCAACCATTCTCAGACCTTGAATTACATTGAGACCTATACCACCAAGACCAAAGACAACTGCATTACATCCCGCGGAAGCTTTAGCCGTATTAATAACAGCGCCTATGCCGGTAGTGACACCACACCCAATATAACAAATTTTATCAAATGGTGCCTTTTTGTTTACCTTAGCCAACGCTATTTCTGGTACTACAGTATAATTTGAAAAAGTAGAAGTACCCATATAGTGTAGGATAGGTTTGCCATTTATTGAAAACCTACTTGTACCATCAGGCATAACACCTTTTCCTTGAGTTGTTCTAATAGCCTGACATAAATTTGTTTTGGGATGTAAACAATATTCGCACTCCCTACATTCAGGGGTATATAGAGGAATAACGTGGTCACCTTCTCTTAAAGAAGTTACCCCTTTCCCAACTTCTTTAACAACACCTGCGCCTTCGTGACCCAAAATTGCAGGAAAGAGTCCCTCTGGGTCACTGCCTGAGAGTGTAAACTCATCGGTATGACAAATACCTGTTGCTTTGATTTCAACTAAAACCTCACCCTCTCTAGGACCTTCTAGGTCCACCTCCATAATCTCAAGTGGTTTACCAGCCTCAACAGCGACAGCAGCTCTAGTTTTCATTAATTCTATCCCCTATTATCAAAACACAAGTTACAAATATGATTATGGTTTTATATCGATGACTTGCAAGATTTTTTAGTATATAAAATACTCCTGCTGTTTTTAATTGAGGAGTTGGTATATGAGTTTTGTTGAAACAGAAATAAACGGCCAAATAATAACTATTAGACTTAATCGTCCTGAGAGATTAAATGCTCTAAGCACAGTCATTCGCACAGGAATGGCAGAAGCTTTTAATAGATTCCATGAAGATAATGATCTTGAAGTAGCCATTTTAACTGGCACAGGTAGAGGTTTTTGTGCTGGCGAGGATATGAAAGAATCAATTGATCGAGGTATACCTGGGTCACCAAAAGAGTTTGTGGAAGAAAATTTAGTTGATCCTTTTCAAACAGGCGCTCTTCAAAAGCCAGTTATAGCTGCTGTTAACGGTTTTGCTATGGGTGGTGGCTTTATGCTAGTTGAAAGATGTGATTTAAGGGTAGCTGTAAAAGAAGCTATTTTTGAAATGTCAGAGGCAAAACGTTGGCTTCTTGGTGGATATAATCACGGTCATTATGGAAACTTGCCTCACCCAATTGCAACTGAAATGGCATTTGGATACAGAATATCAGCAGAGAGAATGCATCAAGTAGGCTTTGTCAATAGACTAGTAGAAGCTGAAAACCTAATGCCTGAAGCCTACTCCATGGCAGAACATCTCCTTACATTACCTCCTGCTGCTAGGGTTAACACACTTTACATGATGAAACATATGGCTCCCAAAATAAGTCCAAATATTTTAGCATTAGCTGAAAAGTTACATCTGCATGGAGACACAGAGGACAGAATGGAAAGCCGAAGAGCTTTTGCAGAAAAAAGGAAACCTAATTTCAAAGGTTGGTTAAAACCAGAAGACAGATATAACATGCCAAAACTTGAAGAAAATTAGAGGTTAAAAATGACGGAAAATAACGGAGCTTTATCAGGTCTTAAAATAGTTGCATGCTCAACTGCACAAGCAGGAACTGTTCCATACATGCTTATGGCTGATCTCGGAGCAGAGGTAATAAAAATTGAAACTCCTGGGAAAGGCGATATGAATAGAGGCTCCGGCTATTTAATGGGGTCAACTGGGTCATTTTTTGAAACAAACAACAGAGGTGTTAAAAGCTTAACTCTTAATCTTAAATCAGAAAAAGGACAGAAAATTCTCCATGATTTAGTCAAGGATGCCGATATTTTTGGACAGAATTTTCGACCAGGTGTGGCAGAAAAATTAAACTTTGATTATGACACTCTAAGCAAAATAAACCCCAAAATAGTCTACGCTTCTGTTTCCGCTTATGGACCCGATGCACCGGATGGCCATCTTCCTGGAACAGATGCCGTAGGACAAGCATTAAGTGGTATTGCTGAGGCTTATTCTATACCAGGCAACAACCTAAGAACTGGTGTGGCCTCAGTTGCAGATGAAACGTGTGCCATCCTTACATTTGGAGGAATTTTAGCTGCCTATATCAATGCACAAAAAACAGGTAAAGGTCAAAAACTGGAAACGTCTCTTGTCGGAAGCGCTTTCAGACTTCTTGGCTGGACGATGACAACTGCAATGTGGAGTAATAAACCTCCAATAACTGGCGCAAGAATTAATGGTACTAGAGAGCGTCCAGGAATTGCAGCTTGTTTTAATGATATAGATGGAAAACCATTTGCGATGCAACTTGATCCCAAAGACTGGCTTGAAGCTATGAAAGCTCTCAACTTTTTTGAAACTTTGGAAAAAGAAAACTTAATTGATCTTGGACTTGCTTTTGAGTCAGAGGAAAATAAAAACAAAATATTAAATAGGCTTGCAGAATTGTTTTCCACTAATAAAAGAGATCATTGGATTTCAATTTTAAGGAAAGCTGATATGATCTCAACTCATGTCAACACTATGTTAGAAGCTTCCAATGATCCAAATATTAAAGAAAACAATTACGTAACTGAGGTTTGGTATCCAGAACTAAACAAAAATATGAAAGTGCATGGAACCCCGTGGAAATTTTCTAAGACCCCTGCCAATATTAAAAGGGCTCCCAAGCTAGGAGAACATAATAAAGAAATACTCTCCAAACTTGGGTATAATGACGATCAGATAAATAATTTAAGCAAAGAAAATATTATTTAATTAGAACCATTTCTTCCTTAAATTTTTTAAAATTGGCCACATAATGCTTTGATGACCTTGTCATATTTTCAATCATTTCTTGACTTAACTCTCTTACAGCTTTAGCTGGAGACCCAACAATTAGAGAGCCATCAGGAAACTCTTTGTTTTCAGTTACCAGAGCTCCAGCACCAACCAAACAATTATTCCCTATCTTTGCATTATTTAATATAGTAGCACCCATCCCTATTAATGAGTTGTTTCCAATCGTACATCCGTGAATAATTGCATTATGTCCAATAGTACAGTTATCACCAATTGTTACAGGACAATCTGGGTCTACATGAATTATAGTGTTTTCTTGAATGTTTGTTTCATTCCCAATTTTAATAACATCATTATCGCCTCTTAAAACTGAACCAAACCAAACTCCAACATCTTTCCCTAAAATTACGTTTCCTATAACATGCGCATCTGGCGCAACCCAATATAAGTCTTCTTCAGGTAATTGAGGTTTTTTTTCACCTAAACTATAAATTGGCATTTAGTCTCCTTTTTAAGAAAAATTAATATTAATTTATATTATATAATTTTTTCTTATTGTTAATATATTTATAATAAGAGCATGAGGAATTTTTATGAAGGATCAAGGTAATACTATATCTAAAATTACTCTTTATAGACTCAATGTACCTTTGATAAAACCCTATAAACTATCTTATAATACCTTTTACTCTTTTGAACCCTTATTAGTACATGTTGTTGATAATCATGGAAATGAAGGATGGGGTGAACAGCACATATCACCGGGCTCTAGTAGTGAAACAAGAGATGGCGGATGGACTTATGCTAGGATTATCTCAAAATTGATTCTGAACAAAAGTTTCTGTGATGCTAAAGAAATTATTATGACACATTCTTCAATTAGTATTGTTGCATCTAGCGCCATCTACACAGCGATTGAAATGCTGGGTAAACAAAATATTTTAGCTAACAAAAACCCCCTGAAGCTTAAATTGCTGACTTCGTTCAATGCAGAAGAGGAAGGAGAAATAAAAGAAGAGTTAGATAAAGTAATCGAGCAGGGGTTTACAACTATTAAAGTAAAAGTTGGGAAGGATGTTAAGTTAGATCTAAAAAAAATTAGTCATATTCAAAATCATATTAACGGAAGAGCCAAAATTAGAATAGATGCTAATCGTGGCTATTCAGAAGATGAGGGATGTCAGTTTGTTAAAGGACTAAGACCAGATTATATAGAATTATTTGAACAACCTTGTAATGCAAATGATTGGGAAGCAAATGCCGCTGTTGCAAAATCCTCAAGGGTTCCAATAATGCTAGATGAACCAATTTGCAATATTAGTGATATTAAAAAAGCATCTAAAATTGAAGGTGTGAAATTATGTAAATTGAAATTAAAAAGATTTGTGTCTGTAGTTAAATTAATTGAGGCCATAAAAGTTGCTCATAATTTAGGGTTGAAAATTGTACTTGGGGATGGGTTAGGGACTGAAATCAACTGTTGGATGGAAGCTAGAATTGCAAATGAGTTGATAGATAATGCTGGTGAATATAACGGCTTTATAAAAATTAAACCTGAAGCGCGAATTTTATTAAATCCTCTTAAATTTGATAATGGTTACTTAATCATACCAAAGAATTGGAACCTTGAAATTGACAGTGATAAATTAGAAAAATACAGTATCGTTAGCGAGACCATTTATAAATAAATAATTTAGGAAAATTTATTATGAAATTAATTAAGAGCGACAGAAGTTTGGGTGGAGAAATTGTTGGACTAGATATTGGCAATAAATTAACCAAAGATGAAATTAATTTTATCAATAATTCCTGGAATGAGAGGCTGGTTTTAGTTTTTAAAAATCAAAACCTTGATGACCCTAAATTAATAAATTTTAGTAAATATTTTGGTGAACTTGACCCTCCGGGACCTAACCCATACGGCATAACTTTTTTACCAGAATTTCCTGAAATTAATGTAATTTCTAATGTAAAGAATGACAAAGGCACGCCAATAGGGAATTTAGGAGACGGGGAGGCAGTATGGCATGCTGATATGACATACTTGGAGACACCTCCAAAAGCTGGAATTCTTTATGCACTTGAAGTTCCAGAAAACCAAGGTAATACACATTTTGCTAACATGGCACTAGCTTATAGTGAATTACCTGAAAAGCTTAAACAAAAAATTGATGGTAGGATTTTAATTCATGACTCTGCTCATAATAGTGCAGGGATGCTAAGGAAAGGATATTCAGAAGTGAATGACCCTTCTGAAACGCCAGGAGCCAGACACCCAATGGTAATAACTGATAAAATTACGAATAAAAAACTATTATTCCTTGGACGAAGACCCCACGCCTATATAGTTGGTTTAGAATTAGAAGAGAGTGAAGATTTATTAAATGAAATCTGGGAACACGCGACAGATGAGAAGTTTACCTGGACACAGAACTGGGAAAAAGGAGACTTGTTGATGTGGAAAAATTTAAATGTGCTCCACAAAAGAGATGCCTTTGATCCAGACACAAGAAGGATAATGCACAGAACACAAATAAAAGGTGATATGAAAATTTCAGCATAAAAGAGAATTAATTAATGTTCTAAAGTTAATAATAAAGAATTGTTGATTAATTTAAGATTCAGTTGCAGACTAAAGTTATAATATTTTATGGGGAGATTATTATGACAGAATTTAAAAATTCTTTTAGAAGAAATATCATGAAGGCTAGCCTGGGGGCTTTTGCGGTAGCTGGATTAACTACAATTGGTTTGGTATCTACAGCTTCTGCTGACAAGTATCCTAACAAGCCAATAGAATTAGTAATTCATGCTAAGTATGGTGGCGGAACAGACACAACTGCTAGAATGGTCTCAATTAGAACAAGACGTAATTTGGGAACTGACATTTCTATAGTTGCTAAACGAGGTGGTTCAGGTGCTAAAGCCCAGAACTATGTTCTAACAAAGCCTGCCGATGGCTATACTATTATGGCTTTAACACAATCACATCTTTATACAATGGCAAGAGGTAAGTCTAATATGAAGATTGATGATATCGTTGGAGTTGCTAGAGCAATGGATGACCCAACGTTCATAACAGTATCAGGAAAAGGGAAATATAAGACATTAGAGGATCTAGTTGCAGCCTCCAAAAAAGCACCACTAAACTGGGGTGTTGCCCAAATAGGAGGAACAGAGCATATTGGTTTAGCTCAATTTGCAAAAGAAGCTGGTATTAAGTTTAAAGTCGTACCATTTGGTTCAGGTGCTCAAATGGTACAAGCCCTAATGGCTGGTAAAATAGATGCTACTTTACCAAACGTAAGTGAGGCGGCTAACCAAGTAGCAGATGGTAGCTTTAGAGCTCTGGCAGTTATGGCAGAAAATAGGCTTAAAGATTACCCAGACGTCCCTACCACTTTTGAAAAAGGAATTAAGGCAAAATGTTCTACAACAAGAGGATATGCTGTTCTAGCCTCAACTCCACAACCAATCATTGATCAGATTTCAAAAGCTATGGTTAAAGCCATGAAACATGAGGTTTTTGCATCTTATCTTGCTGGAGCTGGTTTAACAGTTGACAGTAGTGTTGCTGGAACAAAAATATGGGACAAGCAACTAAAAGAAGAATACAAAGTTGCAGCGTCAGCCTTAAAAGAGCTTGGTTTAGTTAAGTAATATAAAACCAAAGGTTTTTTAAAATGGAAAATCAAAAAGATGCACCCAAGGGATTGGGTGCATTACTAAATAAAAAAGATACCATAATTGCAATTATATTGACTTTGATTATTGCATTTTTATGGTTTGAAACCACTAAATTTGAGAAAGTCCCAGATTTATTTGCTAATAACATTCCTCCAGAAATGTTTCCTCAAATTTTACTGGTTATAATCCTTGGAATGGTTTTAATAATTCCGTTTGAACATATTTTTCTTAAACGTAGTGGGAAAAATATTGATTCTTCTAGGAAAAATCCAGTACCAATACCGACTATCGGCACTATGGTTATTTTATCTACTATCATAGCTTCTTCACAAATTTTAGGGGCAGCTCTTACAATAATAGCTGTCAGTATTTTTTTACCAATTTATTGGGGTGAAAGAAGATTAAAGGTTTTAATACCTTACATAATTGGTTTCCCGTTATTTGTAATTGTATTATTTAATATAATTTTAGGTGTCCATTTTGAACCAGGGTTATTAGATCTTATTAAAAGTTAAGGGGATTAAAATTTGGAAGACATAATAAAAGGTATTGGATTATTACTAGAATTTCAGAATATAATTTTAATTTTATCAGGAGTTTTAATTGGTGTTTTAGTCGGAGCTTTACCTGGCCTAAGTTCTCCAATGGCAATTGCACTTTTGATCCCTTTTACAATTTCTTTAGATCCAGTTGCCGCTATAGCTATGATGGCTGCCTTGTATTGTGCTGGCACTTTCGGAGGATCTATAACAGCCATTTTAATTAATGCACCAGGTGCTCCCCCAGCAGTGGCAACTGCATTAGATGGTTATCCAATGGCTAAAAATGGTGAACCTGGAAGAGCATTAGGACTTGCAGCAGTATCAAGTGTTTTTGGAGGTATTTTTAGTTTAATTGTTTTTATTTTTGCGGCACCATTATTGGCAAAATTAGCATTAGAATTTGGACCAGCCGAGTACTTTGGTCTAGCAGTTTTTGCATTGTCAATGCTTGCTTCTATGAGTGGAAAGTCCTCCTTGAGAAACCTTATATCCGGGTTAGTTGGTGTTCTTATTGGTACAATTGGAATTCATTTAACAACTGGCGTTGAGAGATTTACATTTGATATTCCAGACTTGGATGAAGGCATTCATTTTGTCCCTGTTTTAATAGGATTGTTTGCTGTCAGTGAATTGTTTAAGCAATCTGAAAAATTAAATGCTGTTGTTGACCGGATTCAGGCAAAGGCTCTTAGACTTCCATCACTATTAGAATTGAAAAAACTAAAATATACAATTCTGAGATCATCAGGTATTGGAACTTTTATTGGTATACTTCCAGCCGAAGGTTCTACAGTTGCTGCAATAATAGGATACAATGAAGCAAGAAGATGGTCTAAGGATAAAGATAAATTTGGAAAGGGTTCTCCCGAAGGTATTGCAGGCCCTGAAGCTGCTAACAACGCAGCTGCAGGCGGCGCTATGGTACCAACATTAGCCTTAGGAATTCCTGGAAGCGGATCAACTGCTCTAATTCTTGCAGCTTTAATCATGCATGGCTTTAGACCAGGTCCGTATTTAATTAGTGAAACGCCAGAGTTTGTGTATGCAATTTTTGGCGCGATGCTGATTGCCAATCTTGGGTTTTTATTTATAGGTTTAGTAGGGGCAAAATTTTTCTCCTTAGTGGCTTTTATTCCTAAGAAATTATTGTGGCCTGCTGTATTTATTTTCTCAATGATTGGATCATACTCTTTTGCTTCGTCTATGTTCGATGTTTGGGTAATGCTTGCGGCTGGACTAATCGGTTACTTTATGGATAGACATGGGTTTTCTGCTGCCCCTCTAGTAATGGGGCTAATATTAGGAAAATTAGTTGAAGAGAGTTTTTCTCAATCAATGATTATTCATGATAATAACTTTTTTGCTTTATTAGAAAGTCCAGTTGTATTGTTATTTTTTGTTCTAACTTTTTTAAGTTTATCATCGCCTTTTTGGACAAAATTTTTCTCTAAAAATAATTAAATAGATAATTTTGTAATATGAAAAATGACTATACTTCTATTGCCGAGAATTATTCTGAGTGGGCATTTAATCTAAAAAACAATGATATTCCAGAAAATGTTCAACAAAAATTACAAATAATTGTTATGGACGCATTTGGTTTAATGGCTTCTGCTAAAAAAGAGCCATATGTAGTTAGCCTAATTGATGCTCTCAAAGAAATTGGTGATTGTGTTTTAGTTGGCCATGAACACAAAACCTCCCCATTTAATGCATCTATTATTAATGGAACATCTGTCCATGGTGAAGATTTTGACGATACATTTGAAGGTACTCCTGTTCATGTTGGGGCTGTTATGGTGCCTGCGATGTTATCTGTCGCACAAACCAATAATTTATCTGGCCAGGAATTTTTAAGAGGGTTAGCAATTGGTTCCGAACTCATTTGCAGACTAGCTCTTGTTGCACCAACAGCAGTCCACAGGCAAGGCTTTCATCCAACAGCAATTTTTGGAGCCTTTGGATCTTCTATTGGTATTTCTTCAGTAATAGGTAGTGATATAAAACAAATGAGCTCAGCCTTGGGTATTGTTGGTAGCATGGCGTCAGGTATAATAGAATACTTGGCAGAAGGAACGTCTACTAAACGGCTTCACCCAGGATGGGCAGCTGGCTGTGGCTACCAATCTGCTAATATTGCAAAATCAGGATTTCTAGGTCCTAGAACAGTATTTGAAGGTAAACATGGTGCTTTCAGCAGTTTTGCTAAAGATACTATTGAACCGGACTTTTCGCATATAACCGATCAATTAGGTAGTCGTTGGGAATGTACAAACTTAGCTATTAAACCTTACGCTTGTGGAACTATGGCTCAACCTTTTATCGACTGCGCAATAAAATTAAGAGATAAAATAGAAAATATTGAAGAGATAGAGAAGATAGTTGCTCAAGTAGGTGAAGGTACTGTTCATAGGTTATGGGAACCACTTGAAGAAAAACAGAAACCATCCTCTCCATATGGAGCTAAATTTTCTGTGCCTTATTGTATTGCTGTTGGCTTATTAGATGGTGTTGCTGGCTTAAAAGAATTCACAGACAGTCGTTTAAAAGATTTGGAGCTTATAAAGTTAACATCAAAAATTAGTTACGAAATTAACCCTAATGATGAATATCCAAAAAACTATAGTGGTAATATTAAGATTTTCAAAAAAAATGGAGACATTTTATCTGCAAATCAACCGTGCTTAAGAGGCGGCAAGAAGGATCCACTAAGTTTTGAAGAAGTTAAACAAAAATTTCATGCAAATTTAAATTTTGCTGGCATCAAAAAAGATGAAATAGCTAAACTAAATTCATTCGTGGAAAATATATTTAAAACAAAAGATTTTAAGAGCTTGTCTGAGATTGATTTCACTTAACTGATTTTTTTACAGCCTTTGCCTAATAATAAATTAAAGAATCTTTTCCATTTTGTTCTGTAATCACTTCTATTGACTATCCAATCAACATGTTCTGTATGATTTTTAGATGTGTCAATTTTTATACCCCATAAACCATCGACCTCATTTGGAACCGCAGAGTATCTTACATCTGTAATAATATTTTTTTCTTTACCAACACCTAAATAACCTTGTGAAAACCAACTAAATCTTTTGATGTCTAAATATTGCTGACTTTTTTTATTGAGATCATTTAAGTCAGTTAAATTATTAAATTTTTTAATCTTGGTTCCTTCACAATATTCTTTTTCAGTAAATAACCTTACTGCATCAACATAATAGAAACCTTTATCTTCATAGATTGCTTTCCATAAAAATAAATTTCCTAAACTTGGTTTTATAGTTAATCCAATTTTTTCATGACCTCTAATTGACGCAATCTTGTTACCAACTTCTTCAGCTCTATTTGCCTGAAGTACTCCAAAACCTAAATACAAAAAAATATATAAAACACCTAAGAAAGACATAAATTTGTTTTTTCTTATGATCGCTATTATTAAAAAAACTAAAATAGGTATAGTTAAAAATGGATCAACTACTGAGATATTATTCCAAGAAATCCTTACATCAGAAAATGGCCAGAGAAGCTGTGTGCCGTAACTTGTACACGCATCAAGCAAACCATGCGTTGCATAACCAATAAGACAAATAATATATGTCTCAATCCAGCTCAAATATTTCTTAAATAACAATCTTGAAAACAAAGCTACTAGGAAAGCTCCTATCGGAATAAAAATTAGGGCATGTGTGAATTGTCTATGATATTCCAATTTAAGAAGAGGATCTGTATCAGACCTAATAAAAATATCTAAATCAGGTGCCATACCAGCCATACATCCAAGTATGGATCCAACAAGAAGTTTCTTTTTATTACTAATAGTCTGAGAAAAAATTGCTCCAAATGCACCTTGACTAACTGGATCCATAATACAAAACCTCAAAACGAAATAACTTTATATACTAAGAATTCTTGACTATCTGCAAGTTTATCTTTTAACATATTAAATAATTTTAAGTGAAGAATAATGAATTATCAGAACGCAAATAATATTGAATATGACGCGATTATTGTTGGTGCCGGCTTCTCTGGATTATATCAACTTATATGCTTAAGGGACCAATTAAATTTAAATTGTTTAGTACTAGAAACAGGTGGAGATGTTGGTGGAACTTGGTACTGGAACCGATACCCTGGGGCCAGGTGTGATACAGAAAGTCATGCGTATTCTTATTACTTTTCTGATGAATTATTAAAAGAATGGACTTGGACGGAGAGATATCCAGGTCATGCAGAAATAAGAAGCTATATGAATTTTGTTGCAGACAAATTTGATTTAAAAAAAGATATTCTTTTTCATGAAAAAGTAACTAGTGCAGCATTTGATCATAATACTAAACAGTGGAACATTATCACTAATAATAATTATAACTTTAGATCAAAATTTTTAATTACTGCTGTAGGATGTTTATCTAATACTAATATACCTAATATAAAAGGTCTTAAAGATTTTGATGGTGAGTATTACCACACAGGAGAATGGCCTCATAAAGGTGTTTCTTTTGTAAATAAAAAAGTAGGTCAAATAGGAACAGGCTCAACAGGAATTCAGGCAGTTCCAGTTATCGCCCATGAGGCTAAACATCTAACAGTCTTCCAGAGAACTGCAAACTACAGTATTCCCGCTAGAAACAAACCTCTTACAGAAGAGTTTAAAAAACATGTAAAAGAGAATTTAGATTCTTATAGAAAACTTGTTAAAAAAACACCTAATGGGCACCCTTTTGAAATATCTGAAAGATTAGTTTCTGATGTTGACGAGAATGAGATCAATTCAATTTACGAAAAAGCTTGGGAAAAAGGTGGCCTTCAGTTTAGAGCTACTTTTAATGATCTTACTACTAATTTAAACGCTAACAAAACAGCCTCTGATTTTATTAAAAATAAAATTAATCAAATAGTGAAAAATAAGAAGTTCGCAAAAGTTTTATCTGATATTGATCATCCTTATGCATGTAAAAGACCACCAATCGACAGTCATTATTTTGAAACCTACAATAGGGATAACATTGACTTAGTAGATTTAAAATCTGATCCAATCGAATATATAGACAAAAGTGGCATCAAAACTAAGAATAATCACTATGAACTTGATACAATTGTCTTTGCAACCGGTTACGATGCTATGACAGGCCCCCTTATTAAGATGAATATTACAGGGAAAAATAATGTTAAACTTAATGAAGTATGGCAAGGAGGACCAAAAACTTTCTTAGGTCTCCAAATCCCAGGTTTTCCTAATTTGTTTACAGTAACTGGCCCAGGAAGCCCTTCAGTTTTAACAAATATGCCCATGGCGATTGAACAACATGTAGAATGGATAAGAGATTGTATCCAATTCATTATTGAAAATAATTATAGCACTATAGAACCCAGTGAAGAAAAATCTAAGAAATGGGGTGAAGAAGTTAATACCGTAGCCAATAAAACACTTCTGCCAACTGTAAAACATTCTTGGTATTTAGGAGCCAACATTCCAGGAAAGCCTAGAGTGTTTATGCCATATGCAGGTGGACTTCCAAAATATGCAAAAATTTGTGAAGAAATAAAACAAGAAAATTACAAAAGTTTTATATTATCGTAAAATTACATCTCTATATTTTGCTGTATCTTATTTATATTTGATCTTATTTTTTTTATTCTTTCTTCAAGAATATTCTTCTTAGGACTAGATTGAGATGATAATTGGTCGAGTAATAAAGACAACTCATTTGCCAATTCATTACTTTGTTTATTAGAATCTAATAATCTAATTTGAGTTTTTCTAATCAATGCTCCCAAAATAACATTCGATTTCATCATTTTAGTAAAAAATGATTTAGGTATTTTTTTTGCTACTAATTTTTGATCACAAACTCTTACTGTAACTGTCCTTGGAATATTAAGAAGTATTGAACTTTCACCGAAAATTTCTCCAACACCTAATTTGTTTAATTTTAGTCCATCCTTAGTTTCAATATTTACGAAACCCTCCAAAATCAGATATGCTTCTTGGGGATGACTACCCGCTTCATAAATAATTTCTCCTGGTTCCCAAGAAGCTGATACACCGCTATCTATCATTTAAAACTAACCTGTTGGCATAGGTAGTGGTTCCATCCAAAAAATATAACCATAAAATACCAAGTAGCAATAAAATAGAAAATAAGCCCACCATTTCTTAGGTTTGAAATTTTTACTCTCTTCATTAACAATATCTAATTCTTCTTTATAGTTTTTATAATACTTCATCATAAAATTAGATCTGGCCAAGAAAGTCTCCATAATAATTAAATCAGATTATATATCTAAAAAAACAGTTTCGTTTTTACCCTGCAAAAATATGTTGAATATATAATTAGTTTTATTAATTTTTTTTGCAATTAATGAATCTATATTGTTTTTTCTTTTTCTTATTAATGCCATTAGAGGGTCATTTGTAAGATCATCATCTTCAAAGTATATTCTTGTATTTAACGTCATATTCAATCCTCTAGATGAAAGAGATAATAAGATATGGGGACTTTGTATAGAACCATCAAAATTCTTAACCAACCCAGGCTTTACTGTTGTGAGTTTGAATTGTTTTGTTATTTTGTCTGGAGCAAATCTTGCAAATCCTCTATCACTTGAATACTTACCGTCTTTATCACTTTGCCAAGTCTCTAGTAGCACATCGTCGAGCGCTTCTTCATTACCGTCGTAAACAGAACCCTGAATGGTTATTAAATTATCGTTAGTTCCCTCAAAAGGTCTTATTCCAATATCATGGCTATAAATTCCTTTAATGCCAATTGAGTTTGGCATACATCCTATGTGAAGAAATGGACCTGCAGTTTGGAAAGATGTTTCTTGAAATATTTCTTTTGAATTATCCAACCTAAAGCCCTTCTTTACGATTTTCAAAATATGTTTGGTTTGAGCCCCTTAAAATTATATCAAATTTGTAAGCAAGTATATTTTGGCTACTAGCTTTTGATGTGTCTAGCTTTCCAATTAATCCATTTATTCCTTTTTGATCAGGTATAGAATTTACCATAGGGCATAGTTTTATTAGTGGATCACCCTCAAAATACATTTGTGTAATAAGTCTTTGTCCAAAGCTTTTCCCAAAAACTGAGAAATGGATATGCATTGGTCTCCACTCAACACCACGGTTGGGATAGGGATATGGACCTGGCTGGATTGTAAAAAAATCGTACGTCCCGTCTGATTGGGTTATACACCTACCACAACCAGCAAAGTTGGGATCTATAGGTGTCAAAGTCTTATCATTTGGATGAAGATACTTTCCAGCAGCATTAGCTTGCCATATTTCTATAAGCGCTCCTTCAATTGGATTTGAATATTGATCTTTTAAAGTTCCATAAACGAGTATTTTATGGCCTATTGGACTTTTATTATTTTTTGAAAAATTTACGGTCAAATCATTATCATTTTTCCCAATAATATCTCTATTAAAAACTGGACCAGAAATTTCTGAAGAGGTTGAAGGGAAAAATATTTTTTCTTGTTTGGGTGCTCTCAATAAACTCGATTTGTAATCAGGATAATCAACAAGAGGCTGATGATTATAATTTCTTTTTAGTAATGATTTAGTTTTCATATGAGTAACAAAATAAATAATTTTTTTAGTTCTAAAAGATCAATAATCTAAATATTCAGCTAAAACAATATCAAATACAATAGAATTTTCTAGAGGAGGAACTACAAGATTTATTTTAAGTAAATTAATAAGAGAATAATACACGAAACAATTTGGAAAAAATTTATTAAAACAGAAAGTTTATGTAATTTATTAAATTTAGTTTCTTTAATTTCATCTTTTGCTTTATTGATCATTGGCGTTAGAATTTGCCTTAAAAAAACAAAAGTAGTACTCATAAAAATGAAAAAAATTATAGAAACCATTTCATCTTTCAGCATTGAAGTAATAAGCCCCAAAATACTCAAACAAAATCCATATAAATAATATTTCGGGAAAAAAGTTCTTAGAAATGTTGATGCTTGCTTTTCACTTAAAACATTAAAAATTGAAGTAGCAACGACCAATGGAAAAAATATCATAAAACTCAATATCGCTGCAGTTATTAAAACTAACAAGTCTATCTCCTAAAAATAAATGATGAATTTTATAACTTTGTTCTTTAAATTAATTCATAACATAATTTGTTATTGATTAAACATAAGAATTATCTGGATATAAAAATGAGCAAAATTAATTTTTCCTATAAAGTAGAGAGTTTAATTTCAGAAGATGAAATTAAAAAACGTATTACTGAACTTGGAAATGAAATAAATAACTTTTATAGTCAAACAAATAAGTTATTAGTTGTAGGGCTTTTAAGAGGCTCATTCATATTCATTGCAGACTTAGTACGTGAATTAAAAATTCCTGTTGAAGTAGATTTTATTACAGCCTCCAGTTATGGCAACTCTATGGAATCCTCACAAAATATTCGAATACTTAATGATCTTAACACTGATATAAAAGATTTCGACGTATTATTGGTTGAGGATATCATTGATACAGGGCATACACTTAGTCAAGTTGTAAAGTTGCTTAAGAACCGCAAACCTAAAAGTTTAGAAATATGTTGTTTATTAAATAAGTATTCTCGAAGAGAAACAGATGTTGAGGGCAAATGGGTTGGTTTCGACATACCTGATGAATTTGTAGTTGGCTACGGAATTGACTATGCTCAAGACAATAGGCATCTTCCTTTCATAGGTAAAGTTGTAAAAACCAATTAAGTAATAGAAAAAAGCCTTATCCAATCTTCTAAAAAATTTAGAGTTATTAAAAATTTAACTCCAAGGCCTAATTACAATTTTAATAGCGTCATCAATTCTTTCTCTAGCATATTTTAGGGCTGTTGGAAGATCTTTAAGATCAAATGTATGAGTATGGACAAGTTTTGCATTAAACCTTTTTTGTTTCATAAACTCCATAGCTCTATGAGTTGCACTTTTCCCTTCTCCCCTAATCCCAAACATATAAATATTATTTATTACCATATGAGGAATATTAACTTTAACTGACTCATGAGGGAAAGCTGCTAGACAAATTTTACCTCCCCTATTGGTCATCATAATTGCGTCATTGAGCGCTTGCTCTGTTCCTGCACATTCAACCACATAGTCAACTCCCTTTTTGCCGACAATTGATTTAACTGCCTCTACAATATTTTTCTCTGATTTTACATTTAAAGTGTGGTCTGCTCCGAGTTTTTTACCTATTTCCAGACGACTATCTCTAGTACCAATTAGTATAACAGGACCAGCACCTAATGCTTTTGCGACAGCAACACCTAACAATCCTATAGGGCCCGGTCCTATAACTACTAAACTTTCACCAGCTATCAACCCACCCAATTCTGTTAGCCCGTACATAGTTGTTCCTGCAGTTACAACTAGAGTAGCTTCTTCGTCAGTCATATCATCTGGAACTTTAATCAAGGTGTTTATATTGTTAACAGCAAATTGCTTAAAACCACCATCGGTTGTAAATCCGTTTGCTCTATGTCCTTTGTTAACGTTTCCATAATTAAGTCCATAATTGTGACAAGATGTATACATGCCCATACGACATCTTTTACATTGTCCACATCCAGAATGAATTTCTACAGTCACCCTATCACCAATTTCAAACTCATCCACTGAAGGCCCCAAGGCAACAACAGTGCCCATATACTCATGACCTGGAGTAAAATTTTTATTAAACGGCAAGCCTCCCTCAATTAAAGCTGGTGGGCCATGGCTAATTACATCAAGATCCGTCGCACAAATGGCTACAGCGTCAATTTTAACTAGAACCTCGGCTTTTCCAGGCATCTCTACTGGTTTATCTATTAAAGATATCTCATTAGGATCACCTAAAACCCAAGCTTTCATAGTTTTAGGGATAGGATACTTACTTGAAGTTTTTCCTAAAAATTCTTTTGACATAATTAAACCTCACAAAATTTAATAAACCCATTTTACTTCTTGTTTGTCAAATCTGTTTGACTATTAACTTATTTGTTTTTTTACATACTCTCGCCAGGCTGTAAAAAGGCCAGCACCTATAACAATAATAGCACCAAAGACTATCATTAAATCAATACTTTCTGAAAAAATTGTTACGCCAATTATAGACCCAAAAACTAATTGTAAGTATGAAAATGGCTGGATAACCGAAGCTTCCGCCACCTGTAAAGTTTTGACCATCATGAAATGAGAACTCGCACTTAAAAGACACATTATTAGTAGCCAAAGAAGATCTTCTCTTAATATATCTTCCCAAATAAAAAAACTAATAATAGTCATCGTGACAGATCCGCCTATCCCTGTCCAAAAAAAACTTGTAATAGCAGTATCAAGCCTAGATACATAACGAGTGAGAATTAAGTATACAGCAAACATTATAGCACCAATTAGAGCATATATAGCTCCTTCTGAAATTACGTTAGTTGTTGGTCTCAAAATTATAATTACACCTAAAAAACCCACAAAAATAGCCGTCCATCTTCGCCAACCAAATTTCTCACCCAAAAATGGAACAGACAAACCTGCTACTATCAGAGGATAGCATGCTATAATTGCATGTGTTTCAACTAGTCCTAATAGTGTGAATGTATAAACTACTAAACAATTATTTAATGATAATATAAGTCCTCTTGAAAATTGAGTAAAAGGCTGTTTAGTATACAATAACTTTTTAAAGCTATCTTTTACTAACAAGCATGAAATTGCCATGATAATGGCAACAAACCAATATCTCATTGTAACAATGGTGAATACATTATTATTTTCTGCGAGATATCTTGAAACTCCATCCATGGTCGAAAACATAAAAGTCGTTACCACCATTAGACCTATTCCTAAAAGGACATTATTTTGCATTTAATAAAACTCTGATGTAGTAGGGAAACAGTATTATATATCTTATGCAAAAACTAACAAACAATAAAAAATAGAGGCCATAGGCCTCTATATAAATTGGGGAATTTTTGTAAATTACTTTGTGTTTATAGTTACGTCTTTGAGAGAAAATGTTTAATTATTTGATAAATTATTCTGCAATTTAATAATTTTGTCTAAATGTATTTTTGCTTCATCATTTTGAATTTGATCAAAATCTTTTATTGGTAACCTACAAAAATTAGAATCAAAGATTCCCTCTCGTACCCTTAAAGTTTTATAAAATTTGATTGAAATATCAATATGTTGGTGAGCAAATGATAGAGCTGGAAGCATTTCATAAAAAAGGTTTCTTGCTTTTTCAAATTTCCTTTCAATGAAAAGCTTGTAAATTTTATTATATAAAATTTCCATCGTAGATGGAATAAATGCATGCACCCCTCTATGAAGAGCCTCTATCATTCCCATAATTGCCCAGCCGCCACTAAGATGTATTTGGTTATTTGTAGCTTCTAAAATTCTTGTGTATTTTGGACCAGAGTTTAAGACTTCTATTTTTAGACCCTTAAATTTTTTAATTTGATTATGTAACATTAAAATATCTTCATCTTTCATCCCATTATCACTCCAGGATAAATCTTGGATCATTAGATATTTGGGGCCAACGTCGGCAATTTCTTGAAAACACTCTAAAAGTTGCTTTCCAAACATATTATCGGGAGCTTGGCATAAAATCCATTCAGCTCCTGCCTCTTTAGCTAAAATTGATAGAGCAACTCTATCTTTTTGTTCTTTAGCGCTACAACTTACAATTGTAGGTATTCTATTTTGATTATAACTTATAGTCTCATTTATTATGAGTGTCTTTTCATCAAAAGATAAACTTGCATTTTCTCCAGCAACAGCACCCACCAACATTCCTGCACACCCACTAGAAATAGTATGATCAATTAATTTTTTTAAACTGTATAAATCAATTTTATTATCTTTAGAAAATGGTGTATGAAGACTAGGAATTATTCCTCTCATACTGGTGATGAATTCAGGTTCTTTAACCAATTAACGTTCCATTTTGAAGGTTTATATCTGTTCGTAACAAGTGGACATCTTTTCCTGATATAGCGCCCAAGACTAAAACTTCAGAAGTAAATCCTGCAACTTTTTTTGAGGGCAAGTTGCAAACAGCAATTACTTGTCTTCCAATTAATTCATTAATAGAATAATTAGTAACTTGAGCAGAAGTGGATTTAATACCTACTTGATCACCAAAATCTATTTTTAAAATATAAGCAGGGTTTTTTGCTTTTACATTAGGTCTGGCATCTAGGATCGTACCCAAGACAATATTCAGTTTTGTAAAATCACTAATAGATACCTCTTCTTTATTTAATGCTTCAATCACAATGATATCTCTTTTATTGTAAAGTTATTTTTCTAATTTTGACATGTTTTGAACCATTTGAGACTTCAATAATCCACCTGAGTCAATAATGATATTACGGTACATAACGTCGCCATCAACTACGCCAGTTGATTTCAAATGCAAGTTTTCTGCTTGAATATCTGCATTCATTTCACCCTCAACCACAATACTTTGTGCTGAAACATGGCCAACAAGAATGCCCGACTTTTTAATATATAAATTTGTAACATTCAGAACACCCTCAAAACTCCCATGCAATTCCATATCACCAGAGCCGGAATAAGTGCCTTTAAAAAAAGAGTCTTCTTTAATTTTTATTGACTGCTTCAAATAAATTCCTACTAATATATTTTTTAATTAATTCTACTTAGATAAGTATTTGAGAATTTTCCTATTTATTTCCAATGCATTTTAGGACTATTTCGTTACTATAAATTTCATTATAACTACTTTTAACTGACCTGAAAATAGAATTAAATGCTAATGTATTATCTTTAATTATAAAGATATAATTAAGAATAGGATCATTTTCACCAGGGTCTTTTTTAATTGCCATTAGAGTTTTTTGAGAATTATCAATAATTTTATATTCTTGCACTTTTCCTCTTTCATTTATAAATGTTAGAGCATCGTCTTTGATAGACATTTTTGACAAACGACTATATTTTTTATCAACACAAGAATATTCTTGACCATATGATGGTAAACTAAAAAAACATAAGAAAAGAAAAATATAAAAAACTCTCATTATAGATCCCTTTTAATTAAAAATTTAAGCTTCACATATTTTATTATATATTTAAATGACAATTAACCAATTTTAATCATGAAAAAACAAACAAATATTTTAATTTATTTTTGGGGTTTAGCTTTTATTTTAGTTGCTTCTTTACTTCCATTTATGGCAAGAGAAGGTAATTTTATTAATCAATTTTTATCCTATTGTATAACTTTTATAAAATAGTTGTATTTTGAAGTTTAAAAACTATTACAGATGGACCTTATATTTTTATGTTACATCAAACTAAAAAGAAACTGCTTTTAATTGCTATTATAGTAGGGTTTATCTTCGTTTTAGTAGCAACTTTTCTGTTTGCTGAACACTTGTCACGCCAAAATTCTCCTAAGGAAATATCTAATATTCTTAGTAAAATTACATTGGTAGATCAAAATGGAAAAGCTTTTAATCAACAGAGTTTAAATCAAAAACCATCTCTACTATTTTTTGGTTTTACACACTGTCCTGAAATATGTCCTACAACACTTTCTGAACTATCTAATGTTGTAGATAATTTAAAAAATAAAATTAAACCAACAAATATAATTTTTGTGACTGTAGATCCACAAAGAGATACTCAAGAATATTTAAAAGACTATATTCAATATTTTAAAGGCGATGTTATAGCAGTGACTGGTGATATTAAAGAAATTAAAAAATTAGCTAATAATTGGAATGTTTTTTTTGAAAGAGTAAATACTTCAGATAATGATTATACCTTTAACCATACAGCAACGGTCTTTATGCTAGACCAAAATGGTGTCTTTAGAGGAACGATTGCTTGGGGTGAAAATCCAAAATCTATAAGTCAAAAAATTATTAACCTTAGTAAGCACTAATCAATAACATAACCAAATTTTTTTAACTTTTCTCTTGTATTCTTCGACGATAAGAACCTCAAAAATTCTTTAGCTTTTTCTTTATATTTTCCATTTTTAAGCAGTATTACATCTTGTTTAATTGGAGAGTATAATTTTTGAGGAATGTCCCAAACTTTACCCTTTTGATTTTTGATTATAAAATCAGACTTCGATACAAAACCCAAATCTAAATTGCCAAAATAACTCATAATAAATACTTGATTAACGTTTTTGCTTAAAATTAGTTTTGGTGATAATTCATCAAATAAGTTTAGAGATTTTAAAACTTGTTTTGCAGCATTACCATATGGAACATATTCAGGATTACCTATTCCAATATACTTTATATGATTTGATGATAAAACTTGTGGAAAGTTTTTCTTAAATAGATTTTCATTAGTAGAAAATATAAGTAATTTTCCTGTAGCATAAGTAAAACGTGTTCCTTTAATGCCTTTTTCAGAGAACTCAAGTTTTTTAGGTAAATCTTGATCACCTGACAAGAAAATATCTAAGGGTGCACCGTTAATAATTTGAGAATAAAGACTCCCACTTGAGCCACTTGAGATAAATATTTTAGTTTTATGTTCTACTTCAAATTCTTGTTTTAAACTATTAATTGGTGTTAAAAAATTTGAAGCAACGGCTATGTATAATTCACTCGCCAATATTATTTTTAATGGGGTTCCCATTTGCAAGAAAAAAAGAATAGAAACAGCAAATAATTTGCACCTTATTTTAAATATATTAGTAAACATGTTTTATTAACTAAAAAATGAAATTATATAATTATATAAAAAATACATTATTACTATTAGTGATATAAATATAATTAATAGTGTTTGAATATAATCTTTAATCAATACTAATATGAATTCCTTTGTTTGATATGGTCCTAAAAAAATTATTGAAACAATTAAAGAAATAGGAAAAGTAATTAAAAATATAGATGAAAATAACCAAAATTTTATAAATCCCATTTGTTCAAATTTATTTTTTTGTTTCTGTAAATTATTCATTTTAAAATTTTATATTTTTATACTTTAGAAATAGAAAAGTTTATAAGGTTTACATAGTCTCTAATCTATCATTGATAGAAATTAAACCACTTTTAATGACTTGCGCATATACCCCCAGATCAAAGTGACCATAATGATTTTTAATCTCGTTAGGTAAATTAATATCTCTTTCTGCACTCTCAGGATTCACGTTAGTCGCTGCACATCTTTGAGTTCTTTTAAAAATTTTTAAAACACTAGTGCCTATAGCTACTTTTTTTCCAATCCAATTAAATTCTTCCCAAGGTTGATTTCCATTAATTAAAATATTAGCACGAAACCTCAATGGAGAAATCTGTCTTCCTAACTTACTTTCAAAATCTTGAATTGATTTTAAATTGAGAATTGAAATAGCTTTATCTGGCAAATCAGAAAACGAATGTTTCAGAAGACTTGTCTTTTCTTCTATGCCTCTAACTAAAGTTGGTTTTTCTTCCTTACTGAAATTTAAAAAGTTTTGAAAAAAACATTCTACCTTTCTGATATTTTCTTCGTTAGCTAAGTTTTCATTAAAAACATTTTTTCCATCTATTTTGATTTTTAGCTGTTGAGTTGAGGAATTAAATTCTGTTTTGAGCCTAGCTAGTTTTTCTTCCTTAACTAATGCAAGAAAATTTGATTTCTTCAGGTAAACAGGTTCCTCAGGGTTAAATTTGACATTGGATCTTGCAAATGCAAACTCTCGGTCTCCAGGCAATACTTGATTTTGTTCTAAGAAAACACTTTCAAGATTTTGCCCTGAAAGTCCCTTAATTGGGTATTTAGTAATCTGTTTAATAATATTCATTTTAAAAAAGTTAATTTAGTGTATTTATATTATAATCTTATTAAACGTCTTTTATATCAAAATATGGAGGCAAAATTGAATTTAAATTTTTTGAAACCTCTGCCAGACTATTTAATTAAACGTTATTATGGTTGGAAAGCAACAACATTTGTTAATAGTAAAAGTTGGTATCATAAATTAGCTAAAGATGGACAACACCCAAGAGCAATGATTATATCATGTTGTGACAGTAGAGTTCATGTAACTTCCATATTTGGCTCTGATGCTGGAGAATTTTTTATTCATAGAAATATAGCCAATCTAATTCCTCCTTTTAAAAAGGATGAAGATTATCATGGTACTTCTGCTGCTATTGAGTATGCAGTTAAAAGCTTGAAAATTCCTCATATTATTATACTAGGTCATTCTACGTGCGGTGGAGTGAAGGCTAGCTATGAATATTTTTCAGGTCGAGATCAAGAATTAAAAGAAAATAGTAACTTTGTTGCCTCATGGTTAGAAATACTTAGACCTAGTTTTAATGATCTAAAAGAAAACAGCGAAGAAGAAGAAAAGATAAAAGCATTAGAAAAAGGTGCTATACTCACTTCAGTCAAAAATCTTACCACTTTCCCATTTGTTAAAGAGGCTTTAGATAATGGTTCTCTTAGCATTCACGGCCTATGGCACAACATAGGAACCGGTGAATTAATGTCTTATGACAGCAAAGCTGAAAAGTTTATATATGTATAAATAAAAAGTTAAGACGCAACTTCAAATAGGACGTCTGGGTTTGACATTGTTTTGATCTCTAATACATTACCATTTGGGTCCTCTACGAAGAAGGTTTCTTGTTCGAATTTTGAACCAATGAACCTTCTGTATGGTTTGTCAAAATAGTCTATATCACTAGCTTCTATTCTTTTTTTTACCTCCTCAAAATCTTTAGCTTCAAGGTGAACGCCAAAATGAGGAACACAAACATCACCCATATCTACATCATGTCTCTCTCGAAATTGCTTAGACTTTGTCTCATGAAGAGTAAGTTCATTTCCCCAAAAATTTATGTCAATCCATCTGCCTTCTTCTTGATTACCTGTTGTACAACCAAGTATATCACAATAAAAACCTAAAGCTGTTTTGATGTTTCCGGCTGGTATGGCTAAATGAAAGCAATTTGTCATTTTAAAATCCTATGTTTATAATTTACTTATTATATAACTTTCCAAAATTTTCTCAATTTGATTTTTTAGATAAATTATTGAAATGTTACTTAATTTATTTTTAATTATATAGTTTAGGAGAAATTCGAATTGGAAGAAATTAGTTATATAGAAAGAGGAAATGGACAAAATTGTTTGTTTTTAATACATGGCTTTTGCAGTGGGCCAGAAGATTGGATTCATCAAATAAATTTTTTTAGTCAGTATTTTACAGTATTGGCACCTACTCTTCGAGGGCATGATGGTAATAATGTAAATAATCGTCCAATGAGTATCGAACAATTATCAAATGACTGTATAAATATTATTGAAAATAGGAAATTTAAAAAAATTATCCTTGCTGGCCATAGTATGGGCACTAGAGTGGCTATAGATATGGCCAGTAAAATCAAAAATCTTAATGGCTTAATTCTTGTTGATGGAAGTAGGTTTAGTAATTTTGAAAACTATTTTGATGAACTTAGTGCTTTTGAAAAATCATTGAAAAATAGTGATTATGAATCCATCTTAAGAAAAATGTTTTCTTCCATGTTTTTTTCTCCGAAGTTTGAAAATGATAAAAAAAGGATTGTTGATAGAGCAATTAATGTACCTATGGATTACTCTATAACTTTGAGGAGAAATACTATTTGGTACGACAGTCATTGCGTAGAGAATTATGTAAAAAATTTAAATACACCTATTTTATTACTTCATAGTACTAAAATAGATAAGGAAAACGGAAGAATTACGATTAATAATAACGATGATGTGCCATACATCGATTTTATCAAATTTTGGACAGATCAAATTACAATAAACAAATTCGAAAAAACTGGACATTATATAACAATAGAAGAGCCTGATATTGTTAATGAACAAATAATTGAGTGGTTAGAAAAATTAAAACTCCATTTCAGACAATAAAACTGCAATTTGAGCACCATGCATATCTCTGTCTAAAATATGTCCTTGGGGTATTTTCCTTGGAAAAGAAAATTTAATCACATTGAGTTGTTCAATATCAAATCTTTTTAAATCCTGTCCTTTTACCCTCAAGAGGTTTGCTATTTTTGAATTATCTAAATTCATACAAACATCTTTATAAACCTCTTTTTTACCGCAAAAAATATCAATTGTTATCCAAAAAGGACCTGCGTTTTTTGACCTTATTCTAGAAACTTTTTCACCTAAGGTAGACAATTAAACCTCTAAAGTTTCAATTTTAAATACTTCCATAGGGTGATTTAACTCTAAGGTATGGTTTAAAGCAAACTCGTAAACGGCCCCTCTTTCAGAATGAACAGGTGAATATGGAAAAGCAAAAGTAGGTAATTCTTCATTATTAGTTAAAGGAAAATGGAGTAAAAATGGATTAATTAATTTTGCAATCTCATTTGAAATAGAAGCTTTTGGGGACGTAATAATACATAAAATCCCAACTTCTGTTGGAACATTTACCTTAGTTTCTAAATCACCTAACGTACCATTAACCCCTATAATTCTAAATTGTAAAGAGTATGAGGAAGTATCTAATTCCATTTTTTGTTCAATTTGTTTTTCTAAAAAGTTAGATAAATTATTAACCCACGTTTTTGCGTTTTCTACATAATTTTTTTCTCTTAGTAATGCCAAAAGAGATGTCTGATAACCTGTTATTTTCGCTCCTTCTAACTTAACATTATAGTTATCTGCGTTATACCATTTAGCTCCATCCACTCTTACTTTACCGTTATCTTCTTGCTTGTAATTAGCATTTTTGACATCCATATAGCCACCTGGCTCATACAAAATAAAGGGGTCTGCATTTTCGTAAAGCATATGAGCCGCAACACTCTCAGGAGTACATGATGCATTAGATGCCATAGCCTCGACAGTAAATCCGGTCTCATCAAATTCTATCAGTACAACTCCAGAAGTTGGGTTGTTCGAACACAAAGCGCCGCATTCAGCGATTTTAGCACCATGCCATGATCCTCCAGGATTTGCTCCTTTCATCAAAGGTAGAGCTGAAATTATTGCGGTATCTGTTGTTCGACCAGCAATGATTATATCAGCCTCAGTTTGAATACATGCCTGTATTTGTTCGGCACCAGCAAGAGCTACAATGTGGCTCATATCTTGTATAACATCAACATCAAGCCTTGGATGAGGGTCTAATGGATATATCTTTTGCTTTAAAAAAGACTCTTTTATAAAATTTTTGTCTTGTTCACAGTATAACTTAGCAATTTTTAAGGAGTGTCCCATTTCTTTAGCTAACTCGGTTGTAATTTGCTCCATCCAGTCAACCATTTCATCAGTTCCACAAGTTCCTGAACTACCAATTAAAAGTGGGACTTTTATTTCTTCTCTGGCTTTCATCAGAGTTTTCCATTCAGACTTTATTGCTGAACGAGAATATTTTGAAGTACTAGAACCTAGAGAGTGAGGGCCGCTGTCTGTTGAACCACCATCAATACAAATAATATTGGGTTTTCTTCTAAGACCATTTTTCAATGCATCAAGATCAAATCCCAACCCCAATACACCAGAAGGCACGAGTACTCTTAAATTATCCATTTATAATCTTTTTGTTAAGTTCATTGCATATTATATTCAGATTTATAATTGATAACTTAGCTTTTAAAAAGTTTCTCACGAGAAATTTGTTTAATCTACACAATACACCCAATCCTTTACGTTAAGCTTCTCACCTACGAATAAATAAGGATGTTCACCAATTTTTTGGGCGTAGTCAATCAAATCAATCGTTTCATAAGACCTCATAATAAAATTTTCTTTATTTATTTTACTATTTGAACCTATCAAAACAAAAAAATTATAGGACATATCAACCAAACTACTCTTTGGCTGCTTAGGTATTAAAACTTTGTTATAATTGTAACCCCATGAACATAGAGCCTTAATCCCTAAATCCAAATCTTCACCCTTGATTTTAATTAGGCAGACTTGAAAAACGCTTTTATCTTTATTTTGCAGGTCTCCAAGTGGATATTCTGTATTTATTTTTTGAAAAAAATCATTTTTTCTCCAATGATTTAATTGCTCTTCAAGAGGTACAACGATAATGGTATTAAAAAATAGTTTTGATTTTAGCAATACCTTTAATTTGATCTCTGATTTACCATTGAGATCAGTATTACCCAATTTATTTTCAATGTTTGAATATTTTAATTTTTTTGAAGATTTATTTAATTTTTCTTTATGTAATTTTAAAATTTTACTTATGTCTTTTCTTTGGGAAAAAGGGGTAACAAGATTATCTTTAAACAATTTTAAAAAATTTTTGTGACCTTCTGTCTTCCCGTAGAATTTATGATATTGTTTATCTAAAGAGCTTAATTGATATAATGTATCAAAAGATTCGGGGACTGAATTTTTCATATTCATTAAACTTTGATTAGAGCCTATTGCAATCCATTTTGAAAGAGTGCCTCTAGACATACCTAATTTTTGAGCTAAATCTTTCTGCCGGTTTTCTAACTGATTAACTGCGTTTGTAATAGCTTCAGCCATTTCAAATATACTATTTTTAACTTTGCTCTTAGCAAGATTAATTTTTTTAACATGATCTTCAAGAGACATTTTGTTGGTAAGCATTGACTGATATTTCTCTAAAGTTTTATGTTGATAAAATAAAAATTATTTAAAATTTTTTACCACCTTCCTTTAAACGATTATTTATTTTATGATCTGCCCTATTTTTATTATATTCTAATTTTTCATAAATGGTCTCACCAAGATTAAAGTTTCTAGATTCAGCGAGATCGAAAATACGGATTATGGCATCAGCTAATTCAACTTCCATCATTGATCTATGCTTTAAATGAGTATCCATTAAATCCTTTCTTGCACCCTCCATCGCCTCACTGATTTCTGAGTGGATTAAGCATAAAAGTTCACCTACATTTCTATCTTTTTTTTTACCATTAGAATCATGCCACCAACCACCTTTCACTGCAGCTTCATGACAATCTTTTGCACATTGATTTAAACCTAAAATATTTTCATTCATTAATTTCTCCAAGTGATTATTAAATATTACTAAAATTAGACATAATTAAGAAACTTGCCATACCTACAAATATAGTCACAAGAATATTATTCGAAACAATGGCAACTACAATAGCAACTATAGCTGCGTATAATTTGTAGTTATCCATTAGATATAAATTATTATTTTCAATAATTGATAAGTCGTTAACGATGATAGGTGTTAAAACTGCCAACGGAATATATTTAAAAGTATTTTTTAAAAAGGGAGGAATTTCTTTTGTTAACACACCTGATAATGGCACAAATCTAATCAAAAAAGTTACAAGCCCACATAAAAAGATTGTAGTCCAAATCATAACTTTTTATCCATTTTGCTTGTTAAAACTCCAGAAATAATTCCTACACAAGCTGCGAGAATAATCCAAAAATTTATATCTAAATTTTTACAGATCAACGCTGCAAATCCAGAACTTATAACAACAAATAATGTAGAAATAGATTTTATCATAGGGATGACAATTGCAATAAATGTTAAAGGAATTATAAATTGCAAATCTAAAAACTCCGGTAGATCTCCACCTAAAAAAATTCCAGTCAAAGTCGATAATTGCCATGATAAAAATAGAGTGATACCAGAACCTAATAAGTGAAAATGAATAAATTGTTTATTTGGTTCATTCATAAATTTTCTTATTGATACAGCATACGCCTCATCTGTTAACAAGTAACCTAAAAGTATTCTCCATTTTAAAGATAAACTTTTTAAAAACTCTAACATTGATAGGCTATACAAAAAATGTCTCGAATTGATAGCACCAACTGAAGTTACTATTATACCCATAGTTGAGCCACTAGAGAGCAATTGAAGGAATACTATCTGACTTGCACCTCCAAATATAATAGAAGACATTAAAAAAGCTTGCAAAGGAGATAGACCCGTCTCAATCGCCATTACTCCATATATTATGCCAAATGGGAAAACACCTAGTTGCAATGGTAATTCTTCAAAAACACCCTGTTTGAAAATTTTCCACTTTATCATTCTTTGTATTTTTAACTTCTGATAAATTATAAATAATTACTTTATATGATATTCTAAATTTTTTTAAATTGTTTATTATTAATGCTTATCACGCATAAAGGAAAAAGGATCAAGGTTTGTTAAAAGCGGAAAGAGCCAAATTCATAATTGATTTCTTAGAATCTTGTTATCCTGACACACCTGTGCCACTTAATAATAGTAATGTATTTGAATTACTTATTGCTGTTTTATTAAGTGCTCAATGTACCGATGAGCGGGTGAACAGAATTACACCAACTCTTTTTCAAATAGCAAATAACCCATTTGATATGCAAAATGTTCCAGTTGAAAAAATATATAATATAATAAGGCCATGTGGATTAGCTCCCCAAAAATCAAAAGCTATTTCTAATTTATCAAAAATACTTGTGGAGAAATTTGATGGCATTGTCCCAAATGATATCAAAGAATTAGAAAAACTCCCAGGTGTTGGCCATAAAACAGCAAGTGTAGTTATTTCTCAAGGATTTGGTATTCCTGCATTCCCAGTTGACACTCATATTCATCGACTTGCGCAAAGATGGGGGTTAACAAATGGCAAAAATGTTAAAACAACGGAAAAAGACTTAAAAAGACTTTTTCCTTCTGAAAAATGGAATAAGTTGCATCTTCAAATAATATTTTATGGACGAGAATTTTGCTCAGCTTGGGGATGTGATGGCACTGTCTGTAAAATTTGTACTACATGCTATCCCAAAAGAAAAAAACCATTTATTACAAAAAAACCTTAACTAAAACAAACTTAATTGTTTATTTGGTAAAATATCTCTTTTTCTGCTCCTACTTCCAAGTTTTGAGAAAACAATTTTTGCTTTTTGCGTAAAACCCTCTTTTTTAATAATCTCTGAGAATTTAGATTTTGCATATTTAACCGCTTCAGAGTGGTCAACAATTCTAAATGGATAATCTATGCCAATATAACATTTTGATTTTTTTTGTGTACCATCACTCATCTTCCAAGGTTCATGTATCCATGCCTCAGGAACATTTTCTAATTCAGGAACCCATTTTTTTATAAATTCTCCTTTTGGATCCTGATCATATGATTGCTTGATAGGGTTATAAATCCTTAGAGTATTTATCCCAGTGACACCCGACTGCATTTGCAGTTGGCTGTAATGAATACCAGGTTCGTAGTCCGTGAACATTTGAGCTAAATGGTATCCAATTTTTCTCCAATCTAACCAAAGATCGTAACTTGCAAAGCTTACGAGCATTGCCCTCATCCTAAAAGTTATCCATCCATTATAATTTAGAGATCTCATGCAAGCATCTACAAATGGATACCCAGTAAGTCCATTTTTCCAAGCAGAATAAAAATCGGAATTTGGGTGTTTGTCTCTAAGCTTCTCATAATAAGAATGCATACATTGAAACTCTATTGATGGTTGAGATTCTAATTTTTGAATAAAGTGGCATCTCCACGTTAAACGTGAATTTAAAGCAGATATATTTTTTTTCCAAATTTTACTCTCATTTTTATCTAAGTTTTTAGTCTTATCTTTTGTCATATTTATTAATTCTTTTGTAGATATAGTACCCCAAGTCAAATGGGGAGAAATTCTTGAGCAAGTATACTCAGACTTACCTGGCTTGGAAATATTATATAAATAGTCCTTACCTCTGATTTTAAGAAAACTATTAATTATTTTTAAAGCTTGGCGCCTTCCACCTCTTTGAACAATTCCACTAAAATTATTTAAAAAGATATTATCTTTTTTTGAGGGAACGGGGCTTCCAATTTCTGCTTTAAAAGCCGTTATGTTATTTGGAGTTGGGATTAACTCTTCTTGCATTCTGGAATTACGAATTTTAGACCATTCATTACGGTCTTTTAAGCCTCTTACAACTCCATTCGAAGGAAATTCTTTAAAATCAATATTACTCTTAAGAAACCATTTTCTAACTTCTATGTCTCTATCATAAGTCCATCTATTTCCACACTCTTCATGCGCAAAGATTTGCACTATGTTATATTTAAGTTGCAGTTCTTTAAAGACTTGTATGGTAGAGCCAATTTTAATTACTAATTGTTGGTTATGTGTAGCAAGATCTAATGCCAAATCCTTAAGACTATCATGTATAAAACACCAATGTCTTCGATTAGCAAAAGGCTTTGACCAATAATCTGTTTCAACAATATAGAGCATTAGAGTTGGTATGGTGTTTTCAGAAGCCTTATAAAAAGGCATGTGATCAGTAATTCTTAGATCTCTTTTAAACCAAACAATTTGAATTTCAGATTTTTTCGTGCTTGGCTTTTCTGCCATAAACTCTTTCTCGCCAGACTTTAAAAGATGCTTTTTTTAAGTTGGATCTCATAATCTTAATGACTTCTTTTTCAGAAAATCCTGTTTGCATTTTTATACTATCAAAGCTTGTTTTATCACACCAAGCCATTTCTATAATACTATCAATGTCAAAATCGTTTTTAATCATTTTCAATATTTACACTATTCTATTTCTTTTACATTTTTCACTACAATACTTAACTTCATCCCAAACCTTTTTCCATTTTTTTCTCCATGTAAAAGGTCTTTTGCAAGTAATACATATTTTAGATGGTAAGTTTTCTTTTTTTATCATGTCATTGATATTATTTATTAAAATAGATTTGAAGTTGAAGTTAAGACGGCAGTATGCAGCCCAGATGCCGCAACCTTTCCAGATGAAGTGTATAATTTTCCTTCAATAGATACAATTTGCTTGCCTAATTTTATAATTTTTGCAGTACCAGTAACCTTTCCTAAGAACAAAGGTCTATGAAAAGTAATATGTATATCTGTTGAACTTGGTAAATATTTATCTTCCGTCAATATATTAACACTAATAGATGTTATTTCATCTATAGCAGACGCAATCATACCACCTTGAACTGTTTTAAAAGGATTTAGGCATTCTTCAGAAAATTCTAGTTCATATTTATAAGTATCATTTTCATATCCGATATATTTAGTATTTAAAAAGTGGAAAGTGTTTCCAGAATTAGCCCTCTCAATAGACTTATTAAGATTTTTGACTTCCAATTATTGTTTCCTTTTTGCTATTGTTCTTCTTAAGAAAAATTATCTAAAGTAAACTTTTTTAAATTAAATATATATCAATGGAGTTTTTATGCCTAAAGGTTATTTTTTAAGTGCCCACCGTTCACCAGCCAATCCTGAAAAAAGGAATGCTTATTTAGCATTAGCAGCTCCAGCTATTGAAAAATATGAAGGAAAAATGCTAGCGAGCACAAACATTGTAGACGCTCATGAAAATGGTGTAGCAGAACAAACTGTTCTTTTAGAATTCGAAAGTTTAGAAAAAGTTAAATCTTTTTATTATAGTGACGAATATCAATCTGCACTTAAAGCACTTGATGGTGGTGCTGATAGAGATATTAGAATATTTGAAGGTAAAGAATAATCAAAAATTATAGGGTAAACTAGTTTTGATTATTCATTCGATCATAAGTTTTAAATAATGATTGATTACCATTCTTACCTTCATTATGAGCTTTTGATTGTAAATATAAAGACTGAACCAGCGCTAGCCCAGGCAAAGATACGCCACTTTCATAAGCTGCTTCGTTTGCTAATTTTAAATCTTTGAGTTGTAAATCTATTCTAAATCCAGCCTTATCATTTTTTTCTATAACTAGATCTCCTAAATTTTCTAATAACCAAGAATTAGCAGCTCCACCAATTAGAGTATCTTTAAGTAATTTTAAATCTCCACCTTTTGACTTACATAAAGCAAATGCTTCACACATAGACTGAATATGCGTTCCTACCATGATTTGATTACACATTTTAAAAATCTGGCCCATACCAAGTTTACCTGCATAGACTACATTTTTACCCATTGCATTTAATATATTTAGAGATTTTGTAAACGTAGCTTTTTTTCCACCAACCATAATTGATAAATTAGCCTCTTTTGCTCCTTTAACACCTCCACTCACAGGTGCATCAAGAAACTCTATTTGTTTTTTTTCTAATTCTTTTCCTATTTTAATTGATGAAGATGAGGATATTGTACTCATATCAATCACTACAGTCCCCGGTTTAAGATATTGATTTATACCATTTTTAAGATCATAAACACTTTCAACATCTGGAGTGTCTGGAAGTATAGAGATAATATAATTATTATTAGCTAAAGCTCTTAAATTATTAACAGTTCTTATTCGTTCTTTTTCTAGTTTTTTTGTAACCTTAGGGTTGATGTCATAAGCTACAACACGAAACTCTGAATTTATTAAGTTTTTCAACATTGGAAGACCCATATTGCCTATACCAATGAATCCTATGGATATCTCTTTGTTAATTTTGGTTTTCATAACATCTCATATTTTCAAGAAACTATAATGCAAATAAATTTCAAAAAAAAAACAATAAATAATTAATTTACAATAAAATTTTATTAAAAGTCTATGGTAAGATTAATGAAATATCTCGAAATGAGAAAGTCAATTTATATTAGCAAAATAGTCTTGAATGCCTTCTTTTATAGAAAATTTAGGCCTCCAACCAATTTCTTCTATAATCTTTTTTATACTAAAAAGTTTCCGTTCACCAAAAGAGTTTTGATCCGCAAATGTAACCTGTGGACTTTTAACATATAAACTTATTTCATCTAGGATTTGACCATAAGAGGGAAAATCTGGTCCTGACACATTGTAAGAATATGAGTGATCCTTAGTGTGCAATAAACATTGTTCTATACAAGAAATCACATCTTCAACATACACATAAGGCCAACATAAACTTTTTTTAAATGGTAAATTTAATTTAGAGTGATTTAATGCTGATTTTATTATGTCATTTATGAAACAACTTGTTGTTCTTTTATACCCATACACCGTTGATATTCTTAAAGAAATAATATCAAGATTATAATTTTGATAATACATTTTCAAAAGCAAGTCACAAGAAGCCTTTGTTGCGCCATATAAATTCTCTGGATGAAATCTATACTCTTCTGTTGTATTATTCTTACCAAGATCCCCATATGCTGATATAGAAGAACAAAAAATAAATCTTTTTATTTTACTATAAACCCGACAAGCCTCTATTAGCCTGATTGTAAAAGTAACATTATTTTCTATTATAAAATTTGGCTTATCGTTATAGAGCATAGGACCAGAAACTGCTCCAGTATGAATAACTTTCGTAATACTATACTTTTTTAAAACCTCAATAATCTCTTCTACATCATGATTAATTAAAGTGATATGCTCATAATTTTTTTGTTTCTCTCTTTGAATAGGATCAATCCCCACAACAAAACATTCTTTATTGAGGAGTTTATTTACTAGAGGAAAACCAACAAGACCCGATGCACCTGTTACAAGGTAATTATCTTTATTCATATTTAAATTTTTACTTCCATGTATTAAAAACTTTTAATAACGCTTACCACGGGATGCGTCCACCCCTTCATATAAGACACGTCTTTTAATTTGAGAATCAAGATAACAACGTTCAAAATCCTCTTCATTTAAACGTCCATTTGGTTTTTCAGACTTTGTGAAATGACCATAATCATCAACACCACTTACAAGAGTTACTAGAGAAAGATCTCCTGATAATTGTTTCATTGAAGGTTTAATATAACGTATTGCACAACCAATTCGCCTATCACTTGTATTGTTAGGGCCAGAAGCGTGAAATAAATGTCCATGATGCATAGATGCTTGTCCAGGTTTTAGTTCAATATATATGGCTTCCTTCTCGTTAACTTTTACTGAAATTTCCTGCCCTCTTGAGAGTAAATTATTATCATCAAAAGTATCAAAATGGGGTACGATTTGTTCTTTATGACTTCCTGGAATAAATTTCATACAACCACTTTCTTTATTGGCACTTGATAAAGCTACCCAACATGTTGTTTCTTCAGCATTGTTCAAACCCCAATACGTCAAATCTTGATGCCAGGAAACAATTTTAGAAGATTTTGCCTCTTTTATAAACATACCAGAACTCCAAACCATTAAATTCGGGCCTAAAACGGAAGAGGCTGCGGCAATTAAGTTGTCATTACGGATCAGCATGTCAAATGATGGTAATAATTGAGCAGGATAAGATCGAAGTAAACTTAAACGTTTTGGGTCATTCCTTAGTTCATATTCTGCTAATTCAAAATCTTTTCTGATTTTATTTATCTCTTGATGACTAACAACATCAATTGGAAAAACAAATCCTGTTTCTTCATATTTTTTTAAATCATTCTGACTTTTGTTAAAATTAATCATCTTCTTCTACAAACTAAAATATTAAATAGCATGAATTATTTTGACAAAATCTTCAAACAATCTTTCAATTAAAGTCATGGAAGATTTAATTTTTGATATATTTATTTTTTGCATGACAATTATTATGGGAGTAATACTTTTGGAGCCTTACAAATGGTTATTTAATAAAGCAAAAATTTGTATTAGAAGCCCATTATTGACCATAAGAATATTATCAATATTACCCACTTTATCTTTTGTAGTGATTAATTATTTAATTATTATAAATATGATAGATTATAAAAAACCTGAATTGATCATTGCAATCTTGATTGGGGTTGTAGGTTCTTTCTTTATATTCAAAAATGAGGATACAATTGATAAATAAATGAATAAATGGGGCCTAATATTAGAAAAGGTGTATGGGTAGTTTTTGAAGCTGATACTAAATATTTAAAAAATTGTTTTGAAGAATATAAAGTAGTTACAGATCCTTCTGGCAAATATATGTCATTATACAAGAGATGGCATTTGATTGGATTAGAACTTGCAATTTCAATTGCTTCTATTGGTATAAGAAAAGAAGCAACTGGAGCATCAACCTGTTTTAATGCAGATTGTGTTGCTATAGCTAAACGTAATCTAAAGGCTGGTGAAATTTTAGATGGAGAAGGTGGCTATACTGTTTCTGGTGGAATTAGACCAGCATTAAAATCTATTAAAAATAATTACTTGCCACTTGGTCTTGCTCACAATATTTCCTTACAAAAACCGATCAATGATGGACAAGTCTTAACTTGGGATGATGTGAAGGTAGACTCTAACCTTATTGCACACAAACTTCGAAAAGAAATGGAATCTAACTTTAGTGAGTAATAGTGGCGATATATTTGACTACATTATTATTGGAAGGAGCAATACAGGTTCCATTTTAACTAATTAAATGATTGAGTAATAATGCTCCTGCTTTACCAATACTATCATCATTTTTAATTGCAATTTTAATTGATCTTTTAGCCCATTTTTCATCAATGTTAATTGTTTTTAATTTCGAAGATTTTAAATAAGGTTTAATAGCGCCAATCGGAAGTATAGCAATACCTAAACCAGCTTCTACCATTCCTCTGATACCTTCAAAACTAACTGTTTCTAATTTTTTCTTAATTTTTAAATTTTGTTTCTGAACTTGTTTATCAATCATTGCTTGTAATGAACTACCTTTTTCTAGACCAACCATTTCAAATTCAATGAAATCTTTAATTTTTACAGTTAAATTTGAAACTAGTGGATGATATTCAGGAACAACTAAAACTAGAGTATCATTCTTATAATCAATAACTCTAAGTCTTTCAGTATTTTCAACATGCTCTGAAAAAACACCTATATCAGATAAACTTTCTTTTACAGACGATATTACCTCACTAGAAGTTTTCTCTTTTAACTTTATTTTTATTTTTGGAAACTTTTTGGAAAAAGTTGCTAAGTCTTCTGGTAAAAATTGTGTGATAGATGATGAATTAGCGGTTACTCTTACAATTCCACTACTTATCAAAGAATATTCTTTAATACTTTCATCCATTTTATTTATTGAATTAAAAATTTCAGTACAATGTTTTTGCATTTCTAATCCAGCTGGCGTTAATTCAACACCAGACTTTTTCCGATAGAAAAGATCAACACCAACAGATTTTTCCAAATCTAAAATACGTTTGCTTACAGCAGAAACCACAATGTTTTTTTCTTTTGCGGCTTTTACAAGACTTTTATTTTTTGATGCACATAAAAATAAATCTAAAGTTATTAAGTTATATCTCATGAAAGCTTTTCTTTTAATTTAAAGTATCGAAAATTTAAAAAACGCCAAACTTAAACATTTAATTATAGATATTCATTTACCAGTTTATAATCTATCTCATTTCTCTGAAGTGGGTTATTTTCATTTATTTTATATTTTATAATTAATTCACTAATTTTTTTCCTGTGATATAAAGAGGCACAGTAATAACTTTCAGCATTTAAAAAAACAGCTGAACATAAATAATACAATAAAGAAGTTATTTGTCTTGAAGAAGCTTCGTAATCATCTTTAATTTCTTGAAAAACAAAATTAAAGACTTCATCGATAGTAG
>JAYPPH010000002.1:0-250000 GCA_038131365.1 Candidatus Marisalimonas marina | reverse complement strand
CTGATCTACGATTACTAGCGATTCCAACTTCATGCTCTCGAGTTGCAGAGAACAATCCGAACTGAGACGGCTTTTAGGGATTTGCTCCAGGTTGCCCTATTGCTTCCCTTTGTCACCGCCATTGTAGCACGTGTGTAGCCCAGCCCATAAGGGCCATGAGGACTTGACGTCATCCTCGCCTTCCTCCTGGTCATCCCAGGCAGTTTCTCTAGAGTGCCCAGCCGAACTGATGGCAACTAAAGATGAGGGTTGCGCTCGTTGCGGGACTTAACCCAACATCTCACGACACGAGCTGACGACAGCCATGCAGCACCTGTGTTGGAGCCAGCCGAACTGAAGGAAACCATCTCTGGTAACCAAACTCCACATGTCAAGGGCTGGTAAGGTTCTGCGCGTTGCTTCGAATTAAACCACATGCTCCACCGCTTGTGCGGGCCCCCGTCAATTCCTTTGAGTTTTAATCTTGCGACCGTACTTCCCAGGCGGTGTGCTTAGTGCGTTAGCTGCGACACTGAAAGGTAACCCTCCAACATCTAGCACACATCGTTTACGGCGTGGACTACCAGGGTATCTAATCCTGTTTGCTCCCCACGCTTTCGCTCCTCAGCGTCAGAAAATAGCCAGAAAGTCGCTTTCGCCACTGGTGTTCTTCCCAATATCTACGAATTTCACCTCTACACTGGGAGTTCCACTTTCCTCTCTATTTCTCTAGCTTGCTAGTATTAAACGCAGTTCCCAGGTTAAGCCCGGGGATTTCACGTCTAACTGTTCAAGCAGCCTGCGAGCCCTTTACGCCCAATAATTCCGAATAACGCTCGCCCCCTTCGTATTACCGCGGCTGCTGGCACGAAGTTAGCCGGGGCTTCTTCTACGGCTACCGTCATCATCTTCACCGTTGAAAGTGCTTTACAACCCTAGGGCCTTCATCACACACGCGGCATTGCTGGATCAGAGTTGCCTCCATTGTCCAATATTCCCCACTGCTGCCTCCCGTAGGAGTCTGGGCCGTGTCTCAGTCCCAGTGTGGCTGATCATCCTCTCAGACCAGCTACTGATCGTTGCCTTGGTAAGCCGTTACCTTACCAACAAGCTAATCAGACGCGGGCCCCTCTTTCAGCGGCTGACCTTTCCCCCGGAGGGCGTATACGGTATTAGCGTTCGTTTCCAAACGTTGTCCCGTACTAAAAGGTAGGTTCCCACGCGTTACTCACCCGTGCGCCACTAGATCCGAAGATCTCGTTCGACTTGCATGTGTTAGGCATGCCGCCAGCGTTCATTCTGAGCCAGGATCAAACTCTTAGGTTTGATGGGTATGAATTATAAAATTCATGCCGAAAAGGTAATCTTACCTTCACACTCAAGTTACTGACTAACAAATAAATTTGTTATTCTTATTATGGTAAATTGCGCGATTCAATAGACGACCTATTATAACTGTGTAAAACAGAAAACCGCCGTCTGTGAATCTCTTCTTATATTAACAATGTCAAACAGATACTCATAAGAGTAAAATCAAATCGAAAGCAGGTTATACTCGTGATACTTTGATATGTCAAACTTAAATGATAAAATTTTTGAACAAAATTTACTTTTTTTTTAAAACATATTTTTAATCGCTAAAAACCAATTATATTTAGTTATAAATTGTTGCCTTGACATTTAATGTTTATAAAGACAAAATGTCGAACATTATGAAAAAAGTACTTAATATTAGATACTTACAGAAAATTCTTACAGTATTAGTTTTGTGTGCCCTACCAAACTTCTATTTGAGCATAAAAATCTCTGCCGCATCATCTATTCATATCGAGCAAGATATTATTCCTCTTAAAAGACCTGTTAATTTAAACAATCTGGAAGAATCATCAGATACTATTTATAATTTGACCCAAAAAGTTGGCGCCAAGCTCACTGCTGAAGTAAAAAAAACAAAGCTTAAGGAAAATGAAAATTTGGTTATGGCGCTGACCAGAGTAAAATTTAAGCCGAAAGATATTCATTCCATTGTGAACTCTATCTCAAAACTTAAAAATGGCACAAACATTCTTAGCAAATTGCCACTAGGAATGGATATTCATTACTCAACACCAACAGATATTACTGGAGGTGCCCTTAAATTAAACTTTTCAAAGACAAAAGATATTTTTGTTTGGCAAGATTTTCATGAAACTTATATTTCAAAAGTATTTCTTAGGCCAACTAAATCAGAAAATACTTTAATTAAAGGTATAATTAAATCTAGCTTATATTTATCAGCAGTTAAATCTGGCATGCCTGAGAACACCCTATTAGAAATGATTAACCTTTTAGGGTTCTCAGTTGATTTTCAGAGAGAAATCCGTGAAGGTGACACTTTTGAAGTAATGTTTACTAAAGACATAGACGTCTTGAAAAATAGTTTAATACAAACAAAACCAATTGACTTTGTTAGCATTAACCTTTCAGGAACTAAATTAAGTTTTTATAAATATCATGATGAATATGGTCTTCCGCAATATTATGATGAAAATGGTAAATCTTCAAAAAGAACAATTATGAAGACACCAATTAATGGTGCAAAATTAACTAGTAGATATGGAAAAAGAAAACACCCTGTACTTGGTTATACCAAATTACATAGAGGAATTGATTTTGCAGCACCAGCCGGGACACCTATTTTTGCTGCTGGAGATGGAATAATTGAAAAAGCAGGATGGAACGGCTCGTATGGACGTTATATAAGGATTCGGCATACCGGAACATATAAAACTGCTTATGCTCATTTATCAGGTTTCCACAAAAGAATTAAAATCGGAAGTAGAGTTTCACAAGGCAAAATTATAGGTTACGTTGGGAGTAGCGGCAGATCAACCGGTGCACACCTTCACTATGAGGTCCTTAGGAATAACAAACAGGTGAATCCAATGAATATAAAATTACCTGCTGGCAAGAATTTAAATAAAAAGGACTTATCTGCTTTTAAACAAAAAATAAAACAAGTTTTAAATCAAAAATTAGTTTTAGAACAAATGATCGAAAACAAAAAAATTGCTACATATTCAAAAAAAATAAACAAATTTTACTAACTATTTTTAATACTAACTTCTATATTGTTATCTTTTACCATCATAACTAAAGAGCTCCCCTCCTTTACTTGATTATTGATGATAAGTTTACTTATCTCATCCTCAATAGTACTTCTAATTTTTCTTCTGATTGGTCTGGCTCCATATTCTGAGCTATAACCTGTTAAAGCAATATTTGTTATAACTTCATCATCCCATTCAATTTTTATATTCTTTTGCAACAGCCTGTGCATGAGATCTAAAAGTTGTATCTCAACAATTTTTGAGATATGTGATTTGCCTAATTTAGAAAAGAAGAGTATTTCATCTAGTCTATTTATGAACTCAGGGCTTAATTTAGATTTCACTGAATTCATTATGTTTTGTTTAGCCTGCTTACTTTTTTCATTTTCGTTACTAAAATTAATTTCTGCGTTAAAGTATTGAGCACCAATATTACTGGTTAAGATTATAATTGTATTGGTAAAGTCGACAATTTTTCCATGGCTATCCGTTAATCTTCCATCATCCATAACTTGAAGAAGAATGTTTAAAACATCTGTATGAGCTTTTTCTATTTCATCAAAAAGAATGACTTTATATGGTCTCCTCCTTACGGCTTCTGTTAACGATCCACCTTCTTCATAACCAATATAACCTGGGGGAGCACCAATTAACCTAGAAACGGAATGTTTTTCCATATATTCAGACATATCTATTCTTAAAAGTGCATTTCTGTCATTAAAAAGAAATTGAGCTAATGACTTAGCTGTTTCTGTTTTACCAACACCTGTTGATCCTAAAAAAAGAAATGAGCCTATTGGGCTAGTAGAGTCATTTAAACCAGCTCTTGATCTTATAATTGTTTTTGATATTTTGCTAATAACGTTGTCTTGGCCAACTATTATTTTTTTTAATTCATCTTCAATTTTTAATAATTTAGATCGTTCAGCCTCAAGCATTTTCTCCAATGGGATACCTGTCCACTTAGAAACAACTAAAGCCACATCTTCTTCATTAACTGTAGTATTAAGCATTTTATTATTATTAGAAGATTTTTTTATCTCAATTTCTAAATTAGGAATAATTTGATAAGCAAGTTCACCTGCCCTATCCCAGTTGCCTTCTCTTTTTGCTTTATCTAATTCATTTCTTGAATTTTCAAGCTCAATTTTTTTGTTTTGCTCTTCATTTATAATTTTTTTGCCAGAATTCCATTTGATGGTTTCATTTTTTGACAAAGTTTGTAATTTTTCTAATTCTTGCTCAACTTTTAAAAGTCTATTTTGAGAAGATTTATCAACTTCATTAGCCAAAACTTTCTTTTCAATTTGCAATTGAACTATTCTTCTATCAATTTCATCTAACTCATCTGGCTTAGAGTCTATTTCAATTCTTTTCCGACTAGCTGCTTCATCAATTAAATCAATTGCTTTGTCGGGTAAATACCTATCATTAATATATCTTGAAGATAAATTAACAGACGCCAACAAAGCTTTATCACTTATAGTTATACCATGAAAAAGTTCGTACTTTTCTTTAAGACCACGCATCATGGATATAGAGTTGTTAATGTCAGGTTCTTCAATATAAACTTGTTGAAATCGTCTCTCTAGAGCTTTATCTTTTTCGACGTATTTTCTATATTCATCTAAAGTTGTAGCACCTATACAATGTAATTCACCACGGGCAAGAGCTGGCTTGAATATATTAGAAGCATCCAGAGAACCATCAGCTCCACCAGCACCAACTAGAGAATGAATTTCATCTATAAATAAAATTATGTTCTCTTGTTGTTTTTCAATTTCATTTAATAAAGACTTTAATCTTTCTTCAAAATCACCTCTAAATTTTGCGCCTGCTAAAATACTCGCTAAATCCAGAGAAAAAATTTGTTTTACCTTTAATTTTTCTGGAACGTCATTATTAGCTATTCTAAGTGCCAAGCCCTCAGCAATTGCTGTTTTTCCAACACCTGGCTCTCCAATTAATATTGGGTTATTTTTTGTTCTTCTTGACAGTACCTGTATAACTCTCCTGATTTCCTCATCTCTACCGATAACAGGATCTAATAAGCCTTTTGTCGCTTTTTCGGTTAAATTTGCAGCAAATCTATTAAGTACGTCAAAACTGGATTCTGCCATCTCATTCATAGCTTTTTTATCTTTCCTAAACATTTTTATTTGATGATATAAATTATTAAAATTAATCTTATTTTTATCTAAAATATATTTTGTTTCGTCATTAATTTTCGTAAATGATAATAATAAAATTTCTTGTGTTACATATTTGTCTCCAAAATCCTTAATTAGCATTTCGGCATTGCGTAGCAAGTCAAAGATACTCCCATCAACTTGCGGAGTATCTTCTTGATCTTTAAAAGTATCTATATGTGCATAAACGTCTGTCTTTAAATAATTAATATTTACGTTTAAGTTTTTTAATAAATCAAAAATATATTTTTCTTGATTACTTAAAATTATATAAAGTAAATGGCATGCCTTAAGATTTGTTTTATTTTTAAGAGCAAGTTCAAAAGCAGAATTAAAAATAATTTTTGATCTATCTGACAGTCTGTTTATTAAGTTATCTATTATTGTATTCCATTTTATTAAACTAATAGATAAGTAAGAATTTTTTGACTTAAATCAATATTTCCTTAAAAAAATAAGAAGAAAAATTTAAGCAGAAACATTGTTGACGCTGATATCATCGTCCTTTATTTGACTTGCATTATTAATATTATCCTTATCTTCTGATGCCCTTAATTCAGCTTCTCTCATTTCGAAGCCTCTTTTTTTCCTAGATGGTTTTTTTGCAACTTTTTCATCAGCGTTAACTTCAATATTATCTAAGGTATTTTCATCAGTTTTTGATTCAGATTTCTGCTTTATTTCCTTTTTTTCAGCATTCATTTCAATTTCTTTATGAAGTCTATAATAATGATCCGCAAATTGAAAAAAAGATTCTGCTAAAATATGATCATCTGAAGAGGACGCATCGGAAGCAAGACTTATGTACTTTTCATTTAATTGAGAAACTGAACCTCTTAGACGCCCATTAGGTCCAGAGCTTTCAATAACAGTATTTTTATTCAAGTTATTATTGAAATTACCATTTCCAAAATTTCTACGATTTGATCCACGGTTTTGACGACGACGACCATTATTTTGCTGTCTCATATTATTCCTAAATATAGTGTTATGATAAATAATTTTTTAAATTAAGCTAGTAAACTGTAAGCTACATATTCCATAATAGTAGCTTATACAAATTATCTTAAAAAGATAAATAACTAAGCTTTTATATAAAGTTTTTCAATTTAAGCCAAGCAAAAAATTATTTAAACTCCAAAATTAACACTCTAACTATGCCAGCCAAATCTTTTTCATAGCCCAAAAGTGACAAATTGTTTTCACAACCAATTTGAGACACCATTTCTTCTTGCCCCTTACCTATTTCAATGAAAATTTTCCCGCCATTATTTAGTAAATTTTTCAATCTGGGAAATATAGTTTTATACGCCAATAAACCATCTAAACCTCCATCCAAAGCTATTAAAGGATCAAATTCTTTAACCTCCTTCTGCAAAAATTTAATTTCATTAGTAGGGATATAAGGCGGATTACTTAAAATAATATCAAATTTAGAGTCATTCCTATAATTAAGTAAAAAACTATCCCAACCATTTTTACTCCAATCAAGTTGAAAATAATCAGATCTCTCATCTAGATTAAGTTGAGAGGCGTTAATTTTAATAATTTCAAGAGATTTTTTTGAAATATCAAGAAACGATACCCGTGAAGATATTAGTTCTTCTAGGAGTGATAACCCTAAACAACCTGAACCAGCTCCTAAATCTAAGATTTCTAATTTTTCTAATTCATTTGTATAGTATTTTAATACAGCTGAAATAAGAATTTCAGAATCTTGTCTAGGATCAAGAGCTTCTTCATTTAATTGAAACTCTCTTTTCCAAAAACTACGTTTATTAATTATTCTAGAAACTGGTTTGCCACAAGACCTATCAATAATTAACTCTTTAAATTTTTTTAATTCATCATCTGAAACATAAATGTTTTCATGCGTATAAACTGTACGATCTAATTTTAAGACATGAGCCAGTAATAATCTGCAGTCTAAACTAGGCGTATTGGAACCACTTTTCTTTAATAACTCAATTTCTGGTTTGATAATATCAAAAACATCATGTTTTTTTCTAATCATTGGACGATAGCTTTAGCATCCTATCTTCTACAATTAAGGCATCTATAAGTTCATCAAGGGCTTCACCATTTAAGACTTTATCTAATTTGTGAAGGGTCAAATTTATTCTATGATCTGTTACTCTGCCCTGAGGAAAGTTGTATGTTCTTATTCTCTCAGATCTATCCCCTGAACCAACTTGATTTTTTCTTGAAGAAGATCTTTCGTCTTGCTGTCTCTTCCTTTCAGCTTCATACAATCTAGATTGAAGAATTTTCATAGCCTTTGCTCTATTTTTATGCTGAGATTTTTCATCTTGCTGGCTAACTACAATTCCTGATGGCAAGTGGGTAATTCTTACGGCTGAGTCCGTTGTGTTCACTGACTGCCCACCAGGTCCGCTAGATCTAAAAACATCAATTCTAAGGTCTTTTTCTTCAATAGTAACTTCCAAATCTTCAGCTTCTGGAAGAACAGCTACAGTTGCAGCTGATGTATGAATTCGTCCACTAGTTTCAGTTGTAGGTATTCTTTGTACTCTATGGACACCTGATTCAAATTTTAATCTTCCAAAAACTCCATTTCCAATAATGTTTGCCTGAGCTTCTTTATAACCACCAACACTTGTTTCAGAAACGTCCATTACTTCGAATTTCCACTTATGCTTAATCGACAACTTTTCGTACATTGCAAAAAGATCTGCGGCAAATAAACCAGCTTCATCACCACCTGTTCCAGCTCTTACTTCAAGAATGACGTTGCGATTGTCGTCCTTATCTTTCGGTAATAAAGCAAATTGAATATCTCTTTCTATATTATTAATAGCTTCTTTTAAGTTGCCAAATTCTTCGGCAGCAATTGTTTTTAATTCCTCATCAGTATTTTTATCATTTAAAACCTCACTAAGATCTAATAGCTCTTTGACCATCTCATCCTTTTGTTTGGCTAGCTCTGTAATTAATTTTATCTCTGATAACTCTTTTGACAATTCCGCAAGTTCAGTTGGTTTGAGCAAAGAAGGATTAACTAGTAATTTTTCAATTTCATTTTCTCGATTTATAATTTTTTCAATATTATTTTGTAAACTCAAAGATTGCTCCGATTAATTAACTAAAAATTCCTTAATAATTTTTATCGCTTTATCTATACTCATATTTTCTTCTAAACCAGTAACAAGATTTTTTAACTTTAATACTTTCATTTTCACCTCCTCTTCACCTAATATAATAGCAAATGGAGCTTTGATTTTATTAGCACGCTTTAACTTTTTGGATATATTGCCGGTATATAAAATCTCTACCCGAAAAGCTTCATTAATTAGTTGCTGCATTAAAGGGAGTAATAAAAAATTAAATTCTTCAGTAACCCCTATCAACACTACATCAGGGTTGCTCGTGCATTGACTTGGTATCAACAACGATAATCTTTCTATGCCAGCTGCCCATCCAACACCTGGAACATCTGGACCACCTAGCATTTTAGATAAACCATCATATCTTCCACCAGCTAGAACAGTTCCTTGAGCCCCTAACTCATTTGTAATAAATTCAAAAGCGGTATGACAATAATAATCGAGGCCTCTAACTAGATTTTTATCTATATGATATTTGATCCCCAAAACATCCAAACCTTCGGTAACTTTGAGAAATCTTTCTCTAGATTCTTGATTTAGGTAGTCTAAAATATTAGGGGCGTTTGTAAGAATTTTTTTATCATTTTCGTTTTTTGAATCTAAAATTCTTAACGGATTTTGTGATAACCTTTTTAGGCTATCTTGTGAGAGTTCTGTTTTATAGTCATTAAGATATTCTATTAAAGTTTTTCTATAGTTAATTCTACTTTCTGCATCTCCCAACGAATTTATTTTGAGTGATGTAGAGCTTAGCAGACCTAATTTTTGTAGAAAATCTTTTCCTAAAGATATGACCTCAATATCTGCCATTGGATTACTAAGACCTAAGCATTCTATACCAAATTGCTTAAATTGTCTTAACCTTCCCTTCTGCGGTCTTTCATATCTAAACATGGGTCCAAAGTATGAAAATCGTTTTGGAGTATCTTGTATTAATCCCGCGTTTAAAAAAGCTCTAACTACACCAGAAGTACCTTCTGGCCTTAGCATTAGCTCATCATCACTACGATCTCTGAAAATATAATTCTCTTTGGTAACAATATCACTTGATACACCCAGTGGTTTTGTAAAAATTTCTGAAAACTCAAAAATTGGTGTTTCAATTTGAGAATAACAATATTGATTAGATATTTTTAAAGCATCTTCAATAACTTTATTGTGTTTGGCTAACACTTCAGGCAATAAATCATTAACACCTCTAACTGTTCTAAGTTTATCCATTTCAACCCTATAAATTATATTTCTTTACTGAAATTTAACTAAAATCTGCAATTTTATTTTGAACGAATTTAACAATATAATCGGCAACATTTTCATTTTTTATTATGTGATCAGTAATTCCATTAACATAAATCTGATGCGTGCCCTTACCACCACCTGTTAACCCAATATCTGTTTCTTTAGCTTCACCAGGTCCATTTACAACACATCCTATAATAGATACTGTTATGGGTTGTGTTATATGTTGCAATCTTTCTTCTACCTCTTGCACAGTTTTTATTACGTCAAACTGTTGTCTAGCACATGACGGACAAGAAATTACTGTAACTCCCCTTCTTCTTAAACCTAATGATTTGAGCATTTCATAACCAACACGCACTTCCTCTGCTGGATCAGTTGAAAGAGAAACCCTAATAGTATCTCCAATACCAGACCATAATAAATTTCCTAGACCAATAGATGATTTAACTGTACCAGCCCTTAAACTACCCGCTTCTGTTATACCAATATGTAATGGGCAATCCTCTATTTCAGCAAGCTTCACGTAGGCTGCAACTGAAAGAAAGACATCTGAGGCTTTTACACTTACCTTATAATCATAAAAGTCATGTTCTTGAAGAATATTTATATGTTTCAATGCCGAATCTACTAGGGCGTCAGGAGTAGGTTCGCCATATTTTTCCAAAATGTCCTTTTCTAAAGAACCCGCATTTACTCCAATACGAATTGATGCTCCATTTTGCTTTGCAGAAGAAATAACTTCCCTTACTTTTTTTACATCACCAATATTCCCCGGATTAATTCTTAAACAAGCTGCACCTGCATCAGCAGCTTCAATAGCTCTTAAATAATGAAAATGTATATCTGCAACTATAGGGACTGATGAAAACTCAATTATTTTTTTTAAAGCTTTTGTTGAGGCTGCATCTGGACAAGAAACTCTTATTATATCAGCTCCAGCTTCGACGCAAAGTGCAATCTGCTCTAAGGTAGCATCAACATCAGTGGTTAAAGTATTAGTCATCGTTTGAACTGTTATAGGTGCATCCCCACCAACAAAGAGATCGCCAACTTTAATTTTTCTAGATTTTCTGCGTTCAATATGCCTAAAAGGCCTTATATTCATAATCATTCTCACATTTTTAAATAGTGAATTTAATTAACTAGACTAATTGTTATTTAATTTTAATTTGTTATATTTGAGAATGATTGAATATTCAATGGTTTAGCAGTGATTATTTCACCAACTTCACCCAGTTTTGGAAGAAATGTATTTCCATAAGACAATGATAAAACTCCTGCGTTACCACTATTAATGGTTAAACCTTTGATTTTTGGAACAATATAAGTTTCGCCTGGCCTCATAAGTCTTGCAAATAGGATGGTGCCATCAATATTTTCAATCTCCACCCAACTATTTCCGGACGCCTTAAGAACCATTTCAGTTTTAGGGTCTCTGATATTCGCTTTTGCAGACAATTCGTTAATCACGTTTTGATCGTCATATTGCGTTCCATCTTTACTTTTTTTTGTATCGATTAACATTTCAATATCATTTTTAAACTTCTGATTGGACTGCGTAGTTTCTTTAGGGATTAATTTTCTATTTTTATTAACTAAATCTTCATCACTATTTCTTATTAAATTATCCTCAAAATTTTCTTCAATTATCTGATAGTTTAAATTATTATTTAATTCTGTTGTTTTAATAATTTGTTTTATATTATCATTTGAAGCAGTTTTTGTAGTTGTTCTATCACTGTAATACCATGCTGAATAAACAAAAACTGCAATTAGAAGCGATAGCACAGAACCAACTGGCAAGATCTTATTATTATAATTAATTGGAGCTAAAAATTTGTATTCCTCTTTATAATCTGGAGTTTGTAAAGATCTTTTATACTCTTCTACAAGAAGGTTGCTGTCCAAACCTAATAAACGACTATACGATCTTATAAATCCTAGTTTATAAGCTAGACTTGGTAAATCTATCCTTTCACCATCTTCAAAATCTTTTATTATTTCTGTTTTAATATTTAGAGAAGCAGAGACCTGTTGATGAGTTAGCCCTTTTTTTAATCTAGCATCAAAGCAAATCTTACCTATTGATTGTAGTTCTAAATCATTAAAAGCATCATTTATTGCGTCAGGCAGAGCTTTGTCATTAACTCTAATATTGTTAGATGAGGGTTTTTCGTTGTTTTTTTTTCTTTTGATAGACATTATATCCCCAAAATCTCATAATATATCTAGCTTAAATATAAATCAATATTTGTTTTACGACCTAAACCAAGATAGTTTTACTTGATAAGCTATGCATCTAATCCAAAAGCGGAATGTAAAGACCTCATGGCTAACTCATAATAATCTGATGAAATTAAAACTGAAATTTTTATTTCACTTGTGGAAATTACATGAATATTAATTTGGTTATTTGCTAAAGTCTCAAACATTGTTTTTGCAATGCCTGACTGAGTTCTCATTGCATTACCAACAACAGAAATTTTAACAACCTTGGTTTCACTTATAAAATTTTTAAAACCAATTTTCTCCTGTATTTTCTTGATTGTTTTTTCGGCTAATATCAAATCAGTCTCTGGAATAGTAAAGGTTATATCTGTGGATCCTTCATTAATAGATGAAGATTGGACAATCATATCTACGTTGATAGAATGCTCGGCCAAAGAGCTGAATATTTGAGCGGCTTGTCCAGGTTTGTCAGGAACGCCTGACAATGTTATCTTTGCTTCATTTAAGCTATGCGCAATGCCGCTTATTTCAGATTTTTCCATTTTATCTCTCTCTTTCATTATAAATGTACCTGGCTTATCTTCAAAACTACTAAGAACTCTTAAATTAACACCATATTTCATTCCTAATGCAACTGATCTAGTCTGCAAAACCTTTGCACCTTGTGAAGCTAGCTCTAACATTTCTTCATAAGTAATATAATCAAGTTTTTTTGCGCTTTTAACTATTCTTGGGTCTGTTGTGTAAACACCATCTACGTCAGTATATATATCACATCTTTCTGCGTTAAAGGCAGCAGCTATTGCCACTGCTGTGGTATCAGAGCCCCCTCTTCCTAAAGTTGTGATTCTATTTTCAGAAGAAAGACCCTGAAAACCTGATATAATTGCTACATCATTTTTTTTAAATGAATTTAGGATGTTACTCGTTTTAATTTCATTAATTACGGCTTTACTGTGAGTATTATCTGTCATTATTGGTACCTGCCACCCTAACCAAGAACGTCCCTTAATACTCAAATCATTTAAAGCTATAGTTAGCAATGCCGAGGTAACTTGTTCTCCCGTAGACAGCACAACATCATATTCTGAATATGAAGCTAACTCTGAAGTACTTTTTACTAATTCAACTAGGTTATTAGTAACTCCAGACATTGCAGACACAACAACAATAACTTTATTACCTTGGTCTACTTCAGACTTTATTTTATATGAAATCTTCTTAATTTGAGGAACATCTGCAACTGATGTACCTCCAAATTTTAATACAACAATATTCAAATTTCTGTTACCTTTAATATCATTAACTTTTTAATTTTTTATTATGACTAATACAGTAGACAAAAGAGAAATAGAACAATTTTCTTTATTAAGCAACCAATGGTGGAATAAGTCAGGCCCTTTTTCTGCATTGCATAAAATGTCAAATGCGAGAATTGAGTTTATAAAAATTAGCGCCAGTCGCATACTCAATGATTTAAATAATAAACAGGATTTTTTAAATGGTATTAAATGCCTAGACGTTGGATGTGGAGGAGGAATTTTATCTGAACGTTTAGCTAGACTGGGAGCAAAAGTTACAGGAATTGATGCATCAGAAAATGCTATAAAAATAGCTAATGAACATGCAACAAAAAGTCGTTTAGAAATTAATTATAAGAGCATGTCAACTGGAGATCTTCTTAAATCAAATAAAAAATTTTTTAACAACTATGATATTGTTATCGCATCAGAAGTTATAGAACATGTTGATAACAGAAATTTGTTTTTATCAGATATTTCAAATTTATGTAGATCAGGAGGCATTATTATTTTTACTACAATCAATAAATCTTTTATGGGGATATTTTTAGCTAAATTTTTGGCCGAAAGCATTTTAAAAACACTACCCCGTGACACTCATGACCCTGACAAATTTATATCCCCTAAACAACTTAGTCTGGAAGCTTCAAAACATAATATCATTTTAGATACTTTTACGGGTTTTATGCCTACATTCAAAATTAAAGAAATATCCAAAAAACAGTTTGGAGACTTTGTTTTAACACCTAATTTAGGTGTTAACTATGGAGCTTCAGGTATTAAATTATAGATTAATGATCATCTGCGACCCAAGGTATATTGAGAACCTCAATTCCTTCATCACGTAATTCTTCTATCTCTTCTTTGCTACCATGTCCATGTATTGGTTTCTCTTCTATTTTACCAAGCTTCATTGACCTGGCTTGTGTAACGAATTCATTACCAACATATGTTGAATTTTTTTCAATTTCTTTTTTAATAGTTCTTAATAAAGTTGTTATATTTTTAACATCAATTTGTTGTTCAAAGTTTTGGTTTGTTTTAGGAACATTTGCACTGATATTTTCTACATTTTTTCCTAAGTCTTGATTCGATAATTTATTTAAATTTGGGGCTGTTAATAATTTTATAACATCACTGCCCCCACAACTTGGGCAATTTATTAAGCCTGATTTTTTTTGTGTTTCATAAGATTCTATATTTTGAAACCAAGCCTCAAAATCATTCTCTTTTTTACAATACATGGATTTACATGCAAGTCGATACTTAATCATTATTCTTAAAGTCTACCACAACAATGTTTATACTTTTTACCAGAATCACATAAAGGACAGATAGCATTTCTCTGTATTTTTTTACTACTATCAAGTTTTTTTCTTACATTAGTGTCCTCTTGTTCTGAGGCTTGTTCCATTTCTATTTGAATGTTGGATAATATTGACGTAATAGTTTTTCTTAATTTATCAAGCATATCTTCAAATAATTCAAAGGATTCTCTTTTATACTCATTTAATGGGTCTTTTTGACCATAAGCTCTCAAACCTATAGATTGTCTTAATTGATCCAACACCAATAAATGATCTTTCCAGCCTTGATCTAGAACTTGGAGTAATAAAGTTTTTTCTGCTTGTCTAAAAATTTCTACACCGAATTTAACAGCTCTTTCCGCCATAAAATTATCTGATGCCTCTATTAATCTATTAATTATTTCTTGTTCAATAATTCCATCTTCTTTAACCCAGTCATTAATAGGTACTTCAAACCCTAAATAATTTTTAGTATCTTCACCTAAGGTGTTTACATCCCATTCATCATGATAACTTTGCTCAGGAATAGAATTATAAACTATTGTTTCTATAACCTGGTGCCGCATGTCTCTTATCATTTCACTGATATCATTAGACTTCATAATTTCTTTTCTTTGATCAAAAATAACCTTTCTTTGATCATTCATTACATCATCAAATTTTAATAATTGCTTTCGTATTTCAAAATTATGGGCTTCAACTTTACTTTGTGCCTTTTCTACAGCTTTGTTAATCCAAGGATGTATAATTGCTTCACCTTTTTCTAAACCAAGCTTACCTAACATTGACTCTAATCTTTCCGAACCAAAAATTCTCATTAAGTCATCTTGTAGAGAAAGTAAAAACTTAGAGCTCCCAGGATCACCTTGCCTTCCAGTTCTTCCCCGGAGTTGATTATCAATTCTTCTACTTTCATGACGCTCTGTTCCGATTACAAACAAGCCGCCTGCGGCTAAAGCAACTCTTTTCTTTTCTTCTATATCGGTTTTTAATTTTTCAAAACTTTTTTCATTTTGATCAGAGTCACCTATTTCATTATTTTTTCTTATTTCTAAATTTCCGCCTAACTGAATATCTGTTCCCCTTCCTGCCATATTTGTTGCTATAGTTACAGCACCTGGAACACCTGCATAGCCAATAATTTGTGCTTCTTGTTCATGAAATTTAGCATTCAAAACTTCGTGTTTTATATTTTTAGCATTTAATAATTTTGATAAAATTTCAGATTTTTCTATAGATACTGTCCCAACCAAAACAGGCTGATTATTTTTTTGACAATTTTCAATAAGGTTTATAACTGCTTCATCTCTCTCTTCATTAGTTTTATAAATTTCATCATTATTATCAATTCTTGCCACTTTTAAATTTGTTGGAACCTCAATGACAGGTAAATTATAAATCTCAGAAAATTCACCTTCTTCCGTAAGAGCAGTACCAGTCATTCCGGATAATTTTGGATACATTCTAAAATAATTTTGAAAAGTAACACTAGCTAGAGTCTGGCTCTCAGGTTGAACATTTACGTTTTCTTTAGCTTCAATAGCTTGATGCTGCCCTTCACCAAACCGCCTTCCTTCCATAGCACGACCTGTGAACTCATCAATAATGATAACATTATTATTTTTAACCATATAATGTGTATTTTTCTTAAATAGTTTGTGGGCTCTTAAGGCCTGATTAATATGATGCATTAAAGATACGTTTTTAACATCAAAAAGGCTGCCATCCTCCATTATTTTTTCAGAAATTAGAGCATTTTCAATATTATTTATTCCTTGATCAGTCAGATTACAGGTTCTTTGTTTTTCATCTAACTCATAGTCATTTTCTTTAAGCAACGGTATAAGCTTATCAATTGATTTGTATAAAACTGAAGAATCCTCAGCGCTACCTGAAATAACCAAAGGTGTTCTAGCCTCATCAATTAAAATTGAATCTACCTCATCAACAATAGCAAAATTAAAGGGCCTTTGAACCATTTCCTCAAGGTTATACTTCATATTATCTCTAAGATAATCAAAACCAAATTCGTTATTTGTTCCATAGGTTATATCACAATTATAAGCGGCCCTGCGCTCATTATCATCCATATCAGAGATAATACACCCAACAGAAATATCTAAAAATTTATAAATCTCCCCCATCCATTCAGAGTCTCTTTTAGCCAAATAATCATTAACTGTAACCACATGCACACCCTTAGCTTCTAGGGCGTTTAAGTAACAAGCTAGGGTAGCAACTAAAGTTTTACCTTCGCCTGTTTTCATTTCTGCAATTTTACCCTCATGCAGAACCAATCCACCCATTAGCTGTACATCAAAATGTCTCTGATTTAATGTCCTCTTAGCAGCCTCCCTTACAGTAGCAAAAGCTTCTGGCAAAATAGTTGACAAATTTTCAGAATTAGAAATTCTTTCTTTGAATTCAGTCGTTTTATACTTTAACTCATTATCTGAGAGAGATTCGAATTTTTTCTCTAACTTATTAATAGTATCAATTGTAGGTTTATACTTTTTGATTTGTCTGTCATTAGATGACCCAAAAAATTTAGAAGTGATTCTGCTGAACATTCAAAGTTCTCCGATGGTACTTTTAAGTATACAACTTATTTATTTATACGAGTACAAAAGATCAAGCCTTGTAAAGATTAAAAAAAAATCTATAAATAAATAAGTTTTATAGTCGGAATGTAATAAAATGTCTTCTATTATAAGAAATTTTCTTGTTTTTAACATCATTTTCATTTTATCGACAGCAGAATTATTAGCAAAAGATCTCAATAAAATAGTTGCAGCCAAAGTCAATAACCATATCATTTCTGCGCAAGATGTTTTGAATGCGGTGAATACATTACCCGAAAATGTTAAAACAAAACCCTTATCCGAAATTTATCCAAGAATTATTAACGAATTAATTAACAAACACCTTATTACTAAAAGAGCTTATAATGAAAAATTGGATCTAGACCAAAATGTTTTAAATTTAATTCAAAAAAACAAAGATAGTATTTTGGCTAAATATTGGCTTAATAATTATATAAAGAATGAAACTTCTGAAGAAAACATCAAGAACTTCTACAACGAATATGTTAAATCATTTAAAGAATATACGGAAGTAAATGCTAGCCATATACTAGTCAAAACTAAAAATGAAGCCGTTTCTATCATTAATAAACTAAAGAGCAAATCACAGTTTTCTGAGTTAGCCAAAACATTTTCAATAGGCCCTTCTGGTAAAAATGGAGGTAACTTGGGTTGGTTTGGCCCAGGCCAAATGGTAAAGGAGTTTGAAAAAGCAGCTTTTTTAATAGAAAAAGGAAATATATCTCAAAAGCCTATTAAAACTAAGTTTGGATTTCACGTGATTAAAGTAAACGATATAAGAAACGCAAAACCAAAGAAACTTTACGAAATTAAAAAAAATATTATTGAAAAGATAACCAAGGTTTCACTTTCAAATCTTGAAAATAAAATTAGAAAAAATCAAGACGTCGTAATTGTTAAATTTAAAGATGTCGTAAAGGAAGTAAATAAATAAAATATTAAATAAACACTAGATAAGAAAATGGACGAAAACTCAAGTCTTCAAAATTTAAAAATATCAACATGTTTTTCAGGTATAAAAAAATCACCTAACAATGAACATGATTTACTTTTGGTTGAGTTTGATAAGCCTGCCTCAATAGCAGGATTGTTTACAAAGTCATTAACCTCTAGTGCATCTGTAAACCAATGTAAAGATTGTCTCAAATCTGAAAAACAACCAACTGTAAAAGCTATAGTTGTGAATTCTGGAAACGCTAACGCATTTACTGGAAAAAAAGGGGAAGAAACAGTTCTAAAAATAAGAAAGTATCTTGCCAGCAGATTGAAATGTAAACTTAATCAAATCTATACTGCTTCAACAGGGGTAATTGGTGAGCAACTGGACTCTGATAAGGTTATTGAAAGCTTAAAACAAACATCTCCATACAAACTACCGAATTGGTTAGAAGCTGCTAAAGCAATCAAAACAACTGATACATTTCCAAAAATAGCAAAGAGGACTTGTAAAATAGAGAATGCCAATATAGAAATTGTTGGAATAGCTAAAGGGTCAGGCATGATTGCTCCTAACATGGCAACTATGCTTGGTTTCATATTTACTAATGCAAACTTACCATCTAATACTTTACAAAAAATACTCGAAATAGAGAATGAAAAATCATTTAATTCCATTACTGTAGACAGCGACACATCAACTAGTGATACTGTGTTGTTGTCCTCAACCAAAAGTGCCAATCATAATCCTATAAATGATCATGATGATCAAAGACTAATAGAATTCAAAAAGAATATATCTGATTTGATGTTAGAGCTTGCTAAGTTAATAGTCTTAGATGGAGAAGGAGCTTCTAAATTTATTACTATAAACGTTGAAGGAGCCTCTTCAAAAAAATCAGCAAAAAAAATTGCATTTTCAATAGCAAATTCTCCTTTGGTTAAAACGGCAATAGCAGGTGAAGATGCAAATTGGGGAAGAATTATTATGGCTATTGGCAAATCTGGTGAAAAAGCTAATAGAGATGAAATTAAAATTTATATTGGTAAAGAACTAGTCACTAGTAAGGGTATGGTAGATAAGAATTATTCAGAAAAAAGAGCAACCGATCATTTAAAGCAGAAAGAAATAATTCTAACAATTAATGTTGGTGTTGGAAAATCAAAAGCTACTGTTTACACTTGTGATTTAACACATAAGTATATTGAGATTAATGCAGACTATAGATCATAAGGAAATAAAAACAGTAGTATGTGTTGCTCTTGTAAATGAGAATGATGAAATTTTACTATCTCAGCGCCCTCCAAAAAAACATTTATCCGGTTTATGGGAATTTCCTGGCGGCAAAGTTGAAATAGGTGAAACTCCAGAAAATGCTCTTATCAGAGAAGTAAAAGAAGAATTAAACATTGATATAAGTCAAAAATGTATCGCACCTCTAACATTCAGCGAATTTGATTACGGGGATTTTCACTTATTATTACTATTATATATTTGTAGAAAATGGGAAGGTAATCCTCAATCTATGGAAAAAAATTTGCTCGAATGGGTAAAACCTAATATGTTGAGAAAATATACAATGCCTCCTGCTGATGACGCTTTAATATATTCTATACAGGATTTGTTTTAATGATTTTTGAGATACATAATAATGAAAAAAAATAATAAAGTAATTATATATACAAGCTCATTATGTGGCTTTTGTTACAGAGCCAAATCCTTACTTAAACAAAAGAATATTAATTTCCAAGAAATTGATGTCGATAACGAATATGAAAAAAGAGTTGAAATGATCCAAAAATCTGGGGGGAGAACTTCAGTACCGCAAATTTTTTTTGGAGATCAGCATATTGGGGGATGCGATGACTTATTTGAACTTGATAGAAAAAATCAACTAGATAATTTGAAAAAATATGAGTAATTACTTTTCAATTGCTTGTCTTCAATATGCTTCTACAAAGGATGAATACAAAACTTTAGAGATTATAGAAAAATGGATTGTTAAAGCTATTGGTCAAGGTGCTGAGTTAATAGCACTTCCAGAGTGCGCAACATCACTTCATGAAGATTCATCTATAACCAAAGAACTTGCTTCGAGTGAAGAAGAAAATATAAGCCTAAATTTTTTCAAAAAAACCGCCCAATCACATGGCATCTATATTTTAGTTGGTTCAATGCCAATTAAGCAAAAAAAAAAATTAGTTAATAGGTCTTTTTTAATTGGCCCTGAAGGCGAAATAATTAGTAAATACGATAAAATTCATCTCTTTGACGTACAACTACCTAATGGCGATACGTTCAAAGAATCAAACACCTATTTAAATGGAACAAAAGCTATCATTGCAAAAATAAATGGGGGAAACATTAATGTTGGTATGACTATTTGTTATGATGTTAGATTCCCAAAACTTTATCAAGATTTAGCAGAAAACGGTGCACATATTATTACAGTACCTTCTGCTTTTTCACCTATAACTGGTCCTATTCACTGGCATACCTTATTAAAAGCCAGAGCTATAGAAACAGGTTGTTTTATAATTGCACCAGCTCAAAACGGACTTCATGAATGTGGCAGAAATTCCTATGGACACTCTTTAATAATATCCCCATGGGGCAAAATTTTAGCTGATGGCAAAAAAAAGAATGGTTTAATTTTTGCTAAAATAGATTTAGATGATGTAAATAAATTTAGAAACTCAATACCTTCATTATTTTCAAAAAAGAAATACTCAACCAATTTTTAAATATTTCTCTTCTTTTAATTTGAGCAACTCATTCTGACCTAATGATTGTAATGTATTTAATCTCTTTTCAATAATATCTCCCATTACATTCATGGTAACTTTTATGTCTCTATGGGCACCTCCAACTGGCTCAGGTATGATCTCATCAATTATACCAAACTTTAACATATCCTGAGCTGTTATCTTAAGTGCCTCTGCTGCTAAATTAGCATGATCTGAGCTTCTCCATAAAATTGAAGAACAACCCTCAGGCGATATTACAGAATATATCGCATGCTCTAACATCAATGTGTTATTAGCAACAGCTAGTGCAACCGCACCCCCAGACCCCCCTTCACCTGTAATTGTTGATATAGTGGGCACATTAATTTCTAAACTTTTTTGAATACAACTTGCAATAGCTTGCGCCTGGCCTCTTTCTTCAGCTCCTTTGCCAGGGTAAGCACCTGCAGTGTCAACAAAAGTTAAAACTGGCAATGAAAATTTATTTGCCAAATCCATCAACCTTATAGCTTTCCTATAACCTTCCGGTCTAGCCATCCCAAAGTTTTTGCTTATTCTATCAGCAGTGTTTTTACCCTTGTCAATCCCAATAATAATAACACTTTTATTTCTAAAAAAAGCTATTCCACCTGTTAACGCATTATCATCTGAAAAGCTTCTATCTCCGGAAAGAGGGATATAATCATCAAATAAATGTTTCACTATATCTTGAAAATGGGGACGTTCTGGATGTCTTGAAACCTGAACTTTTTGCCATGGTGTTAATTTAGAATAAGTTCGTTTTAATTCATTAGCTACAGTAGTTTGAAGCTTTCCTATTTCTTCTGCGATATTGATATCACTTCCAGAGGATAAATGTCTTAGCTCTTCTATTTTACCCTCAAGATCTGAAATTTGTTTTTCAAAAGATAAAAAATGTTTAATCATAATGAGTTACTTTCTAAACGCTAAAGTTTAATATTTTTTAGTGGATGAGTATCTTTTAGCAAACCTGCCAACCTCTCTGACTTTACGTGAGTATAAATCTCTGTAGTACTTATGTCGGCATGCCCTAAAAATTTTTGTAGTGACCTTAAATCGGCGCCTCGGTTTAATAAATGAGTAGCAAAACTATGTCTGATTTTATGTGGTGATACCATTTTATCATTAATTCCTACGCTTTTTGACAAATCTGACAGATCTTTATAAATACTTTGTCGTGTAACAAAATTCTTACTATTTTTTTGTGGAAACATATATTTATTATTTGAAAAACATTTTAAAGAACACCTGAGATTTAACCAATCTTTGATTATATTCTTCGCCTCTTTATTAAATGCAACTATTCTATAGATATCTCCTTTCCCTTTTATTTGGATTTTATCAGTTATTTTAATAAACTCAGATAGATGCAAACTTACAAGTTCTGTTATTCTCATTCCAGTTGAATATAAGATTTCTAAAATTGTTAGGGTTCTTAAAGGTCTCATTTGATTAAGAAGGTTAGATTTTTTTGAATCAGTATAATTTTCCTTTGCTTTTGTAAGAAGCAATAATATTTGTTCTTCAGACAAAGCATTAGGTAATTTTTTCTCTTTCTTATATGTCTCTAAATTATTTAGTGGATTATTTTTAATATAGTTTTCATCTTTTAAGGTTTGATAAAATTGTGAAATGGAAGATAGTTTTCTTGTTAAAGAATTAGGTTTATAATTTTTTGATTTTAGGTAATGGAAATACTCTAAAAAGTGACTTTCCTTTGCTTCTAATGCTTTTATATTTTTCTTACTTAACCACTCAAGCATCAAACTCAAATCTAGTTTGTATGCATTTATTGTATTTTTAGACAAGCCCTTTTCTAAGCTGTTAATGCTTATTATTTCATTAATAAAATCCGTATTTTCATTAATATTATTGTTCATTTTATGAATTAAAACTTATAATTTTTGATGACATTACCTCATAAGTGATAGCATTAGCTAATTCTGAAAGTCCAATCTTAAAAAGTGCTGCCCTAATAGTAATTAAACTATTTAGATCAAAATCAACGAGTGGTGTGTCAGAAATCAACCTTGCAGTAAGTAAAATAGTCAAAGATTTCTGGTTATTCTCAGATGCTTGTTTAATACTTTTAGTTAAAATAAACTTTTTAACATTATTGTCACTCTCCCATTTAAAATAATTGTCATTATTAAAAACAATTTCATTAGAAGTATTAATATAGTTTAGCCAATTTACTGGTGTCTCAATCATCCCTGCTTTTTCAAATATAGGGATTAAATACCATGCATTTTCTTTTAATACGAAATCTAAGTCCCACTCATAACCCTTCTTAACATAATCATATTTGCTAATTTTTTATCAGGAAAAGAATTAGGATCAGCTAAAATTTTAACTCTTCAATAGAGTCAATTAAATTTTTTGTTAAAGAAGTGCTGTCAATCTCCTTTAGAATTGGAAGATAAAGTTTAACTACTTCATTAAACCTTCTATTTTTTGACTCTAGCTTTATAAATTCTAAAATTGCTTGGGCTTTTTTTAAATCATCGTTTAAACTTATGATTGATAGCCAAACATTTGCTCTATTAAAGGCATTTGGTTCTTTAGAATAACTTATTAAAGCCTCATCAATATTAACATTCCCATCAGCAACGGATTTGTAATTCTCAATAATTTTATCAATAGAAATATCAGTATAAGTAATTTTTCTGTCTAAAAGAAAAGATCTTGCCTTTGGAGTTAGGTAATTAAGTCCCAAAAATAAGTCTACATATTCTAAGCCAAAGTGAGCAACATAATCTCTTTTAATGGGTATCTTCAATGCATCCATCATTACCAAATGAATTGGTTTAATTTGCAAAGCTTCTTTTTGAAGATTAACACTCCCTTTTTCGTCATAAACATAATTGAATAAATCTTCAAAAATTTGATTAGAAAAACCTCTTGATTTCATTAAATCTAAAACCAAAATTGATTGATCTCTTTTACCATCTAAGATTAAACAAAAAACTTTACCCATTTGCCAAAAATCTTCAGATGAGATTTTGGATTTATTGTTAATAAATTTACACGCCTCTTGATCTTTTATATTGAAAAGTTCAAATTCAACTTGCCATCTCTTCCATAAGCTCCACTTTTCATTATCTGGAAGTTGCTTAACTAATTGATATAATTTTTCACTATGGCCAACACTTTTTATTTTAATTAGACGTGTTTCCATAAATTTTATAATTTCGTCTGGACTACCACTTGGTGGATTGGAAGAGCTAAGGTACATGTCATTTAATAAATTTTGTAATGATCTGCTTGTTACTACCTCTGGAATATAATTTAAGTTTTCAATGATTTCTGATGCTTTAAGATTACCCCATATATTTAACCCCATTAAATTATTAATTTCAGTTTTTATTCCAAGGGAACCTAGGGATGGTTTTGTTAATTCACTTACTTGTATATTTGTTTGATTAAAACTAGGCTGTTTTTTTGACTCATTTGCATCAATGTTTTGAGAATAAGCATTTATAGAAAAAACGCATAAAAATAAAATAAAATTATACTTTAAAAATCGTAACAAAAATGTGCTAAATAAATTTAAGTTAATTGATAGCTTCATTGTGTACATCTAAAATTTTTTTCTCTAATTTGCTTGGTGCAGGCATATCGATATAATTTACTATAGCTATTGTTGCAAAAACAATTAATATGATAGTTATTGTAAAAATTTTATAATTTTTCATTCCAAACCTCAATCTATAGGTTTATTATAAATATTAATTATGGCGAGTTTTTGTCTTATAATTCAATATATAGTTCTACTTAAATTTTAAATTGATAGCAAAATAATATAAACAAAAACTTATGAATAAGTGTAGCTCAATAAAAAATCCAAGTACAAGTAATAGAAAGATAATTACTTTTATTGGCATGATGGGTACAGGTAAATCTAAATTTGGTCGTTTGGTAGCAGATCATCTTTCATATAATTTTTATGATATTGATACATTAATTGAAAAAGACCAAAAAAACACAATTAAAAATATTTTCAGTAAAAAAGGAGAAACTTTTTTTAGAAAAATTGAGAAAGATAAAATAAAAAATTTGGTCACTGATATTATTGAAAAAGAAGAAAAAGCTATTTTAAGCTTGGGCGGTGGTGCATTTGATGATAGAGAGACAAGAGAGATTTTAAATGCAAACACCTTTGTTATTTGGCTTAACACTCCTATTGATATTTTAGTAAAAAGGGTTGGAAATGCAGCGAAAAGACCAATGATAAAAGGTGACGTAAGAAACACCATAAAAGACCTTTTATCTAAAAGGATTAAATATTACTCTATTTGTGATTACAAATTAGATACAAATGACCTTGTCGAAGGTCAAATTCTCAATAAAATTTTAACTAAAATTAGAAATCAAAACGATTAATAATATGAAATCAAAAGTATTAAATATTTCCTTTGATAAGGATTTGAGTAAAAATTCATACGATATTGTAATAGGTACAAATTTAATTTCAGATCCTACCGCTATTTTAAAAAAATATATTGAAAAAAGGAAAGTTATTATCATTCATGATGAGTATTTTTCACTAAAACCAGACAAGAACAATTACTTTTATAAATTTTTAGAATCAATAAAAGAAAATTGTAGTAATGTTCATTTAATTGCTATACCCGGCGGCGATAAAACAAAAAATATTAATCACTTAAATGAAATAATTGAAACAACATTATCCTTTGAAATAGATAGAAATAGTATAATCATTGCATTTGGTGGTGGCGTTGTTGGTGATATTGCAGGGTTTGTCTCATCTATTGTGTTAAGGGGTATTAGTTATATTCAAGTACCAACCACTCTTTTATCTCAAGTTGATAGCTCAATAGGGGGTAAAACTGGTATAAATTCTAAAATGGGCAAAAATTTAATTGGCGCTTTCCATCAACCACTAGCTGTAATTTCAGATATAAACATTCTTAATTCATTACCCAAAAGAGAATTTTATGCAGGCCTTGCAGAAGTTGTAAAATACGGCTTAATTAAAGATATAGCTTTTTTTGAATGGCTAGAGAAAGAATATGAAGAAATATTATGTTACCATCCCCTAAAAATTCAAACCATTATAACAAAATCTTGTCAAATCAAGGCGGAAATTGTCAAAGAAGATGAAAAAGAAAAAGGTCAAAGGGCATTACTTAATCTTGGTCATACTTTTGCTCACGCTATTGAATATTTTGGAAATCACGATGGAAGAATTATTCACGGTGAGGCCGTCTCAATAGGAATTTGTTTAGCCTTCAGGTTATCAAATTTTTTAGGCTTTTGTTCGCAAGACGATGCTCAAAGAGTAAAAAACCTTTTTGAAAAATTTAATCTTCCTACTTCTTTAGATAATTTCAAAAACCTATCTTTGTCATCTAAGAAAATGGTTGAAAGATTTAGATTTGATAAAAAAAATAAACAAAATCAATTAACATTCATTTTGAATAAGGGTATTGGAAAATCTTTTATATATAACAATATAGATATACAAGATTTAACCAAATTTTTAGATAAAGAACTTTAATGCCAGACTTATTAATTTTTACTTTTAATATTTTTTTATTAATTCTCCTTTCGGGCTTTTTCTCCAGCTCAGAAACAGCCTTAACAGCAGTATCAGAAGCCAGGATACATGAATTAGCTCTTCAAGGTAATAAAAGAGCAAACACAATTGAAAAAATATTAGCTAAAAAAGAAAAAATGATTAGTACAATTTTGATTGGAAATAATCTTGTAAACATAGTTGTGTCAGTTTACGCAACTAGTTTTGCTATTAGTTTTTTTGGCGAATTTGATTTAATTTTTGTAACTATTTTGTTGACTATATTTCTTGTTATCTTCGCAGAGGTAATGCCTAAAACATATGCATTTAGTAATGCTGACAAGCTAGCGCTAGCAGTTGCCCCAGTTATAAATTTTTTTATTTTTATCTTAACTCCAGCGACCTTCATTACTGAAATGCTAGCTAAAATTGTATCAAAACCAAAAATTAAAGATGAGGATGCAAAAACAGAAGAGCTAAGAGGGATGATAAGACTACATGCCGGTAATGAAAGTAGAGGAAAAGAACGTAGCAAAATGATGTCAAGCATGCTTGATATGGATGAAGTAACCATAGAGGCTGTAATGACACATAGAGGTGGTGTAACTATGATTGATATAGCCGAAGAGCCTGAAGAAGCTTTCAAAATAATTGGTGAAAGCCCTTATACAAGAATACCCATTTATTCGGGAACACCTGATAATATTATAGGCATTCTTCATGCAAAGGAATTATTTAGAACTTTGAGGAGGCGTAATTTTAAAGACATTAGAAATGTGAAATTATCTGAATTGATGAGCCAGCCCTATTTCGCACCAGAAACAACTCTACTATTAGATCAATTAGAAGTCTTCAAAACAAGAAGAGAACATTTTGCTGTGGTTGTGGATGAGTATGGAGATTTTAGAGGGATTGTAACACTTGAAGATATTATAGAGGAAATTGTAGGTGAAATTGATGATGAAACAGATATAAAAGTAAAAGGGGTGAAATCTCAACCAGATGGGTCATTTATTATTGATGGCTCCGTGACAATAAGAGACCTAAACAGATCTCTTGGCTGGCACCTGCCAGATCAAAACGCTAATACAATTGCAGGTTTAGTATTGTATGAATCGAAGACTATTCCTGAACCTGGACAAGAATTTCGTTTTCATAATATAAGATTTAGGATTCTTCAGAAAAAGGCTAATTTTATTTCCCAATTACGTTTATGGAATGAGTTGGGCGTAAAAGCTTAAAATAATTTAAGAAAACTCTTCAAGAGTTAAGGCTTTAATTGTTACTGAATGCAAGTCCTTGGAGTAGTCATCCTTTAAAATTTTATTGACCATTCTATGTCTATCTATTTTGTTTTTATTATCAAAAATTTTTGATACAATTACTATTTCAAAATGACTTTCCGTACCTTCGCGAAAACCCTGATGGCCTCTATGTTGTTCTGAGACATCAAGAACAGAAAAATAATATGGTTCGAAATAATCTTTTATAACTTTTTCAATCTTAGATTTTCTCTTCATTTTTATGCCCTCGATTAAAATTATAGTTTAAAAAAAACTAAATACAAACTTGCACCTATTACAACATAATCTTATAACAATCTTAAAGAAATTTTGAATGATGCTTAACACAAAACAAAAAGAAAATAATCATAGAAGTTGTTATAACCCAGATTGTAACGAACTTGGTGTATATCCTGCCCCTAAATCTAAGGAGAACTTAAGAGAGTATTTATATTTTTGTATAAATTGTATCAGAGAATTTAATAAATCATGGAATTATTTTGAAGGATTGAATGAACAAGAGTTAGAGATTGAAATTAGAAAATCTACAACATGGAATAGGCCTAGTTGGAAGTTTGGTACTAAAAATCTTAACTATGATTTTGAAAAAGCTTTTAGACAATTTAATGAACAAAAAAAACCTGATAAAAATAACAATGTTTCTAAGAAACTAAAAGATGCTTTTAATTTACTGGAGCTAGATATAAATAGTACAATGGATGAAATTAAAAGAAGATATAAGATTTTAGCAAAAAAATGGCATCCTGATGTTCAACAAAATGAAGATAGCGGAAATAAAAATAAATTCATTGATATTACAAACGCCTACAAAACTATTTTAAATTCATTTACTGAAAAATAAAAATACATAAACTTGGAGAATAAAAATGAACGACGTTAGTTTAACTAACCATATGGACTTTGAAACGGAATCATTCCCAACCTCTTTAACATCAGACATAGATGCTGAAAAAGTTTTTGGTTTTAAGACTAATATGAAAATTTTAGCCTTTAAAGAAAAAACAAAATTTGTTCCTGATATTGATGAATCCTATTTGTTTGACGAGGTCACCACAAAAGCGATACTTGCAGGCTTTTGTTACAACAGAAGAGTAATGATACAAGGTTATCATGGTACAGGTAAGTCAACTCACATAGAACAAGTCGCGGCAAGATTAAATTGGCCATGTGTAAGGGTTAACCTTGACAGTCATATAAGTCGCTTAGACCTTGTTGGCAAAGATGCAATTGTTTTAAAAGATGGTAAGCAAGTTACAGAATTTAGAGAAGGCGTTTTACCTTGGGCTCTTCAAAATCCTGTAGCAATTGTGTTTGACGAATATGATGCAGGAAGAGCAGATGTTATGTTCGTTATTCAAAGAGTTCTAGAAGTTTCTGGAAAATTAACTTTACTTGATAACAATAGAGTCATAAACCCTCACCAAAACTTTCGTTTGTTTGCAACAGCTAACACAGTTGGCTTGGGTGATACAACAGGGTTATATCATGGCACACAACAAATCAACCAAGGCCAAATGGACAGGTGGTCAATAGTCTCAACATTAAACTATCTACCATCAGAAGCAGAAGAAGAAATTATAATTTCCAAGGTTCCTAATTTTAATACTAAAGAAGGAAAAGAAATAATTAAGTCTATGGTTACAATTGCGGGATTAACAAGAAATGGTTTTATTTCAGGTGACCTATCTACTGTTATGTCTCCTAGAACGGTCATTACATGGGCAGAAAATACCAATATTATTGATGATATCGATTTAGCTTTTAAACTAACTTTTTTTAATAAATGCGACGAAATGGAAAGGCCTATTGTTTCTGAGTATTATCAAAGGTGTTTTGGTAGAGACTTAATAGAAATTGAGAACAAAACTGAAATTTAATGAAAAAAAAGTTAGATAATTCACAATTTCAAAATGCAACTGCCTCTACGCTTAAGGCAATCTCTGGAAATTTACAGGATGATAGAGAAATTAAGTTTTTAGGAAATTCTGGTAATTTATCTTTAAAGGAAATTCGTCTACCACAAATCCTTAAAGAGCTGGATAATAAACAGTTAACTAAATTAAGAGGAGAAGCAGACAAAATAGCCTTGAAGTTAAAATATCATGACCCTCTCTTATTCAATAAACACTTACCTTCTTCTGATCTTTCTTCTCAAATCTTTAAACTAGCCGAAGAAGCACGCATTGAAGCAGTTGGAACAAAAAATTTTTCTGGTGTAAAAAATAATCTACAAAATTTAATAGTTGAACAATATAAAGAAACGATTTTACCTGTACCAGGTGGAGATGACAAAGAAGCACTTGTTAAAGCATTACATCTTGTAATAAGAGAAAAAATCACAAAATCTAACTCCCCTGAAAACACTAATATTTCTCTAGAAAAATGGCGACCTTGGATCAATAGTAAAATTGGTAATTTACTAAATCAACTTCAAGAGAATATATCTAATCAAGACAAATTTGCTTCAAAGACTAGAGAGTTGTTAAATGCTCTTCAGGCTGAAATAGGAGAAACAGATTATAATAATAATGGTGATAATGAAGAAGATAATGAAGATACAAACCCTGATGAAAATGATGATAATGAGAATTCCCCTCAAAATGAAGGTGATGATGAACAAGAAGCAGGCTTAGATGGAGGCAGTGATTCTCAAGAAGATGAAGGAGAAATTGAAGGAGAAGTTCAGGATGGTGACTCCGAAGATCAAGACGGTGAGAGCGAAGGTGAAATACCCGCAAACCCACTTCCAGGTTATAACCAAGGAAAAAATAGTTTAGATCACAATTATAAGGTTTTTTCTACAAAATATGATGAAATAATAAACGCTACTGATCTTTGTGAAGAAGATGAATTATCAAGATTAAGGGCAACCCTTGACAAGCAGTTAGATGTACTTCAAGGAGCAATTGCAAGATTGGCAAATAAACTCCAAAGAAAATTACAAGCTAAGCAAAATAGATCTTGGAATTTTGATCTAGAAGAGGGAATGTTAGATGCCTCTAAATTATCCAGGATAATTACTCAACCACTTTTCCCACTATCTTATAAACAAGAAAAAGATATGAAATTTAGAGATACAATAGTCACTTTACTTATAGATAATTCTGGTTCTATGAGAGGAAGGCCTATAACAATTGCTGCTATTTGCGCTGATATAATGGCAAGAACTTTAGAAAGATGTGGGGTAAAAGTTGAAATATTAGGCTTTACTACTAAGGCTTGGAAAGGCGGGCAATCTAGAGAAGAGTGGATTAACGAAGGAAAACCAACTTATCCTGGTCGGCTAAATGATTTAAGGCACATAATTTATAAACCAGCTGATGCACCTTGGAGAAGATCTAAAAATTCCCTTGGTTTGATGCTTCGTGAAGGTATTCTCAAAGAAAATATTGATGGTGAAGCCTTAATTTGGGCTCACGACAGGCTGTTAGGAAGATTAGAAGACAGAAAAATTCTTATGGTAATTAGTGATGGTGCACCTGTAGACGATACAACCTTATCTTCTAACAGTGGAAATTATCTAGAGCTACATTTAAAAGAGGTAATTTCCTTTATAGAAAATAGATCACCTGTTGAATTGGTTGCTATTGGAATTGGGCACGATGTGACTAGGTATTATAATAAGGCGGTGACCTTAACAGATGCAGAACAGCTCGGTGGGGCTCTTACAGAACAACTAGCTGATTTATTTAATGAGGAATGAACTAGCTATCTTGAGCTGTGCTTTTTGTAGTTTTTAAAATAGATTTTTTAATAGCCAATGCCTCAGGTGCTAATACTCTATTGCTAGTCTTCTTTAGATAATCATCAAGACCGCCGTTTTTTTCAACTGATTTAAGAGCATGAACACTAACTTTCATAGATATAAATTTATCTAGTGTTTTACTAAAAAATTTAACATTTTGAAGATTTGGTAGAAATTTTCTTTTTGTTTTATTTTTTGCATGACTTACATTATTGCCACTCATGACATTTTTACCAGAAATCTCACATACTCTAGACATTTTTAACCCCTTAATAAGAATGAGATTTTATAAAATATGGTTTGATAAAGGTCAAGCAAAATGCTCTAGGAAGCTATTTTTTATTAACTTTTTTATAATTAATTCCATTCATTGCTATCTGCATAGCATCTTTAGGGTTATCTGATATTCCTCTTATATCATCTATACTATTTACTTTGTCTCTTTTCATTAATACTAACAGCCCTTTTGTTATATTATCTGCAATTAAAGGCCCCTCAAATGTCATCGATGAGTAGAGTTGTACTAAATTTGCACCACATAATATTTTAACATAGGCTGTTTTAGCATCAGAGACGCCACCAGCCGCTATTAAGTAAAGCTTATGATGGTTTTCCTTTAATATTTTATTACACATAGATAAAATAGATGTAGATTTATTAAAAAGTGGTGTACCAGATAATCCACCAATTTCGTTAGCATTTTGAGATTTTAGGTTTTTATTTCTATCTATTGTTGTATTAGAAATTATAAGACCTGTTACTTTTAATTGAACAGCCTTGTTTATAATAGCTTCTAAAATTTTAAGAGAAATATCAGGGGCAATTTTCAGAAATATTGGGATATTTGGGTTCTCCAATTTCGAATTAAGAATCCCTTTTTTTACGGCCTTTATAACCTTTTCTAAAAGCTCGCTGTTGTGGAAATCTCTTAAATTAGGTGTGTTGGGAGAAGAAATATTAATTGTGATATAATCAGCAAACTTAGACAAATTTTCAGATAAAATTTGATAGTCATTAATTCGATCAAGACTATTTTTATTAGGGCCAATATTAATGCCCAAAACAAAATCACTTCCAACTGGATTTATTTTTCTATAGCGCTCAAGTTTTTTTTTGGCTTCTTTCATACCTAAATTATTAAAGCCATTGCGATTGATTATTGCTTTGTCCTTATCTAACCTGAATACTCTTGGTTTTGGATTTCCATATTGTTGCTCAGGTGTAATTGTGCCAACTTCAGTAAAACCAAAATTTAAAAAATGTATTTTACTGATTACTTGGGCATTTTTATCAAAACCAGCAGCGACACCAAGAATATTTTTGAATGTCAAATTATTAATTTTTGTAGTAATTTTTGTAGATTTTAGCCTAGGGTGAAATCCCAATTGCAGGGCTTTCAAAGTGAGCTGATGAGCTGTTTCTGGATCTAATTTTCGAATTAAAAAAGTAAGAAAACTCCAAATCATTAATAACCTACTATTTAACCAATTTACCGTTAAGAACTTCCTCTAACAATTTCTTAGTAGATTTAATTCCATACAGTTTTATAAAACTACCCATTCTAGGACCATCTGATTGGCCCAAAACAGTTTCATACAAGCCTTTAAACCAGTCTCGTAAATTATCGTACTCTAAATTTTTTCCTATAGAAAATACTAGAGATTGTAACTCATCAGACGAGGTGGCTTCATTTAAATTTGATAAAGATTTAACTAATTCTTTTAGACCTATTTCCTCCTTAGGGCTTGGCAATCTATAAGTTTTAAATGGCTCAATTTTTTCTTTATAATAATTCACAGCTAATTTCATTAACAAGTCAAGTTCTGCAGTTCTTACAACACCAGGTGAATATGCCGAAACATATCCCCATATAATTTCAGGGTCGTTAGCGTGACAGACAGATGCTAGATTTAATAATAATGTATATGTTACAGGCAAATCATTTTGAGGAGGACGACCATTGTGTAAATGCCAGACAGGATTATCAATTCTTTGTTCTAATTCTTGTTCTTGGTATTTTTTTAAATAGGTGGAGTACTCATCAGTTGTTTTTGGAATCACATCGAAAAAAAGACGTTTAGCTCTTTTAGGATTACTATACATAAAGAGGCTTAATGACTCTGATGAACCGTACCTAAACCATTCCTCTATAGACAACCCATTACCTTTTGATTTTGAAATTTTTTCTCCGTTTTCATCAAGGAATAATTCATATGAAAACCCTGTCGGAGGAATACCACCCAAAACCCTAAGAATTTTACTAGACAAAATGACACTTTCAGACAAATCTTTTCCGGCCATTTCGTAATCTACGCCTAAGGCAAACCAACGCATAGCCCAGTCACATTTCCACTGCAGTTTACAAGATCCTCCTAGAATTGAGACTGTTTCTAACTCTTTTGTATCTTCATCAATATAGCTGACAGTATTATTTTTAATATCTATAGATGTGATGTTTACTTGCAGTACCTTACCTGTTCTTTGGCAAATAGGTAAAAAGGGACTATATGTTTTTTGACGATCTTTACCTAAAGTAGGTAGAATAATATTTTTAATCTTGTCATAATTTGACAAAACATTTTTTAACGCGTTGTCAAATTTACCACTCTTATAGCAATCAGTAGCTGAAACAAACTCATAATCAAAACCATACTTATCAAGAAAACTTTTTAATCTAGAGTTATTATGAGAGCCAAAGCTATCAAATTTTTCATAGGGGTCTGGAACACTAGTAAGAGGTTGATCAATGTATTGTTCAAGCATTTCTTGTTGAGGAACGTTTTCTGGTACTTTTCTAAATCCGTCCATATCATCAGAAAAACAGATTAATTTTGTTTTTCTTCCTGTTAGTACCTCGAATGCATTTCTTACGATTGTTGTTCTAGCTACCTCACCAAATGTTCCTATATGAGGTAAGCCTGAAGGACCATATCCAGTTTCAAACAAAACTATTTTTTTATTATCAATACCTGATTTTTCTAATCGATCTCTGAGGTTTCTTGCCTCTACAAATGGCCAAGAATTTGATTTTTCTGCAATTTTTTTTAAATTGAATTTATCCATTTTCCAACATCTTATTAATTATGTCATAGCTATATCAGTTATAATCTGCAATCAACTAATTAAAATAAAATTGTCACATAAAAAAACACCTCTTGTATGCACAAGAGGTGTTTATGTTTAAAATTTTGTATTTATTACATCATGCCAGGCATGCCGCCCATGCCGCCCATGCCGCCCATGCCGCCCATGTCAGGCATGCCGCCTCCAGCAGCACCACCAGATGCTGGTTCTGGCTTGTCTGCAACCATTGCTTCTGTTGTTATTAACAACCCTGCAACAGACGCAGCATTTTGAAGTGCTGATCTTACTACTTTAGTGGGATCGATAACACCAGCCTTAACAAGATCTGTAAACTCGTTAGTTTGAGCATTAAAACCGAAGTTAGCATCTGTTGACTCAAGAAGTTTTCCAACAATTACAGCTCCATCTTGACCTGCGTTATCAGCGATTTGCTTAGCAGGTGCTTTCAATGCCCTTCTTACAATATCAACACCCATCTTTTGGTCTGAATTATCGACTTTGACTTTGTCTAAAGCTGGAATTGCTTTAACAAAAACAACCCCACCACCTGGAACTATACCTTCTTCAACAGCAGCCCTAGTTGCATGCATTGCATCATCAACACGGTCTTTACGCTCTTTAACTTCAACTTCAGTTGCGCCACCTACTTTGATAACAGCAACTCCACCAGCTAATTTAGCTAATCTTTCTTGAAGTTTTTCTTTGTCGTAATCAGAAGTAGTTTCTTCGATCTGAGCTCTTATTTGATTACATCTAGCACCAATATCATCCTTAGAACCTGCACCGTCTATGATAGTTGTTTCTTCTTTAGTAACTTCAACTCTCTTAGCTGTACCTAACATTTCAAGTGTTACATTATCCAACTTGATACCTAGATCTTCTGAAATAAGATCGCCTTTTGTTAAGATGGCAATATCTTCAAGCATTGCTTTTCTTCTATCTCCAAAACCTGGAGCCTTAACAGCAGCTATTTTTAATCCACCTCTGAGCTTGTTAACAACTAGAGTAGCAAGAGCTTCACCTTCAACATCTTCAGCTATAATAAGTAGTGGCTTACCTGACTGTACAACTTTTTCAAGAATAGGTAACATCTCTTGTAGGTTAGCTAATTTCTTTTCAAACAAAAGAATGTATGGATCATCCATAACTACCTTCATTTTATCAGCATCTGTAATAAAATAAGGAGATAAATAACCTCTATCAAATTGCATACCTTCTACAACATCTAATTCTGTAGCAAGAGTTTTAGCTTCTTCAACAGTAATTACGCCCTCATTCCCAACTTTATCCATAGCTTTGGCAATCATGTCACCAATCTCTGACTCACCATTAGCAGACAAGGTTCCAACTTGAGCTACTTCTTCATTAGTTGAGATCTTGCGTGTTCTAGTTTCTAGATCAGCAACAACAGCTTCAATTGCTAAATCAATACCTCTTTTAAGGTCCATAGGGTTTAAACCTGCAGCAACTGCTTTTGATCCTTCTTTAACTATAGCTTGAGCAAGAACAGTAGCTGTTGTTGTTCCATCGCCTGCCACATCATTGGCTTTTGATGCTACCTCTCTAACCATTTGAGCTCCCATATTCTGGAATTTTTCTTTAAGCTCAATTTCCTTCGCTACAGTTACACCATCTTTAGTTATTCTTGGTGCTCCAAAGGCTTTGTCTATAACAACATTTCTTCCTTTAGGTCCAAGAGTAACCTTTACAGCCTCAGCAAGGATATCTACACCTTCTAGCATTTGAGCCCTTGCGTTGGCACCGAATTTGACTTCTTTAGCAGCCATTTTTATTTCCTTTCAAATATAAATTGATTGTTATTTAACTCAGGGTATTGGTTATCCCATTATTCCCATAATATCGCTTTCTTTCATGATCAATAGATCTTTCCCGTCAAGCTTTACTTCTGTGCCGGACCATTTTCCAAAAAGCACAACGTCACCTTCTTTAACGTCTAAAGGTTGAACTTTACCTGTTTCATCACGTGCGCCTGAACCTGCAGCTATAATTTTACCTTGCATTGGTTTTTCCTGTGCTGAATCTGGTATAATAATTCCGCTAGCTGTTTTTTCTTCAGCTTCAAGACGCTCGACTACAACTCTGTCGTGAAGTGGCCTAAACTTCATGCCATATCTCCCTATTTTAAAAGTTAAATTTAACAATAAATATATTATTGATGGAGCTTACATAATAAGATCGAAGAAAACTTTCAAGATTAAAAAAAAAAATTTTTTATATATTGTAATTTTTAAATTTTGTGTCACTTAAATTAAATAACTTTTTAATCATCACTATGCGAACAAATATAATAAAACAATCAAATAATATTATTTTAACATGGTTATTAACCATAATTGTTATGGTTTTGTTAATGATTATTATTGGAGGGATAACCAGATTAACTGGTTCTGGATTATCTATGGTTGAATGGAGGCCAATATTGGGTTTCCTACCACCACTGTCAGAATATGAATGGAACAGAGTCTTTCAGCTTTATATTAGTTCTCCAGAATATATCAAAATAAATAGTGGAATGAACTTAGAAGAGTTTAAAAAAATATTTTTTTGGGAGTATTTTCATAGATTGTGGGGGAGGTTAATAGGCATTGTTTTTTTCATACCATTGGTTTTATTTATTATTTTCCAAAAAATACCTAAATTTATTTTACCTAAACTTTTAATAGTTTTCTTTTTAGGCGGGCTTCAATCAATTATAGGCTGGTGGATGGTTAAGTCAGGTTTGGTTAATGATCCTACTGTTTCACAATACCGGTTAGCAACTCATCTATCAAACGCCTTATTAATTCTTTTTTTCCTAGTTTGGATTTACCTTGACTTAAAAGAAGGAATTTCGAAAGTTAGATTTAATTTTAACTTCTTAATTTTTTGCCTAGTTTCTAGTACCATTGTTGCTGGTGCATTTGTAGCAGGAATGGATGCTGGATTGATGTATAACGAGTACCCTATGATGGGAGGCAGTTTTATCCCAGAAACCTATGGAGAGTATAAATTTTTAGATCCATTTGAAAACCCAGCATCTGCACAATTTCACCATAGACATCTTGCCTTATTAACTACAATTTTTACTTTAATTTATAGTTTTAATATTTATTCAAAAACGAGAGATGAAAAAATCAAAAAAATTGCGATTATTACTGCTTTAATAGTATTTGCTCAATTTTTATTAGGAATCATAACTTTGATTAATATGGTGCCTGTAACTTTAGGTGCCCTTCATCAAACAGGAGCCGTAATCCTGTTTTTATCTATTATTATAGGTATGCATAGACTTAACATCAAAAGCAATTAAATTTAGCTGTTTCGTTTTTTATCTAGTGTAATTCCTAATTCTCGAAGTTGGGTTGTGTTAACTTCATTGGGGGCATTCATCATTAAATCTTCCGCTTTGCCAGTCATTGGGAATAGAATTACCTCTCTAATATTTGGCTCATCAGCTAATAGCATTACTATTCTATCAATACCAGGAGCAATTCCTCCATGCGGTGGTGCACCAAACTTGAAAGCGTTTATCAAACCAGGAAACTTATTATCAACAACTTCAGGTTTATGACCTGCAATTTGAAAAGCTTTATACATAATTTCTGGCACATGATTTCTAATAGCTCCCGAAGAAAGTTCAATTCCATTACAAACTAAATCATATTGGTAAGCCAAAATATCAAGCGGGTCTTTATTTTCAAGTGCATCCATGCCGCCTTGTGGCATAGAAAAGGGGTTGTGAGAAAATTCTATATTGCCTGTTTTATCATCTTTTTCGTACATTGGATAATCTACAACCCAACAAAACTTAAATGTGTTTTCTTCTATTAAACCTCTGTCAGTAGCAATTTTTACCCTAGCCTTACCTGCTAAATGCGCTGCTTCATTTTCTTTGGCACAAGAAAAAAATAATGCATCTCCGTCATTTAAATTAAATAACTTTTTTAAGGTTAAAGATTTATCGTCGCCAATAGCATTAGCGATTGGTCCTTTTGCCTCCCCATCACTAAAAATTATGTAACCCATACCAGGGGCACCTTCTCCTTGTGCCCAGCTATTCATTTTATCAGCAACTGATCTAGACCCACACCCTGGACCTGGAACACCCCTAACAACTGAACCTGTGTCTATAGATTTAGCAAAAATGCTAAAGCCAGAATTAGTAAAAATTTCTGTGACATCTTGTATTTCAAGATTGTACCTTAAATCTGGTTTATCATTACCATATTTCAGCATTGAGTCTTTATATGTAATTTGAGGAAAAATATCATCAATCTTTTTTGTAGAGTACTTTTTAAAAACTTCTTTTATCACTGGTTCTACTGCCTGAAAAACGTCTTCCTGCTCAACATAAGACATTTCTAAATCTAACTGATAAAACTCACCAGGTGATCTATCTGCGCGGCTATCTTCATCTCTAAAACAAGGAGCAATTTGAAAATATTTATCAAAGCCTGATACCATAATTAACTGTTTAAACTGCTGCGGTGCTTGCGGTAAGGCATAAAATTTACCTTTATTTAATCTAGATGGAACTAAAAAATCTCTTGCACCTTCTGGGCTAGAAGCAGTTAAAATAGGTGTCTGGAACTCAATAAACCCTAATTCAATCATTTTATTTCTAATAGTTTGGATCACGTTAGATCTCAAAATTATATTAGAATGTGGTCGATTTCTCCTTAAATCTAAGTATCTGAATTTTAATCTAGTTTCTTCTCCATAATCTTCATCAGAATTAACTTGTAGAGGCAAAGTGTTCGATCTAGATATTATTTCTAACTTTGATAGGTTTACTTCAATATGACCAGTTGGTAAGTTTTTGTTAACCGTATCATCGGATCTTTTAACGACTGTTCCTTCAATAGTAATTACACTTTCAAGTGATAATCCTTCTGTAACTGAAAAGTTTACATTTGAAGAGTCAACAACAACTTGAGTTAATCCATAATGATCTCTTAAATCTATAAAGATTAATTGTCCGTGATCTCTTTTTCTATGAATCCATCCAGATAATTTAACAGTTTCGTTAACATTTTGAATACCTAGCTCATTACATTTATGCGTTCTATATTTGTGCATTTTTTTTCCTAGTTCTTTTACTTTTTTGATTTCGATCTCTTTGCAATCTGACTAATTATCTCTGAAGCTTTTTCATAATCAATTTGTGGCCACATTGCAATTTCATGAGCAGACCTAAAACACCCAATGCATAATTGACTTTTCTCATCAATCTGACATATCCCTACACATGGACTTATAATTTTATGTTGGTTCACTTGTTGACCTATATTAATTCTTATTGTCTTTAATTGCTTGCGCCAACATTTCCAAGAGATCAGAAATGCCAGCTTCGCCACTTGTGGCACTAATTAAGTTTTGATCCTTTACAGTAGGTTGATCGATAATTTCTGCTCCAGCGGCTATTAGCAAAGCACTGTCAGCGTCAGATGCTGCCACCTTTCTGCCTTTTGCAGCATCTATTGTGGTTAACAACATGGTTGAAACTCCAGCCAAAGCAACTGGTTCGTTTTCTCTTAGAAAGGCTCTTAGTATTCTTCTTACATGAAGATCATTGCTGAGAGTTTCAATTTGATTAGCTCCCCCTGGGATTATTAAGGCGTCGTAATCTATTGCAAGCGTTTCTGAAACAGATTGGTCAACTGGGTATGACAAGCCCCATTTTTCAGATGCCCACCCATTAGTAGTACCAATATCTCTAGATATAATAGTATATGAGCCTTCAGCAGCTAAAATTGTTTTTTGAATGATTAAAAACTGCTCCTCATTAAAACCACTAGCTACTACAATAGCAATTTTTTTACCTTTAAAGGCCGAAAGATTAGACAAAACACTCTCCTGGAATTTTATATTGTAGTTCTATAAAAGATTTAAAGAATGTTATCAAGTAAACTAAATAATTTAAAAACTCCACTTATTACAATTTCTTTTATACCAACTTACCAGAAGCAGTATAATTATTGGTATAATAATCTGAAAAATTGATGCAACACCTAGATCTTTTTTTGCGCCACTTAATGATAAATTTAAGGCTTCAACAGTTAAAGTTGTAACTCTTCCAGCTCCAATAAAATAGACTGGAGTATATAAGGCAAAAGATACAAGCATTCCAATCGCTATTGATAATAAAAAAGTGGGCATTATCAATGGAATTTTTACAAAAATTAATCTTTCAAATCTGTTTTTACCTAAGCTTGAAGCAACTTTTAAAAAATCTTTTGAAATTGCTCTAAAGGCCGGTGCCAAGATAATAAAAGCATAAGGAATTACATAAAACAACTCTACAATAATCAGAGGTAATAAAAAATTGCTGAAATTTAAAGGTATAAGGAAACTTTGTATTCCAATGAGAAAAGATATTTGAGGTATAAGTAAGGGTAAAAAAATAAACCACTCAAGAAATTGACTTCTTTTGTTTAAACTCTCTGTTATCTCAACCCATAATGTAACTATAAGGCAAGATAAAATAGATACAATTAAAGGGATAAGAACGGATACAAATATTAAAGATTTATTTTCATTTAAAAACTTTTTTAACATTTCAAAATTTATATTAGTTGGGAAAAGGTTAGGAAAATACCAATTACCACCTAAACCCCAAAGAAAAGAGCTAATAATCGTTAAAAACGATAAAACTGACAAAATTAATATTAATGCAAAGGTAAAGTGTTTTACCAAATTATTTTTGTAAGAACTAGCATTAACTAAAAAAGTAAAAAGGTGCTTATTAATTAATAATTTTTCTAATAGGAACCAAATAAGGAATAAAATTAATATTACTAAAACTTGAATTAGAGCCAGGTTAGAGGCAACAAATAATGAGGTGGGTTCTGATGATTGATAATTTTGTAAAATTTGTATTGCCAATGTTGATGGAGTAGATGGAGCTAAAAGCAAGGACATATCTACAACCGATGCTGCAAAAGCTATAACAATAAAAACAATCAATCTTATTCTACGATAGATTAACGGAAATAATAGAATGCACCAGACTGAAAAAGTAGTATGTTGTAAAGACTTTCCTAAATTAAAAAACTTCCTAGCACTAAATTGTTCAATAGCTGATATTGAAACCAATATAAAAAAAGGGATTTCCTTTAATACTAGTCCAAGTATTAAAAAGAACCCATAATCATCCGGTATTATAAAAATATTCGGCGGTCTTTCAAAGCCAGTTAACCAAGGTGAAAAAAACCTCAAAAACAACCCGCTGGGAGAAAAAATAAACAACAAACCAATTGCCATTGTAACATGAGGCAAGGCAAGAAATGGAGAAATTATTGTTTTTATAAAATTATAAATTCTTGATCGAAAAATTGATAAAATTATCAATTGAGAAAAAAATAAAGCTAATATAGTCGACAAAAATCCTGTAAAAAAAGATAAAATGATGGATTTTGAAATTCCTGGAATATTTGAGGAGACATAAAAATAATCTAAATTAAACTGGTGTTTATCCAAAATTGGGAAATAGCCGAAAGATGGCATTAAAAAACCTAATATCCCAAAGGTAATTGGAACTATTAAAGCAGTACTCAAAAGAACCCATAAAGCTTTGTTAAGACAAGCCATACATTTTCCAAAATTACTAAAAACTAATTATTATGAACCATACCTTCTTATCCATCCTTCCTCTAATACTTTTACCCAAGAAGGATGTGGCTCTTGAAACTTCATTTTTAATTCATCATTAGATAACGTGGCAATGCCCTTTGAAGTCTCATTGAATTTTTTCTTCCAACCTATATTTAACTTGTCCATTGACAATACGCTTGGGTCTCCCCAAAATTTATTATTTTGTTTTCTAAGTTGTGCATCTGGAGAAATCAAAAAATTTACGAAAATTTTTGCAGCTTCTTTTTTTGAAGAATTATAGGGAATAGTTAAGAAGTGTACATTAGCTAAACTTCCTTTTTCATGTATATAGCTTCTTACAGTTTTAGGCAAACGTCCTTCCGATATTGCATTTGATGCATGTGAAATATTGAAGGCCATTCCTATATCAATTTCTCTCTCAGCTACCAACTCAGTTAGAGCTAAGTAATTACTGGGATAATTTCTACCCTTTCTCCATAAATTTGGCGTTACTTCATCTAACCAAATCCATAGAGGCTCAAGTTCTGTTTCATGTATTTTTGGGTTATATTGTGATTTTAATAAATCTTTATCTGAAATTAATTCGATTAATATTTGCTTTAAAAAACTAGTACCAACAAAATCTGGTGGCTGAGGGAAAGTAAATCTACCCTTATTATTTAAAATATATTGTTTTAATTTCATTGATGATTTAGGTGGAGTTTTTAGAAACTTACTGTCATAATAGAAAGTAAGTTGAGATAATCCCCATGGCATCTCCATGCCCTCAGTATTAATACCAAAATCATTTAAAAGACTTGGGTTGTTTTTAAAATCTAAATAATTAGAATTGGGTATCTCAAATATCCAGTTCTCTCTTAAAAGCAACTTGCTTTCTTTCATCCTAGAAAAATTTTCACCATTAATCCAAACTAAATCTACAGCTCCATTTGAATGTTTACCGGCATTTTTCTCAGATAATATTCGTGCTACAACATTAGACGTGTCTGATACTTTTACATGTTGGACGTTGATATTATATTTTTCTTTTACTTCGTCCGCTGCCCATCTTATATAGCTATTAATATTTTTATCTCCGCCCCATGCATGAAAGAAGATAGTCTGGCCAGATGATTTTAGTATAGTATCTTCCCAAATGCTTGAGCTATCTGAGCTACAAGCAATAGAAGAATATAAAATTAAGTTACAGTACAAAATGAGCTTAGAAATTTGTCCTATAAATTTTTCATTATATTTCATTAACAACTTTTTCTCATTTTTTTACTTTCTCTAATAAAACAATTTTTTTTATTAAAGTATAGTAATTTAATTTTAATACATTATCTATATTACATAATAACTTTCGTAGTAAAATGAACGCATTTTTAATACTTATAAATGAAATTATCACTCTATATTTATACACGTTATTCATTTATGTAATAATGAGCCTACTCATTCAATTTCAAATGATTAATAGCTATAACAAAATAATAAATACTATTTTCAGAGCCCTAATTTCTTTACATGAACCATTATTAGGAAAAATCAGACAATTTATACCTTCACTTTCTGGAATTGATTTATCTCCAGTTATAGTCATATTGCTTCTTAGTTTTTTTAAAAATCTAATACAAGATTATAGGTTAGGGTTGTAAATCCTTTATGGAAAACTTAGGCAAAAATATAGATGGCAAGTTTTATGCTAATAAAGTTTTGAAAAAAATCTATCCTCTTAGTCAAAACTTCTTTCATAAATTTAACCGCAGGCCCTCTCTTGCTGTAATTATAGTTGGTGAAAATCCCGCGAGTAAGGTTTATGTAAAAAATAAAATACGTGTTGCTGAAGAAAATAATATTCAATCTATTGAGATCACTCTTCCAACCCAAACTTCAGAGGAAGAGCTTCTTAAAAGAATTGATGCATTAAATCAAGATGTTGAAGTCGATGGGATACTAGTCCAACTACCACTTCCTAAACATATTTCTGAACAAAAAGTTATAAACAGTATAAGCCCAGAAAAAGACGTAGATGGGTTTCATCCGATAAACTTTGGAAAACTTTATATGGGAATACCAAATTTTATCCCATGTACACCACTTGGTTGTTTATATATGATTAAAAATGAGGTGAGGAATTTAAACGGTAAGAATGTAGTGATAATTGGGAGGTCAAATATAGTTGGAAAGCCAATGGCTTCGCTTTTATTATCATCTAACTGTACAGTTACAATAACGCACTCAAAAACAGAAAACTTACAAGAACACTGTAGAAAAGCAGATATTTTAATTGCAGCAGTTGGATCACCAGAATTGATTGACGATACATATGTGAATAAAAATACCATCGTTATTGATGTAGGTATTAATAGAGTTGAAAAGCCTAAAGAAAAGGTTAAATCAAGGCTAGTAGGAGACGTAAATTACAAGAGTGTATATCATTTGGTAAATAAAATAACTCCTGTGCCCGGTGGTGTTGGGCCAATGACTATTGCGTGTCTAATGCATAATACAATAAAAGCAGCCTATCAAAATCAGCAACATAGCTTTATTGATTTACTTGAGGAACCTACATAATGGATTTTTATAATTCCATACTTTACATTTCAATGGCTATAGTTGTAGTCATTCTTGGTTGGGGATTGATCACCATGGCTAGAGGTGGTGAATATAATAAATCAAAAAGTAATTTACTTATGAGATACAGGATTATATTTCAAGCAATTGCAATATTAATTTTTGTATGTTTATTGATGTATAAGAAACACTCTAATGGTTAAACTAAATAAAATTTACACACGAACCGGCGATGATGGATCAACTGGTTTGGCTGATGGATCAAGAGTGTTAAAACATTCTTTAAGGCCCCAAGCCTATGGAACCGTTGATGAGTTAAATGCATCCTTAGGATTAGTTTTTTTATGTTTAGATAATAAAAAAGACGAAAATGTATTTAATGATATTAAGGTTTTGATAAGAGGTATCCAAAACGATTTATTTGACCTTGGTGCTGATTTATCAACCCCTATATCTAAAGCTAAACAAAACTATAAACCACTTCGAATTACAGAAAATCAAATAAAAAAAATTGAAGAAAAAATTGACGAATATAATGATGAACTAAAACCATTAAATTCATTTATTCTTCCTGGTGGTTCAGAAGCTGCTTCTCTTATACATCTTTCAAGAACAATTGCAAGAAGAGCAGAAAGAGACGTGTCTTTGCTTTCTAGTGAAGAAGAAATAAATAAGAATTCATTGGTTTATTTGAATCGATTGTCTGATTTATTATTTGTTTTATCTAGAGTTTTAAATGAAAATGGATTAAATGATGTATTATGGGTGCCTGGTTTAAATCAAAAATAGCCTTAATTTTTAAATATGGAGTTTAAGTTGAAAGTTTTAGTCCCTGTAAAAAGAGTTGTGGATTACAATGTCAAGGTTAGAGTTAAAAATGATAACTCAGGCGTAGAACTTGATAACGTAAAAATGTCTATGAACCCTTTTGATGAGATTGCCGTTGAGGAGGCTTTAAGATTAAAGGAGAAAGGGGTAGCTACAGAAGTTATAGCTGTTTCTATAGGACAATCACAAGTGCAGGAAACCATACGAAATGCTCTAGCAATGGGTGCCGATTCAGGAATTTTTGTTGAAACTAATGAGATCCTTGAGCCTTTGAATGTAGCTAAAATTATTTCTTCTATTGCTACTAAGGAGAAATTTGACTTAATTTTATTAGGTAAGCAGGCAATTGATGATGATATGAATGCTACCGGACAGATGACAGCTGCCTTGCTAGGCTGGGCTCAAGCTACATTTGCTAGCAAAGTTGAAATTAAAGATAAGATAGCTACTGTTAGCAGAGAAGTTGACGGTGGCATAGAAAATATTGAGGTCAACCTACCTGCTGTAATCAGCACAGACCTTAGACTAAATGAGCCAAGATACGCAAGTCTGCCTAATATTATGAAGGCAAAGAAAAAACCAATTCAGCAGCTTTCAGTAGAAGAACTTAATATAAATATTGAAAATAGATTAAATATTCTAAAAGTTGAGGAACCTGCCAAACGTCAGTCTGGGGTAATGCTTCAAACTGTTGATGAATTAGTAGAAAAATTAAAAAATGAAGCTAAAGTAATATAAATTAAAAGGAAGTTGAAATGAAAGTACTTGTTGTAGCAGAGCATAATAATACAGAATTATTACCAGCAACTTTACATGCTGTGAATGCAGCTAATCAAATTGGTTCTTCAGATTTAGTAGTTATTGGTAGCAAGTGTGAAAATGTTGTCAAATCATCTATTAATATTAATGGGATTAATAAAGTTTTATGTTGTGACAATGATATCTACAAAAACCAACTAGCAGAAAATGTATCAACATTAATTAAATCTATTGCAGAAGGATATTCTCACATCTTTTTTGCGAATACAGCTAACGGAAAAAATATTGCACCCAGGGTTGCTGCTCTACTAGATGTAATGATTGTTCCTGATATAATTGAAATTATCGACCATCAAACATTTAAAAGGCCCATCTATGCTGGCAATGCCATCGCAACATGTAAAAGCAATGATAATTGTAAAGTAATTACTGTGAGAACAACTGCTTTTGAAAAAGCAGACCTCGGTGATCAAGAAGTCGAAGTTACCAATATTGAAGCAAGCCTAAGTTCTGAATTATCAAAATATATTAATTCAGAACTATCAAAGAGTGAGCGCCCTGAACTTACTGCTGCTGATATTGTTGTTTCTGGTGGAAGGGGGTTAGGATCAAGTGAAAACTTTAAAGTGCTTGAAAAGCTAGCCGACAAACTTGGGGCAGCTATGGGAGCAAGCAGAGCAGCTGTTGATGCTGGGTACGTTCCAAATGATTGGCAAGTTGGACAAACTGGTAAGGTGGTTGCACCAAATTTATATATTGCAGCTGGTATTTCTGGAGCCATCCAACATTTGGCAGGAATGAAAGATAGTAAAGTTATAGTCGCTATCAATAAAGACGAGGAAGCACCTATCTTTACAGTGTCTGATTATGGTCTATCTGAAGATCTGTTTAAGGCAGTTCCTGAAATGGAAAAGTTAATAGAATAATTTTTTTATTTTACTGACAACTTTATCATCACCCCATTTTATCATACCCTCTTGAATAGAAATTATTTGGCCATTTTTATTGACCAAAATGGTTGTAGGTATGCCCCTAAGTTTTAATGATTTATATAAATCCATTTTTTTATCAAAAAAATGCTTTAATTCTGATGCACCATTTTTAGATAAGAACTCAATCTGATCTTTTATATTTTTTTGATCTATTGAAACAGTTAAAACCTCAATATCATGTTTTGCTATTTTAGAGTTAAGTAAACTTAAATCCGGTAACTCTTTTTTACATGGAACACACCAGGTAGCCCAAAAATTAATGACATAACCATCTTTTTGGAAATTTTTATTAAACTTAAAAATTATATTATTTTCATTTTGATCCAAAATACTTTTATTAGGAAACATTATAGGATTATCTAGTCTTTTTAAAATTTCACTGGCATAAGAACTGGTTGCAAAAATAATTAAAGAAAATAATAATAATATGTTTTTGTATAAATATAATGTATGCATGTTAAAAATTGAATTAAGCTAGCTTAATTTTCTACTATAGATAAAAAAATGAAAAATAATAGCTCTGGAAAAAAAATTAACGATATTTGGGGTGGAAGGTTCTCTTCTTCGACTGATGAAATAATGCAAGAGTTTAACTCATCAATCCAGTTTGATAAAATTTTATATTTAGATGATATAGAAGGATCACTAGCTCACTCTGAGATGTTATGCAGGCAAGAAATAATTTCAAAAAAGGATTTTGAACTTATCAAATCTGGCCTGAAACAAATAAGAACTGAAATATCTAATAATGTGTTTAACTTTTCATTAAAATTAGAAGATATTCATATGAATATTGAAAATAGGCTTGTGGAAATTATTGGTGATCCTGGAAAGAAATTGCATACTGCTCGGTCAAGGAATGACCAAGTGGCGACAGATATAAAACTATGGCTTAGAAGAAATATCGATGAGATTGATTTAATCCTTTGTGATCTTCAAGGCTCTTTGATAGAAAAAGCTGAGGAAAATTACAATCTATTAATGCCTGGATATACTCACCTTCAAGTAGCACAACCCATAACCTTTGGTCATCATTTGTTAGCGTATGTCGAAATGTTAGGAAGAGATAGAGGACGCTTAGCTGATTGCCGAAAAAGATTAAATGAACTACCACTTGGCTCTGCTGCCTTAGCGGGTACAAGCTATCCAATTGATAGAGATTTTGTAGCTAAAAAATTAAGATTTGAAAAACCAACAAATAATTCAATGGATGCCGTTTCAGATAGAGATTTTGCAGTTGAATTTATGTCAGCCTCTTCTTTGATCGCCATTCATTTGTCAAGATTAGCAGAGGAGTTAGTTATATGGTCTTCTGATCGATTTAATTTTATTAAATTACCAGAAAGCTTTACTACTGGCTCAAGCATAATGCCACAAAAGAGAAATCCTGATGCGGCAGAATTAATTAGAGCTAAACCAGGGCGAATTTTTGGTAATCTTTTTAATCTAATGACGGTTCTAAAAGGTCTTCCAATGACATACGGAAAAGATATGCAAGAAGACAAAGAACCTCTATTTGATACAGTTAAGACTGTTAAACTGTGTTTGATTGTTATGAATGGAATGATTAGCAAATTAGAACCAGTTCCAGCTAAAATGATTGAAGCTCTTCAAAAGGGTTTCCCGACAGCTACTGATTTAGCAGATTACTTAGTTACTAATTTAGCTATTCCTTTTAGAGATGCACATCATTTTACCGGAAGAATTGTTTTATTAGCTGAAAGTAAAAACTGTTCTCTTGAAAAATTAACTTTAGATGATATCAGAACAGTTGTGCCGAATGCTGACGAAAATATTTTAAATGTTTTAAAAATAGAGAATTCTGTTTCTCAAAGGACATCTTATGGAGGTACTGCTCCTTTAAATGTCTTAGAAGCTGTAAAAAAAGCTAAATTAAAATTTCTAGGTAACAAAAATGAAATTTAAATTACTAATTTTTATTTTGTTGATTTTCTCATTAACAATTAGTAGTTGTGGAAGAAAAACAGCACCACTCAAGCCCTCACAAACAATCGAAAAAAATTAGATTTTGCGATGCATTCTTTAGGTTTTTATAGAGATGAAAATGATGAGTTAAGTGTTCAAGGTATAAAAGTATCTGATTTAGCTAAAAAATACGGAACTCCATTATATATTTATGACACTGAAATAATGAAGGATCGTTATGATATATTTTTTAATACAATCAAAGAAGTAAATGGAAATATTCATTATGCAGTTAAGGCTAATGACTCTGTAAATATAATTAAATTTTTTTCTAAATTAGGCTGTGGCGCTGATATAGTCTCTATAGGTGAATTTGAGAAGTGTATGGCAGCTGGGATACCAGCAAATAAAATAATTTTTTCTGGTGTAGGTAAGAATAAAAACGAGATTGAAGTTGCTTTAAGAAATAATATTTTACAATTCAATATTGAATCTGAAGAAGAGCTGGATGATATCTATTCTATAGCTTCAAAAATCAAGATAAAGGCTAATATTTGCTTAAGAGTTAACCCTGATATTGCTCCTAAAACTCATAAAAAAATATCTACAGGTGAAAAAGAAACTAAATTTGGTATAGATTTCAAAAATGTTAAAGAAATTTATAGAAAATTACATCAACTTGATCACATAAATCCTGTTGGATTAGGTGTTCACATAGGATCACAAATATTTGACTTTAATTTCTTTAATCAAGCATACCTTAATTTGAAAAATTTAGCTGATGATCTTAGAAAAAGTGGCTTTATAGTTCCATCTTTGGATTTAGGAGGAGGAATAGGTGTTGATTACAAAAATAATATAGAACCAAATTACAGTGATTATAAAAAAATTATTAATAACTTGTTCTTAAAATCTGGTTATAAGCTTAGCTTTGAACCCGGAAGAAGTCTCATTGCCCAAGCTGGTATCTTAGTCACAAAAGTAATAAGGAATAAAAAAACAAAAGATAAAAATTTTATAATTGTTGATGCAGCTATGAACAACCTAATAAGGCCGACTTTGTACGATGCATATCATAAAATTGTTCATGTAGAGAATAATAACAACATGAAAATAAAAGCTGATATTGTTGGCCCTATTTGTGAAACAGGGGATTATCTTGCATTAAACAGAAGTATTAATTATGTCGATAATAATCAATTTTTAGCAATTATGACTGCTGGAGCATACTCTTCTGTAATGAGTTCTAACTATAATGCAAGAAGTGATGCTATTGAAATATTGATTGTAAATAATAAAGATCACCAGATTAAAAAAGTAGATTCAATAAAGGAAATTATTGCTAAAGAAAAGCTTATAAATTTTGACTAAAAATCCATTATTTCTTTTAATAAAGTAGCTTTCACACTCACATTCTCATTATTTGACTTAAAACTTAGTCCATTTTGGAATTTTATCATAGATTTTGGCTTAATGATTTTTTGATCAAGAACTAAGATTTTTTCAAGCATTATTTTTCTATCTTCTCTAATTGCTAATATTTTTATTCTAGGAACTAGTATTGGTCGTTCTGACCCATTCGTAATTGTTCCAGAAAATTTAATTTGGCCATTCTTAGCGGTAGCAACAAAGTCAATTAGATTTATATAATGAAGTTCAGCTAATATAGGTGATTTAATTTTCGATGAGATCAGATTAATGTTTTCCGAATAAAATTCAGCGTATTTAGGAAAATAAAAGTATATATAGGCTAAGATAGAAGAGCGGAAAAATATAACAAAAATAGAAAATACAATTAAAAGTATAAATAAATATAAAAAGTATACTCTTTTAATCTTATTTTTTTTAGGAGGTTTAGTGTTTGTTTGGCTTTTAGATTTTAATTTTGAAGCAGATAACTCTGAAGCTATTTGATTGACTGTTTTATTTTTTTGATCTAACGCTGAGCTTTTTTGATCTGAAAATTTTTTTGTTTTTTTCTCAATAACTGATTTTATTGATGCCAAATCTTTTTTAACTTTTTCAGATTGATCATTAGATTTATTATCTCTTAAAACTGTAATCTCTTTATCAGAATCTTTAAAAATTTCCTTTGAAACACTCCATTTTTGATTACAGACACTACATTTGAGCCATTGAATATTTTTTGAAAGCAACGCTCTATCTACTTCAAAAACAGTTCCACAAGATTTGCATGTTTCAAGCATTTTTAGCTTCTCTATAAATAGATAAGAAATGATTTTAATAGTATACTAAGAGATATTTTTTTGCCAACATGATAAAAATTTATTTATGATAATTTTACATGATATTTACTTTTAAAAAGATTTTTTTCATTACTTTTTTGTTGTTTCTTATCGCTTATTTTTTTATTGAGTTAAATAGTTTTAAAGAAAGAATTTTAACACTTCAAAAAGATCCAATTAACCTAAGTTCTAAGGTTGTTATTCTTACTGGAGGAACAAATAGAATAAAAGAGGGTTTTGAAGTAATTTATAAACTAGATAAGAAGTCAATTTCAAATTTAAAAGTACTAGTGAGTGGGACAGGAAAAGGTTTTTCAAAACTAAGTTTACAAGAAAAATTAAATCCTAATTTTGACTTAAGATTAATAGAATGTTGTGTTGAGCTTGATGATGTTTCTCAAGACACCTATTCTAATGCAGTTGAAACATCAAAATGGGTTTCTAAGAATAATATTGAAGAAATTCTGCTCATAACTAGTAACTATCATATTCCAAGGTCTATTTTAGAATTTCAAAATAAAATGCCAAATTTAAAAATTTTATATTATCCTATTACCCCTAAACAACATCAAATCAATAAATGGCTTAAATCTTTTGAGACATTTTCATTGATATTTATTGAATACTGTAAGTATATAATAGCAAATGTTAGAATTAAAACTTTAAGAATTTAATGGATTTTATAATTGGCCAGCACTAATTATTTTTTTTCTTATATTTCTAGTTCTTGAGAAAAAGGTTTCTAATTTTTTTCCATCCTTTTTCCTTATTGCTTTTTGTAAGTCAGATAGATCTTCATTAAACCTTTGTAACATTTCAAGAACTGCTTCGCTATTATTTAGGAATATATCTCTCCACATAATAGGATTTGAAGACGCAATTCTAGTAAAATCTCTAAAACCTGAAGCAGAATACTTAATTACATCATTTTTTAGATCAGTTTCTAAATCAGATGCTGTTCCGACAATCGTATAAGCAATTAAATGTGGCAAATGAGAAGTTATTGCTAGTATTTTGTCATGATAGTCAATACTAACTATTTCTACTTTTGATCCTAAATTTGCAAAGAAATTAGATAATTTGTATATATTTTCATTTTCTATATCTGAGACTATCAGCCAGTATCTATTTTCAAACAAAGAGCCAAAGCCTGCCTTGGGGCCAGAGAATTCGGTGCCAGCAATCGGGTGTGATGGAATAAAAAAAACATTGTTTGGTAGGTTGATACTTACATCTTTTATGACAGAGGCTTTTGTTGAACCAGTATCCGTTATTATTGCATTTGCTTTCAAGTGAGGAGATATCAACTTTGCAACAGTTTCCATTGAGCCCACTGGTATCGCTAGAATGACTAATTCAGCGTCTTTTACCGCATCAGAAATATTATCACATACAAAAGATGCAATACCCATTTCTGATACTATATTTCTATGTTCAAGCTCTATATCATAGGCATAGGTTACAGTTTCTTTATTTAATTTTTGCCTAATTGAATGCAAAATTGAAGTCCCTATTAAACCCAATCCTATTATAGAAATTTTTTTTAAACTATCATTCATGATTATTTTCTAAAAAACTTTTTAGTTCTTTAACTAAAATTTTGTTTTCTATTTCATTACCTATAGAAATTCTTAAGTGATTTGGAAGGCCATAAACCTCCATTCCTCTTACCAAAATTCCTCTTTCAGCCAAAAAAGTTTCAGCCTTTTTAGCACTATGATCAGCTGTTTCTGGAAATTGTACTAAGAGGAAATTAGTAATAGAGGGCTGAAAATCAAGTTTTAATAATTGAATTTCATTTTCAAGCCATTTCATCCATATTTTATTATGTTGGAAAGATTTCTCTTGAAACTTTATATCTTCTATAGCTGCAGTCCCTGCCATAATTGCAGCTATATTTACGCTAAATGGACCACGCACTTTCATAAGAGAGTTTAAGATATCTTCAGAACAGTAACCCCAGCCGAGCCTTAAAGATGCTAGACCATGCAACTTTGAGAATGTTCTTAACATTATAACATTATTAAATTTGTCAACTAGCTCACTTCCATCAATATACAAATCATTTCTAATATACTCAGAGTAAGCCGCATCATAAACTAATATTACATTTGATGGTATTGAGTTATGAAGCCGAATGACTTCTTCTCTAGGGATATAAGTGCCAGTTGGATTATTAGGGTTGGCTAAAAATACTAATTTAGTTTTTTTGTTTATTCTACTTAAAATATTATCAACGCTAACTGTGAAATTAACATCTTTTGCAACTATAGCTTTGGCACCTGTAATAGAGATGGCTTGCGGAAATTGGAGAAATCCATATTCAGTATGAATTGCTTCATCTTCTGGCTCTAAGAAAGCTTGCGCTATTATAGATATCAGCTCATCTGACCCATTACCTAAAATAATTTTGTTTTTATTAAGTGAATATCTATTTGCAATCGCATTAATTAAATCTTCACTAACTTGTGGGGGGTATCTATTTAAATTATTTGAATACTCATTAAGAACTTTAACTGCATCCAAAGATGTCCCCAAAGCACTCTCATTAGCAGACAATCTAATTAAATTTTTTTTTATTGTCTTACCAAAATTTGGTTTATAAGACTTTAATTTTTCTACACTCGCTTTAGCTGATGGTGAGGTCATTCATTTTCCTTTGCCATATCATCTTTAAGCTTAATAATATTATATTCTTTTTGGTTAGGACTTTTAAAAAGAGGTACTTTTGCAATAATTTCAAAGTTAACCTTAACATCTGTATGTTTTTTTAGTTTATTAATACTTTCACTATCAATAAATCCAATTTCCACATCCCTTTTGTCTAAAGCAGCAAGTAAACTTATAACACTCAAAAAGTAGGTAGTTTTAAAATAATTACCAAAATGAGAGGTATAAGCTGATTTAATCTCATCATCATTACCAGCCACACCAATCTTTAATAGCTTTTTGCATAGATAAATTAGAGGATATTATTTGACGCCAGACTTTTTCAACTAAAAATTTGTCCAAACCCAAACTTACTACCCTTTTAATTAATTCTTCTTCTCTTTTAGGGTCAAAAGGAAAAACCCCTTTTTTAGCATTCATAATTTTTGAAGCTAAAGACTGTCTTTCTTTGATCAATTTGCATAACTCAGCATCAATCTCATCAATTTGAGATCTCAGTGTGTCTAGTTCTAAATTACTCATCTTGGTCCTTTTATCATTTACACATATATATATAATTTAAAAAATAAATAAACTTTTTGATTATATTTCTAACAAAATATTTTAACTTTTTATGTTTATTTGGGTAATATGAACATTTTGAAGGTAAAAAATGATTAGTATAAAAATAATAAAAGCTTTTTCAGACAATTATATCTATCTACTCAGAAATGAGTCGAAAAATATTACTAGTGTTATTGATCCTGGTGAGTCAGAACCTGTATTAAAATATTTAAAACAAAAAGATTGGCATTTAAATGAAATAATAAACACTCATCATCATAATGATCACATTGGAGGTAATGCTAAACTTCAAGAAATATTTAAATCAAAATTAATTGCTCCTTCTTATGATAAAAATAGAATTAAAAATGTAGATATATTCATTTCCGATAATGATGAACTGGAAATTGCTGGAATTAAAACAAAAGTAATTCATACTCCTGGGCATACCCTTGGACATGTGTGTCTTTATTTAAAAGATGAAAAATGTCTCTTTGCTGGAGACACACTATTTTACCTAGGTTGTGGTCGTGTTTTTGAGGGTTCTATGGAACAAATGTGGTCAAGCTTACTTAAATTAAGAAATTTACCTGATGATACATTAGTTTATTGTGGACACGAGTATACTTCTTCTAACGCTAGGTTTGCAACTTACATTGACCCAAAAAATAAATTATTAAAAATTGCAAATGAAGAGATTAATAAGATAAGAGATCAAAAAATGCCGACAGTTCCCTTTGAATTAGGCAAAGAAAAATATATTAACCCTTTCCTTAGAGCTGATAATAATGATTTCACTAGTTCTATTGGTTTAGTTTCAAATATACCTTCAGAATGTTTTAGCTATATTCGAAAACAAAAAGATAATTTCTAAATATTTGACAACTGATACGCAACTTCACAGTCTGAAAATATTGTAGGTTTACAAATTTTGACTTTTACACCCAAAACAAATTTTTTGTCCATTAAAGATGAATGTATTTTATTTGCTAAGATTTCAAGCAATTCATAATGTTGACTTTCAACTATTTTTTTTACTTCATTTCTATATTGACTGTAATCCTGCGTTTCTTTTAGATCATCAACCTTAGGTTCAGAATTATTGGTAAGCAATATTTCTAAGTTAATAATGATTTTCTGTTTATTTTTTTTTTCATTTTCATAAACACCAATTGATGCACTTAACTCAAGGTTATGTATAAATATTTTTCTTTCTCTCATTTTTTCCAACTATAGAGCAACATCTCTTCTTGGTGGAGCAAGGTGAGCTCCACCATCAAGAAGCATTACATGACCAGTCATTGATTTAGACTTTATAAGCAAGCGAATAGCGTCAAGTATTTCTTCTGGGGTAGATGACAATTTTAATAAATTTTTTTTATGAGATTTTTTAAATTGAGTTTCATCTTGGCCTGGGGCGGGCAAGGTAATTCCTGGAGCTATCCCATTTACTCTTAAACAATTAGCATATGATAATGCTGACATCTTTGTAAGACCATACATAGCTTGTTTTGATAATGTGTATGAATAATAATCAGGATTTAATCCAAAAATTTTGGCATCTAAAATATTTATAACAAAACCTTGTTTATTTTTTTTCTCTTTTTGCATTTTTAAGGTAAAATTAGCTAATGCTTTTGTTAATATTGAAGGAGCAATAAAATTAACTGACATATGATCATTAAGATTTTTCATATCAAAACTGATACCAGTGTCATAATTAAAATACCCTGCATTATTAATTAATCCGGACCAAGTTGATACATTCTTCTCTAAATCATTAATTAACTTTTCAACATCTGAGTTATTAGAAAAATTTGCTTTATATAATGTTACATTACCTCCTATTTTAATCAAATCGTTGGCCGTTTCTTCTGCTATCTGTTTTGATTTATTATAATGTATTGCGACGGACCAACCCAATTTAACTAAGTCAGTTGCTATAATCTTTCCTAACCTTTTTGCTGAAGCAGTAACTAAAACTGTTTTATTTTTGTTTTTCAAAATCCAATTTCCTTTTTAAAACTTGATATGAAGCATCTCTTATTAATTTTATATACGCTCTAAAATCATTGTTCTCCAAAGATTTCCTCAGTCCCAATTTCTGCCAAGTGAGGCCACCCTTATTCTTAGGAGGAATAAATTTTTTGACAACACTAATCGGAGTAATCCCTGTGACTAAGACCTCATCGCTTAATAGTGCAGCTTCTTCAATTGAATGGGTAACCATAATAACAGTCATTGATTTTTTCTTAATTAGAGAAACTAATTCTATCGATATCATCTCTCTACTCAAATTATCTAAAGCTGCAAATGGTTCATCCAAAAGTAGTAATTTTGGCTCGAATAGGATTGCTCTAGCAATTACAGCTCTTTGAGCAAGGCCTCCAGATAGTTGATGAGGGTAATATTCTGCAAAACCTTCTAAACCAATATCATTGATAAGTTTATCAACAAAAGATTTATTTTTATTTAATTTGCCAAACTGTATGTTTTCACGAACATTTAACCATGGCATTAAAGATGTATTTTGTTGAACTAAAGTTATATACTTGTTCAAATCTTCCGTGCTTTTATTTTCAAATTTAATTTGTCCACTGTCGCATTGATTAAGGCCTGCAATTAATTTTAACAATGATGTTTTACCTGAACCAGAAGGGCCAATGATACTTGTAAATTTTCCTTTTTTAATTACGTAATTAAAATTTTCTAGAATTTTTTGTGAACTAAAGTTTTTTTTGTATGAAAAATTGATATTTTTTAAGGTGAGATCATCTACTTTTTTTAATAACATTTTATGGTCCCTCAACAATATAATCGGGGATGATATTTGTTTTTTTTATCATTTCTCCAATATTTGAATCTCTTAACAAACCATATTTGGTCATTAAGATAGATTTTAAACCAAAACTATTAGCACCTAATATGTCAGTATGGAGTGTGTCACCTACCATTCCTATTCGTGATAAAGGAACGTATCTACCTGATAACTCATTTATTCTATTAACAGCAATTTCAAATATTGTGGGAAATGGTTTTCCAAACCAAAATGGAAGATGCACACCATTTTTAATAAGAAGTGATACGTAATAAGCTGGCTCAATACTAAATTTATTTTGATGAGGTGCTACTAGATCTGGGTTAGCAACAAATAATGGTCTTGGATAGTCCTTTAAAGAGTTCAGTAATATTTCTTGCCACAAAGGGTCCCAATGAAGAGTTCCTAGCAAGACAAAAGACTTCATTTCATCAAACATTGAATAATCTTGTTCCAATTCAACACAATGTAAATTTGGTATTTCAAAAGAATTTCCGATATTGCCTAATATACCCATGGGGCCTTCTGGTTTATTTAATGTCAAAAAAATTTCAGCTGCATCTCTACTTGAAATAATTTCATTATCTGAGAATTCTAGGCCTAAGGATGATAATTGATCCAGTTTTTTAAATGAATTATTACTTGCCCCATTAGTCACCACCAAAAGAGTAATACCTTTGTTTCTTGCTTTATCTAATGTAGAAATTATCCCAGGAACTAATTCTGGCCCTACATTAATCACTCCAAATGCATCTAATAACAAAGCATCAAAATGATCTAAAATATTTTCAAGTTTTGGGGCAATGGTTGTTTGTTCAAGACCAGTTTGATATGAAGGGAAAAAATTTCGCATTCCTTCATAAATGTCAATTACAGCCTCAGCGTTAATGTTTTTTACTGGAGGTATTTTGAAATCTTCTTCAAATTTAAACTTTTCTAATATAAAATCAGTTATCATTAAAAACTTAACCTATAATAATTTTTTTAGAGTATTTAAATGCAAAAAAAAGTTTTAGTTATTGGTTCAGGAATAGCAGGTATCTCAGCATCATTAAAGCTAAAAACTTACGGGGTAGATTCTATTATAATTGATAAAGGGCGTTTTATAGGAGGCAGAATTAGCTCAAGGGAAATAAATGATGCCAGTGAGACTAACTATTTTTTTCATGGTGCTCAATTTTTTACTGCTAAAACTAAAAGTTTTAAAAAAATTGTAGAGCAAGGTATCAAAAATGATTTTATAAAAGAATTTGGAAATTTTAACCCTCCCAGATTTAGAGGGCATAAAACTATGAGAGAATTTTTAACAAAACTGACAGTGAATTTAAATATTCAACAAAACAAAAAAATTATTAGCATAAAACCAGGTCAGAAGGGAATTAACGTTCTAAATGAAAATATAGAAGCTTGGCAAAATTTTGATGCTGTTATATCTACAATCCCTTCTCCTCAAAATTTTAGTTTGATGGAAAACTTCCCTGAATTACGAAAGACCCTTGATACTTCATCATATGATTCATGCATAGCCCTTATGTTTTCATTTGATGAAACACCAATAAATATTCCTATTTACTTTGATTTCTACGATAAAAAAGGAATTTTAAGTTGGATGGCTTGTGGAAGTAATTTGAAACTGTGGACAGCACATACTAGAGGATCTTATGCAAATAAAAATTTAAATCAAAATAAAGATCAGCTTAAAAAAGAAATTTTATTAGCAATTCAAAAAGCATTATCTAAATTTCAAAATATATCAGAAATTAATTTTCATAGCTTACATATTTGGAAATATGCTAAAGTAAAAAAAATATCGAACGGCATTCAAATAGATCCTGTTTTTCCCATAGCTCTAGCTGGAGATTTTATGGAAGGATCAAATGTTGAGTCAGCTTTTATTTCAGGTGAAAAAGCAGCAGATTTAATATTTAATAGACTTAATTAATCTTCTTAATTAATATTAAATAGTTTTAATTTTATAAGTTTTTTAAATGATTACATTAAAAAATTCTGTTCAGAGTTTAGTAAATAAAGCTAAAAAGAAAATTAATAATATAGATATTAAGGATGCACTTAAACTGCATTCAAATAAACAATTTCTATTTATTGATATTCGAGATATTAGAGAAATACAAAAATCTGGTCGCATATTAGGGGCTAAACATGTTCCTAGGGGCATGTTAGAATTCTGGATTGATCCAAATAGTCCTTACCATAAAGAATTTTTCAATGATGATTTAAATTTTATCTTTTATTGCGCATCTGATTGGCGATCAGCATTAGCTACCGAAACTGCAAACAAAATTGGCCTGTTAAATGCTTCTCATTTAGTAGGTGGTTTTAATAATTGGCTAAAACATAAAGGTCCAATCGAAGAGCCCAGATAGCAATATAAATCTATATATAATCCTTAAAAAGAAAGTATAAAAAATATATAACTTAGCACCATTAATTTTTGTTGTTCTTTGGTCATCTGCTTTCATAACAAGTAAAATAATAGTTGATAATGCATCTCCTTTCTTTTCTCTTTCTTTTAGATTTTCAATAGTTGCTATATTATTTTTTATTTTCTTCTTAATTTTTTCAGATAAGAAAAAAATTACCCTTAAATGCTTCTTAGATGCATCAATTAGTGGCCTACTTTTTCATGGACTCTATTTAGGTGGAGTTTTTTATGCTTTATCCAGAGGTATCTCTGCAAGCGTTATAGCCCTTATTATATCTCTAACTCCTATTTTGACAGCTATATTAGCTAGAATATACTTAGATGAAAAATTTTCTAAACTGCAATGGATTGGAACCACTTTAGGTTTTGCAGGTGCTATTATTATTATTATTTCTGATCTTAAAGAGGGTTTAAGTTTTTTGGCTGTTTTTGCAGGGTTAATAGGATTAATATCTTCTTCCATAGGGATGATATGGCAAAAACAAATTACTTCTAATTTATCCCTCTCTGGAAATAATTTTATCCAAGCTCTAAGTGCTTCTTTTTTTCACCTTTTAGCCGCTCTTTTATTTGAGAACTACTTTATCAACTTTACAAGTGATCTTATATTTGCCATGTCATGGCAAATTATTGCAATTTCACTAGGAGCTTTTTTAATTTTGATGTGGTTATTACAAAACAAACAAGCAAATCAAACTTCTTCTTTGTATTTTCTCGTACCTCCTTTTTCAGCAGTAATGGCTTATATTATACTAAATGAACAAATTTCGTATTTAGATATAATTGGTCTTTTTATTTCTAGTGTCGGAGTATTTTTCGTAATTAAATTTCAGAACAAGAACATTATAAACAAATAACATTGTTTTTGTTGTTCATATTAGCTATTATTAAAATATCAAAGTCTTTTTATGTGAGAGAGCTATATAGCCACCGAAGGAGCAACCACCCCGGAATCTCTCAGGTACATGGAACATAAAAAGTTGATAATCTGGAGAGTGATGATTTTATCATCCACCGAAGGGGTAAGCCAATAATCTTTTGGTCAATCTCTCAGGTTCCATGACAGATGGGGTTTTACAATCTTGTAAACACTTTAAATGGAGCCTTGTCATGAAAAATATTGCAATAATTGGCGCTGGAATAACGGGAATTACAACAGCATACCAACTTAAAGAGAGGGGGTATAATGTTTGTGTTTTTGATAAAAACCGTTATGCCGCAATGGAAACAAGTTTTGCAAATGGTGGGCAACTCTCAGCTTGTAATGCTGAGGTATGGACTAGTTGGTCTACAATAAGCAAAGGAATATTATGGATGCTAAAGAAGGACGCCCCTCTTTTATTTAGTCCAAAAATGAATTTTCATAAAATTGGATGGTTACTTAGTTTTATAAGTAATATTCCCAATCACAAGCAAAACACAATTTTAACAGCTCGCATGGCTATTGAGAGCAGGGATGAGTTTAAAAGAATTCTCAAACAAGAGTATATAAATCTTGATCTTGAAGAAAAAGGAATTCTTCATTTATGTAACAATAATAAATCTTTAGAACACGGAAGAATCATTAATGAATGGCTAACCGAAGCTGGTTTAAATCGCAAAGAAGTATCTAAAGACGAAATGTTAACAATAGAGCCAACATTAAATTTAAAAAATTTTGTAGGTGGTTTTTATACACAGAGTGACATGTCAGGAGACATTCATAAATTTACTAAAATGCTTGCAGATGCTTCTGAAAAGAAAGGTGTTAAATTTTATTATGAAACAGAAATCATTAATATTGAACATAACAAAAAACAACCAATTGTAAGATTTAAAAATAATACTGAAATAAATGAGTTAAATTTCGACGGTTTAGTTATTTGTGCAGGGGTAAATAGTAAATTCCTAGCTAAAAATCTTGGTGATAATGTAAATATTTATCCTGTAAAAGGTTATTCTATAACAGTATTGCTAGATGATAAAGATAGTATAGAAAGCGCTCCTTATGTGTCTTTATTAGATGATGAAGCTAAGATAGTTTCTAGTAGATTAGGTAAAAACAGGTTTCGAGTTGCAGGCACAGCTGAATTTAATGGTTATAATAAAGACATAAGAGCAGATAGGATAGAACCTTTGGTAAAATGGTGTAATGAATTATTTCCTAACGTATCTACGGAACATGCCATACCATGGGCAGGTTTAAGACCAATGACTCCAAGTATGGTTCCTAAAGTAGGAAGTGGCAAACTACCTGGGGTTTTTTATAACACTGGTCATGGTCACCTTGGTTGGACTTTAAGTGCTTTTACGTCTAAACAAATTTCAGATCATATAGTTCGAAAAGATAATTTTTTATAAAAATCTAGATGTCCAGATTACTTACCTTAAGTGCATTGTCTTGAATAAATGTTCTTCTATGTTCGACGGTTTCCCCCATTAAAGTAGAAAAAGTTTCTTCTGCATCACCTTCATTTTCTACTTTTACTTGAAGTAAAAATCTTGCATTAGGATCTAAAGTAGTCTCCCACAATTGAATGGGGTTCATTTCACCTAATCCTTTATATCTATTAACTTGAGAGCCCTTTTTGCCTAAATCTGTAATTTGTTTTGCTAAGTCAATAGGTCCATTCAATTGGAATTTTTCTGAGTTCGTCATCAAAGTACAACTTTGCGAAAAATGAGAGTTAAGAAAATCATTCATTTTATTCAGAGATTTAATATCGTCAGAAACTAAATCTTTTTTAGAAATTATAAAAGTCTCTTTAACGCCTCTATTTATATTAAATATCTCAAGCTTACTTTTTGTCACCTCATCTTCAGAAACATATTGGGCTCCCCACTCATCTGAACCATTTGCAGATACTTTATTCAATCTATCTATAATAGTAGAAATACAATTTTCATTTTCAAATAATTGTGAGTTTAGAAAACCTAAAACAGATAACTGAGAAATTACTTCTGGAAAACCAAGTTTATTAGCAATATTTTCGATTATGCGTTTTGCCTTGATTGACGTTTGAACAGAAAACTTTAGATCTTCCCCATATATAGTCTCACTATCTCCTATTGATAATGTCACATCTTTAATACCAGATTTTATTAAATATTCGTCTAAAGCGACTTGGTCTTTTAAATAAACCTCAGATTGTCCATGTTTTGCTCTAAATAACGGAGGTTGTGCAATATATAAGTAACCTGCATCAACTAAAGGCCGCATATGCCTAAAGAAAAAAGTTAACAACAATGTCCTAATATGACTGCCATCTACATCTGCATCAGTCATAATAATTATTTTATGATATCTTGCTTTTTCTAAATTCATTTCTGAATTACCAACACCAGCACCGATAGCTGTAATAAGAGTACCTATTTCTGCTGACGAAAGCATTTTATCTACCCTAGCTCGTTCTACATTTAAAATTTTGCCTCTTAGTGGAAGAATAGCCTGATTAGATCTATCTCTTCCTTGTTTTGCTGATCCACCAGCTGAGTCTCCTTCTACTAAAAAAATCTCTGATTTAGACGGATCTTTTTCCTGGCAATCGGCTAATTTTCCAGGAAGGCTTGCAATATCCATTACACCTTTTCGTCTTGTGAGTTCTCTGGCTCTTTTTGCTGCCTCACGTGCACTTGCAGCTTCATAGGCTTTTGCTATTATTTTTTTTGCTTCCGCTGGATGTTCATCAAACCACTGATTAAGTGAATCAGATACTAATTGTTCTACAACGGGCCGAACTTCACTAGAAACTAATTTATCCTTTGTTTGACTAGAAAATTTAGGATCTGGAATTTTTAGAGATAAAACTGTAGTTAGACCCTCTCTGCAATCTTCACCAGAAAGTTGTATTTTTTCTTTTTTGGCTATACCTGAGTTCACAGAATAAGAATTAATAACCCTTGTTAGAGCAGCTCTAAATCCAGCGAGATGTGTTCCTCCATCTCTTTGGGGAATATTATTGGTAAAGCAGAGCGTTGTTTCATGATACCCATCTGTCCATTCCATAGAAATATCAACTGTTATGCCGTCTTTCTCATGAGTTGTAGCAATAACTTCGTGTATAGCTGATCTAGATCTATTTAAATATTCAATGTAGGCCTTTAGCCCACCTTCGAAAAAAAATGATACCTTCTTTTCTTCTGCTTCTCTTAAATCAATTAGATCAATGTGAACTCCACTATTTAAAAACGCTAACTCTCTGATCCTGTGCTCTAGTGTTGTATAATCAAATTCACATCTTGTGAAAGTATCTTTACTCGGTTTAAAATTTATTTCTGTTCCAGTTTTAGTTGTGTCTTCTCCAACAATGCTTAATCTATCTAAAGCCACTCCATTTTCAAAATTGATTTCATAAATCTTATTATTTCTAAAAATTTTTAAATTTAAACTTTCTGATAGTGCATTTACTACAGAAATACCTACACCGTGCAACCCGCCTGATACTTTATAGGAATTATTGTCAAATTTCCCCCCTGCATGCAGCTGGGTCATTATAACCTCGGCTGCTGATACGCCTTCTTCAGGATGAATATCAACTGGAATACCTCTTCCATTATCACTTATTGTTACTGAACCATTTTTTAGTAATTTAACTTGTATAAGATTGCAGTGACCAGCAAGAGATTCATCAATTGAATTATCTAATACCTCATAAACCATATGATGCAACCCTGATCCATCATCAGTATCACCAATATACATTCCAGGTCTTTTTCTTACAGCATCCAAGCCTTTTAAAACTTTTATTGATTCGGCGTCGTATTCTTCATTTAAATTTTCTATTTCTTTTTCTGACATTTAAACCTCTCCATGGCGAAAATCATATTTAGCTTTATTAGATTGCTTTACTTTTAGAAGGTCAATTTTCCTTATTAAACCTGGATAATCATCAAATGCTTCTTTACTTGTACTAGTAAACCACGTTTGAGCTTGATGACGCATAATTTCTTCGAAAAGTGATTTTCTATAATCTTTGTCTAAATGCTCAATTATATCGTCCAATAATAAGATAGGTGACATATTAAATTTTTGATTTAACATCCTTGCATGGGCTAAAATTAAAGAAATTAAAACTAATTTTTGCTCTCCAGTTGATAAAAAATCAGTATTCTTATTTTTTTTAATATTAATAAATTGTATTATTGTATAATTAGGACCAACATTAAAATTTTCTGAAGAAAATCGTGATTTTTTTAACATAAGTTTAACATAATTTTCAACTTCCAAAGCTGGATTTTCTGAGAGTAATATCTCAACTTTTCCTGATAATTTTACTTCTACTGGTGGAAAGTTGTTTGTGAGTAAATTATTTTTTAACTCGTTATTCTGTAAATTATTTAATTCATTAATTAAATCAATCCTAGTTGCTGTAATTGCAACAGATAATTCTGATATCTGCCCTTCGATTGTGTCTAACCATGCTTCGTCAATTTTATGATCCATTAAAATTTTACTTCTATTCCTTAGAAGTGCCTCAAACTTGTATACTCTACTTAAGTGCAAACTATCAAGTGATGACGCAAGCTGATCTAAAAACCGTCTTTTTGAGCTCATTCCCGATTGAAACAACATACACATCTGTGGAGTGATCCATAAAATTTTTACAATTTTATCTAGGGCACTTAAAAGAAAGTTTTCAGAATTCACCTTTGCAATTCTTGATTTTTGAGATGAATTATCTTTTATTCCGGTTCCAATATTAAAGTTACCTTTAGGTGTTTTAATATCAGCATTTACTCCCCAAAGAGAATTTGTCTGACTTTCTATGTTTTGACATAAAAAGTCTTGTAAGTTTGACTTTCTAAGACCTTTCCCTTGATTCAATAAAGAAATTGCTTCTAAAATATTAGTTTTACCAGATCCATTATCTCCATATATTAAAATTGGTACAGCATTTACGTGTAAATCTAATTCAACATGGTTTCTAAAATTTTTTAACGAGAGTTTTTCAAGATAAAATTTTAGAGCATTTTGCTTTCTATTTTCAACATGCTCAAAAGGTAAAATGTTGTTACTCATATTTTTCCTAGATTTACAAATCAAGTTTTGTAAAAAATTATACTCTCATGGGCATTAATACAAAAATAACACCATCCTGGTCTGGGTCAGTAATTAATGCTGGAGACGCAGAGTCTGATAATAAGATTTCTATGTTTTTACCTTGTATTTGTGAAGATATATCTAATAAGTATTTTGAGTTAAAGCCAATTTCCAAATTTTGACTATCATAATCTATTTCTAATTCTTCAAATGCATTACCTAAGTCGTGACTATTAACGTTCAAAGAAAGCAAATTTTTGTAAAGTGATAATTTTATTGCTCGTGATTTTTCCATTGATACTGTTGAAACTCTATCCACAGCTTTAGAAAAATCAGCGTTTGCAACAACTAATTTATTTAAGTTTTCTTTTGGTATAACTCTTTGATAATCAGGAAAAGAACCATCTATTAATTTAGTGGTTAATATTGAGGATGGAAAAATAAATTTTGCTTTCGTTTTAGAAACAATAACTTTAACTTCCTGTTCTGTTCCTTCTGCTAACTTCCTAATCTCGCCAACGGCCTTACGAGGAATTATTATACCTGGTATTGACTGGGCTCCATCAGGAACTGGTATTTCAGCTTGGGCCAAACGATGCCCATCAGTAGCAACAGCTCTTAATTTATCTTTGTTATCTTCAGGAACATGTAAATAAATACCATTTAGATAATATCTTGTTTCTTCTGAAGAAATTGCAAATTTTGTATTATCTATCAAATTTAAAATATCAACAGACTGAAGAGCAAACTCATTCCCCTTTTCAATTTCTGTCATAATAGGGTAATCATCGACAGGTAAAGTTGGAAGTATGAATTTAGATTTACCTGCAGAAACCTCAACATTCAAATCTAAGAGCTCTATTTTTATTTCTGCTCCATCCGGTAATTTTCTGACAATATCATATAAAGTATGAGCAGATAAGGTGGTTTTACCCTGTTGAGACACAATACATCCAGTAACTTCTACAATATCCATATCCATATCAGTTGCTGTAAGTGATATTTTAGATGAATTGGTTTCAATAAGCACATTAGACAAAATAGGTATTGTATTTCTTCTTTCAACTACAGAATAAATGTGTCCCAAAGGTTTTAGAAGAGAATTTCTATCTATTGTGAACTGCATTATTTAACCTCAATTACATGTCAAAAAGTTATATAAATTATAACACGTTTAACATAATTTCAGCAAGTTATTACATTATAGTTTATGGAAGTACATTAATTAATGGCTAAGCCAAATTAATTGATTTTTTTATATCGAAGATCTGTTTTTTAAGATTTTGGTCAACTATTAATAGCGCTTCTATCTTCTTAACAGCATGCATAACGGTTGTATGGTCTTTACCTCCAAAATTTTTTCCAATTTCTGGATAAGAAAAGGTAGTTAACAGTTTACAAAGGTACATAGCTATTTGTCTTGGTCTGGCAATGTTAATAGATCTTCTTGAAGAAGTCATATGAGATAAATTTAAATTAAAATATGAACATACTTTTTCTTTAATATAATCAATAGAAATCTTTTTTTGGTTCATTGTTAAAATATCAGAAAGTAACTCTTCTGAATTAGAGATATTGATTTCTTTACCAGTAAGTTCATAATTTGCACATATACGATTTAGAGCACCTTCTAATTCTCTTATATTATTAGTAATTTTTGTTGCAAGAAAATCTAAAACTTCAATTGGAACCACTATATTTAGCAAACCAACTTTCTTTTTTAATATATCTAGCCTTAACTTATAATCTGTTGGGGTAAAATCAATAACAAGACCACCACCTAATCTTGACTTTAACTTATCATCTAAGTCTGTTAGCTCGAAAGGCGATTTATTAGAGGTTATAACTATTTGTTTTCCTAAATTAATTAAATCATTAAAAGTATAAAAAAACTCTTCTTGAGTAGATCCTTTGCCACCAATAAACTGTATGTCATCAATCATCAAAATATCTATAGATCTAAATTGATCTTTAAAACTTAAAGTATCTTTTAGTCTAATAGCTTTGATAAACTGATACATAAAACGCTCAGCAGACATCAAAGCAATTTGGAGATCAGGTGAACTTTTTCTTAATTCAATGGCAATAGCATTTAACAAATGTGTTTTACCCATCCCTACATTACCGTGAATATATAATGGATTATACGCAAGTGATTTTGCATCACATATTCTCTTGGATGCCGCATAGGCCATTCTGTTAGATTCACCAACAACAAAATTATCAAATGTAAGCGAAGAGTTTAGTTTCATTGATACGCTATCAACAAATGATAAATTTGTTAGGGAAGCTGGTTCAGCTTTGTTATCAGAAGATAATTTATTATTATTTTTTATAATATTATCATCTTTTTCAACTGAGCTAATTTTGATTGTTTTTAAGTTTTCAAAATAATTATTAGCTTTTAGAAAAATAGTCTCATAGTACTGAGTCTCAGCCCTGTTCGCTATCAATGTGGATTTTGCATTAATATATAATACTCCATCGATAAATCTTTCATAATTAAGAGGTTCGATCCAAGCTTTCCAAACAACTTGTTTTAGGCTTTTAAATATTAATTCCTTTGACTTAGCCCAATTTTCATTTTGTATCCTATCAAATTCCAACAAATCACTTTTATTAGCATCTTTTGAAGCAGTAAGATTTGAATTTAAGCTAATATCATTCATTAATAAGGACAACATAATTAGGAGTTAAGTTTTTAACTTAATAGAAGAATATATATTTCTTAAATCCATACGCAATGCGTCTGTAAATAATAAATTAAAAAAAATGATTGATTTTTATTTTTTTTAAATAAAGTTAAATAAAACAATGTGTTAGAATTTACAAAAATAATTTCAAATGTTAACAATATTAATAATTTTAAAAATATTTATCAAAATTGTCTTAAGTTTTTTTTCTAAATTTTTGTGTTATTATATTGAATTTATTATGATTCTCTTTAGAAGAAAATTTTAGAACAAATAATTAAATATTAGAAATTAAATTTGATTTTTTTTCTTAAAATAAATTTTTTAATACACAAAAAATTTTTATATCTTACGAATCGTTTGTATCACTATTTAAAAAAAAAGAGGCAAAAGCCTCTCTTAAATAAAATTAATTTAATATGGCTAGGCTATCTTTTTTATTCTAGCCGAAAGCCTTGATAATTTTCTTGAAATAGTATTTTTCTTAAAAACACCTTTTGTTACAGCCCTATGCATTTCAGGCTGAGCTATTTTAAAAGCATCAGATGCTAAATTTTTATCAGATTTTTCAATTGCAAGCTCTACTTTTTTAATAAAAGACCTAACTCTATTCTTACGAACTTTATTAACAGTTTCCATTCTAGAATTACGTCTTATTCTTTTTTTTGCAGAAATGTGATTAGCCATCGTGAATCCTAATATTAAATAGAAGTATCCTTTAGTTAGTTCTTCCTTAATTGTCAAGTCAAATTGAGAAATTTGATAGCTATAAATTATATTTGGCAATAATCACAATAGTATGTTGATCTATTAGCAATAGAGTTATTAAGTATGTTATTTTTACAACTAAAACATTTTTTACCTGCTCTACCATAAACTTTAAGTTTTTGTTTGAAATATCCTAATTTTCCATCAGGTTGAGCGTGATCTTTAATTGTAGTGCCGCCTAATTTTATAGCTTTTTTTAATATAAACCTACACGCTTTTATAATAGATTCCAGATCTATCTCACTTAAACTATTTGTAATTCTAAATGGGTGTATTTTTGCTTTGTATAGAATTTCACTTGCATAAATATTTCCAATTCCAGCAATTACTGTCTGATCTATTAAAGTGTTCTTAATACTCTTTTTTCTATTGATAAATAAAGGTTTTAAATTACTAACAGTTAATTCTCTACCTAGAGCTTCAACTCCCAATTTATTTAATAAAAAGTGTTTGTGGATGTCTTTTTTTTTGAAAAGATCTATAAAACCAAATCTTCTTGGATCATTGTAAGTGATGTTATAAGTAAGATCACATTCTGTTTTAACTACTATATTAATGTGATCGTGCTTAGTTTTCTCATATTTTTTATTTTGAATTTTGATTTGTCCACTCATTCCCAAATGTATTAAGAGAACATTTTCTTTGTTTGTTGGAATTAGTATATATTTACCCAGTCTGAAAGGAGTTTTAAAAAAATCTTTTTCTAAGTCAATTTTTAAATCATCTTTAATTTTCCACCTTAAATCGTATCTAAAAATATCAACTTTTTCGATTAGTGCCTTATTTACAACTTTACTGATAGCTAAACGAACCGTCTCTACCTCGGGTAATTCTGGCATACTTTTATCCTTTTATGGCTATCTTTAAATAAATTTAAAAAGTATATTCATAATTATAAATATTACATCTGAGTTTAAAATGTTAAAAGATCAAGAAAATATTATAGATTTTGGATACAAAAAAGTAAAAAAAATTGAAAAACAGAATTTAGTTGATAATGTTTTTAATTCTGTTGCGGGCAAATATGATTTGATGAATGACCTGACAAGTTTGGGTATTCATAGATTATGGAAAGACGCACTTATTAACTGGATGGCACCACAACCACACCAAAAACTAGCTGATATTGCTGGTGGTACTGGAGATATTTCTATCAAATTTTTGCTCGCTGGCGGATTGTCAGCTCATGTCATAGATATTAATAAGGAAATGATAAAAAAAGGTAAATCCAAGTATATTGATAATAAAAATTTATCCTGGACAATTGCTAGTGCAGAGGATTTACCAATTGAAGATAGCTCCTATGAAAGAGTGTCTATGGGATTTGGCCTCAGAAATATAACAAATCGAATTCAATCGTTAAGAGAAATTTACCGAATACTTAAACCTGGTGGTCGTTTTATTTGTCTAGAGTTTAGTCATGTACAGAATAGCTTATTAAAAAAATTATATGATATCTGGTCATTTAAATATATGCCAATGATAGGTCAAAAAGTTACCGGAGATAGAGAGGCATATAACTATTTAGTTGAGTCAATAAGACAATTCCCTTCACAAAACGAACTTTCATTAATGTTTTCGGAAGCAGGGTTTGCAAGAGTAAAATATAGAAATTTGTCTAATGGGATTGTTTCCCTACATTCTGGTTGGAAACTCTAATGTCTATTCAGCAAAAGCTTAATTATCCATTATGGAAGGTTCCGGGTTTCATAATCAAATGCTTTATTCTTTTGATAAAGTTAGGTAGATCAGGAGCTTTTTCTTTAATCATTAGTAATGGTTCTTTCAATAAAAAAACCATTTTCTTACTAAAGTTAATTAATTTTGTACTTTACAGACAAAAGAATAAGAAAATCGGAAGTATGCTTCTTAAAAGCCTTGTCAGCCTTGGGCCTGGCTTTATAAAAATCGGACAGGCTTTATCTACGAGACCAGATTTAATTGGAGTAGAGACTTGTGAATATCTTAAAAAATTACAAGATGATATTGAGCCTTTTCCAGGATCAGTTGCCAAAGAAATTATAGAAACTGAAACAAAAGATATTATTGATAATATTTTTACTTCTTTTGAAGAAAAACCAGTTGCGAGTGCCTCCGTTGCACAAGTACATAAGGGGATTCTAAAAAATGGTGAAACTGTAGCTATTAAAATACTTAGACCTAATATTGAGAAGTTATTATTTAATGATTTTCATTTTTTTTATTGGGGTGCAAAATGTATAGAATTTTTTATTCCAAATACAAAAAGATTTAAGTTTTCTAAAAATGTAGAAGTCCTTTCTGAAGTTTCACTTAACGAACTTGATCTCACCATGGAAGCGGCAGCCGCAGAGGAACTCTATGAAAATTTTAAGGATAATATTAATTATAGAGTGCCTAAAATAAATTGGGAAATCACAAGTCGTAAGATTCTTATTATGGAGTATATTTATGGAATTCGAATTGATGATTTAGTATCTTTACAAAAAAACAATCATGACATTAAAAAAATTACTGAGATAGGGACTGAAGTTTTTTTTCTTCAAGTATTTAGAGATGGTTTCTTTCATGGAGACATGCATCCAGGAAATATTTTAATAGATAAAAAGGGCACTCTTGTTCCTATAGATTTTGGGATAATGGGCCGGTTATCAAATAACGATAGACAATTTCTAGCCCTTCTTCTTATTCACCTTTTAAATAAAAATTACAAAAAAGTCGTTGAAATTCATTCTCAAGCAAATATGTTAAATGAAAATATTTCACATAATCATCTTGCACAAGCAATCAGAGCTATTTCTACACCCATTTTAAATAAGCCCATTGGAGAAGTCTCCTTAGCAAAGTTATTGGGTCAAATATTAACTTTATCAAAAGAATTTAACATTGAAGTTCAACCACAATTTACTTTGCTCCAAAAAAATATGGTCATGGCCGAAGGGACCACAAGACAAATTAATCCTGACATTAATATGTGGAATTTATCTAGGCCACTAATAGATAAATGGATTGATGAAGCTGATGATCCTTTTAAAGTTTTTGAAGAATGGGTTGAAAAAAATAAAATAGTTTTATTAAAGATTCCTGAAATAATTGAAAAATTTGATGAATTTATTTCAAAAAAATGAAATAAATTTGAAATTTCAACAAATTTTGTTTAATTGTAATATTAAATATCATTTAAGGTAAACAATGAAAAACATTTCAACTTTAATATCTTTGTTAGGTGGTACAGGAGAAATCGCTCGTAGGCTTGATGTTAAACCTTCAGCAATATCTAATTGGAAAAAACAAAATAAAATTCCTAAAAAAAAACAAATTGCTATTTCTAACCTAAGCAAAGAGCTGAAAATTAATATTGATGAATTTCTATATTCTGATGATTTGAAAAATTTCAAATTCAGTATACTTTTGATTATAAGCGGAGGTATTGCATCTTATAAATCATTAGAAATAATTAGACTTCTTAAACAAAAAGATATTGATCTGGATATTGTGATGACTAGGTCAGCTCAAAAATTTATAACCCCCTTACTAGTTACAAGTTTAAATGAAAAAAAATGCTATACAGAGCTTTTTTCTGTAGATGATGAATCAAAAATGAGCCACATAACACTTGCAAGAAAACCAGATCTCATTTTAGTGGCACCTGCTACAGCTAATATAATGGGAAAATATGCAAATGGCATTGCCGATGACCTCGCGAGCACCATTTTGCTTGCAACTTCTTCTAGTGTTTTTTTAGCTCCTTCAATGAACCCAGTGATGTGGAGCAATCCTGCAACACAAAATAACTATCGTAAACTGTTAGACAGAGGTATTAAATTTATAGAACCTGAACAGGGTGATATGGCTTGCGGTGAATTTGGAACTGGAAGATTACCTGAGCCAAAACTAATTGTTGAAGAAATAATAAAGTATCTTAATTATAAAAAAAAATTACAAAATCAATTTGATAATATATCTGTTGTCATTACGGCAGGCCCTACTATTGAAAATATTGATCCTGTTAGATTTTTGTCAAACAGATCCTCTGGAAAACAAGGTTATGCTATAGCATCTGAATTATCAAGGAGAGGAGCAAACGTTACTGTAATTTCGGGTCCTGTAGATATTCCGCCACCAGAGTGTAGAAAATTAATTGAAATAACATCTGCTTCGGAAATGTTAGAAAAAACCATATCAGAATTGCCCGCAGATATAGTAATTTGTGCAGCTGCAGTGGCAGACTGGAAACTTATTCCAGAAATCAATGAAAACTATAGTATAAATGTTAATCAAAAAATAAAAAAATCTAATCAGAATTTAAAATTTACAACACGTAAAAACCCTGACATTTTGAAAACAATTTCAAATTCAAAACAAAGGCCACAAATACTTATTGGTTTTTCAGCAGAAACAGAAAACATTATTGAGAATGCTAAATCTAAATTAATTTCCAAAAACCTTGATCTTGTAATAGCCAATGATGTAAGTGAAAACAAAGTATTCGGCAAAGATACAAATAAAGTCTATGTTCTAAGCGCTGACAGTTGTGATGAGTGGTGCGAACAAAGTAAGATATTAGTTGCTTCAAATTTAGTCGACAAAATAAATCAAATGCTTTGTAAAACTTAAACTTAATTTTTATTTCAGAGGCAAAAATGCTAAGTGAGAATGATTTACATAGGTACTCGAGGCAAGTCATAATAAAAGAATTTGATGAAGAAGGCCAAGAAAGATTGTTAAAAACAAAATGTCTAATTGTTGGTGCCGGAGGATTAGGTTGCCCTGTTGCTTTATATGCTGCTGCTGCAGGTTTTGGACATATTGAAATCTATGACCAAGATATTATAGAAATATCAAATTTAAACCGCCAAATTGCATATCAAAATAACGATATAGGGCGGAATAAAGCAGAAACCTTAGAAGAAAAGTGTATTAATATAAATCCAAATATATATGTAAAATCTCATAAGAAAAACTTTAATAAATCAATTGACATCAACTCTTTTGATATTGTGTTTGATTGTTCTGATAATGCTGAAACTAGATACACACTCAACCATTTATGCCATTCGTATAAAAAAATCTTAATTTCTGGTTCTGCTATACAAATGGAAGGTCAATTTTCTGTTTGGAAAAGTGGTATAGATACAAGATTACCATGTTATGAATGTGCTTTTCCTAAAACGAAAGAAACTGCACCAGTTACTAATTGTAGGGAAGCTGGGATAATTGGTCCTATTACTAGTTTCATAAGCTCCATGCAAATTAATGAAGCTATTAAAGAAGTTGCTTTAAAAAAATATTGTTCAGCAGCAGGTTATTTATTTTTGTATGATGGTTTAAATCAAAATTTAGAAAAAATTAAACTTATAAAACAAAATGACTGTCTAATATGTTCAAAATAAATAGTTTTATCAACTTTGGGTTATATAAATTCAAGGAAATTAATATATGTATCAGTAGTTATATTATATTATTTTCAACTATTTTATTTTTATCAGATATAGCTTTATCTAATGATATGAATATAAAAAATTCTATAAATGGGAGTGGTTTGAAATTACCAAGAATTGTTTCAACAAAAAACTCTTTAACCTATTTTCGAACAGGTCCGGGTCGAGAGTTTCCAATAAAATATGAATTAAGACAAAGAAGTTACCCATTAGAGATAGTAGCTGAATTTAATAATTGGAGAAAAGTTAGGACACAAGACAATTTAAACGGTTGGGTGCATACTCAACTATTATCATCCTTCAAGTCGGGGTTAATTGTTAATGACACTCTTTTAAAGAGGGTCCCATCTAATAAAAGTCTAACTAAAGCTAAACTTTTAAAAGGTTTATTAATTAAAATTAAAAAATGTAAAGTCCAATGGTGTAAAATCGAAATCAATCACGAAAATCATTTTATAGGATGGGTACAAAAGGAAAAAATTTGGGGTGCTACAGAAAAATAAATTTCTATAAAAGTTTTATTTTTCCTTTTTTAAGGATAATGTAAGATGTTAGGTAAAAATAAAAGGAAATTGAATTGTGGCTTTGCTCAAAAAATCATTTAACTATAAAGAATTGATTGACTGCGCCAAAGGTCAACTTGCTGGAGTGGATTTTCCAAAGTTACCTTTGCCTCCAATGCTTATGTTTGATGAAGTAACTAAAATTGAAGAAACTGGTGGTGCCTATAATAAAGGAACTGCTCATGCCAAGTATAAAATAACACCTGATAAATGGTTTTTTCCTTGTCATTTTGAAGGAGATCCCGTAATGCCTGGCTGTTTAGGTATGGATGCATTATGGCAACTTCTTGGTTTTTCATTAGGAAATATGGGTGGACGAGGAAAAGGAAGAGCAATATCAGTTGGTGAGGTAAAGTTTACTGGTCAAATACTTCCAATAGCCAAAAAAGTAGAGTATTTTCTAGATTTCAAACGCATAATAATGAGGAAACTTATTTTAGGCATAGCTGATGGTAGAGTAGTATGTGATAACAAAACTGTTTTTGAAGCATCTGATATTAGAGTGGGATTATTTCAGGATTAAACTAACTATTATAAATAGGTAATATTATGAGCAAAACAAAAAGAGTAGTGATTACAGGAATGGGGATAGTTAGTTCTATTGGCAATAATGTTGAAGCTGTCAAAAACTCACTAATTAATCAAAAGTCAGGTATTGTTAGTTCTGAAATTTATAAAGAAATGGGTTTTAGAAGCCAAATCCATGGAGATATAAAGATTAATTTAGAAGATCATATCGATAAAAAACAACTTAGGTTTATGGGAGCAGGGTCTGCTTACGCTGTTCTATCTATGGAACAGGCAATTATAGATGCAGGATTAACAAACGAAGAAGTTTCCAACCCTAAAACTGGCCTTATTGCTGGCTCTGGAGGTCCAAGCACTGCTAATTTACTCCAAGCATTTGATATAGCTAGAGAAAAGGGCCCTAAGAGAGTGGGGCCTTTTATGGTGCCAAGATGTATGAGTTCAACAGTATCAGCATGTATAGCAACTTTTTTTAAAATTAAAGGTATAAATTTTTCTATTACATCTGCATGTTCGACATCTGCTCATTGTATAGGCATTGGTGCTGACCAAATAAAATATGGTAATCAAGATATTGTGTTTGCTGGTGGAGGCGAGGAACTAGATTGGACCCTATCTGTATTATTTGACGCTATGGGCGCTATGTCTAGCAAATACAATGACACACCTGAGTTAGCATCAAGACCTTACGACATTGATAGGGATGGATTTGTTATAGCAGGTGGCGGTGGAATGCTTGTTTTAGAAGAGTTAGAACACGCAAAAGCAAGAGGTGCAAAAATTTATGGGGAAATTGTAGGACATTGTGCCAACTCAGATGGTTTTGACATGGTTGCGCCAAGCGGAGAAGGTGCTATTAGATGCATGAAGCAAGCACTAATTAATACTAACCAAAATGTCGACTACATAAACGCACATGGAACAAGTACACCAGTTGGAGACATGCAAGAACTTCATGCTGTTAAAGAGGTTTTTAAAAATTACGATTACCTACCCAAACTTACAAGCACCAAATCTCTAACAGGGCATTCACTTGGAGCGACAGGAGTGCAAGAAGCCATATACACAATTATCATGATGAATAATAATTTCATATCAGGTTCAGCTAATATCCAAAACCCTGATCCAGAAATAGGAAAAATTCAAATACCACAGAATACCTTAAAAAATATAGACATTAACCTTGCCCTATCAAATTCTTTTGGATTTGGCGGAACCAATGCGTGTCTTGCAATCTCTAAATATAGTTAAGCAATGAGATTTTTATGGCAATAATGAAAAACAAAAAAGGTTTAATAATGGGTGTTGCAAATGAACGCTCTATAGCATGGGGTATTGCTAGAAAGTTATCTGAGGAAGGGGCACAGCTAGCTTTTTCGTATCAAAATGAGGGTTTTAAAAGGAGATTAATACCTTTAATGGACTCCATTAATGCAAAAAAATGTTATGAGTGTGATGTTTCAAAAGATGAAAACGATAAAAGCTCTATTGAAAACTTTATAAAACAGGTTCTTGAAGATTGGACAGAAATTGATTTTATTGTTCACGCGCTTGCTTATTCTGATAAAGAAGAACTAAAAGGAAAGTATGTAGATTGTAGCAGAGAAAACTTTTTAAATTCATTAGATATTTCTGCATTTAGCTTTACAAGAATAGCTAAATCTGCTTTCCCGCTAATGAATTCAAAAGGTGGAAGTCTTTTAACTCTTTCTTACCTTGGGGCAGAAAGGACTACACCAAACTATAACGTTATGGGAGTTGCTAAATCAGCTTTAGAGGCATCAATAAAATACTTGGCTATGGATTTGGGAAAAAGTAATATCAGGGTTAACGGTTTATCTGCTGGTCCAGTTAAAACTTTGGCTGGAGCTGCAATTTCTGGAGCAAGACATGTATATAGATATTCAGAATCTGTTGCCCCTTTAAAGTTCAATCCAGAGCTTAGTGAAATAAGTAATTCTGCTTTATACTTACTTTCTGATCTATCCAGCGGAGTTACAGGGAATATTCATCACGTAGATGGAGGGCTTCACAGCGTTGCTGTTCCTAGATCAGATGAATTATAACAATTTATGGTTATTTATTTTTCCAATTAGGTTTTCTTTTTTCGGCAAAAGCTTGCATTCCCTCAACATGATCTTCTAAGGCAAAAGTTGAATAAAATAAAGCTCTCTCTGAACGAATACCTTCTTCAAGGGTTGTTTCATATGCAACATTAACAGCTTGTTTTGCTAATTTTGCAAGAGGTTTTGATTGATTAGCAATTTTCAAAGCTATTTCTTCAAGCCCTTTATCAAAATCATCATTATTCAAAACTTTAGCAACCAATCCTGATTTTTCAGCGTCTTGTGCAGAAATCATATCTCCAGTAAGAACAGCTAACATTGCTTTGGATTTTCCTATTGATCGAGTTAATCTCTGGGTTCCTCCAGCACCTGGAATTGCACCAATATTTATTTCTGGCTGACCAAATTTTGCATCATCTGAAGCAACTATAAAGTCACACATCATTGCTAACTCACACCCACCACCCAAAGCATAACCTTTTACGCCAGCAATGATTGGAGTTTGTATTTTCGGAATATCTAACCAACCATTTTCTATATATCTATTTTGAGAAACTGTTGCGAAATTTAGACTGACCATTTCTTTGAGGTCGGCACCTGCAGCAAAGGCTTTATCTGATCCAATCAAAACTATACAACCAATAGAATTATCTTGGTCAAATTTGGTTGCAGCCTCTTTTATAGCTAGAATAAAACCTGCTGATAGAGGATTCAGCTTGTTATCATGATTAAGTTGAACCCATCCAATTCCATTATCAGACCATGATTTAACCCATTCGTTTTTTGGAATTATTTTACTCATCTTTTTTGCTTTCAATATCTTCGCCAGTTTCTTGGTTAACCCTTTTCATTGATAGCTTAACTTTTCCCCTATCATCAAAACCTATAACCTTGACTTTAACCATATCACCTTCTTTACATATATCAGTAGTTTTCTCAGTACGTGCATCTTGTAACTCTGATATATGAACTAACCCATCTTTAGTTCCAAGAAAATTCACAAACGCTCCAAAGTCTACAGTTTTCACAACCTTACCAGTATAAATAACACCAAGTTCTGCCTCTGCTACTATATCATTAATTCGCTTTTGTGCTGCTTCAGCAGCTTCAGTGTCTGAAGCTGCAATTTTTATAGTGCCATCATCTTCTATATCAACTTTTGCGCCCGTAGCTTCACATATTTCTCTAATCATTTTTCCACCTGGGCCGATAACGTCACGAATTTTTTCTAATTTAATTTTCATTGTTGTTATTTTAGGAGCAGATTCAGCTAATACTTCTCTAGAATTACTAATAGCTTTGGCCATCTCATCTAAAATATGTATTCTACCTTCTTTTGCTTGATCCAATGCAATTTCCATAATTTCTTTAGTAATAGAAGTAATTTTAATGTCCATTTGGAGACTGGTAATTCCATCTTTAGTTCCAGCAACTTTAAAATCCATATCACCAAGATGATCCTCATCACCTAAAATATCTGATAAAACTGAAAATTCCTTTTTCTCTTTAATTAGGCCCATAGCTATACCTGCAACGGGCTTTTTAATGGGGACCCCTGCATCCATTAGAGCAAGAGATGTTCCACACACAGTTGCCATAGATGAGGATCCATTTGACTCGGTAACCTCAGAAACTATTCTAACAGTATAAGGGAAATCCTCACCATTTGGTAATAATGGATTTACGGCTCTCCATGCTAACTTTCCATGTCCAATTTCTCTTCTTCCTGGTGAACCTATCCTTCCGGCCTCACCAACTGAATAAGGTGGAAAATTATAATGCAACATAAACTTAGATCTGTATTCTCCTTCTAAAGAATCTATTATTTGTTCATCTTGCCCAGTGCCTAATGTTGCAACTACTAAAGCTTGAGTTTCACCCCTTGTAAACAAAGCTGAGCCGTGGGCTCTTGGCAGAGTGCCAACCTCAGCAACTATTGGTCTTACAGTTTTAGTATCTCTTCCATCTATTCTTTTTTTAGTTTTTAATATATTTCCTCTGACTATATCAGATTCTAGATCTTTTATTAGAGTTGATGCAAGTGTTACATTAACAGTCTCGCCAAATTTATCTAAAATTTCATTTCTAATTTCACCTAAAGTTTTAGAACGTTTAGACTTATCTTTTTCTTTGTAAGCTTTTTCAAACTTCTTGCTATATGGTTTAATAACTTTTAAATAATCATCTTTTTCAACTGGTTCTTCAGGTAATGGACGTGGTTCTTTAGCTGCGACTTCAGCTAACTCGATAATAGCATCAATAACTTTCTCTATTTCCTTATGACCATAATCAACAGCTCCTAACATAACCTCTTCTGAGAGTTCTGAAGCTTCAGATTCAACCATTAAAACGCCTTCTTTAGTTCCTGCTACAACCAAGTCTAAATTAGCTTCTTTCATTTGTTCAATTGATGGATTTAATATATATTCACTACCACTCCAGCCAACTCTACAAGCACCAATTGGACCCATAAATGGTAAACCAGAAATTGTTAATGCTGCGGAAGCACCTATTATTGCAACAATATCAGGGTCATTTTCCATATCATGAGAAAGAACTGTAGCAATTACCTGTGTTTCATTTTTAAAATTTTTATGAAAAAGAGGTCTAATAGGTCTATCAATCAACCTTGAAACTAAGGTTTCTTTTTCTGATGGCCTTCCCTCTCTTTTGAAAAAACCACCTGGAATCCTTCCTGCAGCAAATGTTTTTTCTTGATAATTAACAGTTAAAGGAAAGAAATCTATCCCTGGTTTAGCAGATGAAGCCCCTACAGCAGTACACAAAACTGTCGTGCCTCCATAGGTAACCATGACTGCACCATCCGCTTGACGAGCAATTTTTCCAGTTTCAAACGTTAATAATTTTCCACCCCAAGTTAATTCTTTTCTATAAACCTCAAACATAGCAACTTCCTCTAGCACCTAATTATATAAACATATATTGAATTATTGAAAATAATCTAAAACAAACTATCTTCGTAAACCTAATTTCTTGATTAGATCATTATAACGATCTTCATTTTTATTCTTGATATACTGTAATAAGTTTCTTCTCTGACCAACCATACTTAACAATCCTCGTCTAGATCCAAAATCTTTTTTATGTGTCTTAAGGTGTTCTGTTAAATTTTTTATCCTTTCAGATAAAATTGCAACCTGAACATCAGCTGAACCTGAATCTTTTTCACTACTTCCAAAACTTTTAATAAGCTCTATAGTCTTTTGTTTTTCTATCGACATCGTATTATTCCTTTCCTTTTTTTAATTATTAATTATGCGTTTTGGTTTAACTAAACCTTCTTCAATTTTTATAATAGCTATTAAATTATGATCATAAAATGCACAGATTTTTTCAAAATTTATATGATTTGGAAATCTTTTAATAAATTTTTTTTTAAACTCTAAACTTTCAAAATCAATTTTTTGTCCTAGCTTTAATTTTCTTGCTTCATGTTTAGTTAGCAGCAACGCCGGGATGTCGTCTAGCGCAGCCTCAATTGGTAATATTTTATCCAAAACCGATGGACTATGTATTATTTCCTTGGAAAAATCCATAAAAATCGTATCTTTAATAACAAAATTTCCAACAGACAACCTCCTAAGCTCGGTAATATGACCCTTTGTTTTTAATTTTTCTGCAATATCCTTTGCTAAAGAGCGTACGTAAGTTCCCTTACTGCAAACGACTTCAAACTGGGCTGAGTCTATATTAAGAATTTTTTTTAAAGTTAATTTATAGATTTTTACTTTTCTTGAATTGTGTTCAAAAAATAAATTTTGTCTTGCCAACTTATAAGATCGTTGACCATTGATTTTAATTGCAGAATATATGGGTGGTTTTTGGAAAATTTCACCTAGAAAAGAACCAATTATTTTTAAAATCTGATCTTTAGTTGGTCTATTCTTTGAGCTTGCTATAACTTTACCTTCAGCATCATCTGTTTCGGTACTTTCTCCCCATTTAATAGTAAAAAAATATTTTTTTTTTTTATTTTGTAGAAATGATATACATTTTGTGGCCTCACCAACTGCAATAGGTAAAATTCCAGTGGCCATGGGATCAAGAGTGCCAGCGTGACCTACTTTTTTTATATTAAACATTTTAGATATTCGATTAACTGCTTGACGAGAAGTAATCCCAACTTGTTTGTCTAATATTATCCATCCATTAATTTTATTGATGACAAATTCCCTTAAATCTAAAAGTATCTACTGTCACTTTTTTATGTTTTTTAAAATATTTTCAATATTTTGGGCATTTTCGAATGATTTATCTATTTTAAAATTAAGTTTGGGCATTTGTCTAAGGTTAATATTGCTAGATATTAATTTTTTTATTCTTCCACTAACTTTATTTAAACTATCAACTACCTCTAACTGATTTTTGCCACCCAGTGGCATAATAAATATTTTTGCATTTTTGAGATCAGGGCTAATATTTACTTCAGTTATAGTAATATTGTTATTATTTATATATTCATCGTAAAAAGTTTCTTTGAGTAATACATTAGAAATTAAGTATCTTAACTCTTCACCAACTTTAAGTTGCCTTTGTGATTTAATTGAACTGTCTTTAATTTTTCTCTTAGGTTTGAAATCAAATTCACTCATGAGAAAATTTTATCCTACTTTTTGATCAATGGATTCTAAGCTTCTTGCAACTTCTTTTACTTCAAAACACTCCATAATATCCCCCTCTTGAATATCATTATAATTTTCAAAGCCCATTCCACATTCAGTTCCTTCACGAACCTCTTTTACTTCATCTTTAAAGCGTCTTAATGTCTTGAGTTTACCTTGATGTAAGACCGTATTATCTCTAAGCAGTCTAAAGCTACATCCTTTTTTAACAACCCCTTCTGTGACATAACAACCAGCAATCTTTCCAATCTTAGATATAGAAAAAACTTGTCTAATTTCAGCATAACCAATAAAATTTTCCTGAAGATCTGGATCTAACAATCCTGTTAATGCTAGTTTTGCATCTTCGATTAATTCATATATTATAGAATGATATCTTATTTCTACGCCATCCCTTTTAGATAAGTCTCTTGCTTGCGGAATAGCTCTAACATTAAAAGCAAATACAAGGGCAGAGGAAGCAGAAGCCAAAGTAATGTCTGATTCACTGATAGCACCAACACCTCCTGCTAGAACTTTTACTTTTACTGAAGAGTTCCCTAATTTATCTAAAGCTACCTTTATTGCCTCTAAAGAACCATGAACATCTGTCTTAATAATGACAGGTAATTCTGAGACCTCACCTGCTTGAATATTAGCCATCATTTGTTCTATAGATCCCCTTGCAGTCAAAGTAGCTTCTTTTTGCTTTAATTTTCTTGATCTATATTCAGCAATTTCTCTAGCTTTGGATTCTGAACTTACGACATTAGCTAAGTCACCAGCATTTGGGGTTCCTGATAATCCTAAAACTTCAACAGGTGTAGATGGACCAGCTGATTCAACTCTTTTTCCTATATCATTTAATAAAGCTCTGACTTTACCTGATTCACTTCCCACAACTAATATATCACCAACATTTAAGGTCCCGGCCTTAACAAGCATAGTTATAACAGATCCCTTGCCTCTTTCTACTTTTGATTCTATTACAACACCATTCGCACTGATAGTTGGATCACTCTTTAATTCCATTAATTCAGATTGTAACTCTAGAGCCTCTATGAGGTTATCAAGTCCTTCTTTGTTTTTTGCGGAAACGTTAATGCATTGAACGTCTCCTCCCATCTCTTCAGGAATAATTTCATGCTGAAGTAATTCAGTTCTAACTCTTTGGGGATCAGCTTCTGGTTTATCACATTTATTAACAGCAACAATTATTGGACAAGAAGCAGCCTTAGCATGTTTTATTGCCTCAACTGTTTGTGGCTTGATTCCATCATCTGCTGCAACTACTAAAATTACTATATCTGTAACGTTTGCACCTCTTGCCCTCATCTCAGTAAAAGCTTCATGTCCAGGGGTATCTATAAAAGATATTTTTGAATTAGATTTTGTTATAATTTGGTATGCGCCTATATGTTGAGTTATACCTCCAGCTTCTCCATCGGCTATCTTACTTTGCCTTAGCGCATCTAACAAAGATGTTTTACCATGATCAACATGACCCATGATAGTGACTATTGGCGGCCTTGGTGTCATATTTTTGGGGTCACTCTCTTGAATCTCTAAATCTAATTCAACGTCAGATTCTGATATTCTTTTTGGCTTGTGACCGAATTCAGTTGTAATTAATTCTGCAGTTTCAGAATCAATAACCTCAGTTGCAGTAGCCATTATACCATTTTTCATAAGCTCTCTAACAACATCTGCAGTTTTTTCGGTCATCCTATTAGCTAATTCAGATACTGTAATTGTATCTGGTATTATCACTTCTCTAAACTGTTTAACTGCAGGTGTTTGATCTGCCTGCATTCTTACTTTTTCTCGTCTTCTTTTAATTGAAGCTAGAGACCTGACCCTAACATTGTCAGATTCTAAAGCACGAGCCACAGTCATTTTTCCTTGTCTTTTCTCTTGAAATCCTTTGTTCCAAGATGGCTTTCTTAAATTTTCTCTATATATTTCTTTTTCTTGAACTTTGTTTGCTGTCCACGACTTTGAGTTAGCAGGCACAGTTTCAACATCAGTTATTTTTTGTCTATCTTTCTCAGCTTGCAGAGCTGCTTCTTCTGCCTTCCTTGCATCTATTTGAAGTTGTTTTTGCTCTTCTTCAATTTTTTTAATCTCTAAAATTTCTTCTGTTTCAGCTTTTCTCCTAGCTAAAATCTTGTCTTTTGGCGCAAGTGAAGAGGCAGCTTTAGATGCCTCATCAGCTGTAGCTGCAATACGTGCCTCTTCTAATTTTGCTTTTTCAAATTTTTCAGCTGCAAGCATCTCTGCTTGAGCAGCTGTTTTGGCCAAGCCCTCCTGAAGCATTCTGCTTCTAGACTGAATTTCTTGTGGAGTAAGACCTGTATTGTTATCTGTAGTATTTTTCACTTGAGCAGTTTCACCAACATTTGATCTGTTGGAGACCCTTTTTGCCCTCTTAACCTCAACTTGAACAGTACCTCTACCTGACCTATTATTAGTTGAAATACTGCTAGAGGCTTTGGAAGTAACAGAAGTTTTAAGTGTTAATTTACCACCTAGAGACAGACTTAACTTTTTTCTTTCTCCATTTTTATTGTCTTCCATAATTTTGTTCCTTAAATGAGAATTAATTCTATTTTTCTTCTTCAGTAAACCAGTGCTCTCTGGCCTTCATTATTACTGACCCAGCATCATCTTCGCTAGCAAACACAGTGGTTCCAAGAATATTAAATAATTCTTCACTATCTAATTCCGCAAGGTCATCCAAAGTTTTAATATTATTCTCAGCTAGTAATAAGATGCTTGATTTATTTAAATGATCAAAATTATACAAATCATCTTTTACTTCTAACTGTTTTAATTTATCTTCAACTCTTTGCGCCTCGATTTTAACAAAGTTATTAGCTCTGTTAATCAATTCATTAGCTATATCTTCGTCAAAACCTTCAATTGATAATAGTTCATCTATTGTTGCTTCTGCTATATCTGCAATTGTTACAAATCCTTCCCCAACCATCAAGTGTGCAATAACATCGTCAATATCAAGCGCATCAATGAATATTTTACTTCTCTGAGCAAATTCTTCTTGTCTTTTTTCAGACTCTTCTGCTTCTGTCATAATGTCAACAAACCAACCTGTTAACTGTGAGGCTAGTCTAACATTCTGCCCACGTCTACCTATAGCAAGAGATAATTGATCATCTGGTACTATTACTTCCATTCTGCCTGCATCTTCGTCCATAACGACTTTCGATGGAACAGCTGGGGCTAATGCATTTATTACAAAAGTAACAGGATCCTCTGACCACGGGATTATTTCTATTTTTTCACCTTGAAGCTCACTTACAACAGCTTGCACCCTAGAGCCTCTCATTCCAACACAAGCTCCTACAGGATCAATAGTTGGATCATTTGAAAATGCAGAAATTTTTGCTCGACTTCCAGGTTCTCTTGCCACACCCTTTATTTCAATTATGCCATCATAAATCTCTGGCACCTCTTGAGTAAACAACGCAGCTAAAAATTGATTGGATGCCCTTGATAAAAAAATCTGTGGTCCTTTAATCTCTTGAGAAACCTCAATTATGAAACACCTCAACCTATCTCCAGGCCTTAATTGTTCCCTGGGTATCATATGATCTTTTTTTATTACTGCCTCAGCTCTACCTAAATCAATAGAAACAGAATGGTTATCAACTCTCTTAATTGTGCCGACAACAATTTCACCGACACGGTCTTTATATTCTAAAAATTGCCTTTGTCTTTCTGCTTCACGAACCTTCTGCGCAATAACTTGTTTAGCTGTTTGAGCAGCAATGCGGCCAAAATCTATAGGAGGAAGTGGTTGTTTATAAAACTGCCCTATTTCAATTCCTAAATTTCTTCTCTCAGCTTCTTTTACAGACATTTGTGTTAAATCATTTTCAACATTTTCAACAACCTCTGTAAACTGGGCAATATTAATAGAACCATTTTTTCTATCAATATTTGCTCTTATATCTCTTTCCAAACCATATTTAGATCTTGCTGCTTTCTGAATTGCTTCTTCCATCGCAACAATGACCTCTTCCTTTTCAATGGACTTTTCTCTTGAAACTGCCTCTGCAACTTGTATCAATTCTAATCTGGCAATGGACTTTGCTTCCATGATGATTTCCTATTTTAAATTTTAATTAATTTTATTATTTTCGATAGCCCAATCAGGGTCAATATTACCACTTTCAATTTCTAAAAAATTTACTTTTATCTCATGTTCGTCAGTTCTCAAAATTATATTCTGATTTTCATCTACTTTACTTATGAAACCTTTATAAGTTTTCTTTCCTAAAAACTTGTCCTTTAGAGTAATTTTGATCTTGCTATCCTTAAAAAAAGAGTAATCATCGAAACACGTCAGGGGTCTTGATAGCCCTCCTGATGACACTTCTAATATATAGGAAGAACTAATTGGATCATCTACTTCTAAATACGAGGAGATCTCTTTACTCAAAAAAGTACAATCATCAATTCCCATCGTTCTATCTTTAATTCTTTCTGCCATTATCTGTAATGTCTTTTTATTATTAACATTAATAATTTTTACACGAATAAGGTGATATCCTAAGTTTTTAAGCCTTGAAAATAATAGTTCTCTAATGTGATCTACTACCAAATTAAATTTCCTCAATAAAAAAAGTGAGCTTTTAGGCTCACTTTATTGATTCATTATAATTTTGATTAATAAAAAAATCAATAGTTTTCAAATTGTTCTACATACTGATTTCTATCTTTTTATAAACAAACCAACTTGGAAGCCTATTGGCTTCATATGATTTTTTTTCATATTTTGTTACAACACAGTCCGATGGACGGGTCCTCCATTCTTTTGCATTATTTGCAACCCACTCAAATTTTCGACTAGTTTGGAAATTTTCTAATATCCAACTTTTTAATATTGAGTGATCTGTTCCAATAGTAATTGTACCACCCTGAACTAAAATAAGATTGAGACGTTCTATAAATTCAGGCTGTATTAATCTACGAGATTTATGTTTTGTTTTTGGCCAAGGGTCCGGAAAAAGAATTTTTATTTCTGATATAATATTTGGTGGTACAAAGTCTAAAATTTTTTTTATATCATCCTGCCAAATCTTTACGTTTTCTATATTATATTTTTTTAATTTTTGAATACATTGGATAGCACTATTTAAAAATGGTTCAGCACCAATAAAAAGTCTTTCTGGATATTTTTTAGCTAATTCAACTAAATTCTCTCCGTTACCAAAACCAATTTCTAAGATAATTTTTTGATTTTTATTAGAGTTAAATAATTCTGAAAAATAATGAGTTTGATTTTTTGATTTTATAAGATAATTTTCACCGTATATTAACGCCATTTTCGCTGTTGCTGAAAGTTTTCTTCCTTTTCTTCTTCCATAAAACTTAGGTGAGTCTTTACTAAAATTCAAAATCAGATGATTCCTAGTTCTTTTTGTATAGAAATAACCAAATCGGTTTTCTCCCAAGTAAAAGAGCCCTCTAGAATTTCATTTGGCTTTCTACCAAAATGCCCATAGGAAGATGTTGGTACATAGATAGGGTTGTTTAATTTTAGATGTTCTCTAATACCCCTTGGAGACATATCTATTAGGTTAGCTAGTGCTGTTTCAATCATACTATCTTCTACTTTTCCTGTTCCTTCGGTGTTTACATATAATGAAAGTGGTTTAGAAACACCTATAGCGTATGCGATTTGAATTGTACATTTAGCAGCAAGACCTGCAGCCACGACATTTTTAGCTAAGTATCTTGTAAAATAAGCCGCTGATCTATCAACTTTTGTAGGATCTTTACCAGAAAATGCGCCACCACCATGTGGGGATGCTCCTCCATATGTATCTACAATTATTTTTCTCCCTGTTAAGCCAGCGTCTCCATTAGGTCCACCAATTTCAAAAATGCCAGTAGGATTTACATAAAATTCTTCTTCAGGACACATCCAGCCATCCGGCAAAATATCAATGACGATATCTCTGACTAGGTTTTTGATATCTTCTTGTGAACAACCTTTAATATGCTGAGTTGAGACAACGACAGAAGTGGCTTTATGAGGTTTACCCTCTACATACTCTAGAGTTATTTGTGATTTACTGTCTGGAAGCAAAATACAATTTTTATCTGCATGCCTAATTTTTGACATTTCTTTTAAAATCTTGTGTGAATAATAAATTGGAGCAGGCATTAAATCTTCTGTTTCATCACAGGCATAACCAAACATCAATCCCTGATCTCCAGCACCTTCGTCCTTATTGCCAGCCTTATCCACCCCTACCGCTATATCTGAGGATTGTTGATGAAGGTAACATTGAAAATCCATTTTTTGCCAATGGTATTCTTCTTGCTCATACCCTATCTCTTTAACAGCTTGTCTAACATGTTGCTCTATTTCTTCATTATCAATTTTTATTTCCTCTGGAAGTCTATACTCACCAGCAATAATAGTTCTATTAGTTGATACCATTGTTTCACAAGCAACACGCGCCTCAGGGTATTTTTTTAAAAGTAAATCTACTACCGTATCTGAGATTTTATCACATATTTTATCTGGATGACCCTCTGAAACAGACTCTGAAGTAAATAGATAATTCTTTCTCATTTGTGCCCCTTTATTTTAGATGATAATATCAAGCTGATGATAAAAATATTACTATTAACATAAAGAAAATTATTTCTCCAAATTTTTTATATGGAGTATTTTGTAACCCATTAACAATTCTAATTGTTTTAGTATCTTCTTTGTCCAAATTAATTGTAGTTATTTCTTCACCATAAGGTGATATAAAAGCGGAAATCCCTGTGTTAGCTACTCTTACTAATGGTAAACCTAATTCTACAGCTTTGATTTTCGCTAATGCAAGGTGTTGATGAGGACCAACAGTCTTTCCAAACCATGCGTCATTTGTTATATTAATTAAGAGATTTGTTTTTTTTGTAATTCTTTTTTTAATTTCATTAGAAAATAAAATTTCATAACATATTAAAGTTATAATATCTCCAAAGCCCTCTAAATGAAAATTTGGCTTTGGATTTCCAGGAGAAAAATCTTTTGGGCTGAAATAATTAGCTACTTCACTAAGAACATGTCTGAGAGGAATATACTCACCAAATGGTACTAAATGCAATTTGTCATATTCGTATATAATTTCTCCATTTGAGTTTAAAAACACTAAAGAATTATGAATATCATTTTGATTAACTCTTAACAATCCAACAACTAATTTACTTTGAGGATTTTTAAGTATTTTCTTAGCAAGAGATGATAAAACTAATTTTTCATTTGGAATAAAACCAGCAAAGCTTGTTTCCGGCCAAATGATTAGCCTTTCTAAATTTTCTTGTTTGTAATTGCTGTAATTAGATAATTCTATTAATTTTTTTAAATGTATATTTCTTTTGTTAATGTTCCACTTTTCTTTTTGTTTAATATTAGGCTGAACAATTGTGACTAATTGATTATTATAAGTTTGTGTTTCTTTATTATTATATCTTAAAAAACTAAATAAAAATAAGCTCGTAATTGGTATAAAACATATTAAAAAAACAATGATTTTTTTTTGTATATTGGAAAAAATAATAAAAGGTAAGACCGATAAAGTAATAACTACTAAATTGCATGCGAAACTTCCGATATAAGAAAAAGCTTGTATGAAATATTCATTTCCTGACAATACCATTGAGGGCATTAACCAAGGAAATCCAGTAAAAATAAAGGCTCTCACATATTCAAACAAAGACAATAGCACTATAATCATCATCAAAGAAGAATCTTTATTTCTAGTAAATAATTTAGCGAATAAAAAAGCCAATCCCCAAAAAACAGCCAACAAACTTGGTAAAAAAATTACAGCAAACGGCATGAAATAAATATGATATGTATCTGCCACAATAAAGGCTGAACCAATCCAATATAAACCAAATAGAAACCATCCAAATCCTAGCGCCCAACCGGCTAAAAATGTTTGCTTAAGTGAAGATAATAAGGATATTTTATGTATTCCAAATCCTAAGAAGAAGATTGTCAGAAAAAAAGAAAAAGGAGGAACTGCAAAAGTTGATATTGCTCCTAAAAAAAAGAAAATTAAAATTTTATAAATTTTTTTCATAAAAATATTAAAGTGTGGATTGAGCTAAATCTGAAATATTGTTTAGGCCAATTATTTTAACTAAAGTTATTTTTCGTGGATCCGCTTCTAAGATTTCGAACTTCAATCCTGAAGGTGAATATCTTATAACCTCACCTTTTACTGGGACCCTACCAGCTATACTGATAATAAAACCGCCAAGAGTTTCAATTTCATCATTTAAATCTTCTTTCCTTATTGATCTAATAAGATCTTCAAATAAATCAACGATTATCCTTGCTTCTACTACTATTGAGCCATCTTCTAATTTATCTAATCTTATTTCGGTAGAGGATTCATGTTCATCTTCAATTTCTCCAACTAGTTCTTCAACAAGATCCTCAATTGTAACCAGCCCATCAATTCCACCGTACTCATCAACCACTAGGGCTAGGTGACGTCTTTTAACTCTCATTTCATATAATAAATCAAGCAGGCTAATTGATGGTGAGACAAAAAAAGGATCTTTTAATAAAGATTTAATATCTGGTTTTTCTTTTAAAAATAAATTAGCAAGCACGTCTTTGATATGAAGAATACCTACAATATCGTCCAAACTATCTTTTCTTACCGGAACCCTACTATGATTGGTTTTTATCAATTGTTTAACAATATCTTTAAAATTATCAGACATTGCAACTGAAACAATATCAACTCTTGGCACCATAACATCTGCAGCTGTAATTCCTCTTAACCCTGCGAGATTTTTTAATAATTCATTTTCATGACTTAGGGCATTACCATTTAAGTCGTCAGCGCTTATTCTCTTTGCTACAAACTGTTCTAATTCTTTATCAAAATTCGTGTTAGTATCTTCTAATTTATTTTTTTTAAAAAAACTGGGAAATTTAATTTTCATTTTTTATTTCATAAGGGTTTGGTATACTTAATTGTTCTAAAATGGTAATTTCTAAATTTTCCATATCCCTAGCCTCATCCTCTGTCTTATGATCATAGCCTAGTAGATGTAATAAACCATGAATAAATAAGTGGATCAAATGATCAATTATACTTATGTTATTAATTTTGGCTTCTGATAAGATCGTTTCAATAGAAAATATAATATCTCCTAAAAAAACTTCCTTAAATTTTGATGTGGAATTAGTTAAAGACGGAAAAGAAAGAACATTTGTAGGTTTATTAATATTTCTAAACTGTTTATTTAATTGCATAACTTTTTTATCTGTGGAAAACATAACAGATATCAAATTTCTTTTTTCAGGATTGAAATTATCTACCCTTTTTGAAAATTCGTTTAAGATTTTGAATAGTTGTTTTTCAAAATTATTAACAAGATCTTTCGTCCATAGAGTTCCATCTATGTTTAATTCAATTGTAAAAGTGTTATTTTTCCAAACTTTATAAATGTCAATCGATTCTTTTTTCATGAATATATTAATTTGTGAAAGTTAATTTTTATTTTTTTGATCATAAGCTTTAATGATCTTGGCAACTATTGGATGCCTAATCACGTCCTCCGCTTCAAGAGTCACAATCTTAATATCACTAATCTTAGAAAGAATTTGTTTAGATTCTTGTAAACCTGAAACCTGTCCAGACGGAAGATCAACCTGACTCAAGTCTCCATTTATTACCATTCGAGATCCTTCACCAAGACGTGTTAAAACCATTTTCATCTGAACTGAAGTAGTATTTTGTGCTTCGTCTACTATAACAAACGCGTTGTTGAATGTTCTTCCTCTCATAAAAGCCAAAGGAGCAATCTCAATTTCTCCTGATATAATCTTTTTTTCTACCCTATCCGAAGGCATCATATCATATAATGCGTCATACATAGGCCTTAAGTAAGGATCTATTTTTTCTTTCATATCTCCAGGTAAAAAACCAAGTCTTTCGCCTGCCTCTACCGCGGGTCTCGTGAGTATTATCTTTTCTACAAGTCCTCTTTTTAACATATCAATTCCCTTGGCAACTGCCAAATAAGATTTGCCTGTACCAGCAGGGCCTAAACCAAATACTAATTCATAATTATTAAGTGCATCAAAATATTCATTTTGTCCTAAACTTTTGGATGTTATTATTTTCTTCCAAGTTTCAAATTTGTATTGAAACTTTTCGTTAACTTTTTTTAAGTTTGAATTAGTCTTGTTTTTGCTATTACACATCCTTAATTCTGTTTCAAAACTAGAAAATTTCAGATCTAATTCCTCAATCTCTTTGTTTGATAGTTTATTGTAGATATTTGTTAAGATGGTTTTTCCTAAATCAGTGTTTTTTTTATCACCATATATATTAAATTGATTACCAAATTGGCTTATATGTATGTCTAATAATTTCTCAAGTTTTAATATATTGACACTATGCTGACCAATCAATACAGCTAAAAGTGAATTATTCGGGAATTCAATAGTTATTTCTTTTTTACTAGGTTGATTTTTTAACATTAAATACTTTTATTATCTTTAATCTTGCCAGTTAGGCTGTTTTGAAAGGCGTCTGTTACTTCAATTGTGACTATAGAACCAATTAAGTCTTTGTGCTCTGAATTAAAATAAATAGATTGATTATAGGGAGTCCTTCCTAAATATTGTCCATTTTTTTTGCCATTTCTTAAAACTAAAACTTTCAAGTTTGAATTTATAAATTTTTTATTAAATTGCATTTGTTGAACCCTTAAAAGCTCTTGAACTTCTTGCAATCTTAATTTTTTTAAGTTCTCATCTACATGATCATCAAAAGAGCCCGCCGGGGTTCCTGGCCTTATAGAGTATTTAAAAGAATAGGCTTGTGAGTATTTAATTTCTTTTATTAAATCTATTGTTGCTTGATGATCCTTATCAGTCTCCCCTGGAAAGCCAATGATAAAATCACCTGATATTGCTATATCAGGTTTATAGTACCTTACCTTTTCTATAACTTTCATATACTCAAGCGACGTATGTTTTCTATTCATTAATTTAAGAATCTTATCAGAACCAGATTGAACTGGTAGATGTAAGTAAGGCATTAATTTTTTTATATCTCTATGAGCCTCTAAAAGCTCTAAATCCATATCTAATGGATGAGAGGTAGTGTATCTTATTGATTGCAAATTATCAATTTTTGCTAACTCATTAATTAATTTCCCTAACCCCCAATCATCTTTATCAGAACTTTTAGCACTCCATGCATTGACATTTTGTCCTAAAAGAGTGATTTCTTTTGCTCCACTGTCTATTAGTTTTTTGGCTTCATCGACAATTGACTTAATGGGTCTTGAGTACTCAGCGCCCCTAGTATATGGAACGACACAGAAGGTACAAAATTTATCACAACCTTCTTGAATGGTTAAAAATGCCGAAGGCCCTCTATCAAAGATCTGATTTTCTAACTGATCAAATTTTGGTATTGTAGGAAAGTCAATGTTTATATTCTTATTCTTTTTAATAGGATCAATCTTAGCTATAAGCTCAGGTAAGGTTTGGTATGACTGTGGCCCAACAACTATATCGACCCAGGGTGACCTCTTCATTATTTCTTTGCCTTGAGCTTGTGCGACGCAACCAGCTACTGCAACTATGGACTTTTTCCCTGTTTTTTCTTCCCTTAAATTTATTTGGTTTCTTATACGACCTAGCTCAGAAAAAGTTTTCTCAACTGCTTTCTCACGAATATGACATGTATTTAAGACTATCAAATCTGCATCTTCAGCGCTATTGTCTAATTCATAACCATGAGGTTTAAGCAAATCTGTCATTCTCTCAGAATCATAAAAATTCATTTGACAGCCATGTGTTTTAATAAATAGTTTTTTCATCTAACCAGCTATTTTGATAAAAATCACTTACTGCCAGTTATATTAAAAATTTGCAAGTTATTTTGATTTAGAGTTGTTATAGTTAGTTGTTATGATCTCTTGTAAATAATTATTTAGATGTTTTCTATTAGAAAAGATTTCTGATTTAACGGGATCTGAAAAAATTAATTTCACTTTTATTGGTCTCAAGTTAACTAAAAACGATAAATGTGGCTTAAGATCCATGTCACCATACCAAGCTAGTATAGGTCTCAACCATCTATTTATAGGAATGCCATTAAATTCTGAATATACCAGTGTTATTGGCTGAATCCTAAAGTTTTCTTTTTCTACTGCAGAAAATGAGCTTGACTTAAAATCAAGCACACGATTACCGTCAGAAGTAGTCCCCTCAGGAAAGATCAAAATTTTTTCATTTGATAATAATAATTTTTTTAATTTATGTTTTTGGTTAAAAGTATCGTTCTTGTTTCTTTTTATGAAAATAGTTTGAGCAAGCTTAGCCAAAAAACCCCATAACCCCCAAGAGGCCACCTCTGACTTAGCTACAAATCTTAGAGGAAAGTTAGAGCCTAAAATCGGTATGTCTAAGTAAGATATATGATTACTTACAAACAGGTTACAATTTTTTGCTGTTTCTATCTGACCTTCTATTTCTACATTTATAGACAGTGTCCATAATAGAAACTTATGAAAAAATATTGGTGAATTATTTCTAATCGACTTTACAAACCTACCCAAAAAAAAATTAACCAAAATTAGAATTATTGCAGCTATAACAAATAATATGAGTTTAATAGCGAAGGTTAGATGATCTAAAGAATTTAGATTCTGTAATGGGTTTGAATATAGTTTTTCATTAATAATATCTTTGACCATATTAATTTAAGTATTTTTTCTTATATTTTTTATCTATATCATTTGTTCTCACAACAATACAAAGATCTATAGTATTAAAATTGTGATCAACGAAGAAACTGTCACTTACTTTACCTCCAACTCTAAGATAACCTTTTATGAGGGGAGGTAACTTGGCAAAAGTTCTTAATTGATTTAAGTTTTTATCATTTAATTTAAAGGCTGGGTAAATATTATTATCATAACTTTTAATAGAAAATTTTTTTGGTAAAGAAAAATTTACCCTCAAGTATGACAGTTCTTCTGTATACTTAAGAGGATCTATTCCTGAGAAACTTGCACACCCAATCAAAACTTTAATATCAAACAATTTAACGTATTCAGCTATAGCTTTCCAAAGAAGGTTCATTATAGATCCATTTCTATAATTTTGATGCACACAAGATCTACCTAATTCTAGGATGTGTTTGTTTTGATAATTATTAATAATATTTTCAAGATTGAACTCAGATGAGGAATAAAAACCTCCAAATAATTCTGCTACATCCCCCCTAATTAATCTATAAGTTCCAACAACTTTGTTTTTTGTATTTTTATCTACGACAATCAAATGATCCGCAAATTTATCAATTTTGTCATAATCTAGTTTAATTATTTTTTTCTGTAAGGTAGCCTTAGCTCTTTTTTCTTTATAGAATACTGAATATCTAAGGGCCTGGGCTTGTTTTAGCTCTGATTTCGTCTGTACTAATTTAATAATGTAATTTTCAGACTCTATTATAGGAAATTTATTACTAGAGTTATGATATTTCAAAAAGAAGTCTTTATGATCAAAAAAGTTTTTTATTTTGTTAATTTTTAGAGGGTAAAAACTTGTAGTTTCTTCTACTATTCTTGCTAACATTAGATTACCTTATAAAATTGAAGATAATGATTTATGCTGTAAAAGTATTTCATTTTTATTAAAGCTCATATAGTAATCTTATTGCATTGACTTTAGAATTGTCTCTAAGGGTATAATAATTTTTTCTTACACCAATTATTTTAAATCCATTTTTCTCATAAAATTTTATTGCTATTTTATTAAGACTAGAGACTTCTAAAAATATTTTTCTTATAGAAAGTTTTTTAATTTTTGTGATTAAATAGGTGCCGTAATTTTTACCCTGATGAGATTTCATTATTCCTATTTTTATGATTTCAACTTCATTCTTTACTTGAAAAAAACAAACATATCCAATCAAACTATCCCCATATATTTTCCATATTTTAAAGGCTTCTTGTAAACTCATATTTTCTAAATCTTTGATTGAAAAAGGAGAGTCAAAGAGTGATTTTTCTAAATTTGCTATTAAATAGTATTCTTGTTTATTGCATGGGCTAATTTTAAAATTCATTGATTTATATCTGCAAACCTAACATATAAAGGTTTATAATAATTAAAGCCAATTTCCGAATAACTAAGATTAATTTTGTTTGAAAACAGTGAATAACAAAGTTTTGCAACTAGCAAAGCATCAGAATATTGATTTATTGTATTTAAGGTATGTAAGTTTAATTTATTTTTAGGAATTAATTCCTTATTATATCCAACAAACAAAATATTATTATTTTCTAAATTATGGTCTAGGAGATATTGTTTTAAATTAGGCATTTTTATAGATTGGATTTTGTTAACAGGTTTGAGATTTCCATTGTTTTTAGTCTCAGTTATTTGAAAGGTTTGTATAAAAGGTTCATCCCTTTTTGAGTCAATTGATGAAATAATATATTCAACTTTTCTTGTTTTCGCTTCGTCTATAGCTGACATTGCTAATGCAGCTAATGAATTTATGCCGATACTTTTAATATGTCTATTGGATAATGTGATACCTTTGCCTGCTGCAATAAGGGTTCTTATACTAGTAAAACTTCCTGGTCCACAACCTATAGCTAAAATTGATATCTCTTGGAAACCTATGGAATTTGTTATTAAAAATTTATTAATCGTGGGAATTAAAATTTCAGATAATTCATTTTTAAATGAAGTGGAAAAACTATTAACTAAATTGTTATTTTTTAAAAGACAAAGAGATAAGTACAACGAGTTAGTTTCAATAGCGAGGATCATGATTTTTATTTTTTCTAAATTAAAATTTTTGTTTTAATATTTAAATATTAAATATATACAAAATAAAATCGAGTTACTTAATATAAAAATTTGGGGAAAATATGCATTACTTTCTAGTTTTTTTAATTCTAATATTTCCCAAAATATCATTTTCTCAAACAACTCAAACTAATGTATTACCTAGTGCTAACTATGCATCTGTAATTATGTATCATAGATTTGGAGATAGCAGATATCCCTCTACAAACATAAGAAAAGAACAGTTTGAAAGTCATATTAATGAATTAATCAAACCAAAATATAATGTAGTAGATATTAAAAAAGCTTTTAAAGCAATAAATGAAGAAGAACTTATAAATGATAGATCTATAGTGATAACTATAGATGACGCCTACTCTTCAGTCTTTGATTATGCTTGGCCAATTTTTAAAAAATATAATTTGCCATTTACTTTATTTGTTTCTACCGACGTTATTGATAATAATATTCCAGGATACATGAGTTGGGAAGAAATCAGAATATTAAGAGACAATGGTATTACAATTGGAAGCCAAACAAAATCACATCCACATTTAGATAAATTAACGAAGTCACAGATAATCGAAGAACTTGCAATTTCTAACAAACGATTTGTAGATGAAATTGGTAGCAAACCTTCGTTTTTTGCTTATCCTTACGGTGAATATAGTTTGGAAGTTTTAGAATTAGTGAAAGCAAACGGGTTTTTAGCGGCATTTGGACAACATTCGGGGGTTGCCCACAAAAGTGTGGGTTTGTTTCAATTGCCTCGCTTTGCTATGAATGAACAATACGGAAGTATAGATAGATTTATTTTAGCAGTAAATGCTTTACCCATCCCTATTTCTGATCTTTCGCCCCTTGATCCTGTAATAAGCAAAAACCCACCTAACTATGGTTTCACATTATCTTCATCTATAAAACCAAATAATGCAGTGAGGTGTTTTGCTAGCAAAGGAATTAAATCAGAGACAAAAAGACTCGGTAAAACAAGAATAGAAGTTAGATTAAGTGAACCATTTCCATTAGGAAGAGGTAGAATTAATTGTACAATGGCTGCCAATGATAATAGATGGAGGTGGCTTGGACGACAATTTATAATCAGATAAGTTTTGTTTTAATCAAGTTGTAAATTGTCATATTTATATAATTTATTGGATATTATCATCTCCTTAACCTTAGTCACGTATACATGTCCGATTTCAGCATAACCATCTAAAAAATTTGCTGTTTCATAACCAAGTACTTCATTGCCATTTTTAATTTTTTTATGTCTATAACTTCTCATTTCTTTATATGCATCATGCCTGTTTAAATTTAAAATATAAGAATTTAGTGATTCTGTTATATTCGTAAAACTCTTTACTGAGTAATTTGCATTTAATTTTTGTAGTGGCTTAATTCCAGTATTTTTTTGCCATGTCCATTCACCAAATAAGGCATTCCCTTCCCTAGCAAATCTTGAGGTACCCCAACCGCTCTCAATAATGGCTTGAGCTAGGATCATAGAAATTGGAATGGTATTAACCTTGACCATTAATTCTGATTTTAATTTATCTAATTGTTTATCACTTAAATTAGTAAAATTAATGTTTTTATAATTTTGAACCTTATATTTTTTTGAAAAAAATTGGATCCCAGAAATATCATTATATTTAAAAATATTTTTTATCAATTCTCTTTCTTCTAAGACAATCTCGTTTCCTCTCAAAGCAATAGGTAATAAAATACTTATAAAAATATCTTTTTTATCAGTCGTATTATTATCATTAATTTCATTAGGGATATAAAGAAAAAACTCCCTGGAAATAGGGGATTTTTTTTCAGCCTGAGTTAAAATTTTTTTTGACCACTGAAGCACAAAACTATTATTATTTATTTGTTGGTCTTTTATAACAGTACTGACAGTTTTAGATTTTTTTAAATATTTTAAATTATTTTCATAATTTTTTTTTAATGAAAAAAATCTATCACTCTTTTTATCTATTGGAACTGTAAAGCCTACGGCAAATAAAAAAAGCGTTATCATTAAAAAATAAATGTCACGTGGATACTTGAGAATCATATTTCTAAAAATTTTTATCTAATTTAATAATCACTAAAATCTAGAAAGTTACAGTTCTGCCGCTCTTACTTCAGTAACTTCTGGGATGTAATGCCTTAACATATTTTCAATACCCATTTTTAATGTAGCTGTGCTCGAAGGACAACCAGCACAAGCTCCTTTCATTTGCAACGTTACAACGCCTGATTCAAACGAACAAAAGGAAATATCCCCCCCATCCATAGCAACTGCTGGCCTGACTCGAGTTTCTAACAAATCTTTAATTTGTTTAATAGTTTCACTGTCTTCAGGATTACTATTTTCTAAGTTGCTCTCATCACTTTGATTTATTACTGGAAGTCCACTTGAAAAATGGTCCATAATCCCAGTTAATATTGAGGGTTTAAGATTGTTCCAATCTAATTCTGTTTGTTTTGTTACAGATATAAAATCAGTAGCTAAAAAAACTCTACTTACACCCTCAATTTCAAAAAGTCTTGATGCAAGCGGGGATGCGTTAGCTGATTCTGAATTAGGGAAATCTGATGTGCCCTTATCTAAAACAGCAGTACCAGGAATGAATTTTAGCGTATCTGGATTTGGCGTATCTTCTGTTTGAATGAACATATTTATTCTCCTTTGATAGAGTATATAATGCTTATTTTAAAAATTCCTATATTTTTTGATATTAATTAATAAAACCTACTAAGTTTTTGACATCTTTTAATATTGGCTCAGCAATATTTTTTGCTTTTTCTTGACCAATTTTTAAAATTTTATCAATTTCTATCGTGTCTTTTAATAAAATTCTCATCTCAGATGAAATTGGACTCAATGTTTCAACTGCCAGTTCAATAAGTTGAGGTTTAAAGTATGAAAAACCTTTGCCACTGAACTGTTCCAAAATACTTGATGTTTTTTGAGAAGATAAAGCTGCATAAATATTTATTAGATTTAATGCCTCTGGCCTAGTTTTTAATTCATCTAAAGTTTCAGGCAGTGGATTCGGGTCTGTTTTTGCTTTTCTAATTTTATTAGATATTTGGTCTCTAGTATCTGTTAAGTTTATGCGTGATGCATCTGACCCATCAGATTTACTCATTTTTTTTGTGCCGTCTCTTAGACTCATTACACGTGTAGCTGTCCCAAGTATTAATGGCTCCGGTAAGCTAAAAAAATCTTCATTTTTCTCATTTTTAAACATATTGTTAAAAGCTGAAGCAATGTCTCTAGCTAATTCTATATGTTGCTTCTGATCATCTCCTACAGGAACGTGTGTAGCTTTATAAAGTAAAATATCTGCAGCCATTAATACTGGATAACTATAAAGGCCAACTGTAGCTTTTTCTCTATTTTTTCCAGCTTTTTCTTTAAATTGTGTCATCCTGTTCAGCCACCCAATTCTACATACACAGTTAAAAATCCAAGCCAGCTCAGTATGTTCTTTTACTGATGATTGGTTAAATAAAATAGAACTTTTAACATCAACACCCGATGCAATAATAGCTGCTGTTACTTCATGTATGGACGCCCTAAGTTTGACTGGATCTTGGGGAACTGTAATAGCGTGGAGGTCAACGATTGAGAAAATTGAAGGAATATCATTTTGAAGACTTACCCAGTTTTTAATTGCGCCTAAGTAATTTCCAAGATGCAGATTACCAGTAGGTTGAATACCAGAAAAAATTCTTTGTGGATTTTTCTTTATAGTCTCGTTTGTCATTTATTATTTAGCTTTCTCAAATTTAGAAATATAGAAATTTAATAATTGTTGAGGAATATATCCTAAAACAAAAGTTGTCAAAACATAGATTAAAAGGCCACTTGTTACTAAAAGACTTAGAATTAATATATCATTTATTTGATAAATTGATGAAAAATAAAAAAGTAATTGCATTAACCCTATCATTAAAAGAGAGACCATTAAAATTTTAAAAAAATAGATAAGTAGTGTATTATAATTTATATATTTATTATATTGATTATTAATTGGCCTCAATATTTTGCCAGCTTTAATTAATAAAAAAATGTAAATTACAACACCAATCCAAGAGACCACCGAAGTTGCTAGAGCAATACCAGCATGCTCCCAATAGTACATAAACAATATTGATAACAAAATATTAAGCATTAATAATATAATACCAATATATAATGGTGTTTTAGTGTCACCTTCTGCGAAAAATGCAGGCTGACATGATTTAAGCATAATAAATGCAGGGATGCCTAATGAATACGCAACTAAGGCGTGAGAGGTTTGAATTGTCTCTAGAGAGGTAAATTCACCTCTTTCAAATAAAACCCTAACAAAAAGTTCAGAGAAACTTATAAAAGCAGCAGCTGTCGGAATAGAGAAAAAAAGTCCAATTTTTAGAGATATTATTAAATTGTTTGAGAAATTCTTTTTATTTTTTTTTGCGTATTCTTTTGACAATGAGGTTAATAGAACAGAGCCCAATGCTATACCAATAATACCTAATGGTAACTGAGCAATTCTATCTGCAAAATAAAGAAAAGATATAGACCCAAAACCCAATAGACTAGCTAAAATAGTGTCTACGAGTAAATTAACCTGTAAAATACCTCCTCCAAATGCAGCAGGCAAAAATTTGGCCCAGGTTTTTTTTAAATAAATTTTAATTTTATTTTGATCACCTAAATCATTTGATTTTCCCTTTATTTTTTTAACTTTCATAACATTGAAATTTTTAATGATTAAAATCATAAATATTAATTGGAAAATACCGGCTAAGACTGTTGCTACTGCAAGAGGAAGAGATCTAATAATTAAATTTTCTTCTATAAAAAAACAGCCAATGATTAAACAAAAATTCAAAATTATAGGTGTAAAAGATAAAGCCCAAAATTTACCAGAAACATTTGTGGCAACTCCTAATAATGCGACAACGGATACTAAGGGCATAAAAAATATTGTGATCCTTGTCATTATTATGATTTTATCAATTGTATCACTATCATCTGAGAAGCCTGGAGCTAAAAAATAAACCACGAAAGGCATAATTATTTGCAGGACTATTACTATAACACACAGCAACAATATCAGCTTCCAAATTAATGACATAAGATATTTATCTGCTAAAAATTTATTTTTTTGTTCTCTAAGTTTTGAATAAATGGGAACAACTGCTGATGTTAAAGCACCTTCAGCCGTCACACGTCTAAACAAATTTGGTAATTTAAAAGCAATAAAAAAAATATCTGAGAAAATTCCAGCACCTAAAAAAGCTGCAATAAAAATATCTCTGATAAAACCAGAAATTCGGCTCATAAACGTAAATATTGCTGATTGTGTAAAACCTCTTATGAAAAAAGAATTTTTATCTTTCATATATTATCTCAAGGTTTGGTCATTTGATTTGCTGGATCTGATTCTTCTAGAATATGATAAATACCATTTCTAACTTTTTCTATTGTCTTATTATCATCTATTTTTGAACCAAATGCATTTTTTAAATAAAAAATATCAACAACCCTATCTCCATAAGTTGAGACATTTGCTGTGTTGATTTGACATCCTAAACCAGTTATAACTTTTGTTATTCTGTAAAGCACGCCTGGGGCGTTTTTACATTTCACCTCTAAGATAGTAAAGTTATTGCTTTTTTTGTTATCAATAATTACTCTAACTGGTGCTTTAATAGCTCTATATCTAGCAGGAATTTCTTTCCATTTAATATTTAATTCTTTTTCTAAGTTTAATCGACCCTCTAAGCCTGTTGATATATATTTAATTAATTTTTTTCTGGTATAATCATCCGTTATTGGTTTTTTATCTTTGGTTTGAATAAAAAAAGTATCCAACGCATAACCATCAGATCTAGTAATAATTTTAGCACTAACGACATCAAATCCAGAAGCAGCAACCAATCCAGAAATTAAGGAAAATAAACCGTGATGATCAGGAGCTATAACTAAGAGTTGTGAGGCTTTGATTTTGGATTCTTTAAAAAAGTGGACCTTGAATTTTAAATCTTCATTTTTCATTTTTGAAAAAATCTCAAAATGCTCTACGACATTCGTGATATCAAATATTTTCCAATAATTTGAGTAGTATTTTTTTGAATAATTAATGAAATCTTTTTCAAAATATCCATTATTTAACAAGTGTTTTTTTAGTGAGTTTTTGGTGTCTATTGTACTTTCAATTATAACTGATGAAGATTTTCGATTATTAAGAAAATCAAAAGATTTCAGAAATAATTCCGAAATAAGCGAGCCTTTCCAATCATTCCATATATCTGGACCAACCCCTTTTATGTCTGCTACCGTCAAAACCAAAAGTAATTTTAATCTTTCTACTGTTACTACTTTATTTGAAAAATCTTTTATTGTTTTGGGATCGCCTAACTCATATCGAAAAGCAGTCTTACTCATCAATAGATGGTTTAAAACTAACCACTCAACAGTTCTAGTTTCTTCTTCATTAAGACCCAGCCTTGGACAAACTACGGAAGCTATTAAAGCTCCATTTTCTGAATGGTCTCCTTTCTTGCCTTTTGCTATATCGTGCAATAGCATAGCAACAAATAAACATCTGTAAGAGTTAATTTGTGAAATAATCTCACTAGCCAGGGGTGCAAAAGATTTAAAATTTCCATTTTTAAGAGAGTGAAGGTTAGAAATTGTAAAAAGCGTATGCTCATCGACAGTATAAGAGTGATACATATCAAATTGCATAAGACATACAATCTTTTGAAACTCCGGTAAAAATTTTCCTAGTACATTTGATTCATTCATTGCCCTTAATGTTCTAGATGGATCTTTCTCACTAGTTAAAATATCTAAAAATAATTTATTAGCTTGAAAATCGTTTCGAACTTCATAATTTATTAAAGACACTAAACTAGTTACTTGTCTGATTGTCTTAGGGTGGATATCTATGTTTTTCTCATGAGAAATATGAAATAACTTTAAGATATTAATAGGGTTTTCAAATAAAATTTCTTTGTTTTTTGCAAATAAACGACCCACCTCGATAGAAAATGGCTCTACATTTAACTTTTTTTTAAAACTCAAAAAATTTATTCGAAGAGGTTTATTAAATTCAGACTCAATTTCAGCACAAAAAATTCTTGTAAGATTACCAACTGCTTTTGTTGCCAGGAAATACCTTTTCATAAACCTTTCAACGTCTTTTTGAGTTGATGTATTTTTGAAGTTCATAGCGCTAGCAATTTCAAGTTGAGCATCCATTGCAAGTCTATCATCTTCTCTTTTAGCTCTATAATGAAGGTGACACCTTACGGATAAGAGAAATCTTTGAGCCTCTGCAAATGCAATTGCTTCTCGTTTTGACAAAACACCCATATTTATTAATTTTGAAATAGAATCTATTTCATATACAAATTTTGATATCCAGCCAACAGTATGAATATCTCTTAAGCCACCTTTACCATCTTTTACATTAGGCTCAACAACATATCTAGAGCCTCCAAATTTATTATGTCGAAGCTCAGATTCTTGCAATTTTGCATGAACAAAGTTTAACGTTCTCGTTTTTTTAATTAGACTATTGAATTTGTCTTTTAATGAATTATAAACATTTCGATCGCCGACTATTAACCTTTTTTCAAGCAAGCTTGTGGAAATTGTCAAATCCTCATTACTTTTCTTTATACAATCTTGAACAGATCTTGTGGAATGGCCAACTGTAAAACCAAAATCCCAAAGAGCATAGAGTATTGATTGAACAATATTTTCTATTTTTTGAGTATCAGTTTTATTAAGAAAATCTGGAATTAAAAACAATAGATCAAGGTCAGAAAATGGCGCCAATTCCCCTCGACCATAACCACCAACAGCAACCATTGAGAACTTATAGTTTTCATCCTTGTAAACAGATAAGTAAATATTTTTAAATAAAACTTTTAGTAGACTGTCTATCAAAATAACATTTTGACCGACGCATAAGGATCCATCAGAAGTTTTCATAAAAGTTTGCTTTATTAACTCTTTTTTACTATCAAAGTCTGCTTTTAAACTCTTAAACAATTTTTCGTTAGGAAGTTTTTTATCAACTTCATGTAATACAAAGTCTTCAATTTCATGCAATTTTAGTGACTTCTTTCTTGCATAATTTATTGGCTCCATACTTTGAAACCACGAAGCATTTTGATTTAAGTTTTCATCTACAGTTATATAACTAGAAGTTTTTTTTTCAGAGCTTGAGACTTTAAAAAATGAAAATTTTTTATTTAGAGAAAACTTAGTCATCGGAGTTTCTCAATAGTTTAAGTTTATGAAGAAGGTTTAATGAATCAAGAGGACTAATATTATTAATATCTATTTTATCAAATTCTCCAAAAAATTTATCAGATTTTTGAATTTCTGGACTTTGATTTTGATAAGCTTTTTTTAAATTTTTATTTTTATTATTATTTTCTAAAAAATCCAAAAGTTGTGTTGCTTTTTCTGTTACAGAAACAGGTAACCCAGCTAATTTTGCAACATGAATACCATATGATTTGTCTGCTTCACCATCTAAAATTTTATGCAAAAATATAATTGAGTTGTTCCATTCTTTAATTGACATTTTGTGACAAGATATATTTGTGAGACTTTCTTTGAGTTCTGTCAATTCATGATAATGTGTAGCAAAAAGGGTTCTGGGCTTGATAACATTGTGTAAGTATTCTAAAGCTGACCACGCTATTGCCAAACCATCAAACGTAGCTGTTCCTCTTCCTATTTCATCAAGAATAACTAAAGACTTATCAGTAGAAGTATTCAAAATAAGTGAAGTCTCAATCATTTCAATCATAAAAGTAGATTGTCCCTTAGCAAGGTCATCAGCAGCACCCACACGAGAGAAAATTTTATCAACAAGCCCAATTTTTGCTTTTTTAGCTGGTACAAATAAGCCAGCTTGAGCCATAATTACAATAAGAGCATTTTGTCTCAAATAAGTTGATTTTCCTGCCATATTGGGGCCAGTAATAAGCCATATAATTTCTTCTTCGTTTAAAGAACAACTATTAGATACAAAAGAATTTTTATGAAATTTCATATTTTGTTCTACTACAGGGTGTCTACCTTCATCTATTTCTAAAACCTTTTCTTCTAGCATTGTTGGGCATACATAGTTTCTATCACTTACATGATTGGCAACCATAATAGCTATATCTAACTCTGCAATTGAGTGTGCAATACTTAAAATTTCTTTTCCTTTTTCAATTATTGCTTTGGTGAATCTATTAAAGATATCAACCTCTATTTTTATAGATTCATCTAGTGAAGTTAAAATCTTTGTTTCTAAATCATTTAGTTCGATAGTTGTAAATCTAGATGTTTGTGCAGTTGTTTGTCTATGAATAAACATATCTAGATTTCTTATAGATTGATCATGAAGAGCCCTGACTTCTATGTGGTACCCTAACATTCTGTTATGTTTAATTTTTAATGAATTAATGTTTGTTAAATCTGAATATTTTTTTTGAAGTTTTGAAATTTGTTCAATTTCATTACCCCTTAACATTCTTAAATTATCTAGCTTGCTATCATAACCATCCCTAATAAATCCTCCATCTTTTATAGATGACGGTAGTTCATGTTTAAGAGAGTTTTTAACTTTCGCAAACAAACTATAGTCAATGCTTAAATTTGTAATGATTAATTCTAAAAGGTTTAGTTTTATATTTGAACTTTTATTAGAGATTAAATTTTTTAAAATAATTTCAACTTTCAGAAGTCCTTCTGAAATTAAGGAAAGATCTTTAGGAGTACCTCTTAATAAAGAAATCCTGGATAATGATCTTTCAAAATCTGGTATATTATCAAATAGGCTTTGATACTCATCAATATTGCTATTACTTTGTAAAAACCAATTTGCTAAATCATGTCTATCTTGTATTTGATTGATTTGAAAAAAAGGTTCTATTAACCTTTGTTTTAGCAATCGAGAACCACCCGCAGTCTTTGTTTCATCAATACAAGATATTAGACTCCCCTCAGGCTCTCCAGATAGATTTGTCAAAATTTCAAGTGATTTTTGAGTAAAATAATCAATTTCTAAAATTTTACTGTCAGTTTCAGATTGTAGTGCTGAAAGGAGTGGCATTGTACCACATTGTGTTAATTTTAAATATGATAGTAAAACGCCAGCAGCTATAATTTCACCTTTATTGAATTTTCCTAAACCTTCCATAGAAAGAACCTCAAAATATTTACAAAGTTCTTCCAATGAGGATTCAAAATGAAATAAACTAGGCGACTGCTTTTTTAAAAGATTATGCCATTCTTCTTCTATTATATGTATGTCCATATCATTAGATACTAAGATTTCTGAAAAACCAATTCTCATTAAAAAGTTAGTGAGAACTTGTTTTTGGTTAGAAAAATTTGTTTCTTTTGATAACTGTCTTGATTTAAAACATCCTGTGGAAATATCAACCCAAGCTACGCAAATAGTATCCTTCAAAACTGATATTGCCCCTAAAAAATTATTCTTTTTTCTTTCTAGTAAATTATCTTCAGTTAAAGTGCCGGGTGAAATTATTCTGACGACTTCTCTTTTAAGCGGCCCCTTTTTAAGTTTTGATTTGGCTTCATCTGCTGTCTCTGTCTGTTCACAGACAGCTACATTAAAACCTTTTTTAATTAACTTTGGTAAATAATTATCTGCTGAATGGAAAGGCACTCCACACATTGGGATATCTTTGCCATTAGACTTTCCTCGTTTTGTAAGGGCAATATCTAAAGCTTTTGAAGCAACAACAGCATCTTCAAAAAAAAGCTCATAAAAATCACCCATCCTATAAAACAACAAAGTGTCTCTATGTTGATTTTTAATTGTTAAATATTGTTCCATCATTGGGGTGTTGACGCTTTTCAAAATTAACTAATTCCCTTTAGAGTTAAAATCTAATTTTTAAAATTGTTATTAATTTTAATTTAGTTAAAGTATTTTAAATAAATTCATTTATATTATGAATTAAATCATATTAAGTTTTAGAGGATGGAATGTCTACAAACAAAAACGAGGATACTGCTCAATCAAATTTAGAAAAGGAAGCTTTAGAGTATCATAAAAAAGGACGACCGGGCAAACTAGAAATAACACCTACAACTCCATTAATTGGTTCACATGATTTGTCTTTGGCTTATTCTCCAGGCGTAGCAACACCATGTCTTGAAATCGAAAAAAACTCTGAAACAATTTATGACTATACTTCTAAAGGAAATCTAGTGGCTGTTATTTCAAATGGAACGGCTGTATTGGGTTTAGGAAATATAGGTGCGGCTGCATCTAAACCAGTTATGGAAGGTAAAGCTGTACTCTTTAAAAAATTTGCAGATGTAGATGGTATCGATTTAGAAATTAATACTGAAGATACTGACAAATTTGTTGAAGCTGTTTCTTTACTTGAGCCAACCTTTGGTGGGGTTAATTTAGAGGATATTAAAGCCCCTGATTGTTTTATAATTGAACAAAAATTAAGAGAGAGGATGAATGTTCCAGTTTTTCATGACGATCAACACGGAACAGCTATCGTTACAGCAGCTGGTGTAATTAACGCACTTCACCTAACAAACAGAGATATCAAAAACACAACATTTGTTTGTAATGGAGCCGGAGCAGCTTCAATTGCTTGTGTAGAACTTTTAAAAGCAATGGGAGCGCAAAGTCAAAATGTTATTTTAGTTGACAGAGAAGGAGTAATTTTTCGTGGTCGACAAACTAATATGAATCAATGGAAATCAGGACATACTGTTGAAACAAAATCAAGAACATTAGAAGATGCCCTTAAAGGCGCAGATGTTTTCTTAGGTCTCTCCGTGCCAGGGTCTGTTACTAAAGAAATGGTTAAAAATATGGCTGATAAACCCATTATATTTGCCATGGCAAATCCCATACCAGAAATTATGCCTGAAGAAATTAAGAGCGTTAGATCAGACGCCATTATAGCCACAGGAAGATCTGACTACCCAAATCAAGTAAATAATGTACTTGGATTCCCTTATATTTTTCGAGGGGCATTAGATGTAAGAGCAACTACTATCAATGAAGAAATGAAAATTGCTGCCGCAAAAGCTATCGCATCATTAGCTAGAGAGGATGTTCCTGATGAGGTAAATGCCGCATATCATGGTGTTCAATTACATTATGGCAAGGACTATATTATACCAGCGCCATTTGACCCAAGACTTATATCTTTTGTGTCATCAGCAGTTGCAAAAGCTGCTATGGATAGCGGTGTAGCCAAGAAACCAATTAAAAATATTGATATATATAAGAGAGAATTAGAGGGTAGAACCAACCCAATTGCATCTATTCTAGAACCCATTAAATCTAGAATTAAAAATAAAAAACAAAGGGTTGTATTTGCAGAAGGAGAAGAAGAAAAAACAATAAGAGCTGCATTATCATTTTATAATTCGGGATTTGGAATACCTATTTTAATTGGTAGAGAAAACGTAGTTAAAGAAACTATGAAAAAGGTAAATCTAGATGGTTTAAGTGAACTAATTATACATAATTCAAGTTTGAGTAAAAACAATAAAAAATATATAGATAATTTATACAAACTTCTTCATAGACAAGGTCATTTAAGGAGAGATTGTCAAAGATTGATTAATCAAGATAGAAATGTATTTGCAGCATCCATGGTAGCTTGCGGTGATGCAGATGCTATGGTCACTGGTGTAACAAGACCATTTGGAAGATGTTTTAATGATATTACAAAGGTAATCTCCTCTACAAAAGACCAAGGTTTTTTATCAATGTCTATGATGGTCTCCAAGGAAAGAACAGTCTTCATTGGAGACGTTAATATACACGACACTCCAAATGCAGAACAATTAGCTAATATTGCGACAGGAATAGCAAATACTGTAAAAAATCTTGGTTATACTCCTCGAGTAGCCTTACTATCTTTTTCAAATTTTGGAAGTCTTTCAAGACCTAGCTCTGAAAATTTAAAACAGGCAGTAGAAATTTTAAATGATAGAAAGGTTGATTTTGAATTTGATGGAGAAATGACTCCTGAGGTTGCTCTCGATTATGACCTTATTAAAGAGAATTATCCATTTTGTAGACTTTCTGGACCTGCTAATGTTTTAATAATGCCAAGTCTACTAGCAGCTAATATCTCATTTAAATTACTTCAAAAAATTGGGAATGGTTCTATTTTAGGACCGTTAATGATTGGTGGTGAAAAACCATTCCAAATTGTTCAAATGGGATCATCGGTTTCTGATATAGTGAACTCTGCATCTATTTCAGCATATAATGCTCTATATACAAGCTAACTATCCATTAAAGAATTGTCTTTAAAGACGTTTTAGGCCTGGCTCCAAAATGCTTTATTATCTCGGCAGCAGATTTGCTACCAATATCCCCACATTCTTTAATTGGTTTGTCATTTACTAAACCATACAAAAAACCAGAAGCAAACAAGTCACCTGCACCTGTAGTATCTACAGCTTTTGTTACTTTAATTGGATCAATCGAAAAACTCTCATGATTTTTAAAAACTATAGAACCTTTGGAGCCTAAAGTTATAGCACCTACTTCAACATTTCCTTTAATTTCAATTAAACTTTGTTCTAAATTATTTTGAAAAAGGCTGGTTATTTCAGCCTCGTTTGCAAAAATAATATCAACATTTTTTTTATTAAATCATAAAAATCTTGCCTATGTCTTTCAACACAAAATTGATCGGACAAAGTAAGCGCAATCTTACAATTGTTTTTTTTAGCTAATTTACAGCAGTGGTAAATTGCTTTTTTAGCCTCATCTTGATCAAATAAATAACCCTCGATATAAATATAATTACTCTTCAAAATTAGATCTTCATTAATACTCCGAATATTAAAATTTACACTAGCACCAAGAAACGTATTCATACTTCTTTCAGCGTCTGGTGTCACAAGGATAATACTTTTTGAGGTTTTCTCTTTTGTTGAGGTTTCTGTTTTTTCAAAGAGAACACCAGATTTATTAATATCTTTAGAAAAGAGGTCTCCGTAATTGTCATTACCAATCTGGCCAACAAAGTAAGCACTACCCCCTAAAGAGCTAAAACCAACAGCAGTGTTTGCCGCGCTTCCTCCAGAAATTACAGTTGGGTTTTTAATTATAGTTAAAAACTTTTCAGCCATTTTCTCATCAATAAGCTGCATTGAGCCTTTTTTTATATTTAAATCTCTCAAAGTTTCATCAGAAGATTGACTAACAATATCAACGATAGCGTTACCTACAAATGTAATAGTATCTTTTAAATAGTTCATTTTCTCCTCGGAAATCACTTTTACATAGACTTAATAAAAATAATATTTATGAATATCAGTTATGTATAAAATATCTAATAAAATTTTGTTTGTTTTCCTAACAATATTTTTTTTCAGCTCATGTCATACTTTAGAACATAGAGAAAGTTTTTTTAAAAAACAAAATTTATCAAAAAGTACAAAAAAACTTCAACAAGATAGTGCCTTTATAGAATCAGAAAGAGAAATTAAAGAAGAAAAGAAAGTTATCTCTTCAGAAATGGCCCCTATAAATACACCGAAAGAAAAGCCAAAAGTAAAAACTTTTGTGTTGAACAAAAAAATTAACGTATCCAAAAGAAAAAAATTCAGTTTTGATAAAATTAAAAACTTATCCGAAGTCAATCTGATAAAAAAAATAGGAAAAAGTGATTTCATTAAAGAAGAAGGAAAATTAAAAAACTTTCAGTATTACTTTTCTAAATGTTTTTTAGATATTTATCTTATAGATAAAAAAAACTCCTACTATGTAGATTTGGTTAAAATAAGACCTACAGAATTAAATGGAAAATTAAATATGGATGATTGTTTAAAGGAAATCGATAAAAATTTTGATTGATTTAACCACCATTTTTTAAAACATCAAGTAAAGTGTATAAACCAGGCTTGGCCTTCACAGCCCACAAAGAAGCTCTTAAAGCTCCGGCTCCAAAAATAGACCTGTCCGTCGCCTTATGAGCTAACTCTAATCTTTCTGCTGTGTTAGAAAATGAAACTGTATGCTCACCAACAACGTCGCCACCCCTTAAGACTGCGAACCCAATTTCACCTGAACTTCTTTTTCCTACTATTCCATCTCTAGAAACTGATTTGACACTTGATAAATCTTGGCCCCTGGCCTCTGCAGCTGATTTTCCAAGCATTAAGGCAGTTCCTGAAGGCGCATCAATCTTATGCTTATGATGCATTTCTAATATTTCAATATCCCATTCTTTACCTAGTGATTTGGTTGCTTCCGCAACTAAGCTAGATAATAAGGTTACACCAATAGAGAAATTTGCCGAGTAAACTATTGGGATTTTTTTTGATAATGTTAACAATTCTTCTTCTTGTTTATAGTCTAAGCCTGTAGTTCCTATAACAATGGGAATATTTTTTTCATAACACGTTTTTGCGTGAAACATTGTTGCTTCAGGTACAGTAAAATCAATAAGAACATCTGAGTTTTCAAAAAGACATGTGGGATCAGATCTTAACTCCTTAGAAATTTTACCCTTGCCAACTAAATTTCCTATATCTAGGCCAACTTCATCTTCTTCTGGCAAACAAGTTGCATTTCCAATTGAATGATTTTCACTCTCTAATATTAAACGTATAAGGGTTTTGCCCATACGACCATTCCCACCAGGAATGGAAACAGAAACTTTATCCATTATAAACCTATCATAAAACTTTTACAGAATATATAAGCAGAACTAGTTACTCAATCAATTTCTTAAATCTAGTTGTTTTAGGACTTATTTTAGAAACTCCTAATTCATTTATTTGTTTAAATAAGTCTTCCTGCTTTCTAGATAATCCAACTGGAGTTTCTACATTGATTTGAACATATTGGTCGCCTCTAGATCCACCCCTCAAACCAGGCATGCCTTTGCCTTTCATTCTTAAACGAGTTCCACTTTGGGTGCCGGCACTTAAATTCATTTTGGCTTTGGATCCATCTATACATGGTACTTGAATTGAGTTACCTAATACTGCGTCAATAAAAGATACTGGAACTTCTATAAAAGTATCTTTTCCATCTCTTTGAAATAATGAGTGATCCTTAATATCTATAAATATGTATAAGTCTCCTGCAGATGACCCTCTTGCACCAGCTTCACCCTCTCCAGAGAGACGAATCCTAGTTCCATTATCAACACCTGCAGGAACATTTACTGAGAGTTTCTTGCTTTTATTTACACGACCCTGACCATTACATGGTCTACAGGGATCACCAATAATTTCTCCAACCCCGGAGCAAGATGCACAAGTTCTTTCTATTGTAAAAAAACCTTGTTGTGCCCGAATTTTACCATAACCTCCACATTGTCTACATTGTTGAGGTTTAGAGCCCTTATTTGCACCAGAGCCATTGCATGAATCACATTTTGAAGGAACCGTTAAGGAGATTTCAACTTGATCACCTGTAAAAGCTTGCTCAAGGGAAATTGATAAATCATATCTTAAATCTGACCCTGTAGAGGCTGATCTTCTGCCAGAATCTCCACCCATACCAAACATGTCTTCAAAAATATCTGAAAAACCTCCACTTCCAAATCCTGAAAAACCGCCAGTCGATCCACCTCCAGCACCCTGAGAAAAGGCTGCGTGCCCGAATTGATTATATGCTGCTTTTTTTTGAGGATCTTTTAAAACTTCATAGGCCTCAGAAATCTCCTTGAAATTTTCTTCAGCCTTTTTGTCACCTGGATTTCTATCTGGGTGGTATTTCATAGCAAGTTTGCGATAGGCAGACTTTATATCACTATCAGAGGCTGATTTAGATAAACCAAGTATATCATAGTAATCACGAGCCATTTTAAAGCCTTAATAGTTCAGGTGGTAGAAGTCTAGGAAGCGTCTTTTTTCTCTTCGTTATCCTTCACTTCTTCAAAGTCAGCATCAACAACATCCTCCTTATTTTCGTTAGAAGTTGTATCCTTGTCTTCGCCATCATTAGTATTGTTTTGTTCTGCGGCCTTGTAAGCTGCCTCTCCCATTTTCATCATAACAGCAGATAAGGCAGATGTTTTTTCTTTTATCACCGTAACATCATCGCCTTCAAGCGCAGTTTTAAGATCTGTTATAGCTTGTTCAACCTCATCTTTTGCATTGGCTTCAGCTTTATCACCTAAATCTGTTAAAGATTTCTCGGCACCATGTATCATAGACTCAGCTTGATTTCTAGCGTCAATACCTTCTCTTTTTTGTTTATCAGCATCGGCATTATCTTCAGCTTCTTTAACCATTCTCTCAATTTCGTTTTCATCAAGACCACCAGAAGCTTGAATAGTAATGTTATGTGCTTTACCAGTAGCTTTATCTTGAGCGCTAACATTAACTATTCCATTTGCGTCTATATCAAATGTAACTTCAATTTGTGGTACACCTCTCGGAGCAGGGGCAATCCCTTCTAAGTTAAATTCTCCTAAAGATTTATTGTCTGCAGCCATTTCTCTTTCACCTTGCGAAACTCGAATAGTTACTGCTGATTGATTATCTTCTGCAGTTGAGAAAGTCTGTGATTTTTTTGATGGTATTGTGGTGTTTCTGTCTATCAATCTAGTGAAAACGCCACCAAGTGTTTCAATACCTAGGGATAACGGTGTTACGTCTAATAAAAGAACATCTTTAACATCACCCATTAACACTCCACCTTGGATTGCGGCGCCAGAAGCCACAACTTCATCTGGATTAACACCGCGGTGCGGTTCAGTTTTAAAAAATTTGTTACAGCTTCTATTATTTTAGGCATTCTAGTCATGCCACCCACTAGAATAACTTCATCAATATCACTTGCGCTCACACCTGCATCTTTTAAAGCAGCTTTGCAAGGTTCAATGCTTTTAGTTATTAAATCATCCACAAGAGATTCAAACTTAGATCTAGTAAGCTTAACATTTAAATGTTTTGGACCACTTGCATCTGCGGTGACAAATGGTAAATTAACATCTGTTTGTGCAGAACTAGAAAGCTCTATTTTTGCTTTTTCAGCAGCTTCTTTCATTCTTTGAAGAGCCAATTTGTCTGATCTTAAGTCTATACCATTATCTTTTTTAAATTCTTCGGCAATGTAATCAATAATCCTTTGATCAAAATCTTCTCCACCTAAAAAAGTATCTCCATTAGTTGACTTAACCTCAAATACGCCATCTCCAACCTCAAGTATAGAAACGTCGAATGTCCCTCCTCCTAAATCATAGACGGCTATCGTGCCACTTTCTTTTTTATCTAGGCCATAAGCAAGAGCTGCTGCAGTTGGTTCATTGATAATTCTTAATACTTCTAAACCAGCTATCTTCCCAGCGTCTTTAGTTGCTTGTCTCTGAGCATCATTAAAATAAGCAGGAACAGTAATTACTGCTTTTTCCACTTTCTCACCAAGATAAGCCTCTGCATCTTCTTTAAGTTTTCTTAGTATAAAGCTTGAAACTTCTGAGGGTGCATACTCTTGGCCATTTGCCTTTACCCAGGCGTCTCCATTTTTAGCAGAAATTATTTTATAAGGGACTAGTTCAGAGAACTTTTTTGAGTATTGGTCGTCATGTCTTCTACCTATTAATCTCTTAATAGCAAAAAGTGTATTTTCTGGATTTGTTACAGCTTGCCTTTTGGCTGGTTGACCAACTAATCTCTCATCATCTGTAATACCTACCATTGATGGAGTGGTTCTAGCGCCTTCACTATTTTCAATAATTTTAGGCGATTTGCCGTCCATAACTGAGACACAAGAATTGGTTGTACCTAGATCTATACCGATAACCTTAGCCATAAAAAACTCCCTATTTAATGATTTCTGTTTATTCCCGATATAAGTTATACAATATCAATGAAGCTTATATGGGTTAAGTTGTTGAATTTACAAGTTTATAAGAAATAAATTATTTTATTTTTCTTTAAGTGTATTTTTATCATTATCATTTTCTTCAATTTTTTTTGAAATTCCGACCATTGCGGGTCTAACTAGTCTGTCGTGCAACACATAACCTTTTTGAGAAACTTCAACGACTTTGCCTGGTTCTTCCTCATTTGTAGGAACTTCGAACATAGCTTGATGAAAGTTATAATCAAACTTCTCGCCTAGGGGATCAATTAGTTTAACGTTATGTTTTTCAAGTGTAGCACAAATTTCTTTCTCAACTATTTCAAGGCCAATAATCAAATTTTGAATTGGCTCAGGCAAAGATGATTTGTCCTCTGGAACAGCTTTAAGCGCTCTTTGAAAATTATCAACAGATGTTATCAAATCTTTAACAAAAGAAATATGACTATACTTTTTTGAGTTTTCTATGTCTTTAAGAGTTCTTTTTCTTAGATTTTCTCCATCTGCTAAAGCTCTCATTAATTGATCTTTTAGGTCTAAAACTTTTTGTTCAAGTTCTGAAACCGTATCAGTATTATTTTCCTCTTTAATCTTACTTTGATCTAAGGTCTCATCTTCTATTATTTCCTCGTTAATAGGGGATTGTTCCTTGTCACTATTTTTTTCGTCATCAACTGATTTTTTTTCTTCGTTGTTTTTTGACAATTTTAAGCTCCACTAAGTTTTAATTGGACATCACACAGATAATAAATAATCTTAATATTTACAAGATGTAAAAAATTTTAAGTTTGAGATAGGGATTTTTGGATTTTTAATATATTAGAGAATTAAAATATTAATTTTAGGTAAGATATTCATATGCAAAAGCGACCATCGAATAGAAATTATAATGAGTTGAGAAAAATTGCTCTTGAAGTTGATGTTTCCCGGTATGCCGAAGGTTCTTGCATGGCAAAGTTTGGTAATACTCATGTTTTATGTACTGCATCGATTGAGAATAAATTACCTCCTTGGTTAAGGAATAGTGGAAAGGGTTGGATAACTGCTGAGTACGGGATGCTTCCAAGATCTACTCATTCTAGAATAGATAGGGAAGTGACTAAAGGAAAACCATCAGGAAGAACACAAGAGATACAGAGGCTAATTGGGAGGTCTCTTAGATCTACAGTAGATCTAGCAAAATTAGGCGAAATTCAAATTAAAATTGACTGTGATGTGATACAAGCTGACGGAGGAACGAGGACAGCGTCTATTACTGGTGCTTGGGTAGCTTTATATCAAGCTATACAAACTCTCTTAAAAAGTGGTAAAATTACTGAAAACCCTATCCTAGATCAAGTAAGTGCAATTTCTTGCGGAATTTGGAATAATCAAGAAATTTTAGACCTTGATTATGAAGAAGATTCAGATGCTGAAACAGACGGAAATTTTATTTTAACAGCAAGTAATGGTATTGTAGAACTTCAAACTACCGCAGAAAAAAAACCTTTCAATAAAGAACAGTTTCTAAACCTCTTGAGTTTAGCTGAGTTAGGTACAAACAAAATATTTGAAATTCAAAGAAATGTTCTTGATATATAAAAATGAAACATAGAGTATTTAAAGGCGATAAGTTAGTTATTGCCAGTCATAACGAAGGAAAAATTAAAGAAATTAAAAGCTTATTAGAGCCTCTTAAAATTAGTGTTTTATCAGCTAGGGACTTAGACATAATTGAACCAGATGAAAATGGTTCTTCATTTAACGAAAATGCACTTATAAAATCATCGTTTGTATCAAAGAAGAGTGGTTTACCTAGCTTATCAGATGATAGTGGTATATGTTTTCCAGACCTAAATAACTTTCCTGGAATTTACTCAGCGCGCTGGGCTGGAAAAAATAAAGATTTCAGTTTAGCAATGATGAAAGTATATTACGGTTTAAAAAAAGTCAAAAATCCTATTAAAAATTGCTTCTTTGTGTGTTCACTTTCTTTAGCCTGGCCAGATGGATATGACGTTACGGTTTCAGGCAAAGTTGATGGAACATTTTCATGGCCCCCTAAAGGCGAAAAAGGATTTGGTTATGACCCCATCTTTAGACCTTTAGGTCATGATTTAACTTTCGCTGAAATGGAGCCTAATTTCAAACATAATATTAGTCACCGTTCATTTGCATTTAAAAAACTCATAGAATTATGTTTTCCAACTATTAATACTTTATGAAAAAAAACTTGTTAAGCCTTTATATACATTGGCCATATTGTATGTCTAAATGCCCTTATTGTGATTTCAACTCACATGTAAATGAGACAGTTGATATAGATTTGTGGATTAAATCATATACAAATCAAATATTTCAAATGAAAGAGGATATTAAAAAATACAATTTAAATTATGATGGGCTAACTTCAATTTTTTTTGGAGGTGGTACGCCATCACTAATGCCAATCAAGATAATTGAGTCTATATTGAACACCTCTTTAAAAGTATTTAACTTTAATGAGAACATAGAAATTTCTCTTGAGGCTAATCCTAGTTCATATGAAACACAAAAATTTTTAGATTTGAAAAAATTAGGTATCAACAGAATCTCTATTGGAGCACAATCTCTGAATAATAACAACTTAAAGTTTTTGGGAAGATTACACAATGTCAATGACATTAATAGATCTTTAAATCATGCCACAAAAATTTTTAATAATGTGTCAGCTGATCTAATGTACGCATTTTACGGACAAGATCTTAATTTGTGGATAAATGAACTAGAAACCTTTATCAAAAATTTTGATTTACAACATATTTCCCTCTACCAGCTTACCATCGAAAAAGGTACTAAATTTTTTACTGATTATAAAAAAGGTTTAATTGAGTTAATAGATAATGATTTAGCAGCTGATTTTTACACTACAACTCATAGAGTATTAAACAATTATAACTTTAATAGATATGAAGTTTCAAATTATGCTAAGATAAATTTTGAATGTAAGCATAACTTAAACTACTGGAACTCTGATAATTGGATTGGTATTGGTCCTGGAGCGTATGGTAGAATTTGGTCATCAAATTCAATGTTTAAAAGAATAGAATATCAAAATTATAAAAATCCTAAATCTTGGATAGATAAAAATAAAATTAACTGTAATTTTGAAAAAATTAAAATTTTAAATACTAATGATACAGATGTTGACACTTTAAGTATGGGATTAAGAACAGAAAAGGGTTTTGAAATCTCAAAATTGATAGATACAGAATTATTAGAGAATGCACAATTCAAAACACTACAAGATAAAAAAATAATTTTTAGAAAAAGTGGACGTTTAACATTAAATAAAAATTACTTAATAAAATTAAATAGTATTATTAACTTTTTAACCAATCATTAATATTTTAACAACCTTTAACTATAGATAACTTTCCTAAGTTATTGATCTCCATGATGTTGATTGGCTTTTCTACTTTGCCATTTTTTTTGAACACAAACCCCACAAGTGGGCTAACGGCATTTTGAAAATATTCAATGCCTTTTTTGTCTGATTTTAAAAAATCAAATGCCAAAAGACCAGAATCAAAACCAATACTTGAAAAGTAATTAGATTTTTTATTCCAAGTATCTTTCAAAATCTGTTTAAATTTATTATCATCTTCGTTGTAAATAATAGGGAACCAAGCTTTTTCTAGAGACGGTTCATTTCTAATATTTTCATGATTAAAAATTTCAGTTCCTAAAATTTTTACTGACTTTGAATCTACATTAAAAAACGCTAATAAAGGAGCAATTTCTAGAATAAAATCTTTACTTCCAGCTATAAGAATAGCATCAAATTTTGTGTGAATTTCTTCTTTTTCGTTATATTTTAAAAAATTTTTTAGCTTTGCAAGCAAAGCAGATTTATTGTTCACTTGCTCATTATTTAACAATAGTTTTTCCATATGAAGTGTTTTTACGTTACCAATAAGATCAGATGAACTTTTTAAAATAATTTGACCATATAAATTATTTGGTAATATTAGACCAAAACGATTAAATTTATTTTGAAGAGCACATGCGATAACGCTTTCAATCTGTTCTTCAGGACTAAAACCAAGAGACCATATATTATTTTCTAACAATGCTATGTCATTAGTAAAGGTTATAACTGGAATTCTTTTTTCTTTTATAAGTGGTTTTACTTCTAACAGCGCTTCTCTCGTAAAAGGGCCTATAATAATTTGAGGGTTGAGGGTTTCCATTAAATTTTTAATCTTTTTTAAATCAATTTCCTTTCCCGTGTCATAATAGATAATTTGTATATTATTAGGTGCTACTTGCAATAAACTTAAATCAAGTGATTTTCTAATATCTCTTCCAAAATTTGAAAATTTACCTGTCAACGGTAAAAGTGTTAAAATATTATTATTCACATAGCTATTGTTAGTTTTGAATGTATAAGGATCATAACTTAATTTTTTATTATGCTCTTTTAAGTCCATATTTTTGTTAAGCAAACTTAAGTTTTGTTTAAGCATCTTTGAAACAGCTAACATAGCTTTTTCAGTTTTTTGTTTGTGAAGTAAATGCTCAGGATTTCTACCTTGAAGCAATCTCTCAGTTTTAAATTCAAATATAATTTTTTGATCATTATTATGAGGAATGTCTTCTTTGTTTTTAATTTTTACTTTTTGCTTTAAGACTTTTTCTTTCAAAAAATTTTGATTGCTTTTTTTTTCTATAATAACTGGGGTATCTTTTTTTAAACTTACATTTATTACTTTTGTATTAGTTTGATTGCAGCCATTAACTATGAATAATATACAAATTGGTAAAATAATATTATATCTGAAAATAACTTTAATCATTAAAGATCTCTGAATATGCTTGTGTTAATAAAAATAAATCATTGAAAAAATTAAGTAAAGAATATCAAATGATTTCAGAAGAAAAAAGTTTAAATGGATGCTTATATATAATTGCTACTCCAATTGGTAACTATGATGATATTTCACTTAGAGCTATTAAACTTTTTAACTTTGTAGATATTTTATTATGTGAAGATACAAGAAAAACAAAAAAACTACTTTCACATCTAAATATAAAACACAAAAATTTAATCTCTTATAATGATATTAATGCTGAAAGGAAAAGACCTCAAATTTTAAAGGACTTACTTATAAATAAAAATATTGGATTAGTAAGTGATGCGGGCTCTCCTTTAATTTCAGATCCTGGTTATAAACTAATCCAAGAATGTTATATGAATAACATTAAAGTTACACATGCACCTGGTCCATCTTCAGTTTTAAATGCCTTGATTTTATCTGGTTTACCAACAAATCAGTTTTATTTTGGTGGCTTTGTTGACTCAAAACAAAGTAATAAGGAAAAGCAGTTTTTGATAGTAAAAGAGTATAAAATGACTGGTATCTGGTTTGATACATGTTTAAGGTTACGAAATACAATTGAGATAATGCATGAGGTATTTGGAAATAGAAAAATTTCAATAGGTCGAGAGCTGACAAAAAAATATGAAGAAATAATTTTAAGCGATCTTGTTGAAATTAAAAAAATTCTTAATTCTAGAGAAGAAAAAAATATCCCTCTTAAAGGAGAAATAGTATTAGTTGTTGATGGTTTTAAAAATTCAAAAGATTTTGATATTAATAAAATAAGGGAAAAATTAAGAGAAAAACTAAAGATAATGTCTTTAAAAGATACAGTTGAAGAAATATCTCTAAAAGAAGGTTTGTCAAAAAAACTGGTTTATACAGAAGCCATTAAAATTAAAGACAAAACATAATTTAAAGACTAAAATATTATTTTAATTGTTAAAAGAAGATAAAGGGGTTTTATTTTGAAAAACTTTACAATGATCATAACTATACTTTTTGTTTTTCAATCGTGCGCTCCTATTGTTGGTACAGTAGGTATGGTTTCTTTGGGTGCTCATTCTAAGGAAAAGGGAATAGGAACAACCATAAACGATAACATTATAAAAACAAAAATATCTAATTTAATCTTTAAGCTTGATAAAAATTTAATTGCAGATTCTAAAGTTTTTGTTAACAACGGATCTGTTTTGTTCACTGGTAAAGTAAAAAATCCTCAAGATAAAATAGAATTTACAAAGTTGGCTTGGTCTATAAGAGGCGTTAAAGAAGTCAGTAATGAATTACAAATTTCTGACAAATCTTCTATAAAAAATATTGCTAGAGATATAGCCTCATTAGGAGAAATAAGAGCTAGAATTATTTCTGACAAGGCTGTCAACAGCTTAAATTTCTCAATAGATGTTGTGAATGATAAGGCTTACTTGGTTGGTGTTGCAAAAGATAAAGCTGAAATGATACGCGTAGAAGAACATGCTTCTTCGGCTAGGTTTGTAAAGGAAGTATATAATTATATTATATTAGAAAATGATACAAGATGAGACAAATTCTTAAAATCGCTTTTCTAATGGATCCACTAGAGAAACTTGACCTGAAGGGTGATACAACGTTTGCTCTAGCTCTTGAAGCTCAAAATAGAGGTCATAATATATTTTTTTTTACGCCTGGCGACCTTATTTTAAAGTCCAACAAAGTTTTTGCGAACATTTGTAAAATCGAGTTGAGTTCAGTTAATAATATTGAACAATTTATCTACCATAACAAAATTATTGATGAGCTAAACAATTATGATGTTGTGATGATGAGACAAGATCCTCCATTTGATTTATCTTATATTACAGCCACTCACATTCTTGAAAAACTACCTAAATCAACTTTGGTTGTTAATAATCCCAGAGAGGTAAGAAATTCACCCGAGAAAATCTTTGTTACTAATTTTCCTCATTTAGTGCCAAATACCCTTATAACTAGAGACTTGGAATCTATTATTAGTTTTAGAAAAGAATTTAAAGATATTATTGTCAAACCATTATATGGAAATGGAGGTCAAGGTGTATTTCATGTTCTGCCAGAAGATGAAAATTTTAATTCAATATTAGAAATGTTTTTTAATCAAAATAGAGAACCCTTGATTATACAAGAATATTTAAAAGACGTAAGGAATGGTGATAAACGGATAATCCTACTAAATGGAGAAATTGTGGGTGCAATAAATAGAGTACCTCAAAAAGGTGAAAGTAGGTCAAACATGCATGTTGGTGGGAAGGCAGAAAAAACTATTTTAACAGATCGTGATAAGTTTATATGTAAAGAAATTTCACAGTCTTTAAAAGATAGAGAATTATTTTTTGTTGGAATAGATATTATTGGAGATTTTATAACAGAGATTAATGTAACATCACCAACTGGAATCAGGGAAATCAAATCTCATGATTCTATTTTTATAGAGAAATTATTCTGGGATTTTATAGAAGATAAACTCAAAAATTAACTAATCATTTTTCCTAAATTTCTTCCTCCTAATATATGTACATGAAAATGAGGAACATCCTGATTGCCATCTTTTCCAGAATTAGTAATAATTCTAAAACCCTTCTCTGAAATATTTTTTTTACTAATAATATCATTAACCAATTCCCAAAAGAATTTTATTTCTTCTGAAGGAGCATTTTTAGTAAAGTCATAAAAATCGATATAAGGATTTTTAGGTATAACCAAAATATGTATTGGGGCTTGGGGATTAATATCAGTAAACGCTAAAGAAAACTTATTTTCATCTATTTTCTGACAAGGAATTTCACCCTTTAAAATTTTAGCAAAAACGTTGTAGTTATCATACGCTTTAGACATTATTTAAACTCCTGCTATTTTTTTCTTCGAAGCCTGATTTACTTTTTCTTTTGGACAATTCTTCCCAAACCTCTTTTGGTTGTATATCACTAGAAACCCATAAAACTAATAAATGATAAAATAAATCTGCAGATTCTTTAACTATACCCGTTTTATTTTTTTTTAAAAAATCTATAATAAGTTCTGTTGATTCTTCCCCAATTTTTTTAGCTAACAATTCGGGTTCATTAATTAATTTAGATGTATAAGACAAATTAGTACTAATATTAATTTTATTACCAAGGCTGTTGAATAATTCTTCGACAAATTTTTCAGTCATTTTAAATACCTCAAACTCTTACGTTTATACCATTTTTTAACATTTCTTTTTTAACTTCCGCGATCGAATAAATACCAAAATGGAAAATAGAAGCAGCCAAAACTGCTGATGCCCCTGATTTTAACACAGCGTCAATCATATGTTCAGGTTTACCAGCGCCTCCAGAAGCTATGACTGGAACATCAACATTATCAGATATTAGTTTTGTAAGGTCTAAGTTATAACCAGATTTTGTCCCATCAGTAGTCATGGAGGTCAATAAAATTTCACCTGCACCAAGTTTAACGCCTTCAGTCGCCCATTTTAAAACATCAATCTGTGTTTTTTTTCTTCCTCCGTGTGTAGTTACTTCGTAATCGCTCGGCATTTCTGTATTTTTTATGGCATCAATAGCTAAAACAACGCATTGATTTCCAAATTTAAATGATGCTTCATTTATTAAACTTGGATTATAAACAGCAGAAGAATTTATGGATACTTTATCAGCGCCTGAATTTAGCATTTTCCTAAAATCATCCAAGCTATTTACACCACCACCAACTGTTAAAGGAACAAGAGATGTTTCAGCTGTTTTAGATATAACATCGAACATCGCTTTTCTTTGTTCATTAGTGGCAGAAATATCTAAAAAACATATTTCATCTGCACCAACTTCACTATATAATTTTGCCTGTTCTACTGGGTCACCAGCATCTTGCAAATTAAGAAAGTTTATACCTTTAACTGTTCTTCCATTATGGACATCAAGGCATGGAATAATCCTAGTTGAAAGCATTATCATGTCCCACTCTTGTGATTTCTAGAGCTTCCTTAAATGTAAATTTTTTATCATATAAAGCCCTTCCAATAACAACCCCTTGAATACCATTCGAGAAATTTTCATAGATTTTTACAATATCATTTAAGTTAGAGACACCTCCTGAGGCTATAACTGGATGAGGGTTTTTCTTTGCAAAATTTATAGTTTCATCTAAGTTAACACCTGTCAAACTACCATCCTTTGTGATATCGGTGTAAATTACAGAACTGACAAGTGACTGATTAAAATCCCTTAATAGATCTAATGCGCTTATTTCAGATTGTTTCTCCCATCCATGAGAAGCTATCATACCATTTCTTACATCAGCACCAATGATAATTTTTTTGAAATATTGCTGACTTAAATTATTAATAAAATTAGGATTTTCTAAGGCTAAAGTACCTAGAATTACCCTATCAACACAATTGTCTAACCAAAAATCTATATTTTCTTGTGATCTAATTCCCCCACCAATTTGGATTTTTACACTATTTTGAAGTGTTTTTAAAATCTTTAATATAGAGTTTTTATTAACCTGATCACCCTTAACTGCACCATCCAAATCTACAATATGAAGCCATTCTGCTCCTTGATCAACAAACCAATTAGCCTGATTTAAAGGATCATTATTATAAATTGTTTCCTTATTCATATCTCCAAATAATAACCGGACGCATTTTCCATTTTTAATATCTATTGCAGGATAAAGTGTGAATTTACTTGTCATTACTATAACTCCTTATAATAATAATGGCCTGCTATATATTTTCCATTCACTAATGCAGATTTTGGATTAATACCAAATTTTATGAAACCTGCTTGTTCATATAATTGTATAGCTCTTAATTGTGTTTCCCTTACTTCTAGAGTAATTACCTTAAAACCATCCTGTTTTGCTTTTGCTTCTGCTTTTTGAAACACAGCCTTAGCCAATCCAAATCCTCTTGCCCATGAGGCAAAGAAAAATGTACTTATTACGCAGGCATGTGATTGTGCCTCATTATTTTTAGCAGGTTTAATAAGTTGGACTGAGCCCGCAACAACATTATCTAACTTGCCTATTATCAAAACTCTTTCTGGAATAAGTAATACCCCCTTCCAGTAATCCTGAAGTGTTTTATTAGAGGGTGGAGAAACCCAACCAAATCCACCACCTGCCAATATAGCTTCTTCTGTAGCATCACAGAGTTCTTGTAAATCAACTTTACTCAAATTGGTACATAACTCAGCTTTTACATTAAATTTTTCTGATTTTTGCATTTGTTTTGATTACTCTATAGTTAAAGTCTGATCCAATTCGAAATAAATTTTTGACCCGCAAAACTACTTTTTTCAGGATGAAATTGGACACCATAATAATTTTTTTCACCAATAATTGCTGGTATATCGTGACTATAAACAGTCTTGGCCAAAACTTCTTTTTCTAAACATTTGGTTAAATAGTAAGAATGCACAAAATAAAATTGTTCATCATCCTTAATATTTTTTAAAATTGGGTTTTTTTTATCTAAAACTTTTAAGGTATTCCAACCCATATGTGGTATTTTATATTTTCTACCAAGATAATCTTTACCTGAAATATTGATTTTTTTTAAATATCCTGTTAGCCAACCAAAACCATTTGTTTTTGTTTTTTCTAAACTGTATTCAACCATCAGTTGCATTCCTACACATATACCTAAAAAGGGTTTTTGTTTGAAAAGAACTTCATTTGATAATGTTTCTATTAAGCCATTAATATCTTCTAGTCCACTCTTACAGTCAGGAAATGACCCAACACCAGGTAATACTATAAAATCACTTTTTTTTACAGATGCTAATTCATTAGTAACTTCAATATTAATTCTAAACTTATTATCAGTGATGGATTTTCTGAAAGCATTTTCCACTGACCTTAAGTTACCTGAACCATAGTCAATTATTACTAATTTCATATTATTATCTCTCGGTTAGAGTACCTTTAGTAGACGGAATATTTTCTTTATTCATTAAGTCAATGCTTACTGCGCCCCGAATAGCAACAGCTAGAGATTTAAAACAAGACTCTATTATATGGTGTGTGTTGGTGCCATAAAGATTTTCGATATGTAATGTCAAACTTGCAGCTTGTGAGAAAGCTTGAAAAAATTCTTTAAATATTTCAGTTTCGATATCTTTTATTGAAACAGCCGGTAAAAAAACATTCCAAATTAACCACGGCCTTCCTGAAACATCAATGCTACACCTCGTAAGACACTCATCCATTGGCAAATAACTAAAGCTATAACGTTTAATACCTTTTTTATTACCAAGAGCCTTGTTAATAGCATCACCCAAAGCCCAGCCAATATCTTCAACTGTATGATGAGAATCTATTTGTAAATCACCATCGCATTTTAAATCAATATCAATTAAGCTATGTTTGGATAATTGTTCTATCATATGATCAAAAAAGGGTAACCCTGTTTTAATGTTCCCTATTCCTTGTCCGTCTAAATTAATCTTGACTGTGATTTTTGTCTCGTTTGTATTTCTTTCAACAGTTGAGACTCTTTTATTTATATTTTTTGACATAATAAACCTTTTACTAAGCTACGCTTTTATTAATATTTTTTAACCTTATTAAAACCGCACCTTCACCACCTAATTTTTTAGGGGCAGACATATGACTAACCATATACTTGGATATTTCTTTTTCACAAAGCCAATTTGGTAATTCCTTTTTTAAAACACCCGCGTTATCTTTACCTTTTCCAGTTATTACTAGGATATTTTTATGCTTACGGTTGTAAGCCATAACGATAAATTTTTTAATAGCTATTCTTGCATCGTTCAATCTATACCCATGTAAATCAATAACACTGTCTACTCTCAGTAGTCCTTTTTTTATTAATTTTGAGAAGCTTTTAGTTTCTTTAAAGTTTGTGTTTGAAAAAGATTTTTTACCAATAATTTTTTTGTTGGAATTGAAATTTAAACTATAAGAATCAATATTTGAAATATATTCTGACCATATTTTTTTATCTTCTTTAGAAATAAAAAACATTGCATTAAACGCTCTTTGTTTCTACTAAGACCCAATTAGGGTTATCAGAATTGATTTTTCTTTCAAAAACCCACTCATCTTTTACTAAAATCTCATTATCCTTGTCACCATCAATGACTTTACTATCTTTATTCATCAGTGCTCTTACCTGAAGAGTTTCAAAAAAGACACTTATTTTGATAGAGGTTTTTGTTATACTCACAGAACGTATTTCGTTCTTCTTGATTGAATTTAATTCAATTATCTCAGTTTCTTTTTCTTTTATTCTTTCATTAATAGCGCTTTTAAAGCTTTTTAGAACAGATGGTTTTAAATATGGCGCAATATTGTCTACATTTCCATTAGCAAAACTTTCCAATACCATTTTAAAAAAAGTCTTTGAACCAGAAAGAAAGTCATCAACTTGGAACTGAGGGTCTACTTTTAAAATTTTTTCGATCTCTTTCAAATCACCATTTTCCTTTTTTTCCTTAAATGGAACAATGTTAGAGAAATTTTTACTAGTTTCTCTTTTATTAATATCTTGATTGTTGGCGTCAGTTTTAGTGCCTAATATATTTTTAAGCCTTAAAATTAAGAAAACAGCAATGACCCCAAATATTAATATATCAAAATATGGAAAACTACTCTGCATTTTTGGAAACCACCATAATTAAATTGTAAATGGTATATTATACAAAAAATAATTAAAAATGATATTCATAATTAAAGGTTTTAAGTATAAAAGATAATATTTTGTAATTTAAGGTATCAAACATGAGTATTAAACTTCAAGAATTATCTAGTGATACAACTATTGTTAAACACTATATAAAAGATTTATCTTTTGAAAATCTTTGTAATATTAATAATCAAGATTTAAAGAAAGATGAAGTTAAAATTTCTGATAATATCAGCGTGGTCTTTCAAGCTTACAATGATGATAACTTTAGTGTTTTGTTTAAATATTCATGTGATTGTTTATTAGTAGAAAATGAAAAGAGAGTTTTTATTTTAGAAATAGATTATTTTGGCTTGTTTAAAAAAAATAATATGTCTGATTATTCAAACGATGATTTAGCAAAGGCAGGTTGCATTATTTTATATCCAATCCTAAAACCTATTGTTGAATATATTACTCAAAATGGTGCCCCAATTAACATAACACTTACAGAGCCTGATTTTAACTTGATTAAAGCTTAAACGTTAAAAACATCCCATAACTTATTTGGTATCTTTTCCATATTCTTTATGTGCAATCTATAATCATCTAAGTTTTTTTGAAATTCTCTTTTTTTAATTAATTCTTTATCCTTATAATATTGATCTAAATCAGGGGTTAGGCTGTGAATTTGATCCATTTCTGTACTATTATTTTCTTGGAATTTAAGTTTTGTTTGTTTGCCACCTATTAACTCTAGATACACTAGTGATAGTAATTTAGCATCCTTTAAGGCACCATGAATTTCTCTACCAGTAATATCAATGTTGTATCTTCTACATAAAGAATCTAAACTTACTGACTGTCCTCTGTATTTATTTTTAGCCAATACAATAGTATCAATTACTCTTGTTTCGTCAATTTCTTGAAAATTACATCCTTTTAATTGTGAGTTTATAAATCCAATATCAAAAGAAGCATTATGAATAATAATTTTGCTATCACCTAGAAAATCTATAAATTCTTCAACAATTTCTTCAAATTTTGGTTTGTCGGATAAAAATTCGGTGGTTAAGCCATGTATTTTCAATGCTTCAGGGCTAGAATCTCTTTCTGGATTTAGGTAATAGTGAAAAGAATTACCTGTTTGTATATGATTTTCTAATTCAACAATTCCTATTTCTACTATTTTATCCCCATTTTCGAAATCTAGTCCTGTTGTTTCTGTATCTAATACTAACTCTCTCAAGTTTTTTTACCTTCCTTTTTTAACAATATCTTAAATAAACAACTTAAAATTATTATAAAACTTACTAACTTTCCATAATTAGTATTAATAACAAAAATTTTTGAACTAAGCTGAAGCCTTTCTTCATTACTTAGTTGATTTTTTTTAATTAATTCAAATTTTGCATTCGTCATATGTGGTCTGCTTAGAACTCTTGTTCTTTGGGTGCGATCATTTGCATCAGCTAAAAAAATATAATGGCATATTTTATGGGTTTTTGTTTCAAACAATAATGGTACATCTAAAGCAATAAAAAGGAAGTTTTTGTGGTTTTTTATAAATAGTTCTCTCTGCTTTTGAACAATTGGATGTAACAATTTTTCTAAAAAAACTTTATCCTTAACATTCCTAAAAACTATATCACCTAAAATTTTTTTATTAATACTTATTGCATTTTTTTCTTTTGTGATAGCTGTTGGCCATTTTAACCCAATGTCATTAATAATTTTATTATTGTCTTTCAATATTATTGCAACTTCCTTGTCGGAGTCAAAAACTGGTATTCTTATTTGGGAAAGCATAGATGCTATTGTTGATTTACCCATTCCTATCGAACCAGTTATCCCTATAATTTTTGGCATACTTCTATATCTGTTAATAACTTGTTAAAAATTAGGGTGAATTTTACTTTTTTTATTTAATTTTTTAAATCTCTAAATTTATTCATTAATTAATCACAAATTGATAATCATGCTGTTAACAATATTTTGCTGTTAATTAATAATATTTTAATTATGAAATCAGTTGTTTAATTAAATAATTTAATTGTGTATAAATATTAATAAATATTTTATTCCCAATTTTCATTGAACTACTACAACAATTAAATATTTCTAAAAAATAAAAATTTTATTACTGTGAATAAACTTCTTTTAAATTCTATCAAAGATATACAGAAAAAAACTCCTTTATGGTTTTTAAGACAATCTGGAAGACATATACCAGAATATTTTGAGATAAGGGCAAAAGGCTAAAAACTTCATAGAATTTTGTCTAAATAAAGATTTAGTTGTAGAAAGTACAAAATTACCTCTTAAATATTATGACTTAGACGCTGCCATTATATTTTCAGACATTTTAATGATACCATGGGCAATGAACAGAGATGTTAAGTTTGTAAAAGGAGAAGGGCCTATATTAAATCCTATGGTACCAGATGTAACTAAGATTGAAAAAAAAATTGATATATTTCAATCACTTAGACCAATAAATGATGCTATGTATATCTTAAAAAAAGATTTGCCATCTCATATAAGTTTAATAGGCTTTGCTGGTGCTCCATGGACTTTGTCCTGTTATATGATTGAAGGAAAAGGAAGTAAGGATTTTATAAAAACAAGAACAGCTTTATGGGAAGCAAAAAAATGGTTTAAGGAATTAATTGATACTTTAATTGTTTATGTTGCTCAAAAATTAGAGTTACAGGCGCGAGCAGGAGCAGACGTATTAATGATATTTGATTCTTGGTCTCATATGATACCTTACCCCTATTTCCAAGAATTTGGGATAAAACCAGTAGCAAAAATAATTGAATTACTAAGATCAAAAAACATCCAACAACCTATTATTGGTTTTCCATTCAAAGCTGGTACCTCTTTGGTACAATATTCTTACGAAAGTAATGTAGATTGTATAGCTTTAGATTGGACAGTTGACTTAGACTGGGCTCAAAAAAATTTAAACTCTTCTATTGCTTTTCAAGGTAATTTAGATCCTTCTTCACTAATTTCTGAAAATAATTCTTATTTAGAAGAAAGCGTGAAATCAATTCTTGAAAAAATGAAAAATAGAAAATTTATATTTAATGTTGGTCATGGATTAACACCAGAATGTAAAATCAAAAACGTAAAAAATGTTATCAATATGGTACGAAATTATAACTGAGATTATTAATATTGTTTTATGACATAATAAAATCTTTACATCTTGTTGCAGTAATTTCATGGATGGTTGGTTTATTATATTTACCAAGACTTTTCGTTTATCACAATGAAGCTAAGAGAAATTCAGAGATGGATTCTACTTTTCTAAAAATGGAGTATAGACTTTACAATTATATAATGAACCCAGCCTTATTAGTATCATTTTTATTTGGGCTTTATTTATTATATGAAAACAAATATTTATTATATGAAAATTATTTCTTAATAAAATTTTTGATAGTTTTGCTTTTAGTTCTCTATCATTTATATTTGAACTCACTTTACAAAGACTTTAAAAAAGGTTATAGAAATAAAAAAACTAAGTTTTACAGAATTATAAACGAAATACCCACAATTTTGATGATTATTACTATTTTTTTGATCATCGTAAAACCCGAAATTCATATTTAACTACCCTCCCTCACGAGATCAAAATGCACTTAAAAGAACTAAAAGCAAAAAGTCCATCAGATTTACTAATTTATGCAGAAAGCTTAGATATAGAAAATGCTAGCACTCTTCGTAAGCAAGATATGATGTTTGCTTGTCTTAAAAAATTAGCTGAAAATGATGTTGCTATTTATGGAGAGGGAGTTCTAGAAGTTTTATCTGATGGCTTTGGGTTTTTAAGATCACCAGAATCAAATTATTTAGCAGGTCCAGATGATATATATGTATCTCCAAGTCAGGTAAGAAAATTTAGTTTAAGAACAGGTGATACTGTTGAAGGACAGATAAGGTCTCCAAAAGATGGAGAAAGATATTTTGCACTCTTAAAAGTCGAAAATATTAACTTTCAAACTCCTGAGTTTGTTAGACAAAGGATCAATTTTGATAATTTAACACCATTATATCCACAAGAAAAAATAAATTTTGAAACGGATTACGATCCTAATAATAAAGACATTACTACCAGGGTTATGGAATTGGTTGCCCCTATGGGTAAAGGTCAAAGGGGACTGATTGTTGCACCACCTAGAACAGGTAAGACAATGATGTTGCAGTCTGTTGCACAAGCAATTTCTAAAAATCATCCAGAAATTTATTTAATTGTTTTGTTAATTGATGAGAGACCAGAAGAAGTAACCGATATGCAAAGGTCAGTTAATGGAGAAGTAATTAGCTCAACTTTTGATGAACCTGCATCTCGACATGTTCAAGTCACTGATATGGTTATTGAAAAAGCGAAACGATTAGTAGAACATAAGCGCGACGTAGTTATTTTACTAGATTCTATTACTAGACTTGCTAGAGCTTACAACACAGTTATTCCTTCAAGTGGTAAGGTTTTAACAGGTGGTGTTGATGCTAATGCACTGCAAAGACCTAAAAGATTTTTTGGTGCCGCTAGAAATATAGAAGACGGTGGTTCATTAACAATAATTGCAACCGCGTTAGTAGAAACCGGATCTAGAATGGACGAAGTAATTTTTGAAGAGTTTAAGGGCACAGGAAACAGTGAAGTTATACTCGATAGAAAATTATCGGATAAGAGAACTTTCCCAGCTATTGATGTAACCAAGTCAGGAACTAGGAAGGAAGAGCTTTTGGTTGAGAAAGATACTTTATCTAGAATGTGGGTATTAAGGAGAATTCTCATGCAAATGGGACCGTTAGATGCTATGGATTTTCTCATAGACAAGCTAAAACAGAGCAAGTCTAACGAAGATTTTTTCAGAGCCATGAATAAATAATGTTTCACGTGAAACAAAATATTATCTAAAAGACATACCAATTGGATACGATATTTTCTTCTGCTACCAGTTCACTAAAAAGTGCAATTAAAATTATTAGAATATCAGGAAAAAGTTGTAAAAATTTACCTGATATCTTTTCTTTTAAGCCAACTGTACCTCGTTACTTAACTTTAAGAAAAATTTTTGATTCTCATAAAAAATTAATAGATACATCTCTTGTTGTGTATATTCCCGGACCATCTACAGTAACAGGCGAGGATGTTTTCGAATTTCATATACATGGAAGCACGATAATAGAAAAAAAAATATATGAGACCTTATTAAAACATAAAGGTTTTCGTATTGCCATGAATGGCGAGTTTACAAGAAGAGCATTTCTAAATGGTAAGATCGATTTAACACAAGCAGAAGGTTTAAATGATTTAATAAATGCTGAAACTGAAGCCCAATTTCAAGCATCTATTCGACAATATAATGGATTTTTGTCAGATAAAATCGAAAAATGGAGACATGAAATTATATCATTATCTTCAAAACTAGAAGCACTTATTGATTTTTCAGATGAAGAGTTGCCCTCTCATCTTGAAATTGATTTTAAAGAAAAAGTTTCAAAGCTAATAAAAGAGAAAGAAGAATCTTTAAAATTTAGTAGTTATGGATCACGGATGAGGTCTGGTTTTGTTGTAACTTTAATAGGTAAACCAAACGTAGGTAAAAGTTCATTAATAAATTTCTTATCAAAAAAACAGGTATCTATCGTCACAAATGAAGCTGGAACAACAAGAGACATTATAGAAGTATTACTAGATTTTAAAGGTTATCCGGTAATTTTAAATGACACAGCTGGTATAAGACAATCTGAATCAGAGGTTGAAAACATAGGAATAAGAAACGCCATAGATAAAGCGAATTCATCTGACATTATTCTTTTTATGTCAGACAAAGAAGACTTTTCTTTTGATAAGATTAATTCAAAAGCTAAAAAAATATTAGTCCACACCAAATGTGACCTTTTGTCTTGTAAGAAAAAAGGTGTAATAGAGGTGTCTACCAAAAGAGAAGAAACCATTAATAAATTAATAGATGTAATTGTTGATCATTTAGAGTCAATGTCTCCAAAAAATAATTTAATATTAACAAGAGAACGACATGTACAGGCAGTAAGAAATGCTTTAAATTCGTTAAAAAAAACCTTAAAAATCAACCTAAATTTTTACCCTGAATTAGCATCAGAAGAATTAAGGGTGGCAGCTAAAGAAATTGGATCAATCACTAATATTATTGACGTTGAGGACGTTTTAGACGATATATTTAGTAATTTCTGTATTGGTAAATAAGTGTTTTAAAAAAAATGAATAATTTTGATGTTATTGTAATAGGTGGTGGACATGCTGGAATAGAAGCAGCGGCTGCAGCCTCCAGAATGGGGGCAAAAACTGCACTTATTACTATGAAAGTTGAAACAATAGGTGAAATGTCATGTAACCCTGCTATTGGAGGCTTGGGAAAAGGACATTTGGTAAGGGAAATTGATGCCTTAGATGGCTTGATGGCCAAGGCAATTGATATGTCTGGAATTCAGTTTAGGGTGCTAAACAAGTCCAGGGGGCCTGCTGTTCAGGGGCCAAGATCACAGGCTGATAGAATATTATATAAAAAAGCAATTAAGAACCTTTTGAAACTAGAGAAAAATTTATCAATAGTAGAATCTACAATTAAAGATTTAAAAATCATAGATAACAAAATTGAAGGTGTAATTTTAGAAAATGAAAAGGTTTATTTATCTAAATCAGTCGTCTTAACCACTGGAACTTTTTTAGGTGGAATTATTCACATTGGTGATGAAAGAATACCTGCAGGTAGGATAGGTGATAGCTCTTCAATAATATTATCTCAAAAAATAAGAGGATTAAAACTCCCAATAGGAAGACTGAAAACTGGAACACCAGCAAGACTAGATAAATACAGTATTAACTGGAAAAAAGTTGAAATGCAGTCAGCAGATAAAATTCCAACGCCTTTTTCTTACATGAACGATAAAATAGATATTCCACAAATTGATTGTGGAATAACTAGAACTAATCTCAACACACATAATATAATAGCAAAAAATATAAATTTGTCTCCAGTGTATTCTGGTTCAATAGAAGGCTCTGGGCCACGATATTGCCCAAGTATAGAAGACAAAGTTAACAGGTTTAAAGATAGAGAATCTCATCAGATTTTCCTTGAACCTGAAGGCTTGGATAGTAATTTAGTTTATCCAAACGGTATTTCTACTAGTTTACCAAAACACATTCAGGATGCTTTTATAAGAACAATTTGCGGCCTGGAAAATGTTGTAATTAAACAATATGGCTATGCCATAGAGTATGACTATATGGACCCAAGAGCATTAAAGGAAAATTTAGAGGTAAAATCTATTAAAGGCCTCTTTTTTGCTGGCCAAATTAATGGGACAACTGGCTATGAGGAAGCTGCGGCACAAGGCTTAATTGCCGGCATAAATGCTGCTCTAAATTTAACGCGAACTAATAGTTGGTTTGTTTTAGATAGATCAGAGGCATATATAGGCGTTATGATAGACGACCTAATTTCTAGGGGAGCTCCAGAGCCTTACAGAATGTTTACTTCCAGAGCTGAATATAGACTGTTATTAAGATCAGATAATGCTGACCAGAGATTAACTGATAAAGGCCTTAAAATTGGCGTTGTATCAAGAGAAAGAAAATTATTTTGGGAAAGAAAAAATAAAAGCTTAAAAGAAGCTAATAACATTTTAGAAAGTTTAGATGCTAAACCAAGTGAATTAAAAAAATATAATCTTCCTATTACAAGAACAGGAAAAAGTAGGACGCCAAAAGATATTTTAGCCTCAGGCGACTATAAAATAAACGACTTATTTAAAATTTGGCCATTATTAAAACAAATACCTAAAAATTTACACAATCAACTAGAAACGGATTGTAGGTATGATATTTACTTAAAAAGACAGAAAGAAGATATTAAGGCGTACAAGAAAGAAAATAAAACAAGGATACCTATTAATTTTGATTACAAAAAAGTTAAGGGTCTTTCAAATGAGAGCATAGACCTTTTAACTAAAATTAAACCATCCACAATTGCACACGCATCACGAATGCCTGGATTTACCCCTACTGCCGCTTTATTATTGTTGAGACATTTAAAAAGAGACAATAAACAAAAATTATCAAATGAAAATTAACTCGTATGAAGACTTCTGTCTCTACCAGAATGTTTCACGTGAAACATATGAAAAGTTTATGGTTTTTGAGAAAAACCTTGTTAAATGGCAGCGTTCTATAAATTTAGTGAGCAAATCCACTATTAATGATATTTGGATTCGTCATTTATTGGATTCGTCTCAGCTTTACCCTTTTGTTAAACAAATTAAAGGTAATGTAATTGATTTTGGCTCAGGTGCTGGATTTCCTGGATTGGTGCTTGCTATAATGGGACACAAGAAAGTTTGTTTAGTTGAATCTGATCAAAAGAAATGCACCTTTTTGCGTGAAATAGCCATGCTTTGTGAAATTGATGTCACTATATACAATGAAAGAATAGAAAATATGGAGTTTATAGATGTCGATTTGATTGTAGCTAGAGCATTGGCGCCTCTAAGTAAGCTAGTAAATTATGTGGAGTTGTTTGTTGGGAAATCACAAAAAAAGAAAACAAATTTACCTAAGATGCTGTTTTTAAAGGGAAAAACTTATAAAGATGAAATTTCATATTTACATAAATATAAAAAATTATATTTTCAAGAATATCCCTCTCTGACGGATAAGTATGGTAAAATTCTATACTTTAATGGTTAAAATATGTTAAAAAGCTTAAATGAAACCAAATCTTAGAAAAATTATTGCTGTTGCTAATCAAAAAGGTGGTGTGGGTAAAACTACGACAGTAATAAATTTAGCTACAGCAATGGCGGCATGTAATAAACGAACCTTAATAATTGACTCTGACCCCCAAGGAAATGCTAGCACAGGTCTTGGTGTTAAATATGAAGATAGGGATAAAGATTTGTATTCTGTTATATGCTCTTCAACAACTATAAAATCATCTATTAAGAAAACAATTATTCCAAAACTTGATTTAATACCGACATCTCCTAATTTATCTGTTTTGGAACAGGAATTGGTTAATATTGAAGATAGAGAATTTCAACTAAGAAACAGAATAAATGAAATTAATGATAATTATGACTATATCTTCATTGATTGTCCTCCGTCTTTAGGGCTACTTACTCTAAACGCTCTGTGTGCAGCTAAAAATTTGATAGTGCCATTGCAAACTGAATATTATGCTTTAGAAGGCTTAACTCAGCTAATGACAACACTAGATTTGGTAAGAGAGAATTTTAATAAAGATATTACTCTTCAGGGTATTCTTCTAACAATGTTTGATAAAAGAAATAAAATTTGTGAAATGGTTTCTGATGATGTTAAAAATCATTTTGGCAAAAAAGTCTTTAATACTATCATTCCTAGAAATGTAAGAGTTTCTGAAGCTCCAAGCTACGGTCAACCTGTTTTAATGTATGATATATCATGCCCAGGTTCACAAGCTTATGCATCGTTGGCAGGAGAAATAATCAATCAGGAGAAAAACATTTAATGAATAAGCCCAAAAAAAGTAAAACAACAGGCTTGGGAAGTGGACTTTCTAGTTTGTTAGGCAAACAATCTGAAAAATCATCATTTTCTACAGATAGTAACAATTTTGAAAAATATAACTTGATACCAATAGAATTTATAGAGCCAGGACCATGGCAGCCAAGAAAAGATTTTGATAAAATTGAACTCGAGGCTTTAGCTAAATCAATTAAAAACCAGGGTGTGATCCAGCCAATAATAGTTAAGGAAAAAAAAGAAACAAAAAACCAGTATTATTTAATAGCAGGTGAGAGAAGATGGAGAGCCTCACAAATTGCAAAAATTCATGAAATACCTGCCATTATAAGAAATGATTTAAAAGAAGAGAAAGTAGCAGAAATATCTTTAATAGAAAACATTCAAAGATCTGAGCTTAATTCTCTTGAGGAAGCAGAAGGTTATCAGCTTTTAACTAAAAAATATAATTATACACAGGAAGACATATCTAAAGCTGTAGGAAAGTCTAGATCTTATATAGCAAATATTTCAAGATTGTTATCATTGTCTGAATTAGCCAAAAAATATTTACTCCAAAAGAAATTATCAGTTGGTCAATTGAGGCCCCTAATAGGTAAAGATGACTATGATAGCTTATTAGAAATGATTTACAAAAAGAATTTAAATGCAAGGCAGGTAGAGAAGTTAGTCAAAACAAAGGAGACAAATAAATTTAAATCTACAGGTAAGGGCCTCGATATTATAGAGCTTGAAAAAGAACTTCTGAACGCAACTGGTTTAAAAATAGATATAAATTTCAATGAAATAAAACAATCTGGAAATTTAAATATAAAATGTAAAAACTTAACAGAGTTTAATTATATAATTTCTAAAATCAGAACCTAGTTATTTTTTAATAGCTAATAATGATGTTGATAAAATAAATTGAGATATAAGAGTTTTTTCTGGATATGTAGAGGATTTACAATTTATTTCTAATTTAATTAAATTTTTTTGAGCGGTAGCTAATTTTTTTAGGGACCACATTTTACATTGATCTGTAATTTTTGGTATATTTTTAAAAAAAATTGGTGGTTTAATTTTATTTATTGCATCTCTTAAGCTTAGTCCTTTTTTATTTAATAAAATTAAATTTTCAATTAATTTTAATTGATTTCCAAACTGTCTGATAATCCCTATATTTGATACTGAGTTGTCATAAATATTATTAAAATATAAAAGTGCTTCTTTTGGTTTACCTGACAAACATAAATCTATAATTTTGTTATTATTTATGTCCTCATTATTTGTCATAAAAGAGAGTAATAAAGACTCTGAAATATCTTTATTTTCAAATATAAAATTTTCTAGTTTTTCAAACTCGTTTTGGTTGACAAGTGAGTTTGCACTAAACTTATTGTAAAAATTAGACATAAAGTCATTTGAAAAAACGAGATTATATTTATTAAATAATTCATCTATTTTAGTTTTTATTTTATCCGGTTCTTCGTCATAACAGGGGACTAGAATGCAGTTATTTGATGCTTGTAGAAATTTAATCAAATTACTTTTAGACGATAAACTACCTGCTTTGATAATTAGAACAAAATCATTATCTTTCTGAGTAATGTTATCACTTATTAACTTTTCTATTGTCTGTGTAATAGTTGTATACAATAGATTTAGTAATATAACCTTCTTTTCTCCAAACATGGTAATCGTTGCAAGATTATCACTCAGAACAGTTGGATTTTCCTTAAGTTCATTACCATCAATTTTAGAAACTAAAAAAGGATTATTCTCATCAATTTTTAGAGATTTAATAGTATCGCGGAAAAGCATATTGACTAATCCATTGTTAGTACCATAAAGAAAGATAATGTTATGATTATTGTAATTCTTATTTAAGAACTGTAAATATTGATTGGCATGGACTTTCAATTCAATCTACCAAGAGTAACTTGTAAAATTGTGTACAATTTTTTTGCTGATAAAAGGTTTAACCTTTCTTTAATCTGGACTTTTGCTACCTCATTACTGTATAGGGAGTTTGAGGCGGAGTTTAAAGCTGGAAAGGAGACAAAAGAACCTGATTTAATTAAATTTCCATTATTATTTTCAATTATTTTGTACTTAATAACGGCTTTAGTAGAATTTAAAACTTGAAGACCCCTAACAGACAAGGTTTCAGTATTATTAAAAGAGATTGAAGCTTTTAATTTATATTTAGTTTGAGAGTTTTGATTACTATTAATTAATCTTCTTAAATTTTCTTTTAAAAGTACGTTATCTCTGTCAGATGGTGTTTCTATCAATATTGATAAATTATTTAGTTTGATTTTATGGTTTAAATTATTTATTGAACAAGCACTTAATAGAAATATTATGATTATAAAAACATTTTTATATTTAAAAAGCATCAAATACTCAATTAAGTTACAAAATTTATTATACGATTAGGTATAATTATAGATTTTTTTGGGCTACCATTTAAAAACTTTAAAACATTTTTTTCATTAAGGGCAAGTTTTTCTAAGTCTTCTTTGTTTAAGTCAGACGGAACCTCAATAATTGCTCTCATTTTACCATTAACTTGAATAGGAATTTTAACATTATTTTTTTCTAGAAAAACCTCATTCACTTCAGGCCAATCTGCATGGCAAATCATACCCTCGTTATTCAGAGTTTGCCAGAGTTCTTCAGCTATATGAGGAACCATAGGATTAATCATAATTAGGAGCTTATTTGTAACAAACAACAAAATAGAATTTGTCTTCATCTGTCAAGACTTTATAAGATGAAAGTTTGTTAAACAGTGTACGAATTGACGCAACAGCAATGTTAAAAGTAAAGCTTTCTATTGATTTTGTTATTTCCTGTATGGCAATATTTAAATCTGTTAATAATTCTTTATTTTGATTAGAAAGTTTGGAAGGAAGAGAAGTTTTTACATTAATAACTTCAAGATTATGTACGAACTTCCATAATTTATTTAAAAAACGCCATGATCCCTCTACCCCAGAATCTGACCACTCCATATCCCTGTCTGGTGGGGAATCTGAAAGCATAAAAAAACGTGCAGTATCGGCGCCAAAAGAATCAATTATCTTTTGAGGATCAACTACGTTTTTCTTTGACTTACTCATTTTTTCTGTTCTTCCAGGAATAACTGGCTCATTGGTTTCCAAATGAAAGAACTCATTTTTATTATTACTAACATCACTTGGGAAGACCCACTGGTTACTATTTTTAGTCTTAAAGGTTTGATGGCAAACCATACCCTGAGTTTGTAAGGACACAAATGGTTCAGAAAAATCAACCATATTTATGGATTTTAATGCACGCATAAAAAATCGTGAGTAAAGTAAATGCATAACAGCATGCTCAACGCCACCTATATATTGGTCTACTGGCATCCAGTAATCTAAAGCATCCCTTGAAAATGCCTGCTTAGGATTTAAGTCTGTAAATCTTGCAAAATACCAACTTGATTCAAAAAAAGTATCAAAAGTATCTGTTTCTCTAACAGCGGGCTGGTTGCAGTTTGGACATTTAGTGTGCTTCCAAGTTGGATGTGCATCGAGTGGATTACCCTTAATATCAAAATTTATATCCTCAGGTAAGTTGACAGGAAGATCCTCTTCCAAAACAGGTACTTCGCCACATTTTTTACAATAAATAATAGGTATTGGGCATCCCCAATAACGTTGACGTGACACACCCCAGTCACGGATACGATATGTTATTGTCTCTTTACCAATTTTTAACTTTTCTAATTCTTTAATAGACCTCCCTATAGCACTTTTAGTATCTAATCCATTTAAGAATTCAGAATTTATATGAATACCATCACCTATGTAGGGAAGTTTTTCTTTAGTTTCTATAACTGGTATAATATCAATATTATATTTTTTCGCAAAATCATAGTCTCTTTGATCGTGTGCTGGGCAACCAAAAATTGCGCCAGTTCCGTAATCCATTAAAATGAAGTTTGCTATAAATAATCTTAAATACGTCTTTTCTTTAAATGGGTGTTTAACTAATAAAGTGGTTTCATAACCAAATTTTTCAGCTTTTTCTATGTCAGCTTCTTTTGTAGATTGCTTTTGACAAAAATTAATAAAATTAAGAGCTTCTTCATCACTTTCTGCAATCTTAGAGGCTAGTGGGTGCAGTGGTGAAATAGCAATAAAAGTAGCTCCAAAAATAGTGTCGGGTCTTGTTGTATAGATTTCTATTTTTTCATCAGAGTTATCAATTGAAAAATTTATAGTGGCGCCATCACTCTTTCCAATCCAATTATTTTGCATAATTTTAACTCTATCGGGCCAATCTTTTAAATTTTTTAGCTCTTCCAGTAAGTCATCTGCAAAATCTGAAATTTTAAGAAACCACCCCTTCATTTTTTTCTTTTCAATCTCAGCTCCAGAACGCCAACCCTTCCCGTCGACGACTTGCTCGTTAGCAAGAACTGTTTGTTCTATTGGATCCCAATTAACTAAAGTTTCTTTCTTGTATGCAATTCCAGCTTTGAAAAAATCAAGAAACATCTTTTGTTCAAATTTATAGTAATCTGGATTACAAGTTGTTAATTCTCTATCCCAATCATATGAAAGACCCATTTGCGTTAACTGTGATTTCATACTTTCAATATTGGAGTAAGTCCACTTAGATGGAAGTGTTTTATTCTCAATAGCGGCATTTTCAGCAGGTAAACCAAATGCATCCCAACCCATTGGGTGAAGAACATTAAAACCACGGGCTTTTTTATATCTAGCTACTAAATCACCTAAGGTATAATTGCGAACATGTCCCATGTGTATGGCTCCAGATGGATATGGGAACATTTCTAGGACATAGTATTTTGGTTTGTTATAATCAATCTTGGCTTTGAAGACTTTTTTATCAGCCCACTTTTTTTGCCATTTTTTTTCAATAATGGAAGGGTTATATTTCATAGGATTAGATTATTTAAGTGAATTAATTCTTAAAATTCGAGCTTCATTTAAAATTTGGTCTTCTATTTGAGATTCTAGTTTCTCGTTTGTCATAGTATCAGACCAGACCCCATTTTCTTTTTTTTGAACATGAACTTTGATGTCTATTCCATCGGATCTTAATTCGCTTGTTTTTATGAAAGCTGTTATTTTTATTCTCTGGTTTTTGATATTTTTATTAATATACCAGTCAGTTATAATCGTGCCGCCTAAAGCATCAGTCGATATTAATGGAGCGATAGATAAAACATTTAGAGAAGCCCTCCAGAGGAAGCCATTAACATTAGCGCTTATTCCGTCTCTATTTTGTGGGTTAAGAATTTGATCTAGTGAGATACCTTTTGAAGCATCCTTTGAAAAAATACCAGGTGTAGGTTTTTCGCCTGTAATAGGATTAGTTACAACTTGATTCTTTGAACAAGATGATACTAAAAGAGTAATTAGAAGTATCATAAAATATTTAATCATTTTTTTACCTTATAAATAGATATAATTTGTTCTAATAAAGTTTACATAATACATCAATTAAAATTTAATCATATAAAAAAGGGCGGCATTTGCCGCCCTTCTTATAATTAATTCTAAAGCAATTAGAATGTTGCTTTAATTGTAAGTTTTGAAACTGTTCCGTTATCATTGTCACTAGTACTTGTTCCTTTTTTATAGTCATAATCTTCTACGTTTATGTAAGCAGTTAAACCAGATGCAATTGTGTAAGCAATTTCAACACCTGAGTTTGTGTACTTCTTCACTAGTAGTACTAAATCTATCTTCAGTTTCAACTGTATGTGCAGTAAAAGTCATACCATCAGAAACTTTAAAACTGAACAGCAGCACCATTTGACTCTTCATCTTTCATCTTCAGCTGCATGCTTCATAGTTGATTGCCTGAGAAACTACAGCTGTAATGTTACCAGAAACTAATTTTGACACCAATAACTTGTGTATCTTCATCTTGTGTAGAGAAACTTCTTTGTTGTACCTGTTGCACCACCAATTGTTATAGAAGCACCACCAGCATCCATTGTATATTTAAAACCAACTTCTGTTGAATCTGTTGATCCAGCTGCACCTGAATCAGTGTAAGAAACACCAGCAGTTAATCCACCCATTGCAGGTAAGTGATATGCATACTTGTTTATTATCACCAGATAAGCCAATAATATCAGTCATGCATTTAATCAGATGGTTATGTTATCCAATAGAATTGACTGACCAGCTTGTATATTTTCTTCAGCAGGAAGGTCTGATTAGCAACACCGTAGTTGTCACCAACACCGTCATTTCCACCAAGAACTAATTTTACCAAAACCACCAGAAATTGAAAATGAACTTTTCATCATGTGATAGAAGCTCACATCACCATCATCTGATTCATTTCAGTAACATTAAAGCAATTGTCTAAACCTGAATCAGTTTTGTTTGAAAATTTGAAAATGTAATTTCTGAATCACTACCAAAAGATGTTCCATCATTAGTGGTTATTTCTGAGTCGACATTTTGATAATCCCACTCATAGTAACCAGAAATTGAAACATCTGCTAATGCAGCGTTTGCTGAAAGAGTAGCAGCAGCAGCTAAAGCAGTTGTACCTAAAAGTAATTTACGCATTGCGTATCCCCTTTTTAAGATGTTTTCTAAAAAGAAAACAGGTTAATTATGTTTCCACCATAGAAACATTTGTATTATAAATAGAATAACTATTAATAGAATACTAGAAATAATGACAAAAATATCACTTTTTTTTCTTGCGTGTTGTATTTTTGCAACTATTGATGATTTTTAAAATTTATCCTAATAGGAGACATTATTGTACGGAATAAAAGAAAATATAGATATAATTAAAAGCACAATTGAGTATACACACAAAAATAGTAACTTTGCAAAATATCCCCTACCTAAACTAGTAGCAGTTTCAAAAAAACAAAACGAAGAAAAGGTGATTGAAGCCTTAGAGGCTGGCCATAAATATTTTGGAGAAAACAGAGTACAAGAAGCTCAACAAAGATGGGCTTTGAAAATACAACAATATAAAAACTTGGAGATAAGATTAATTGGTCCCCTTCAAACGAATAAAGTAAAACAAGCACTAAATCTTTTTGATGTTATAGAGACAATTGATAGGGAAAAGCTTGCAAAAGAGATTGCAAAGAACTTTAACGAAAACGTTAAAACTAAGAGTTTCTTTATACAAATTAATACTGGAAGTGAAATTCAGAAGAGTGGTATCGAACCTCTTCAATCAGATAGCTTCATAAAATATTGTAAAGAAGATCTAAGATTACCAGTAGTAGGTTTGATGTGTATACCTCCATTAAATGAAGAGCCTGCTATGCATTTTGCTTTACTTAAAAAAATTGCAGATAGAAATAATTTGAAAGAGTTATCAATGGGTATGAGTAACGATTTCAAAGAGGCAATAAAATTTGGTGCCACTTCAGTTAGAGTGGGTTCTGCAATTTTTGGAAATAGAGAATAATTATTTAGAGCAAGTGACCAGACTTTTTTGATTTTGTCTTAAGATAGCTCTTGTTGTGTTTGTTAGGCTTTATCTTGATCGGAATTCTTTCCGTAACATTTATCCCCAAATTATTTAGATGTTGAACTTTATTGGGGTTGTTAGTTATTAATCTGACTTGGCTTATTTGTAGTTGTGATAGCATTTGCTTTGCTGGATAGTATAATCTCTCGTCATCGTTAAAGCCTAAATCTTCATTAGCTTGAACAGTATCCATACCACTTTCCTGTAATGAATATGCTCTAAGTTTGTTTAATAGCCCTATATCGCGTCCCTCTTGAGCCAAGTATACCAAAACACCTTCATCAGCATCAGCCATCATTTTGATAGAGTGTTTTAACTGTTCGCCACAGTCACACTTAAGACTTCCTAGGATATCCCCAGTAATACACTGACTGTGTATTCTGACGAGTGGATTAGTCCTGGAGGATTTTTGCATTTCTCTTGTTTTTCCAAAAATCAAGCAAAAATGTTCGTGTCCACCATCTCTTGGTCTAAACATAACTATTTCGCAGTTATCAGTGTATGATAGAGGGACATTTGCCTTAACTTCCATTACCAGGCTGTCAGCACTAACCTCTTCATACATTATTATATCTTGTAATTCTACATGTATAAGGTTGTTTTTAAAACACCAGTCTCTAATATTTTCGATTGGAATATAACTTACTAAACTTATTATTGCTGCAGGTAATAGCCTGGCTTGTCTCAAAAGTAAAAGGGCTGAGGAGGCTATACCATTTGTGCTTTCTGAAATAACACCACTGATTTCTGGTTTTTCTTGATTAGAGAGTGGTAAACAAATCGACATGATATCTGATGAATTCCAATTTTTGTTTATCAGTATCGAACAAGGTTTATTATCTGTATTAATACCTATAGCTTTACAACGGTTAGCTGATAAAAGTATGTTTGGTCTAGACTTTGCTAATTTTGAAAATTCATCTACAGTATCATCTCGTATTAGCTCAGCAGGTGTTATTAAAATAGAAAGGTTATTATTATTATCAGTAATGACTACCTTACTACCTCTTCGAAGTTCTGATATTGCCCTTTCTATTTTTAATGTTAAGTTTATATTATTCATAATAGAGGTTTAACTTTAAGGTTTAAGTAGTGGAAGAAAAATCAGTAATAGTAATATATGAAAAAGAAATAAAATTAAACCAGATTTTAAAAGAACAACTTTCTATAAAAGAAATATACCAGATTCATGAAGCAACAGATGAAAAAGATTTGATCGAATTAATTGAAAGATTAACAATTAACATATTAATACTAAACCTAAATAACATAAGTGAAGATTTCAAAAATATTTTTGAAAATTATAATCTAAATAATAAAGTTACTAAATTATTAGGTTATTATGATAGAAATCATTCTTATTTAAATATGACAGAAAAACAAATTACTCTGTTAGAAAAACCATTTAAAGTCTCTCATTTATTGAAAGAATTAGAAAATTTATTAAGTACAAACACTTACCAAAATTCTGATATATTCTTAATGAATGATTTAAAATTTTTACCCTATGAAAAAGTTTTAATTAACCTTAACTCAAAAAACAAAGAACACCTTACCGAAAAAGAAAATAAACTCCTTTTATATTTTTGCAGTAATAAAAACATTGAATTAACGAAAAATGATTTATTAAGTTCAATTTGGGGTGTTTCAGAGAGTGTAAATACACATACGTTAGAAACACATATTTATAGACTGAAACAGAAATTAAATAAATTAGAGCCAAAGTCCTCTTTTTTATTATCAAACAATAATGGTTTATATAGTTTTCAATTTTAGGCTGTTGAGGCCATTATAGAGACTTTATAGGAGAAATAATTTTGAAAAACCTTAAAGAAAAATTTGGAGATAGTTTTTTTAAAAATCATTTTGGCAAAAATTACTTGTACAAGCCTAATTTTATAGAAAATTTTGAAAACATAATGAGCTTAGACATCCTAGATGAAATACTTTCAAAAACAAATATTTGGAACAATCATAATTTCATAATGATGTTAGATCAAAAAAAAATAAATTTTAGTGATTACAGTTCACCAAGCTTAGATATTAATGGACAAAATTATAGACCTGATGTTAATAAGGTACAGAATTTGGTTTCTAGAGGAGCTTCCATCATTTTGAATGATATACAAAAGCATAATTTAAATTTATTAAAATTTGTAGATGATCTCCAAAAACTAACAAATGGTAGGTGTCAAGGAAACTTATACTTTTCTATGGCAAGTCACCAAGCATTTGGCCCTCACTTTGACCTGCATGATGTTTTTGCTATTCATTTTGAAGGAGAAAAGGTTTGGAATATATATGAAAATATTGAGAAAAGTCCCATTAATCATCCAGTTTTTAAATTAAGTGGTGATGAAAGAAGAAAAAGAGCTGGAAAAATTATTGAACAAGTCACTCTTAGGCCTGGAGATTTACTTTATATTCCAAGAGGGCAATATCATGATGCCCTAGCCTCTCAAAATGGAGCTATACACATAGCTTTTGGATTAACGTATTTTAAATCTATTGATGCTTTAACAAGTCTTTGGCAAAATTTTATTTTGAACGAATTTATGCGAAGCGATATTAAGGTAAACTCTAATACAGACGAGCTTCAAAAACTCTTAAAAAAACTATCTAACGAATTGAATAATTTAATAAATTCAAAGGAAGCGTTAGACGTTGTAACTAATTCTATTCAAAATTGGACATATAATATGCAAGCGTATTCTGTTAAAAAAATTGTGTCTGAAGGTGCTACATATTTTGTTGATAATTCAATAAATTTTGAAATTAAAGAAAATAAACCTTATTTAACAAGCCCAAAAGGTAGTGTTCAAATACCTGATAAGTTCAAAAATATAATAGCTTATATACTTAAACAAGAAACGATTAATGAAAGGAACCTAAGAAATCAATTTAAAGATGTATCAGGTGATATTCTTACAGAATGTCTTGATAGTCTCAAGAACATGAATGTCATTAAGTAGAATTGTATAAATTTCTCATGAGAAATTAAAATAATTATAGTTGTTTTTTAATTAATTTTTAAATTGATTTGGCTGGGGCGGTAGGATTCGAACCTACGGTACACGAGATCAAAACCCGATGCCTTACCACTTGGCTACGCCCCAATAATTAACTGAATTACATTATTTAATATTTATTTTCAAGAACTTTAGAATAAACAACCCTATTAAGATTATAATCTTTTTTTTTGCCATACCACATGAAATATTCTTTTTTAAAATGTTTCAAAGAATTTTCAATATCACTTAAATTATTAAAAATACCAAAACATGATGAGCCGCTTCCACTCATTCCATACGCAACAATGTTTTTTGATTTTTTGAAAGTATCTAGGACATTTAATATTTCAGGTTCTAAAAATACTGCGGATGAAATAAGCGAATTATAAATATTAATTTTCTCCCAGAACATATTGGTTTTTGGAATTTTTTTATCTGAGTTTTTTTCAAAATGATCAAATACATCTTTAGTAGATAACTTAATATTTGGATTAATTATTAAAAAATAAAAATTATAAGGCATTTTATTTCTTTTAATTTTATCCCCATATCCTCTAAGTTTTAAGTCTTTACTCTCTATACATGCTGGAACATCGGATCCAATTGATTTTCCAATTTCAAAAAGAGCATTCTTTGATAGTTTGTTAACTTTAGTTTGATGATTAAATAACTTTCTTAATAAAATGAGAGTTGCTGCAGCATTAGCTGAACCCCCACCAAGACCGGCACCAATTGGAATTTTTTTCTAGGTAAATAGAGAAGTTTTTATTCCACTCAGTTAACTGTCTAAATTTATTTAAAGCATTTAGAATTAAATTATCATGTGGATTGATTAAAAATTGTTTCTTAAGATTGTCTTGTAAAAATACATCTTTATCACAGAACCGAAAGAAAATATTATCAGCCAATTCTACAAAACAAATATCGCTTTCTAATGAATGAAGTCCATTTTTTAGTTTATCTTTTACAAATAAGTTAATGTTAATTTTTGCAGGTGCGTCTATGTAAAAGGTTTTATTCATTATCTTTTATTTTTTTTTGAATATTTTTTCTTAAAACATCATTCTGTACATATTTTAAAGCTTTTTTCCATTCATATATAGCCTCATTGGTTCTGTTTAACTTAAGATAACAGTCTCCTAAATGATCTAAAACTTCGTCACTGTTTGGAAGCAAGGATGTAGCCTTTTCAAGATAAAACACAGATTTTTCGAGATTATTTCTTTTAAATTCTACCCATCCAATAGTATCAAGAAAATATCCATTTTCTGGATCTAATGTTAGGGCTTTCTTGATTAAATTTAATGCATAATCTAAATTTTCATTTCTCAAGGCCAGTTTATATGAAATATAATTTAGGGTATAAGTATCTTTGGGGTTTTTCTTAAGTAGTTCTAAGAATAAATTCTTTGCTTGTTTCCATTTGTTAACTTTATCTAAATTAGAGGCATATAAAAAAATTAAACGTTCATTATCAGGAAATTGTTTTATTAATTTTTCATATATTTTTAAGGATTTTTTATATTCTTTTTTTAACTTATAATAATCAGCTAATTCATAAAGAAAGCTCTGATTTTCTGGCCAATTTTTAATTTTTTGAAATAGCAGTTTACCGTAATTATCTCTTTCAAGTAGCAATTTATTAATGGACAATTTTTTTAAGCTGGCTGCTAAAAAATAGTAAGATTTAGGATTTATAGTATTCAATTTCTCAAGAGAAATATCATATAATTTATCTGACATATATACTTCTGCTAAAGAATATCTAGCTATATCCATTTCAGGGCATAGAAAGAGGCTAGTTTCTAATAAAATTTTCTGTAAGCTTCTATATTTGTCGCCAGTTTTATTTTCTTCTATAGCAATGTTATATAATTTTGAAGACATGATAACTTGGAGATTTGGAGTTTGGCTAAAAACGTCATTTTTAAGTATAAAATTTTTTGTTATTAATTTTTTATCAAGTTGATTGCTTAATTTAGTTTCAATAATTTCATTAAACTTTTCAAAATTACCATGTCTAAAGTAAAAGCCGGCTAAAAATAAGTAGTCATTTTGATTTAATAATTGATTATTAAAAATAAAATCAGCAATTACATTTAGTTCTTTGTAATCATAAAAATTTTCTAAAATCAGTAATTCGTGTAGAGAAGTATTATTGAAGCTTTCGTTAAGATCAAAATTATGTCGATGTGTTTTAATATCAGACCATAAATTTATAAGATTATTTACTTTTTTAAGAGCAAAAAAAATCTCATTATCTGATGAGATTTTATAATTTTCTTCAAATTTATTATTTTTTATATTTAAAATATACTTAGGTATTAAATAAAGACCATTTTGTTTTTCTTCAGTTGTAATTAATTTTGATACTTTATTAGCATTATTAAAATTACCACTTACTAAATTTGAGAAAAATTTAAATTTCAACAACTCATCATTATTTAAGTCTTTATTTAAAATACTATTTACAGTTTTATAATCTCCTTTGGAAATTGAGTAATTTATCACAAGATATTTTGAAGTATACGTGCTTATTTGTTCTGTTTTAAAATTTTGCAAGATTTGTATTTTATGATTGTTAGGGGTACAGCTCAATAAATTAAATAAAGCAATTAGGGCGAATATAATTTTAATCATGAAAGCTGCCTTAAGAAATTAACCACTTTATATAAAAAGAAAAACAATCTAAATTAATTATATATATTTTACTATGTTCAGGAAATTAATAATTAATAACTAAGAATGTTAAGTATGTTAAAAAGCAAAGATATAATTAGTTTTATTCAATTTTACCAAGACATTGGAATAAATTTAATAGTTGACGATCAAAAACAAGGCTCTGATCTTAAATCAATTTCTCAATCTAAAAAAATTAATACCACTGTTGATAAAAAATTGAAGGTTGATATTGAAATCAAGGAATTAGAAAAAAGTTTCAAAAATCTAGAAGGTTGTAATTTAAAGAAAACAGCTGTTAATTTTATACCTTTTCAAGGAAGTTATGATTCTAAAATATTAATATTAGATGGAATGCCTAATTCAGTCGAGGACATGGCAGGTCAATCATTTGTAGGAGACAAGGGGATTCTTTTCAAGAAGATGCTCAATGCAATAGGACTTAAAATCGAAGATGTGTTTATAGGAACATGCATACCATGGAGACCACCTGGTAACAGGTATCCAACGAATATTGAAATAGAAATTTGTCGTCCGTATATCTATGATTTAATAAAAATTTTGAAACCTACTACTATACTATGTCTTGGAGAAATTGCTACCAACTTTACATTAAAAACAAATCAAGCTATTACCAAATCTAGAGGTAAATGGCACAAATTATGTTTAACAACAAATAATCAAAAAGAAATCGTATCAAAAGTATTGCCGACGTTAAATATTTCTTATCTAATCACAAGGCCTGATATGAAAAGACAGGCATGGGAAGACATGAAATTATTAAGAGAACAAATTAAAGAAGATCGTTAATGTTAATTGTTATAAATAAAATTAAAGTTTTAGTTCTGATATTTAACATATCCCTATTTATTACCCCTTTTTTGGCAAATGCTCAAAATAAAGATAGATATCTGTCTTCAGACGACATTAAAATTTATAAAAAAATATTTGAAATACAAAAAAAACCAATAAAAAACAAAAAATCCAAAGAATGGAAACAAGTTGATAGGTTAATTTCAAAATTAAAAAATAAAATTTTACTTGGAAATGTTTACGCTGAAAGATACCTACATCCTACTGGTTGGAGAAGCTCTTATGAAGAACTTAGATTATGGTTGGAACAATATAATGATCACCCGGATGCGACTAGAATAGCTAGGATAGCAATAAAGCGTAAGCCAAAGAAATCAAAAAATTTCAAGGAACCAACACCGGGTTTTTTAAATGGATACGGTACCTACAAGAAAAACTTATTAAAGCCAGCTTTTCCACTCGATAATAAACGTTATAAAAAATATTCTTATTTAACATCTATCAAATTTAGACGAGCCATTAATAAAAAAAACACTCAGTATGCAGAAAATTTACTTAATAACAAAGAGGTTAAGCGCCTTCTAACCAAAAACGAGCTTTCTCAACTTAGATCAGAGTTATCATATGCCTATTTTATTTTTGGAAAAGACTATAAATCTATAAGACAAGCGCGTATTTCACTTAGCTTATCAGAAAAAGATAAACCTCTAGCGCTCTGGGCTGGAGGTTTGTCTTCATGGCGAAGCAAAGACATTATTCAATCTGAATTTTTTTTTAATAAATTATCCAAAGCTAATGGGCCAGACGGTATTGTTGCTGCTGGTGGATATTGGTCAGCTCGGGCTGCATATCATTTAGGAAACGCAGAAAAAGCAAATTATCATCTTAATAAAGCCGCTGAAAGGGAGAGGACATTTTATGGATCATTGGCAATGGCGTCATTGGGTTATAAATATAAGCCAGATTTTTCCTTACCAGAATTTGACAATAATTTTTTAAACAAAATCAGATCGTTCAAAGGTGGTTTGAGAGCTTTAGCTTTAATAGAAGTTGAAGAATTTCACAAAGCTGCGAGAGAATTTAGAAAAATAATTGTTAAATTTGACACAAAATATTATCCACAATTATTAAGCTTTTTTTCAAGAAATAATATGCCAGGAATAACATTCAGACTGGCAGCAATTCTAAGAAATGATCACAATAAAATTTATTTGGGTGGCTTATATCCAATCCCTTCATGGAAAATTGAAACTACTGATAATAAGGATAGGGCTCTCATTTATGCTGTTGCCAGACAGGAATCTGGTTTTAATCCGAGAGCAAAAAGTTCTTCAAAGGCTATGGGTGTATTGCAAATAATACCTTCCACTGCTGCCTTTATTATGAAGGACAGAGAATATAGATTAAGAAGAAGCAAAAATTACTTACTTTATAGACCTTCTGATAATATTTATATTGGCTCAAAATACATGAAATTTCTCTTAGATCTCCCAATTGTTAATAATGATTTAATGTGGATGTTAGCTAGTTATAATGCAGGACCAGGTAATTTTAAAAAATGGACAGAAGATAAAAAATATAAAGATAGTGACAGTTTGTTAATGTTAGAAAGTTTACCAGCGAGGGAAACAAGAAATTATATTAAGTTAGTGCTAACTAACTTATGGATTTATAAAGCTCGGTTTAAGGAGAAAAATAGTATTTTATCAGTCTTGGCTTCTGGAAAACCCATAAATTCCAAAATTTTTTTTAATTCGGAAACAGGTAGTTAAGTTTATGATTAATGATAAAGAATTTTTACCAGTAAATATTGCAGTTGTAACTATCTCAGACACTAGAACATTAGAAAACGATAAATCAGGAGATCTCTTAAATCAAAGAATTACTGAAGCAGGACATTTAGTTTTAGTAAGAGAAATAGTCAAAGACGAATTTCAAATGATATCTAATCTATTTTCAAATTTAATTAAAAATGAAAAAATAGATGTCATTATTTCTACAGGAGGAACTGGTCTTACAGGTAGAGATATCACCCCTGAGGTTATGCAAACATTATTTGAAAAATCAATTGATGGTTTCGGTGAGATGTTTCGCTGGATGTCTTATAAAAAAATAGGAACCTCAGCATTACAATCAAGAGCATTAGCAGGCGTTGCAAACGGCACTTATATATTTTGCTTACCAGGTTCTCCATCTGCTTGCCGTGATGGTTGGGACGATATTCTTGTTCATCAACTAGATATTAGACATAAACCGTGTAACTTTGTTGAAATAATGCCAAGGTTGAATGAGCATAAAAATTTTCGTTTAAAAAATTAATGCCAAGTTTTAATTTAGAAAACAATTACTTTAAAAAAAATTTTATAATGATTGGCATAGACGAGGCGGGAAGAGGTTCCTGGGCAGGCCCATTAGTCGCTGCGTCTTGTTGGATTGATTTTCAACAACATGAGAAATTAAGCTCAGATATAAACGATAGCAAAAAGCTTACACATTTGAAAAGAAAACAAATTTTCAAATCAATTAGTAACTTAGTTAAATATTCTACTGGAATTGCAACAGAGAGAGAGATTGACCTTTATGGTCTTACATTTGCTAATACTATAGCCATGAAAAGATCTATTTTTTCACTCATTACTATCATTAATTCTTCATCTACAAAAACATTTGATAAATATATGATTTACGTAGATGGAAAGTATAAGCCTGATTTAAATAGTGTGGACGATGATTTAGGTAATAATAAATTAAATCTCAAACTTTCAAACGTCATTCCATTAGTTAAAGGAGATACTATTTCTATGACAGTTGCTTTAGCAAGCATCATAGCTAAAGAGACACGAGATAGTATAATGAGGCACTATTCCTTGATATATCCAAACTATTCGTTTGACAGTCATTATGGTTATGGAACAGCAAAACATAGAGAAGAGATATCAAAATATGGCGTTTTGCCATTTCATAGAAAATCTTTCAAACCTATTTCTACTATATTTAGTAAATAAATTTTAAAAAATATACACATATTGTATAACTTAAAAATTTCAAACTAAGTCATTGACTTAAATGATTATTTATTATTTTATCCACAGTATATTAACTATTAATTAAGGTTTCTACGTTATTCAATGTCAATTAATAAATTTAAAAATCGTGTCATAGTTGGTGACTGTATAGAACAAATGAATAATATACCAGCGGAAAGCATAGATCTAATATTTGCTGATCCGCCATATAATTTGCAATTAAGTGGAGAACTTTCTAGACCTGATCAAACGAGGGTAAATGGTGTAAGTGAGAGTTGGGATAAGTTCGATACCATTAAAGATTATGATCTTTACACTAAAGAGTGGATGACTTCAGCTAGGCGAGTACTTAAGCCAAATGGAGCAATGTGGGTAATTGGTTCATATCATAATATTTTTAGGTTAGGCTATATTTTACAAGATCTGGATTTTTGGCTTTTAAATGATATTATTTGGCGAAAAGTAAATCCAATGCCAAATTTTCGTGGCCGTCGCTTTACTAATGCTCACGAAACATTGATATGGGCATCTAAAAATAAATCTTCAAAATATACTTTTAACTACGAGGCTATGAAGTCATTAAATGGTGATCTTCAAATGCGCTCTGATTGGACCCTTCCAATTTGTACTGGAAACGAGAGAATTAAGGATAAAAATGGAAAGAAAATACACCCTACTCAGAAACCAGAAAATCTTTTAAGTCGAGTTATTATGTCTAGTAGTAATGTGGGAGATTTAATACTTGATCCTTTTTTTGGCACAGGCACAACTGGTGCTGTAGCAAAAAAACTTGGAAGAAACTTTATTGGCATTGAACAAAATGCAAAATACGCAATGGAGGCAGACAAAAGAATTAAGGCAGTTGACGAAATTGAATCAATGGAATTAATCCAAACGCCAAGGAAAGTTGAAGAGCCAAGAATTCCCTTTGGACAATTAATTGAGCAAGGATTGATTTATCCAGGTGAGCTACTTCAAGATATTAGAAATAGGTGGACGGCTAAAATCAGAGCCGACGGAAGCTTAATTTCTAATGATAAGAAAGGCTCAATTCACTCTGTTGGTGCCCATCTTCAAGGGCTTCAAGCATGCAATGGTTGGACTTTTTGGCACATAAAAAGATCTGGAAAATTAGTTCCAATTGATAACCTAAGACATGCTGCAAGAGCGGCTAACCAAGCATAGATTTTAGTTCTAGCCTTCTTTTGTGCAGTATTGGCTCAGTATATCCAGATGGACTTATATTTCCCTCCAATATTAAATCGAGGGAGGCTTTGAAGGCAATTGATTTATCAAAATCATCAGACATTGACATATAGTTTTTGTCATCTTTATTTTGGTCATCAACAACTTTAGCCATTTTTTTCATTGTTTGAATGAGTTGATCTTTTGAAAAAATACCATGCTTCATCCAGTTAGAAAGGTGCTGGCTAGAAATACGGCACGTAGCTCTATCTTCCATTAAGCCAATATTATTTATATCGGGTACTTTAGAACAACCTACTCCCTGATCTACCCATCTCACAACATACCCAAGTATACCTTGGGCATTATTTTCCATTTCTTCTTGAATCTCCTGAGGGGACCAATTATAGCCTTTTGATACTGGAATATGAAGGATATCGTTTAGGTAATTATTACTATCGTTTAGTTTTTCTTTCTGAATTTCAAAAACATTCACTTCATGATAGTGGAGTGCATGAAGAGTTGCCGCTGTTGGGCTAGGTACCCAAGCGGTATTAGCACCACTTTTTGGATGACTAATTTTTTGTTTTAACATTTCATCCATTAAATCTGGCATTGCCCACATTCCTTTTCCAATTTGGGCTTTGCCTGATAATCCACAATCAAGGCCAATTTTTACATTGTTATTTTCATAAGCAGATATCCACTTTGCACTTTTGATATCTCCTTTTCGAATAATTGGTCCAGCTTCCATAGCTGTATGTATTTCATCACCTGTCCTGTCAAGAAAACCAGTGTTAATAAAAACAGTTCTTTTCCTAGCTGCACGAATACATTCTTTTAAATTGACAGTTGTTCTTCTTTCTTCATCCATAATACCAATTTTAAGTGTGTTTTCATCTAACTGGAGTGCTTCCTCAACAGCAGTAAAAATGTCACATGCAAATTTTACTTCCTCAGGACCATGCATTTTTGGTTTAACAATATAAACTGACCCCGATCTAGAATTCATTTTGTTAACTTTAATATCGTGAATAGCAATTAATGAGGTTATCATAGCATCCATAATGCCTTCTGGAATTTCATTACCATCATTTAACAAGATAGCAGGATTGGTCATAAGATGACCGACATTCCTGACTAACATTACAGAGCGGCCTGGTAATGTATAATTACCATTAGAAGTCGAGTAAGTTTTATCGGGGTTAAGTTTTCTAGTAAGCATCTTACCATTTTTCTCAAAAGTGTCTTCAAGATCTCCTTTCATTAGTCCAAGCCAATTCCTGTATGCTAAGACTTTATCTTCTGCGTCAACTGTGGCAACGGAATCTTCACAATCTTGTATAGTAGTTAAGGCAGACTCTAAAATAATGTCATCTATACCTGCATCATCACCGGACCCAATATTGCCATTTCTATTAATTAATACTTCAACATGAATATTATTGTTTCTAAGTAAAATACAACTTGGTTCGTTAACTTCGCCTTGAAATCCTATATACTGTTTTTGGTTTTTAAGTTTGCTATTAATATTACCCTTTAAGTTGGCTACTAAAGCGTCATCAACTATATTATAGCCTGTGACATTTTTATGAGAGCCACTTTCTAAAGGAAAATTTTTGTCCAAAAACTCTCTGCCAAAAGTAACAACTTTTTGTCCTCTTATTGGATTATATGAATCAGTTTTTTTGGCATTACCCTCATCTGAAATAGCATCAGTTCCATAAAGTGCATCGTATAAACTTCCCCATCTAGCATTAGCAGCATTTAGCGCATAACGAGCGTTAGTAACTGGAACTACTAGTTGAGGGCCTGCTTTAAGAGCAAGCTCTGGGTCTACATTTTCAGTTTCGATTTTAAAATTTTCACCTTGGGGTACTATATAATTAATTTGTTTTAAAAAATTTATATATTCATCGTGAGGGACATCTCTTCCAGAGTTTGATTTATAAAAATCATCAATTTGACTTTTCATTTTAGCTCTGACTTCAAGAAGTCTTTTATTTTCTGGGACAAATTTATTTAGGATTTTTTCAAGTTTGTCCCAAAACCTATCTGCACTAATGTTGGTACCAGGAAGAGCCTCCTTTTCAATGAAATTTACAAGAGTTTCAGCTACATTCAAGTTTCCACGTTTTATCCTATTAGTCATATATTTCCCCAGATTTATAAATTTAAATAATTAAACATTATCATTATTTAGATAGTTTCTAAAGTTAATCCTTCATTATTAAGGAGGTATTTTACTTCATTAAATAGCTCATTTTTGTCTTCTGCAGAATTTCCCTCAAAACGAACTACTAGGGCTTCTTCTGTATTACTGGCTCTAATAAGCCACCAGCCAAACTTGTTTTTTGCTCTGATACCATCAATTGTGATTATATCTTTAGAATTATAATTTTTTAAAACTTCATTTGATATATTTTCCATAGTCTTAAACTTTACGTTGTCTGGGCAATATACTTTTATTTCACGTGACGGATAGGTAACTGGCAAGGATGATATAAACTCATGAAGGCTAATATCATTTGCTAATAACTCTATTAACCTTATTGAAGCGTAAATTGCATCATCAAACCCAAAGTAATTATCAGCAAAGAAAATATGACCAGACATTTCACCAGCTAAAGGAGCGTTGATTTCCTTTATTCTTTTTTTGATATTTGAGTGGCCAGTTTTGCCTATTTCTGCATTAAAACCTAAGGACATAATCTTTTCATAAGCAACATTACTTGACTTAATATCTAAAATGACAGTTTTATTTACCTTATCTTTAATTGAGTTTGCCAAAAAAGCAGTGAGCAAATCACCAGGAACTGGAAGCCCATTTTTATCCATAACCCCTATTCTGTCACCGTCTCCATCGAATGCTATTCCTAAGTCAGCGTTAGCCTCTTTCATTTTTTGGGATAGAGTTTCTAGCGTAGAGACATCAGTAGGATCAGGATGATGATTGGGGAAGTTTCCATCTACATCTGAATAAAGAATTATGTGTTTTCCAGGAAGATTTCTTGTAATACTTTCAATACTAGGCCCACATGCTCCGTTACCGCAGTCCCAAACTAGTGTTTTATTATCAAGAGACTTAGATATTTTTTTAAGAGGCTCGATTAGCTTTTCTATATATTTTTCATTAATATTAACTTTTTTAGAAGAACCTTTCTTCGCACAAGCAAAACCTTTTTGTGCTAGAAGTCCTAAGTTTTGAATATCCTGGCCAAAAAATGGTTTTTGGTTTAGCACAATTTTAAAGCCATTATAGTTTTTTGGGTTATGACTTCCAGTTATTTGAATGGCTCCGTCTGCATTAAAATAATGACTTGCAAAATAAAGCATAGGTGTAGGCCCTAGACCTATTCTATAAACTTCACAACCTGCTTCTTCTAAACCACGAGAAAGATTTTCTTCGAGAATTGGACTAGAAAGGCGTCCATCCATACCAATTATAATTAAGGGATTTTCTTTTGACTGATTTTGATCTTTAGCTGTAATACCAAAAAAAAACCCAAGCATGAAAGCATCTTTCACGTTTAAAGTTTTTTCAAAAACACCACGAATGTCATAAGACCTCAATATTGTTTGATCAAACTGATGTTTATACATTAATTTTTACCATTAGATATTTCATGTTGGAGCCAAGACGTAAGTTCTTTGTTGATCTCTGATCTTTGCAAAGATAACTTTATATTTGCTTGAATAAATCCTAGCTTAGAGCCACAATCAAATCGTTCCCCTGAAAATTTGTAGCCACTACAAAGAGATTTACCTATTCTACTGGCTATTGCGTCTGTAAGTTGAATTTCATTGCTTGCTCCCCTATTTTGCTTTTCAAGCACATCGAAAACAGCTGGCTCAATAATATATCTTCCAACAACAGCTTCGTTGCTGGGAGCTTTTTCAACAGAAGGTTTTTCTACAAGTCCTAAAATTTCTGTGACATTATCTTCTAAAACTTTACCTGGTGTAATAATGCCATATGATGAAACATCTTGTTTATCGACCTCCATCACGGCCAACATGTTTCCGGAGGTATAGTTTTTTATCATTTCTTTAATTGTGCTTGGTCCATAGATCAAATCGTCGGCTAGAATCACTGCCACTGGTTCATTTGCAATTAAATGGCGAGCACACCAAACCGCATGACCAAGTCCCGCCGGTTCTTGTTGTCTTACATAAGCAAAGGAGCCTGGTATTTTCAACATTTCCTGGGCAGTTTTAAGAGTATCTCTTTTTCCTTTTGAGAGTAAATTATTTTCAAGCTCAAAGGAGTGATCAAAGTGATTTTCTATAGCTGACTTTCCCCTACTGGTAACAAAAATAAATTGCTCAATGCCAGCTTCAGCTGCCTCTTCAACGGCATATTGTATAAGTGGCTTATCAACGATTGGGAGCATTTCCTTCGGCATAGATTTGGTTGCGGGAAGAAATCTTGTTCCAAGACCTCCTACAGGGAAAATTGCTTTTTTAATTTTCATTCACAATTCCTTAAAATTTAGTTATACAGTGAATAGCGTTTGATTATTGTAATATAAGCTATTCGTCAATAGCTGTATTACGTTTTGTTAGAAAAAGGTTAATTAATGAACATTACTATGGTGGGAACAGGCTATGTAGGTCTTGTTTCCGGAACTTGTTTCTCAGAATTTGGTTTTAATGTTTGTTGTGTTGATAAAGACCAAGAAAAAATATCAAATCTAAATAAAGATATAGTTCCAATATATGAACCTGGATTAGAAAATTTAATTAAAAAAAACAAATCTGCTGGCAGGCTTACTTTCAGTAACGATATAGATGGTAACATAAGAAAATCTGATATTGTTTTTATTGCCGTTGGAACACCTAGCCGTCGTGGAGATGGCCATGCAGATTTAAGTTATGTATATCAAGCTGCAGAGCAAATCGGTAAGAAAATTGATGGTTACACTGTTGTAGTAACTAAATCTACTGTTCCCGTGGGAACAGGACTTGAAGTTAAGAATATTATAAAAAAAGTTAATCCCAATGCTGACTTTGACGTTGTTTCTAATCCTGAGTTTTTAAGAGAGGGTAATGCAATTCAAGATTTTTTGCGACCTGATAGGGTTGTTGTAGGTTTTGAAAGTGAAAAAGCAAAAAAAATAATTGCGTCTTTGTATAAACCACTTTTCTTGATAGAGACACCTATACTTTTCACAGACTTGAAAACAGCTGAGTTAATAAAATATTCAGCTAATGCCTTTCTGGCTGTGAAAATATCTTATATCAATCAAATGGCAGATTTATGTGAAAAGATAGGAGCCGATGTTCATGATGTTGCTAAGGGTATTGGTTTAGATAAAAGAATTGGTAATAAATTTTTACATCCAGGTCCAGGATACGGAGGTTCTTGTTTTCCAAAAGATACTGTGGCTCTGGTTAAAACTGCTAACCAAAATAATTCTGATATTTCAATTGTTGATACAGTTGTAAAATATAACGCTAAAAGAAAATCAGAAATGGCTGACAAAATTTTAAAAGAATTAGGCAATGACTTAACAAATAAAAAAGTGTCAATCCTTGGTTTGTCTTTCAAGCCAGAGACAGATGATATGAGAGATAGTCCGTCTTTAGATATCATTCCAATATTGCAAGAAAATGGAATTACTATCTCCGCTTATGACCCAGTTGCAATCAATGAGGCAAAAAAATTATTAAAAAATATTGAATTTTCCAATGATTTAGAAACCTGTCTTGAAAACAGCGACGCGCTTGTAATTTTAACAGAGTGGAATGAATTCAGAGGTCTACTTCCTGATTATTTAAGTAAATATATGAAAGGTAACATTGTCATTGACCTCCGCAACGCCTTAGACCCAGAAAATTTTATTAATAGCAATTTTAATTTAGTCCAAATTGGAAGAGCAAGAAAAACTAACCAGTAATATTTGTCCCTTGGGATTTAGGTCTTTTCATACCTTCGATCAAGTTACCCATTTCAATTTTTCCTATAATGTTGCCTTTTGAGTCCTTAATTGTAACAGGCTTTGATGGGTCATCTGACATAATTTGAAGTATATCCTCGAGAACCATATTTTCTTGAACTACAGGGCCTGAGCTTTTAGTTTTTGTTGGTGTCATAATTGATTTGGCTTGGATGACCCTGGCTCTGTTGATGTCTTTAATAAAGTCAGAAACATAATCATCTGCTGGGTTCATTATTATTTCTTGCGGGTCGCTATCTTGTATCATGCTGCCATCACGTAAGATAGCTATTCTATCTCCAATTTTTAGAGCTTCATCAAGATCATGGGTAATAAAAATAATTGTTTTATGTAGTTCATTTTGAAGGTCTAGTAATATATTTTGCATCTCTGATCTAATAAGAGGATCTAAAGCTGAAAAGGCTTCATCCATTAGCAATATTTCTGCGTCTGTAGCTAATGCTCTTGCAAGGCCAACTCTCTGTTGCATTCCCCCTGACAACTGTCCTGGGTAATAGGTTTCGTATCCTTCTAAGCCTACTCTATTTATCCATTTTGTAGCTTTTTCAATCCACTCTTCTTTTGGAATATTTTGTACAACTAGACCATAGCCAACGTTTTGTAAGATTGTTTTGTGAGGAAATAGAGCAAATTTTTGGAATACCATAGACATATTATTTTGTCTGAACTGAACCAATTCTTTATCGCTCAGTTCTAAGATATTAATATCATTTACATGAATTTCGCCACTTGTTGGTTCGATTAGTCTATTAAGGTGTCTAATAAGTGTAGATTTTCCTGATCCAGACAGGCCCATGACAACTTGTATTTTTGCTTTTTCAATATTAAGGTTAATATTATTAAGCCCTAAAACGCAATTCGATTTTTCAAGAAGTTCTTCTTTCCCAATACCATTTTTAACAAGCTCAAGGGCATTTTCTTGGCCATCACCAAAGATTTTATAAAGTTGATTTATTTTGATCAGTGTATTGTTTTTACGCATCTAATCAATCCTTACCATCATTTCTATATTTTTGCATTCTAAGGCCAAACTTTTGGGTCACTCTATCAAAAATTATTGCAAGAATTACAATTGCTAGACCATTCATTAAGCCTAAAGCTAAATATTGATTTGAGATTGCTTGCAAAACAGGTAACCCTAGCCCTTTTACACCAATCATTGAGGCAATAACTACCATCGCAAGTGCCATCATAATAGTCTGATTAACACCAGCAAAAATTGTTGGTAATGCGAGGGGAATTTGAACCCCTATAAGTTTTTGCCAGTAATTAGCACCAAAAGAGTCTGCTGCTTCTAGAGCATCTTTATCCACTAATCTAATACCTAAATTTGTTAAACGAACAATTGGTGGAATAGCATAAATACATACGGCTATTAATCCAGGAACCTTTCCAATTCCAAGAAGCATCACAACTGGTATAAGGTAAACAAAACTAGGGATCGTCTGCATAACATCTAAAACGGGTACTATGGCAGCCTGAATTTTATTACTTCTGGCCATTGCAATTCCAAGAGGAATCCCAATAGATATACATAAAAAAGTTGCTACTAATATAATAGCCAAAGTTGACATGGTATCTTCCCACATACCAAAATAGCCAATTAACATAAAACTAAAAAAAGTACCTAAAACAATTAGAATTGATCGTGATCCTATCCAAGCTAAAATTAATATGCCTAATACTATTAGTGGCCAGGGGGTATTGATAAAAAATTTTTCAAACCAGACTAAAAACATTAAAAGTGGTTCAAAAAAATTCTCTATGCTTTCACCATGTGTTCGTGAAAAATCTGTAAATGCAAAATCAACTGATTTTTTAAATTCTCTTAAATCAGACCTGCTCATATCTGGGAAATTGAAAAACCAGTCCATTTGGATAAGTCCTTAGTTAAAAAAATAATCACTACTCGTAAGAGTAGTGATTATAAATGTTAAGTTAAAATTACAAACTTGATTTAACTTTTTTTGCTACATCTGGACTAACCCATTTTTCCCATACAGCACCATGTTTTTCTAAAAACTCATACGCTGCATCTTCACCCTGGGCTTTTTCCTGGTCCATGAAAACAAGCATTTTATTCATTATACTACCAGGATATGCTCTTCCAGAGATATAATCTAGAGCAACACTAGCGTTTTTCTTAAAATTAGAAGTAACTACAGTGTTGACAACAGAGGTTGTCCAAGCAGATTTTTTAGGGCTTGCACATTCTTTTTCTGGCTTAACAATACAGTTGTCCCAATGATCTTTACCAACAAAAGGTACTCCGAAGTCAACCTTTGTTAGATTATGCTTTCCTATCAAAGTAGTTGGAGACCAGTAATAACCAAACCAGTTTTCACCCCTTGTAAGTGATTTATTCATTGAACCATCAAGACCAGCAGCGCTTCCTGGGTCAACTAGAACCCAGCCCTTTTTTTCCATTTCAAAAGCTCTGAATAAATTTTGGTTGACTAGTTGACAGCCCCATCCTGCAGGACAACCAACAAAGGCTCCCTTTGATTTATCTTCTGCGTATGGAAATAAATCAGGTCTAGCAATAACATCTGCAGCTGTTTTGAGATTATGTTTCTTAGCAGTATAAGGTGACAACCACCAACCTTCACCAAGACCTGTAATAGGAACTTCATTGGCAACAATTAATCTATTTTCACCAACAGCTTTTTTAAGAGGCACTGCAACAGCATTTGCCCAAAGCTCAGGGGCTACATCAGGAGCTCCTTTTTCATTCATTGATGTAAAGGTTGGCATTGTAGCACCTGCAACAAGTTCAACTTCACACCCATAACCTTTTTCTAAAATTATTTTATCGACATTTGCCATTAATGAGGCTGACGCCCAATTCATTTCTGCAATGCTTACTTTGCCACATGCAGCGTTTCCTATTGTAGCCCAACTAAGGCCTACGGCTACGGTTGCCGCGTATGTAAATGCAGCTCCGAATACCCGTTTCATTTTATCCTCCTATTTCCGCTTGTATAATTTATACAAACCTTTGTTAGTTAATTAAAAAAAACACAGAATTGTATTTTCAAGAATCATACTAACAAGAAAACTATTCTCATTGCAAATCTGTGATCTTAAATAATGTTGTTAAATTGTTATAACATTCTGTAATATATACAGAAATTTTTTTTTGTTATGTTTGTCACTTTTATAAATTATTTTAGTTTAGATTTATATTCTATTGAAATATAATATAACTTTAAAAATAAGTAGAATTAATGTTTGTAGACTCAACACCTTTTATTATCGCTTTAGTGGTAACTTTTTGCATTTTAATATGTGTTGCTATTTGGAATAATTTAAACGCACCACCACCCCCACAAAAAGCACCCCCCATTGACCCTGGGCCCTCAAGAACCAGAGAAATTTTAGCGCGTTTTAGTGAATTTTATATGAATTTGTCTCCTCAAGGAGAAATTATTTATGACATTGGGATATTACCTGACCCTAAACAACATATAATACACGCTCTATATGTTGGTTTTGATGAAAGCGAAAACGAAGATGAGAGACTTGCAATAGAAAGAGGTTTGAGAGCAATAGTGACATTTCAGGAAAGGGTTGGAGAATATCCTATTAAAAGGATATATTCAGCAACTGAAAAAATTTTGGATGACGTAGGTCCTAATAGTGAACAAAACGAAACCGAAACGAACATAAATTTTTTAGATGATGATGAGTTTGATAAATTTTCTATACTAAGAGATGAAGAGTTAGCTAGTCACTTTCAACATTTAAAAATAGAAATACCAGAAGAATAAAGGATTTTGCATGGCTATTTTAAAAATAGATAACAATAATGAAATTTATTACGAATATATTTCTCCAAAACCTGAGGGTAAAACTTTTGTTTTTGTAAACGCTTTGACTGGAAGCACAGAGGCTTGGACTGGCCATATTGGAAAAAAAATTGTCCAAGAAGGTAATGGGTACTTAGCGTATAACTTCAGAGGGCAAGAAAAAAGCAAATTTGACAAAGACCTTTTATTAGATACTGAGGTAATTGTCAGTGATTTGGTTAGATTAATTAATTTTTTAAATTTAAATAATTTGATCTTGGTAGGTTTATCAATTGGAGGCTTATATGCTGCCCTAGCTTTAGATAAAGGAGTTAAGAGCAAAGGTTTAGTTTTAATCAATACCCTTAGAAAAAATAGCTCTAGATTAAGATGGATTAACAAAACAATGGTTAATGTGGCAAGATATGGGGGAACATCTTTATTAATGGATTTTAATATGCCGGTTATTGCTTCTCCATCCTTTTTAGAACAAATGGAGCCAAATGCCCTTAACCCAAAAAATTATAAGGGCCTTGATGAGAGCTCAGGAATATTTAAACTTATGGAGGGATCTTTAACTGCTAATTGGAATTTTGATTGGTCTAAAATTAATATACCTACCCTAATTATGACTGGTCATTATGATAAGGTATTTAGAATACCAAGTGATATAGATGATATTTGTAGCACTATGAAAAACATAGAAAGGATAGAATTTCCTGAATGTGGTCACTTAATTCCAATGGAAAATCCCATTGATTTTGCTAATAAAATTAACCAATTCAGTGATAGTCTAAGTTAATTTTTTTGAATAAAAATAGTTATGTCTTCTTCGAGTAATTTATGTTTGGAGATTATAGGATTATTTAAATTGTCTTCGCAGAATTTTTTGATCCAAGAAATTTCTGTATAATATAGTTTATTTTTAATAATACGCTCTCTGCTTATCAAACAATTAAAAATCATAGCCTTACCTACTTTGTTCCAGTTAGACTTAAGGTTTTGTCTGAGATACTCCTCAAATAATTTTAGGTTATTAGTTGGCGTTAAATTATAAGTACCTGACATAACTATATAATCAAAATTCTGATGAGGTTGTGTGTCAACATAGAAGTTGGCATTTTCAAACTTTTTGTTAGTTTTGCAAAAGGATATAAAATTTTTATTTATATCAAATCCAGAATATCTAATGCGGCTCTCAAGATTTCTTTCTCTAATTATCTCAAATAACCTTCCATACCCACAACCAATATCGGCAATTGTAAAAGGATCAACTTTTGTATTATCCAGAATTTTATCTAGTATGATATTCAACCTTAAATCTTGGGATAATTTACTATTCCAAAATACACCTTTAGGAGTATTATGATATTTTAAAAATCTTTTACTATAAATTTTATAAATTCTTTGGTTTAAAAATTTAAATATTAGGTTTTTAATAAGAGACATATTCTGAATGGTAATCTACATAATTAATCTTTTAAACTTTAAAAGGCCGACATATGAAAAAAATCTTATTACTTGGTAGTGGAGAATTAGGTAAAGAACTAACTATTAGTCTTAAAAGAATGGGTTGCTATGTTGTAGCTTGTGATGCGTATGAAAACGCTCCAGCAATGCAAGTAAGTGATATGGCTGAAGTTTTTAATATGCTTGATAAAGTAAAACTCAATGAAATTATAAATAAACATAAGCCAGATTTTATTGTTCCGGAAGTGGAAGCAATAGCAACTGAAGTCTTGTTGGAAGCAGAAACTAATGGCTACACTGTTATACCTTCTGCGAAGGCTGTTAACTTAACTATGAATAGAGATAGAATTAGAGATAGAGCAAAAAGTTTAGGCTTAAAAACAGCAAGATTTGCGTATGCTGAAACTGAGGAAGAATTAATTTTGGAGGCAAAAAAAATAAGTTCTAAGGTGGCTGTCAAACCAGTAATGAGTTCATCTGGCAAAGGTCAAAGTTACGCAAACTCTGAAGAAGAGTTAAGAAATTCTTGGAAATTTGCTATTGAGGGTATGAGAGGAAATAGAAAGAGAGTGATTGTAGAAGAGTTCATAGATTTTGATTATGAAATAACTTTGTTAACTATTTTAGAGAGATCTGGAAAAGTTTCATTCTGTAACCCAATAGGACATTTTCAAAAAAGAGGCGATTATCAGTATAGCTGGCAGCCTGCAGCATGTTCAAAAGATGTAATAAAGCAAGCTCAAGAGGCTGCCAAAATAATGGTTAAGGACTTAGGTGGGTCAGGTATTTTTGGCGTGGAATTTTTTGTTGATAAAAAAGGTGGTGTTATTTTTAGTGAATTAAGTCCCCGTCCTCATGACACAGGCATGGTAACTATGTATACACAAAATTATAGTCAATTTGATATTCATGCTAGAGTTCTTACAGGAATGCCTTTACCAGAGATAAAGTTAATACAATCTGGTGCTAGTCATGTCATACTTGCTGAAGAAAATGCTACAGGAGATTACGCTATAGAGGGAGTTGAAGCAGCTCTTGAAGATGAAGATGTAGACTACAGAATTTTTGGTAAACCAACTCTAAAATCCTACAGGCGCATGGGTGTCATTTTGGCATCAAGTTTAGAAAAGGCTAAAAAGGCTGCAAAAAAAATTTCTGTTGTCTCTAAACTTTAAAGCTACTGTATGATGGGAACTTCTGCATCCTGGTCTACATCTGTAATAAGCATATGACCTGGTGTATGAGAAATACAAAAATCAATATCTGAACTTAAAACCGCATTTTGCGGCGTTACGCCGCATGCCCAAAAAACATAGATTTCGTTTTCTGACAACTCTCTAGGTTTATCACCCCAATCAGGGTTTCTAACGTCTAATATTCCAATTTCTTTTGGGTCACCCACGTGAATTGGTTTTCCATGTGCCCAATGAAATGGTTGGCAAATAGAAATTGCCTTGTCGACTTTATCTTTTTGTAAAATCCTAAGTGATACTACCATTGTATTATTAAATGGACCTGAAACTTTATTTTTAATATTAGTTTTATACATTGGAACCACTTTATTATTTTCAATGTGGTCTATTTTAAAGCCATGTTTCATAAGAGAGTGTTCAAATGTAAACGAACAACCAATTGCAAAAGCTACCAGGCTATCACTCCATAAATCAGCTATATTATTAACTAACTTTAAAAGTTTTCCATTTGAATAAATATTATATGAAGGAACATCATGTCTAACATCAATGTCATTCCCTAAAGTTCTAAAAAAAGGGTCTCCTACATCAGTTACCCCAACCAGTGGACAGGCTTTCGGGTTTCTTTGACAAAATATCATGAAATCCAAAGCATATTTTTTATCTAAGATGATAAGATTAGTCTGTAAATAATTCTTTGAAAGACCAGAAGTTTGTCCTCGGAATTTTTCTGATCTAATGATTTTTCTTAGTTGAACATTATTAAGATTTTTTGCCTCTAAATAAATGTCTTGGAATTTTTGCAATTATAATCTCCAAAAAAATTATTATTATTTGAAATGAGAAATAACAGAGGCTATATCCTCTTCTTGTTTGTATCCCATTAAGTGGATACCACTTACCCCTTCAATTGATTTATATTTTTGGATCAGCTCAATACAAATTTTTGTTCCTTCAGCTTTTTCATTTTTAGATTTCTCAATCCTATTTATTATGTCATCAGGAATATTTATACCAAATAGATTGGCATTCATCCAACGCGCACTTTTAGCCGATTTAATAATACCTAATCCAATTATAAAATATGCTTTATTAGTAATACCAAGTTGATTAAGCTTTTTTATATATTCACCGAGTATCAGTTCATCAAAAGCATATTGAGTTTGGAAAAATTCAACGCCTACATTTATCTTTTTTAATAAATTTGCTCCATCAAAATCATCTTTTATTTTAAAAGGTGTGTCTGCACCTCCAATAAAAAAGTCAGGAGCATTCGCTATTTTTCTACCTGAAGGATAAGTTTTATTAACTTTAATATCATTGGCAGTTTTTAATAAATTTATAGTGTCAAGGTCTCGAACTTCTTTAGTTTCTGGTTGATCACCACCTTTGACTTCATCTCCATATAGGCATAGAATATTGGGGATATTTAATGCCCAGCCACCAAGCAAATCTCCTTGAATAGCAATCCTATTACGATCTCTTGTTGTAAATTGCAAAATAGGTTCGATTTCGTTTTCGGCAATAATTGCAGCTGTTGCCAAAGCTGACATATGAGAATTGGCCCCTGCTCCGTCAGTGACATTTACTGCATCTGCAAGGCCTTTTAAGCAATTAACTTGGTTAATGACATCAACCTTACTGCCTGAGTCCGGAGGTGATGTTTCTGCTGTAAAGACAAATTTATCATTGTTTAGTGATTTTCTTAATTTACTTTTCATAAAAAACATCCAAAGTAATTAATGATCTTATTTTTTATATGGGGGTGTAAGAAATGTCTATTGAATATTTTTCCACGTCTAACAGAATTAAGGAAACACCTTTTACCTCAAGAAATAATGAGGCTGGCGTAAAAAAATATAGTGTTTACAATAATACTTTAATACCAACAGTATTTAAATCTTTAAAAAATGATTATCACCATCTTATAAAACACGTACAGCTGTGGGATGTGAGTTGTCAAAAAATTATAGAAATAAAGGGAAAACAATCTCATAATTTGATAAAATACTTATTTTGTAGAGACCTCAGCAATATTGTACCTGGAAAAGCTTACTACTCACCCATTGTTAATTTTGAAGGCGGCCTATTAAATGATCCAGTAGTGTTCTGTTTAAATGAAAACCATTTCTTAATCTCATTATCGGACTCTGATTTATTTAACTGGATTTCTGCAATTAATTATACGATGAATTTTAAAGCTGAAGTTTTTGAATCAGACAGAGTAACTATTGCAATTCAAGGACCAAAATCAGTACAGCTTATGAATAAAATTTTTGGTCAGGATATTGATCGATTAAAATACTTCACATTTAAAAATTACTTTTTCAACAAAGATAATGTTTTAGTTTCTAAAACTGGTTTTAGTAAACAAACAGGTTATGAAATTATAATTTCTAATAATGAAACAGGTATAATTTTATGGGACCTAATTATCAAAGAAGGTAAGGATTTAAACGTAAGGGTGGGCTGTCCGAATATGATAGAAAGAGTTGAAAATTATCTTCTTAGTTATGGTAATGAAATGACTAACAAAAATTTTCCTCAAGATTGTGGATTGGGAAAGTTTTGTAATTTAGAGGTCGACTTTAATTTTGTTGGAAAGTCAGCTTTGCTGAGACAAAGAGATAAGGGTTTTAATAAGTCTATATATCAGGTTAAGTTTGACTTAGACATTTTCCCACGACCACCTTTTTTTAATAATTTATCTGTACTTAATAAAGGTAAAGAAGACGGTAGAGTTACCTCAGTTGTGTGGTCACCAAGATATGATAAATACATAGGCTTTTTAATTGCTAATAAAAATATTGAACTTAACTTAAAGGATTACTCCATACATGATAAAGTAACTTTTGATATAGTAGCAATTAATTAAGGTTATTTACTAAAGTTTTGGAGCGGGCGAAGAGATTCGAACTCTCGACATTCTCGTTGGCAACGAGATGCTCTACCACTGAGCTACGCCCGCCTTGTCGGAGAAATATATCATTCTCTGCTACAGTATCAAGAAAAATTATTCAAATTTATCTCACTTGATTAACTTTACGGCCTCACTAATACTTTGAGTTATATAAATTATATCTTTTTCTTGTAAATAAGGGTGCATTGGTAAAGATAAAACTGTTTTTGATAACTTGTAAGTTGTTTCTAAACCAGCCTTTGATACTGGGTAATGATTATAGGGTTTATGTTCATTTAGTGGAATAGGGTAATATACGGCTGTAGGAACATTTTTAAGTTTTAGTTTTTCTTGTAATAATTCTCTGTTGATGTCATCAGGTAATATAACTGTATATTGCGCCCAACTACTTTTAAACTTATCTTTCAAATAAGGTAACTTAAGACCCAGATTTAATTTAGAAAGATGTTTGTTATAATTATCCACAACTTCTTGTCTTTTTTTTATTTCACCAGGAAAAATTTCTAACTTTTCTAACAATATAGCAGCCTGAATAGTAGACATCCGGGCATTCATCCCAATTCTATCGTATTCATATCGACTTTTACCCATACCGTGAACATGAGAGGAGTTAGCTATTTCATAAATTTCTTCATCATTAGTGAAGATTGCTCCCCCATCACCATAGCAACCAAGTGGTTTTGCAGGGAAAAATGATGTTGCAGTTACCTCACAAAGGTTCCCTACTTTCTGATTATCGTACTCACCTCCAAATGATTGTGCTGCGTCATCAAGAACCCACAAGTCATTTTTAATAGCAAAATCCTTGATTGGCTTCATGTCAGCAGGTTGTCCAAACAAGCCAACTGACATTATACCCTTAACCTTAACGCCCATTTCATTTGCTGTATCTAGAGTATCTTTTAATTTTGTTGGATCTAAGTTAAAAGTTGTTTCTTCAACATCAATAAAAATTGGAACCGCTCCCAGTAATGGCATTACTTCTGCTGAGGAAGCAAATGTAAAGGATGGAACAATCACACCATCGCCTGGTTGTAGCTTTAGTCCTAATAACGCCAGTAATAACGCATCAGTTCCACTAGAGCAGCAAAGAACATGTTTTGAATTAGAAAATCTGCTCAGCTCATTTTCGAGTTCTTTTACCTCTGGGCCAAGTATATACTGACCATGGTCCAAAACTCTTTTTATTCGACTGTCAATTTTCGATCGAATATGTTTTTGTTGTGTTTTTAAATCAATAAACGGTATCATGATTTACCTAACGTTTTTAACTTTTCTTCTATCATTTCCATTACAGTCTGTACATTAATTGCTTCTTTATGATCAGTTAATGGGCTTTGTCTAGAATTTATACAATTAATAAATTCCTCTAATTCTGATTTAAGGGGTTCATTTGGCACAACATTAATTTTTTTTAGAGGTATTGATGTGATGGTATTGTCAGTATTTATATAAGATGGGTTGTAAACAAGTTTATATGGCCAGTCCTCTGTATCACTAAAAATCAAACCTCCAGTTTTACCTATAACTGAAAATTTATGTTCCTTGTAAGGACACATCCAGTCACAGTTTATTAGGGCAGTAACTTTATTAGCAAATGACATTTTCACTGAGATAGCGTCTGGTCCTTCATTATTATTATGGTGAATAGATTGCACCTGTATTTCATTAGGCATGCTCTGTGTTATAGACAAAACCATAGATATGTCATGAGCTGCCAAGTCATGTGTCACAGACTCACTTGAACGAATAGATCCAAGCGCAAGTCGGTGTGCTCTAATATTTACAACATCCCCTATAACATTATCATTTATGATCTTTTTCATTTTAATAAAAGCATTGTGATAATTTAACAAGTGTCCAGCCATTAAAACTCTTTTTCTTTTAGTGGATAACTTTGATAGATGTTTTGCATCAGACAATGAGAGACAAAATGGCTTTTCTATTAAGACATCTTTGTCGTTTAAGAGTGATTTTGCTGCTAATTCTTTATGAGTTATAGCTGATGATGCTATAACAACTCCGTCAATTTCTTTGTTTTGTAAAATTTCATCAATTGAAATGTTGGGTAATCCGTATTTTTGATTAAACTGCTCTGAAATATTTTTATTTTGGTCGTAAACACAAGACAAGTATCCCATATCAGATAAGTTTCTTGCTATATTTTTCCCCCAATTACCACAACCAAGTAGTGCAATTTTAATATTTTTACTCATGTTATATCATTATACTCACCTTAATTATTGGTCAATTGTTGTATTTTGTAATAATTTGTTGAAAACTTCATCTCAGGACACCATATATTCCTCTTAAATAGAGGTAAAGTAAATGGAAATTAAAAGTAACGAAGATTTACAAGCAAAAAATAATATTAAAGACATAAATGCCAGTGAGTTTATGGAGGACGTAATTGAAGCCTCCAGTCAAAAACCAGTTATAGTTGATTTTTGGGCACCATGGTGTGAGCCCTGTAAACAATTAACTCCTTTATTAGAAAGTGCTGTAATCAAACACAATGAAAAGTTAAGTTTAGCAAAGGTTAACATAGAAGAAAACCAAGAGATTGCAGCTCAACTTAGAATTCAATCAATACCCACTGTTTACACATTTTATGAAGGTAAAGTAGTTGACGGTTTTCAAGGTTTAAAAACTAACAGTGAAATTTTAGAATATGTAAAAAAATCTGCCAGTTTGTCTGGACCTGGTGTGGAAGTAGAAAATTTAATTTCTATGGCTAGAGATGCAGTTGAAACTAGAAATTGGGAAGACTTAGGTGAGATTGCACAAAATATTTTATCGTCAGATCCTAAAAATGAGGAGGGATTTGGCTTTCTTATAAAATCATTAATTGGGCTAAACAAATTTTCTGAAGCAAGAGAAATTCAAGAAGCACTTGAACCTGAGATTAAAAACTCGAAAGTGGTTTCAGAAATTTTGCTTACAATTGATGTGGCTGAAAAAGCTTTTAAAGCTAAAGAAAGTTTAGAAGGTTTGAAATTAAAACTAAAAGAAGATCCAGAAAATCTAGATTATATGCATGAAATTGCAATAGCTTTATTTGGGAATGGTGAGATTGAGGCTTCTTTTGATATGCTCTTAAAATCAATCAAAATTGACAAAGAATGGAAAGATCAATCAGCTAGAAAACAGTTGTTAGAGTTTTTCTCTTCTGTTGGCTTTGATGCCAAAGAGACAATTGCTGCAAGAAGAAAACTTGCCACTCTCTTATTTTAGAAACAAAATTATTACTTCATTATAGAATTGATGAAATCATGAAAAACTTACCACATATTATACCAGTATTTCCTCTTGAGGGTGTAGTTATGTTCCCAAACACATATCTGCCGCTAAATATTTTTGAGCCAAGATATTTAAAAATGATAGAGCATTCTATATCTCAGGAAAGCCGATTGATTGGAATGATACAGCCAAAAAAATCTAGTGATCAAAATAGAAATGTTGATCTGCATGATGTGGGCTGTGCTGGAAGAATTATTAAGTTTGAGGAAACAGAAGACTCTAGATACCTTATAACTTTGAAGGGTGTAAGTAGGTTTAACTTACTCTCTGACACAACTAATAAGGATAACTTTAGGGAGGCCAAAATTAATTGGCACGAATTTTCACGAGACCTAAGTGAAGAAGGGATAAATGATAGTTTTGTCAGTTTAAAACAAGCATTAAAACATTTTTTTAAATTTAAAAAAATGAAAGTTAATATGGAAATTATAGAAGCTTGTAATGATTATAATTTTGTTGATCAAATTACAATGATATGCCCATTAGCAAATGAAGAAAAGCAACTATTATTAGAAACAAAATCTATTGCAAGGAGATATGATTTATTAAAATCAATGCTAGAAAGTTATTCCGAGGAACAAAATACCTCAAACAAAATGAGGCATTAGTTATTATTAATTATATGATTATAGTCCAATAGTATTTAGCTTTTGTATAAAACTATCTAAAAATCTTCTAACTTAAATTGAAGCAAAAATTTTAAAAATATCTTTTGCATTAGTTTTATTTAAGTTTTCCATTCCCTTAGTCAAAAATGATTTTGTCTTAATGGAGGTTGAAGTAAAGCCGTAAAAAAGAAAATCAGTAAATGCTGTCATAGAAAGTGTGTGTGGTAATCTATCTTTCCTATAAAAATCCAAAATAGCCTGATCGCCTAAGTCATTTCCAAATTGAAAACTATTTTTTATAGCCTTTATAACGGAGACACAGTCACGCAAAGCTAGGTTTAATCCTTGCCCTGCAAGAGGATGAATAGAGTGTGCGGCATCCCCTATTAAAATTGCCCTTTTAGCAGTTGGATTTGTCACTAAGTTTAAATCAAGATCCCAAATAGATAGTTTGTTTTTAATATTTTGTATTTTTTCTATTGGCATGAAGGATAGTTCTTTATCTATAAAGAAATTATTAAGGTTTTGACATAAATAAGCCTCAGGTTTTTTTTGAGAGAGAATACTGTTCAATTTAACCTTTTTCAATACTTTGAACAAAATTAACTATTTTATTATTTCCATATGGAAGTATGCCTATAGGACCTAATTCTGTAAAAGCCTGAATCGCCTTTGAGTTATGTTTGTTTGACTGTTCAAGGAAACCAGAAACAGCAACATGTTTTGTGTTTTTTTCAATTGTTTTAATTGATAATAAATTCCTAAGGTAGGAGTTTTTGCCATCAGCTGATAATACTAAATGTGACTTAATACTTTTCCTGTTGTTAAGGTATAAAGTTCTTTCATACTCATCACTATCAGTATTAGTCACTATTCCGTCATAGCATGGAATATCATTCAATAAATTATCAAGAGTGTTTAAAATAACTTCATTTTTAATGACTAAGCCTAAGGGGTTCTTTGAACCAGAACAGTTCCACACAAGTGGGGAAGAGCCTTTAACACCAAAAACTTCGATCTGATTAACTTTTGAGTAATCGTTAAAGTTTAAATTATCAATTAGCGAAAGGTTCTTTAATAATTCTATACTAGCAGGGTTGTAAAATGTTGTTCTTAAATCACTTTGCTTTTTTTCTTTTGGCTTAATCCAAGCAATTTCATTTTTTTTAAAGAGGTTTGAATTTTTTAACAACAAGACCATTATAGCTCCTGTTAGCCCTCCACCAATCACACAAATTTTATGGAAATATTCTTGGCGTAATTCTTCCTGTTTTTTTGTTAATTTCATTTTATTTTCAATTGTACTTTGACCTATTAGTTTTAAAATTAAACAATATAATATAGAAATAAACATTATTTAATTTTAATTTAAAGGTTTGAGATGGTTAATCCAGAATATGATATCCTAAAAGATTGGATGTTTGGAAAATTAAATACGCTTTTACAAAATTTAGAACCTAATCCAGAATACCCTGTTTTAAAAATGTCAATAGGAGAACCTTCTCTCAAAATCCCAGATTTTGTAAAAGATATTTTAGAAACTAGTTACGAAGACTGGGGCAAATACCCACCTAGTAGCGCAATTCCATCATTTGGTAAAAGTATTATTAAATATATAGAAAAAAGGTATCCAAGCGCAAAAAACATTGTTGATTTAGACAAAAATATAGTTCCAGTACCGGGTACTAGAGAACCTTTACATTTAATTGGTCTATTAGCAAAAAATCTCAAAAAGGGACCTACTAAAGCTTTGGTTACAAACCCATTCTATCATGCTTGGAGGGCAGGCAGTATATCTAGTGGATCAGAGATTTATTGGATAGATGCACTTCCAGAAAATAATTATTTACCAAATTTATCAAACATACCAGAAAACGTTTTAATATCGTCTGTTATTATGTATATTTGTTCTCCATCTAATCCTCATGGAAGTATCGCAGATATTAACTATTTAAACAAAGCTATTTTGTTAGCTAGAAAATATAATTTTATATTGGCTGTTGATGAATGTTACAGTGATATATTTAGAATGAATAGGCCTAAACCTCCTGGAGCACTGGAAGCTGCTGCAAGTTTAGGTGAAGGTTTAGATAACTTAGTAATTTTTAATTCACTATCTAAGAGAAGTAATATTAGTGGCATGAGAGCAGGCTTTATTGCGGGCGATGAAAAAATAATAGAAAGTTATAAATTACTCGTGTCTAATGGTGCTTCACCAGTACCCATTCCAGTTCAAAAAGTTGCTGCAGCATTATACGAAGATGAAGAACATCATATTGAGGCGTGCTTGCACTATGACAAAAACTTCCAAATAGTAGAAAAATACCTAAAACCATTTGCAGATAATTTTAAAGTTCCTGCGGGGGGATTTTTCTTATGGTTAAAAGTAAAAGATGATGAGGAGGCTGCTAAAATTTTATGGAATAAGTTTTCTTTAAGGGTTATGCCAGGAAGCTTTATGGGTAAAAAAATTAATGATATTAACCCTGGAAGTGGTTACTTAAGAATATCTCTTGTCGATACCAGTGAGATTATTGAGGAGACAATGAAAAGGCTAAGTTTATTTTTAAAAAACTATAACCATATTTAGTCCAGCTTGATTAATGAGTAAAACAAAAAAGATATGTTAGAAAACAAATTTTTAGATCTGATATTCAAAAAAAGTATGATGATGATACTTTTTTGTGTGTCAATAGCGATTTTTTTATCTTTAATGACTTTTAATCCTGATGACCCTGGCTGGAGTGTTGTTTCTGTGCAGGAGACAAACAATATTTTAGGAGACTTCGGATCGTGGATCTCTAGTTTAATTATAAGGGAATTTGGTCTAATACCTGGTTTGCTTGTAAGTTTTGTTTTGTTTATTTGGTCTCTAAAATTATTTAATAAGTCAACTATAAATTATTTTAAACTTAAGGCTCTAAGTTTATTCTTGTTTATAGTCTTAGGGTCATTGAGTGACGCGTATTTGGAACTGTTAATAACTAAGTATATAAATTTCCAAAATTCCCAATTCTTCCAAGAAGGATATTCTGATTGGGTTTTTACTCTTTTTTCAAAAAATATATCTAGTTTACTGGAAATTTCTGCAATGAATAGTAGTTTAATTTTAGGAATTAGCTCTACAATCATTTCATTAGTGTTATTTTTTTGGATTTCTTCACTTGGACCTGCAGAAAAACAATTTTTCAAGTTTATTGTGAGTCCTTTAATTAAACCATTACTTTGGCTTTCTGTTATATTTTATAATTTGTTCTTTGTAGTTCAAAAAAACAATGAACAGGAAACTGTTGGTAATAAATTTTCAAACTTAATTGTTAATTTTAAAAATAAATTTTTTAAAATTAATGACAATTCTATTCAGAGAAAAATTCCAAAAATTAGAAAAAACACTATTTCAGTTAAAAATAAATTAGACGATGAACCCAAAATATTAAAGAACAAAAAAAATGTTCTACAAGATGACTTACCACTTGGTTCAGAAAGTGGTTTTGTCTTGCCTTCGGTCAAATTGTTAAAAAATTTGAGAGAGGATATTAATCCACCAAGTAAAGAAACTCTAGATCTTAACGCAAAAGTTCTTGAAGGCGTTTTGTCTGACTACTCAATAAATGGAAATATAGCCTCTGTAAGATATGGCCCTGTTGTAACAAGGTATGATCTCGAACCTGCCCCAGGTTTAAGAAGTCAAAGGGTGATATCGCTAGCAGACGACATAGCAAGGTCAATGTCTGTCGAAGCTGTTCGAGTTGCCATGGTCCCAGGTCAAAATGTCATTGGTATAGAATTACCAAACAAAGTAAGAGAAACAGTAATATTGAGAAATATTTTAGAACATGAAGAGTTCAAAGCTTCCCCCTTTAGCTTACCTGTATGTTTAGGTAAAAATATTGCTGGGTTTCCTATTGTTGTTGACCTATCAAAGATGCCTCATCTTTTAGTTGCGGGGACAACAGGATCAGGAAAGTCAGTAGGTATAAATGCAATGATTTTGTCATTGCTTTATAAACATACTCCAGAAACTTGTAGAATGATAATGATAGATCCTAAAATGTTAGAACTCTCAGTATATGACGGAATACCTCATTTACTTACACCAGTAGTAACTGACCCCAAAAAAGCAGTGGTAGCACTTAAGTGGGCAGTAAGGGAAATGGAAACCAGGTACATGTCCATGAGCAAATTAGGAGTTCGAAATATAGATAGTTATAATTCCAGGTTAGCTGAGGCTAGGAGAAAAGGAGAAATTTTATCAAAAAGTACACAGGTGGGATTTGATCCAGAAACTGGTCAACCTATATTTGAAGATCAACAAATTAGCTTAACGCCGTTACCATTTATAGTAGTGGTAATAGACGAAGTTGCAGATTTAATGTTAGTTGCAGGAAAAGATATAGAGGCTGCTGTCCAGAGGCTGGCTCAAATGGCAAGAGCGGCAGGCATACATGTCGTTATGGCAACTCAAAGACCTTCTGTAGATGTTATAACTGGAACTATCAAGGCTAATTTTCCTACAAGAATTTCATTTCAAGTCACTAGCAAAATTGATAGTAGAACAATTTTAGGTGAGCAGGGAGCAGAACAACTTCTTGGAAGAGGAGACATGCTTTATATGGCAGGAGGTGGAAAGGTTACAAGAGTTCATGGCCCTTTCGTTGAAGATGCAGAAGTGGAAGAAGTGGCTAAATTTTTATCTAACCAGTCCGTTCCCGAATATGATGAAACAATCACAGAAGAACCTGAAAATACTAATGACTTTGATATAGGTGGTTTTAACACTAACAATAACCAGCAAGATGAACTTTATGATCAAGCTGTAGCTTTAATAGCTCGAGAAAAAAGAGCAAGCACTTCATTTATACAAAGACATTTTAAGATTGGTTATAATAGGGCTGCTACCATTATAGAGAAAATGGAAGAAAATAATGTAGTATCAAAGCCTGGCAGAGCTGGAAAACGAGAAGTCTTAATTGAGGATCATTAGGTGAAAAAATTCAAAACTAAACCCAATAGGTTAGTATTTTACTTACTAATGACTGCATTAGTTATTAGTTTTTCGTTTTTCAATATTTCAGTTGTAAAAGCCACAACACAGGCTCAAGTAAATAAATTTTTTAAAAATCTTAATACCTTGGAGGCAGACTTTATACAGGTTAGCTCTTCTGGAAATGTTAGTAATGGCAAAATTTATTTTGACTTACCTGGAAAGTTAAGAATTGATTACAGCAAGCCAAACAATCTTCTTATTACAAGCAAAGGTTTTTGGATCATCATACAAGATAGAAACTTAAAAACTACAAACAATATTCCTCTCAATCAGACCCCCTTTTCAATTCTAATAGAAAAGCAAATTAATTTATCCAATAAAACAATAAAAACTGAATTAGAAAATAAATCAGGTATTATTTCACTAACAATAAAAAGTTTAAATAATGAACAAGCAGGCCAATTAATTTTGGAGTTTTCAGAGCAACCCTTTAACTTAAAAAAATGGATTATTAAGGATAATTTTGGTGATGTCACTACTGTTTTGATTCAAAATGCGAAATATAATAAGAAATTATCACACTTATTATTCTTTCCTGACGATTTTCCTGAACCAACTAACTAAAGTTAATGTAAAAAATACTCAAATTATAGAATATATTTATAGAAAGTAATAATTAGTAATGAGAATAGCTACTTGGAACATAAACTCTGTAAGGCTTAGAATACATGATGTTTTGAGGTTTATAAAAGAACAGAACATAGATATTATGTGCCTACAGGAAACAAAAACTGAAGATAAGTTTTTCCCAGAAGATGAATTTTCAAAAATTGGGATGTCTTATCAATATTTCAGAGGTGAAAAGTCATATAATGGAGTTGCGATAGTATCAAAAATAAAACTTGAGGAAAATGGATATATAAATTGGTGCAGTAAAAACGATTGTAGACATATTTCAGTCAAGATAAAAGACAAAATTGAGCTCCATAATTTTTATATTCCTGCAGGAGGTGATGAACCTGACGTATCAAAAAATCCAAAATTTGAACATAAAATTGACTTTTTAAATGAAATGAAATCCTATTTTATAGAAAATAAAAATGTAAATAAAATTTTAGTTGGTGACTTAAATATAGCCCCATTAGAGAATGATGTTTGGTCTCATAAACAACTGCTTAATGTTGTTTCACATACACCAATTGAAACAGAAACTCTTTTAGATATAATTGCTTCTGGTGAGTGGGTTGATGTGATGAGAGAAATTACACCTCATCATGAGAAATTATATTCGTGGTGGTCTTATAGAAATAGAAACTGGGAGATTTCAAATAGAGGTAGGAGGTTAGATCATATTTGGGTTTCTAAAAAACTATTTCCACAAGTTAAATCTGGTGTTATTTATAAAGAAACTAGATCATGGGAAAAGCCGTCTGACCACGTTCCCATTATAATAGACATAGATATTTAATTACTAGCAGTCAAAAAATAGAGACAGAAATTTGAAAATACCTTTTATTAAAATGCATGGTTTAGGTAATGATTTCATTATTTTTGATAATCAAAACAATCCAAAAATTAATGATGTAAATTTCTTAAGGAAAATATCAGATAGAAGATTTGGTATTGGCTGTGATCAGGTAATGATTATAGAAGACACGTCAAACCCAGAAAACTTTAAGATAAAGATGTATAATTCTGATGGAACAGAAACTGGAGCATGTGGAAATGGATCTAGGTGTGTAGCCAGCTTCTTGATGAATAAAAATAGCCTGAATTCATTAACTTTAGAAACTATGTCAGGTGATTTAAAATGTTTTAAGACTAATAATTTAGTAACGGTAAATATGGGTAAGCCAAAATTTAAATGGACTGATATACCTTTATCTACAGACATGGACCCACAGAAAGTAAAATTAGGTAATTTTGATGCCTTTTGTTTATCGATGGGGAACCCTCATGCTGTTATTTTCTTAGAAAACTTAGAGGAGCTAGAGAGTTTAGATTTAAATGCTGTCGGCCCAAAATTAGAAAAACATTCCCTATTTCCTGAGTTTGCAAATATAGAGTTTGCATGTGTTTTAAATGATGGCTCAATTAGAATGAGAGTTTGGGAAAGGGGCGTGGGAACAACATTGGCTTGTGGTTCTGGCGCTTGTGCTACATTAGTCGCCGCTTCGGTTTTAAATAAAAGTCCTAAAGAGAATAAAATTATTTTAGATGGTGGTGATCTATTTGTTAATTGGATTAATGATGGATCAGTCACTCTTACTGGCGATGTGGAAAAAGTTTTTGAAGGCACTGTAGGTTAAAAGTAAATGAAACCTTCCATAAAAAAGAATTCCATACCTGAGATAAATACTTTTGGATGTAGATTAAATATTTGGGAGAGCCAAGTAATTTCTGACCACGCCAGTAAAAACGGCCACAGTGATTTAATTATTTTTAATACGTGCGCTGTAACAAGTGAAGCAGAACGTCAGGCTAGGCAAGCAATAAGATCACAAAAAAAGAAGAGACCTGATGCTAAAATTTTAGTGACTGGTTGTGCTGCTCAAATAGACCCTAATAAATGGAATTCTATGCCTGAGGTAAATTTTGTTGTTGGAAATAGAGAAAAGTTAGAAGCAACATTTTGGAAGAACTTTAATCCCTACAGTGATGCCACAGATAAAAATAATGTTTTTGTGGATAACATCATGGAAACTAAAAAAACAAATAATCATACTGTTGATGCTTTTGATAGACATACTCGAGGTTTTGTCCAAGTCCAAAATGGATGTGATCATAGGTGTACTTTTTGTATAATTCCCTTTGGAAGAGGGCCTAGTAGATCTGTTTCAACGCAAGAGGTAATAAACTCTATTAATTCCCTTTTAAAAAATGATGTTAAAGAAGTTGTTTTAACAGGAGTGGACTTGACTTCGTGGGGTGTTGATGTATTTGGAAAACCAAGTTTAGGTTTGTTAGTTAAGAAGATCTTAAAAAATATCCCAGATCTACCGAGGTTAAGATTATCTTCAATAGACCCTGCTGAAGTAGATTACGAATTAATGGATGCACTAGAAAATGAAAAAAGATTAATGCCTCATATTCACCTATCTATTCAACATGGTGATGACCTAATATTAAAAAGAATGAAAAGAAGGCATCTATATAGAGATGTGATAAATTTTGTTTCAGAAGCTCGACGAAGACGAAGTGATGTAGTGTTTGGAGGTGATTTTATTGCCGGCTTTCCAACAGAAGATGAAATGGCTCACCAACAAAGTTTAAAATTAATTAAAGAAGCTAAAATTTCTTATATACATGTCTTTCCTTACTCTGACAGAGAAAACACTGCTGCATCAAAAATGCCAAAAGTATTAAAAAAAGATATAAAATTGAGAGCCAAAGAATTAAGAAATCTTGCAAATAAACAACATAAACAATTTTTAGAGAGTCAAATCGGAACTATACAAAACGTTTTAGTAGAACAAAACTCTATTGGACATGCAGCAAATTTTGCTAAAATAAAATTGAAAGAAAATATCCAAACAAGTGAGATCGTGCCTACCCGAGTATTAGGTATTAATTCTGATCATCTTATTGGAACTGCTCATAAGTAAACAAACAAAAAATGAGAATTTGAATTTATGGCATTAAATTGGTTTAAAAAGTTAAAGTCTGGATTAAGTAAGTCAGCCTCAAAAGTTGAAGGGGCAATAGCTTCAATTACAGGTAAAAAAACCTTAGATCAGGAAACTTTAGATGATATTGAAGAGCAACTAATATTAGCAGATCTCGGTATAGAGGTTGCTTCTAGAATTACAAAGAAAATTAAAGATCAGAAGTTTGAACTAAAAGATAATAAAGAAATTAACAAGCTAGATGTAACGACTATGTTAGCTTCTGAAATTGAACAAATTTTAATTCCAAGTGAGAAAAACCTATACGATGACATTGTGTCTAGCCCACATGTTTTATTTCTAGCTGGTGTAAATGGGTCTGGTAAGACAACAACAGCTGGTAAAATAGCAGAACAATTCCGATTGCAAAATAAATCAGTTATATTAGCTGCCTCGGATACTTTTAGAGCAGCGGCTGTTGAGCAATTAAAAACCTGGGGAGCTCGAGTTGGTGCTGAAGTTGTTTTTGGAACAGATGGAGGTGATTCTGCTGCTGTTGCATACAAAGCTTTTCAAATTGCCAAAGATAAGGGCGTTGACGTTGTTATCATTGATACTGCTGGAAGGTTACAGAATAAAAAAGATCTTATGGAAGAGTTAACAAAAACCTGTAGAGTTTTGTCTAAATTAGACGCTAATGCCCCTCACCAAAAAGTAGTAGTACTAGACGGTACAGTTGGACAAAATGCTCACTCACAACTAAAAAACTTTGATGAAGCTATTGGTTTAACGGGTATGATTATTACGAAGTTAGACGGAAGTGCAAAGGGTGGTGTGGTGGTGTCACTCGCAGAAAAATTTAATATACCTATTCACGCAGTTGGGGTTGGAGAGGGGGTTGATGACCTTCAGTCTTTTGAGGCGTCATCTTTTTCTAGAGCTCTTGTGGGCCTTGATGATTAGTAGTTTTGCTTGACACGCAAAATAAATTTATATACGTACTCTCATTATTAATTTAAAGAGAAAAATTGTAACGCGCGTCCTTGAGTTTCAAGCACGGGCGTTTTAGTGCTTTGATTGAATATTAGGTTTTAAAATGTTTGAGAATTTAACAGATAAACTTGGCAATGTTTTTAAAGGCCTGACTAAGAGAGGTGCATTGACAGAGAAAGATGTTGATGAAGCTCTAAAAGAAGTCAGGTTAGCCTTATTAGAGGCAGATGTTGCCCTTTCTGTTGTAAAAGAATTTATAGATAAAGTTAGAGTTAGGGCAGTAGGTGGTGAAGTATTAAGATCAGTTACACCCGGTCAGCAAGTTATTAAAATTGTTAACGATGTTTTAATCGAGGTGCTTGGCTCTAATGAAGCAGAGTTATTAATAGAACACTCCCCTCCAGCCACCATTTTGTTAGTAGGTTTACAAGGATCTGGTAAAACCACTACAGCAGGAAAACTTGCCCTTCACTTAAAAAATAAAAAAAGAAAAAAGGTCATGTTGGCATCACTTGATATTTACAGGCCTGCTGCTAGAGAACAGCTTAGAATACTTGGTGAGCAAGCTGAGGTTTCAGTTTTACCTGAAATAGATGGCGAGAGCCCAGAGCAAATCGCAAAAAGAGCTATGGCTGCCTCAAAAGTCCAGGCTATTGATGTCTTGATTTTAGATACTGCAGGAAGAACGACCTTAGATACTGCAATGATGTCTGAAGCAAAAGAGGTCTTTAAAATATCAAAGCCTTCGGAAACACTCCTAGTAGCTGACGCAATGACAGGTCAAGATGCTGTTCAAACAGCTAAATCATTCTCCGAGTTAATAAAAATTTCAGGTGTTGTACTTACAAGGTCGGACGGTGATGCCAGGGGTGGTGCCGCTCTCTCCATGAGATCTGTTACCGGTTGCCCTATAAAATTTGTTGGTGTTTCTGAAAAACTAGATGGATTAGAGCCTTTTCATCCTGAACGAGCAGCTGGCAGAATTCTGGACATGGGAGATGTTGTCTCCTTAGTTGAGAAAGCTGCAGAGACAATCGCAGAAGAAGATGCCGCACATATGATGAAGAGAATGTCTCAGGGCAGTTTTGATATGAATGATATGTTAAAACAAATTGGGCAACTTAAAAAAATGGGTGGTCTAGGGGGTATAATGTCTATGCTTCCAGGTATTGGAAAACTTCAAAAACAAATGGCTGCAAATAACTTCAACGACAAAGCTATTTCTAAACAAGAAGCTATAATTTATTCCATGACCAAAAAAGAAAGAGTAAATGTTGCATTATTAAATGCGTCTAGACGGAAAAGAATTGCTGCCGGTTCAGGTACTGCCGTTTCTGATGTAAACAGACTTGTTAAACAGCAGCAGGATATGGCAAGAATGATGAAAAAAATGGGAAAAATGGGTGGTTTAGGTGGCTTGAAAAATATGATGTCTTCCTTAGGTGGAGGCATGCAAAATCCTGGTGAGGGACAAAATCCAGCTTTGGATCCAAATAAAATGGCTGAGCTTCAAAAAATGATGGGTGGCAATATGCCAAATCTAGGCAATATGGCTAATAGATTTGGAGGTATGGGACTTCCTGGATTGGGTGGGAAACCATCAAAAAAAAGAAGATAAATTTAATTTAAAATAGGAAAAAAAATGGCGTTAAAAATCAGATTGTCCAGAGGTGGATCTAAGAAGAGACCTTTTTATAGAATAGTTGTTGCTGAGGCTTTATCACCTCGCGATGGAAAATTTATTGAAAGATTGGGCTCATATAATCCAATGGTTGCAAAAGATCATCCAGAAAGAATGGTCTTAAACGTTGAAAGAGCTAAATATTGGGTTTCCAAGGGTGCCCAACCTACTCTCAGAGTTGCGAAAATGCTTTCTTCTGATGGTTTAGTTAAAGCACCCGTAATTAGAGAGCAACCAATCAAAAGTGCACCAGGTAAGAAAAGACAAGAACGTGAAGCAGAAGCTGCTGAAAAGTTAGCAGCTGCAGCAGAAGCACCGGCAGAAGAGGCACCAGCATCTGAAGCTCCAGCTGAAGAAGCACCGGCAGAAGAGGCACCAGCATCTGAAGCTCCAGCTGAAGAAGCACCGGCAGAAGAGGCACCAGCATCTGAAGCTCCAGCTGAAGAAGCACCGGCAGAAGAGGCACCAGCAGCTGAAAGCTCCAGCTGAAGAAGCACCTGCAGAAGAGGCCAAAAAAGAATAGAACAATTGTCTAGGAAAGGTTTTGTAGAAATTGGCTTTCTTATTGGCCCTCACGGTATCAAGGGTGAGGTCAAGGTAAAGAGTTTTACAGAGATACCAGAAAATCTTCTTTTTTATGAAGAATTCTTTTTAGGTCTTGAAACTAAACCAATAAAATTAAGACTTGTCAGGAAAATTAAACAAAACCTTCTTTGTGTTGTTGAGGATATTAAAACAAGAAATGAGGCTGAAAAGTTAAAAAACTTAATAATCTATGTAAAAAGAGAAAATTTACCAATACTTAATGATGATGAATTTTATCATAGAGATTTATTAAATTTTGATGTTTATAATTTAGAAAGGCATGATTTGGGCTTTGTCACTTCTTTTAACGATTTTGGAGGTGGGCTATTGATTGAAGTTGAAAAAAACAAAAAAAGATTTTACTTGCCTATAGGAAAACCCTTTTTAAAGGATATCAATTATAGAGATAAAGAAGTTATTTTAAATATTGATCCAAGTTTTTTAGAAAGTTAAGAGAGGTAATTTAGTGTGGAAAGCAACAGTTTTAACACTGTTTCCGGAAATGTTTCCAGGTACTCTAGGACATTCTTTAGCAGGTAAAGCTCTGGATGCTGGGATGTGGTCCCTAAACAAAGTAAATATTAGAGACTTTTCTAGTGATAAGAATGGTAAAGTTGATGATGTGCCATTTGGTGGAGGCTATGGTATGGTCATTAAGGCAGACGTGCTTAATGAGGCATTGAAATCGGTTTCAGATGCCCCAGGGCCAAGAATTTACTTGTCGCCAAGAGGTAAAAAATTTGATCAACAACTCGCAAAAAAATTATCTCTTGGAAATGGTGCAGTCTTTATATGTGGAAGGTATGAAGGAGTTGATGAAAGGTTTTTGGTTTATAACGAAATTGAAGAGGTAAGCCTAGGAGATTTTATTCTATCTGGTGGGGAATTAGGAGCTCAGATTATAATGGATTCTGTAATTCGCTTACTTCCAAATGTTGTTGGAAAACCTGAAGCCTTGCTAGATGAAAGTTTTGAGACGGGTCTGTTGGAATATCCTCTATATACACAACCAAGAATTTGGAAGGGTCTGGAGGTTCCACAGGTTCTTTTGTCTGGAGACCATAAGAAAATTAATTTGTGGAAGAAGAAGATGTCCGAAATGATAACTAAATCAAAAAGACCAGATCTGTGGGCAAAATATATTAAATCTTAACTAGAAAAAAAAATAATAATTTGTTATGAGTATTTTTCACGAAAGGGTAATAAAATGAATGTGATAGATAAACTAGAAAAAAATCAGATGGATAAAATTTTGTCTGAAAGAAATATCCCAGAATTTGGTGCCGGAGATACTATCAAAGTTGATGTAAAAATTATTGAGGGTGACAAAGAAAGAATTCAAGCCTTTGAAGGTTTATGTATTGCTCGAAGTGGTGGTGGTTTGAACGAAAGTTTTACTGTCAGGAAAATATCATATGGTGAGGGTGTAGAGAGAATTTTCCCTATTTTCTCACCGAAGATAGCTGGAATTACACTACTTAAAAGAGGAAAAGTTAGAAGGGCCAAGCTATATTATCTTAGAGATAGAAGAGGTAAAGCTGCGCGTATTGTTGAAAAAATTCAGCTTTCTAAAAAAGATAATAATCCTAAGCCTGAACAGGCAGATGCAAAAGTGGACTCGGAGGAAACAAGTTCATAGGCATGGTTTAAAAACCAATTTTTTACATACATCGTAGTTAAGTTGATGGAGAAACAAATGAAGCCTAGAACTCTTTTTGATAAGATTTGGGATTATCATCTTATAAGCACACAAGATGACGGCGCGTCTCTTATTTATATAGATAGACATCTGGTTCATGAAGTTACAAGCCCACAAGCTTTCGAAGGTTTGAGATTAACAGGTAGAAAAGTTAGCGCACCTCAAAGAACATTGGCTGTTGCAGATCATAACGTACCAACAACCGATAGAGCTGGAGGGATTAATGAAGAAGAATCTAGGATACAAGTTGAAGCACTAGACAAAAACGTTAAAGACTTCGGAATTCCTTATTTTAATATGATGGATAAAAGACAAGGAATTGTTCACGTAATAGGACCTGAACAGGGTTTCACACAACCTGGAATGACTATAGTTTGTGGTGACAGTCATACCGCAACACATGGAGCATTTGGTGCACTTGCATTTGGAATTGGAACGTCTGAAGTAGAGCATGTTTTAGCAACTCAAACTTTAATCCAGAAGCCAGCTAAAAATATGCTTATAAGTGTTGAGGGGCAGCTTCAACCTGGTGTTTCTCCTAAAGATTTAATCCTGGCAATTATAGGCAAAATCGGGACTGCTGGTGGAACCGGTCATGTTATAGAGTATTCAGGAGATGCTATAAAGAAACTTTCCATGGAAGGTAGAATGACATTATGCAACATGTCAATTGAAGCAGGTGCTAGGGCTGGAATGATTGCGCCCGATGAAATAACTTTTGAATACTTGCACGGTAAACCCATGTCCCCTAAGGGTAAAGATTGGGAACTGGCTGTTGAGTGGTGGAAATCATTACCGTCAGATGAGGGTGCAGTTTACGATAAGAAAATTATAATTGATGCTAACAAAATCAAACCTACAGTTACTTGGGGCACAAGCCCAGAAGATGTTGTTCCTATTGATGGTAACATCCCTGACCCAGCAAAAGTCAAAGATGATGACGCAAGAGCTAAAATTGAAAGATCACTCGAATATATGGGCCTAAAAGGTGGTCAAAAAATATCCGATGTTGAAATCAATACCGTATTTATTGGTTCTTGCACTAACTCGAGAATAGAAGATCTTAGATCTGCTGCAGAAGTAATTAAAGGTAAAAAGGTGAAAAATGGAATTAGAGCTATGGTGGTTCCGGGCTCAGGTCTTGTCAAAAGTCAAGCTGAGGAAGAAGGTCTAAATAACATTTTTATAGAAGCAGGCTTTGAATGGAGAGAGCCGGGTTGTTCAATGTGTCTTGCTATGAATGAAGACAAGCTCCAGCCTGGTGAGCGATGTGCCAGCACTTCAAATAGAAACTTTGAGGGTAGGCAAGGTAAAGGCGGAAGAACTCATTTAGTAAGTCCTGAAATAGCAGCAGCCTCTGCCATAACAGGAAAATTAACTGACTTTAATGAAATAATTTAATTCTTTTAAGAGGATAGGCAATGCAAAAATTTAATAATCTCAAAGGGGTTGCCGCACCATTCAATTTCATGAATGTGGATACTGACAAGATAATTCCTAAACAATTTTTAAAAACTATTAAGAGAACTGGCCTCGGCAAACATCTGTTCGATGAAATGAGATTTAAAGATGATGGCTCAGAAAAAGAAGATTTCATACTTAATCAAGAGCCTTACAGGTCTAGTAGTATAATCGTGGCAGGTGATAATTTTGGTTGTGGTTCAAGCCGTGAGCATGCGCCTTGGGCTTTGTCAGATTTTGGTATTAAGTGTATTATTTCGACCTCTTTTGCAGATATTTTCTATAATAATTCATTTAAAAACGGTTTGTTACCTATAAAGGTTTCGGCTGAAGATAGGGAAGCTTTAATGGCTGATGCAAAGGACAGAGAAAATCCTGAATTAGAAATTGATCTACCCTCACAAGAAATTAGAAGACCTAATGGATCAATAATTAAGTTTGAAATTGACCCATTCAGGAAAAAATGTCTGTTAGAAGGCTTGGATGATATTGGTTTAACAATGCAAAAGTCAGACGAGATAGCAACTTTTGAGACAAACATGTCCTCCCAAAGGCCGTGGTTATAAAATTTAAATACTAGGGAAATTTCATGTTATCAAATAAAACATTAATGGTTTTACCAGGTGATGGAGTTGGTCCTGAAGTTGTGAAGGAAACACTCAGGGTTGTTGACTGGTTAGCAAAAAATAAAAGTATAAATTTTAACATTAAAGAGGGCTTGGTTGGTGGAGCTTCTTACGATAAATTTGGTACGCCTTTGTCTGATGAAACTCTTGCGGATTCTTTAGATGCTGATGCAATACTATTTGGAGCTGTAGGTGGGCCTAAATATGATGGTGTTGAGTTTGAAAAAAGACCAGAAAACGGTTTACTAAGATTAAGAAAAGAAATGGACTTGTTTGCAAACCTAAGGCCAGCAATGGTCTTCCCTGCTCTTGTCGATGCCTCGTCATTAAAGCCTGACATAATATCTGGTTTGGACATATTAATTGTAAGAGAGCTCACAGGAGGTATTTATTTTGCTGAGCCAAGAGGAATAGAGCAAATTAGTGAAGAAACAAAAAAAGGTTATGATACTAATCTATATACTACTCCAGAAATAGAGAGAATTGGAAGAGTTGCAATTGATTTGGCAAAGGCTAGAAAAGCAAAAGTAACATCTGTTGAAAAAGCAAATGTAATGATGTCTGGAGTTTTATGGCGTGAAGTAATGACTAGTCTTTTTAATAAAGAGGGACACGGGATCGAAACATCGCACATGTATGCTGATAATTGCGCAATGCAATTAGTCAGAGATCCTAAGCAGTTTGATGTTATTGTAACTGATAATTTATTTGGTGATATTTTATCAGATTGTGCGGCTATGTTAACCGGATCTCTTGGCATGCTTCCTTCTGCTAGTTTGGGGGCAGCTGATAAAAATACTGGTAAAAGATTTGCAATGTATGAGCCAGTTCACGGTTCAGCTCCAGATATTGCTGGAAAGGGTTTAGCAAACCCATTGGCTGAATTATTAAGTTTATCAATGTTACTACGTTATTCTTTTGATATGAAAGAAGAGGCAGACTTGATTGACGAAGCAGTATCGAATGCTTTAGATGTTGGCCCAAGAACACCTGACATATTGGCACCTGGCAGAGAGAAAGTTGGGACCCAAGGTATGATGGATTTAGTAATAAGAAAGTTAGAGGAATTATCTAAATAAATGACTTACAATGTAGCTGTTGTTGGAGCAACTGGCGCTGTCGGTAGAGAAATGCTCCAAACTTTATACGAACGAAAATTTCCTGTAGGTGATGTTTATGCATTGGCATCAAAGTCTTCTATTGGAAAAGAAGTATCCTTTGGAGACGACAAGGTTTTAAAAGTTAGCTCAGTTGATAGTTTTGATTTTCAAAAAGCTGACATTGCCCTTTTTTCAGCAGGATCAGAAACTGCAAAAAAATTTGCTCCTGTTGCTGGAAAGAAGGGCTGTATTGTAATAGACAATTCCTCATGTTTTCGGATGGACGAAGATGTACCGTTAATTGTTCCTGAGGTAAATCCTGAAGCGGTATCTAAATTCAATAAAAAAAATATAATTGCCAACCCAAATTGTTCAACTATTCAGCTGGTGGTCGCGCTAAAACCGATCCATGACCGTTTTGAAATAACCAGGGTTGTCGTGTCAACCTATCAAGCAGTATCTGGGGCAGGGAAACCAGCAATGGATGAATTGTTTAATCAAACTAAAGGTGTCTTTGTACATGATCAAGCCACTCCAGAACAATTTACCAAAAAAATTGCTTTCAATGTAATTCCTCATATTGATGTTTTTATGGACGACGGTTTTACTAAAGAAGAGTGGAAAATGAGGGTCGAAACCAAAAAAATATTAGATCCAAATATTGACTTGGTTGCTCATTGCGTAAGAGTTCCCGTTTTCATAGGTCATAGTGAAGCAGTTTTTTTTGAATGTAAGAAGACGATTGAAGAAAAACAAGTCAGGAGCATTCTAAGAGATGCTGATGGAGTTACTGTGATTGATCATAGAGCAAATGAGGGTTATGTAACACCAGATGAGGTTGCTGGTGAAGATGATGTTTATATTAGTAGGATTAGAAAAGACCCAACAGTTAAAAACGGCATGGTTTTCTGGTGTGTTGGGGATAATCTTCGTAAAGGTGCTGCCTTAAATACCGTGCAAATTGCTGAGCTTCTTGCTAGTAAAAAACTTAAAGGGAGTAAGCTTTAATGTCTTATAAAATATACTTTATAATAAGTAATTAATGGAATTCATTTGGATTTTATCTGCAATTTTTGCGGCAGCTTGTCAGACAGCTAGGTCTGCATTTCAAAAAAATATGATTTCCAGGTTAGGAGATTATGGTGCTGCTTACATAAGGTTTTGCTATGCTTTGCCTTTTACAACATTAATTTGGTTTATTTGGATTAATATACCTGGAAATACAATTCCAAACTTGTCTACTTATGCCATCACATTATGTTTTTTGGGCTCAATTTTTCAGGTTTTATTTACTTATGTTTTAATGAAAGTTTTCTCTCATAAGAGCTTTGCCACTGGAATTGCATTTTCCAAAACAGAGGTAATATTAATAGCTTTTCTTGAAATGATAATCTTGAGTGTAAACTTTTCTTTACCAATAACAATTGGAATTATTCTTGGGGTAATATCTGTCTTGTTCTTATCTTATGCAAAGAAAGCAGAAAGTTTAATTGAAACACTTAATCTTTTGTTTAAATCAATCCTTTCGCTGGGTACCTTAATAGGACTTTTGTCTGGTCTTCTTTTGGCTGCATCTGTAGTAGCATTTAGGATGTCTATAATATCTGTAGAGGCTCCCCTACTAGACAAATCTTTGCTAATATCTGTTATAGCCATTATTTTTCAAACCATAATTGTAGGGTTGTATCTTTTCTTTTTTCAAAAAAAACAATTTTTAGCTGTTTTTAAATATTGGAAACCAAGTTTGCCTGCTGGCATATGTGGAACTGGGGCTACTTTTGGTTGGTTTGTTGCTTTTGGTCTTGCCACTGCTGCAGAGGTTAGAGCTGTTGGTCAAACTGAGTTGATATTCTCAGTTTTAATATCAATGATAATTTTTAAGGAAAAAATTAAAAAAACTGAATTATTTGGCATTATTCTCTTGGGAATTTCAATTTTGATTATTATTTATCAATAAAGTAGAAATTTTGTAATTTACCATTGAATTTTTTCTTTTATTAGTTCATTTATATTTCAATAAAGAAAGACAAATAAAAATGAATAGACAAAGACCGCTATCACCACATCTCCAAATTTATAAACCTCAATTAACTTCTATTCTTTCTATATTACATAGGGCTACAGGTATTGCGTTGTCTATGGGAAGTATAATTTTAGTTTTTTGGGTTATAGCATTAACGCTTGGTGATACAACCTATACATTATACTTAAACATAATTAATAACTGGTTTGGCAAGCTTATTCTTTTTGGATTTACTTTTGCTCTATTTTATCACTTGAGTAACGGTATTAGGCATCTTTTCTGGGATGCTGGATATGGTTATGATTTGAAACAGGCTTATATGTCTGGCTCTTTAGTGATCTTTTTTTCACTAACATTAACCATTTTAACGTGGATATTAGTTTTTTTAAGATGAGCATTTATAATTGGATAAATTATCACTCAAAATTTTAACAAGGCAAAAGACATGAGCTCAATAAAATCACCTGGTGTTGGTCACTGGAAATTGCAAAGAATATCAGCTATTGCTATGATACCTTTGGTAGCGTGGTTCGTGCCCTCTTTGCTGTTTTCTTTAACTGGCAACTATACTGAAGCACTTGCATGGTTTCAGAGCCCTTTCAATGCTACAGGTTTATTTTTGCTATTCATTACTTTATTTTTTCACGCGTCATTAGGTTTGCAGGTTGTAATAGAGGACTATATTCATAATGAGGGGTTGAAAATAGCATCTTTAATACTTATAAAATTATTATCCGTTCTTTTAGGCGTTCTATCGTTGTTGTGTGTCCTAAAAATTTACTTATCTTAGAGAAAGAAAATTATGTCTGAATATGAAATTGTTGATCATGAACATGATGTGGTAGTTGTTGGTGCGGGAGGTGCTGGACTTAGAGCAACTCTTGGAATGGTTTCGGGTGGGCTTAAAACCGCTTGTATAACTAAAGTTTTTCCAACTAGAAGTCACACCGTTGCGGCTCAAGGTGGAATTGGTGCTGCTCTAAACAACATGGGTGAAAACGATAGTTGGCAATTTCATATGTACGATACTATCAAGGGATCTGACTGGCTTGGTGACCAAGATGCCATAGAATATATGTGTAAAGAAGCTATCCCATCTGTAACAGAATTAGAGAATTTTGGTGTCCCTTTCTCAAGGACAGAAGATGGAGAAGTGTACCAAAGGCCTTTTGGTGGTCACACATTAGACTATGGAAAGAAAATGGCTAGAAGGGCATGTGCGGCTGCTGATAGAACTGGGCATGCAATTCTCCACACACTTTATCAACAGTGTTTGAAACATAAAGCAGAATTCTTTGTTGAATACATAGCTCTTGATCTTCTGATGGATGACAATGGAGCATGTGTCGGGGTTTTAGCCTTGTGTATGGATGATGGGAAAATTCATAGATTTAGAGGTCATCAAACTGTTTTGGCAACAGGTGGTTATGGTAGAGTATACTTTTCTTGTACCTCTGCCCACACATGTACTGGTGACGGTAATGCCATGGTTCTGAGAGCAGGCCTTCCACTTCAAGATATGGAATTCGTACAATTTCATCCAACAGGTGTTTATGGTGCAGGTGTTCTTATAACTGAGGGATCTAGGGGTGAGGGTGGATACCTTACAAACTCCGAAGGTGAAAGATTTATGGAAAGGTATGCGCCTACTGCTAAAGATCTTGCTAGTAGAGACGTGGTTTCTAGATCTATGACAATTGAAATCAATGAAGGTAGAGGTGTTGGTCCTAACAAAGACCATATTTTCATGCATCTAGAACATATTGATCCTGCTACTTTACAAATGAGGCTACCAGGTATTAGTGAAACTGCTAAAATCTTTTGCGGAGTTGATGTTACTAAGGAACCAATACCAGTATTGCCAACAGTTCACTATAATATGGGTGGTATTCCAACAAATTATCATGGTGAGGTTGTCACAAGAAGAGGCAAAGATCAAAATGCTGTTGTATCAGGATTGATGGCGATTGGTGAAGCTGCTTGTGTGTCTGTACATGGAGCTAATAGGCTAGGTACAAATTCTTTGCTAGATATTGTGGTTTTTGGTCGTGCTGCTGCACAGAGAGCTCTCAAAACTGTTGAAAAAGGCAGTGCTCACGCACCTCTTCCAAAAAGAGTTACAGACAAGATATTAGCAAGGCTTGATAAAGTTAGATATTCTAAGGGTGATGTTTCGGTAGGTGAAGTAAGAAACTCAATGCAAAACGCAATGCAAAAACATGCTGCTGTTTTTAGATCAAACTCTTCTATGGAAGAAGGTGTGCAAAAAGTTAATACTATTTCAAAAGGAATGAGTAGTATCGGCATTAAGGATAGGTCAATGATCTTCAACACTGACCTGGTAGAAGCTCTAGAGTTAGAAAATTTAATGCAACAAGCAATTGTAACCATGAAATCTGCAGAACAAAGAAAAGAGTCTCGTGGTGCACATTCACATGAAGATTTTCCTGAAAGAGACGATAAAAATTGGATGAAACACACTATAATGTGGCTAGATGAAAAAAATAAAACTAAACTAGATTATAGGGATGTTCATTTGAATACATTAACAAACGAAGTGGCATCCATACCTCCAGCCGCAAGAGTTTACTAATTTAGAGGAGAGTTATGTGGCTGAATTTGCCCTGCCTAAGAATTCAAAAATTGTTAAAGGTATTGATTACCCATTAAATGGTGATGCTCAAAACACTAGAAAAATTAATGTGTATAGATGGTCTCCTGATGATGATGAAAACCCGAGGATAGATAGTTATACAATTGATTTAGATCAATGCGGCCCTATGGTTCTTGATGCCTTAATAAAAATCAAACAAGAAATAGACTCTAGTTTAACTTTTAGAAGGTCATGTCGAGAGGGAATTTGTGGTTCTTGTTCCATGAATATAGATGGAACAAATACTCTTGCATGTTTAAAGTCCATTGAAGATGTTAAAGGTGATATAAATATTTATCCTTTGCCACATATGAAGGTTGTAAAGGATTGGTTCCGGATCTTTCTAAAGCTTATGAGCAGTTAACATCCGTAAAACCGTGGTTGCAAAGTAAAACTGATCCAGAAAAAGGAAAGTCAAGAAAACAATCTCCTAAAGAACGAGAAAAAATAGACGGATTATGGGAATGTGTTCTTTGTTTTTCATGCTCAACCTCCTGTCCGTCATATTGGTGGAATGGAGACAAATACTTAGGGCCAGCTGTTCTGTTACAGGCGTATAGATGGATTGCAGATAGTAGAGATGAAAGCACAGAAGAGAGACTTGAGGATCTTGAAGACTCTTTCAAACTTTACCGTTGTCATACAATTATGAATTGTACTAAAACTTGTCCTAAGGGTTTAAATCCAGCTAAAGCAATTGGTGAGATAAAAAAACTCCAGCTCGAAAGAAAATAAAATTTCAAGTTTTTACGACTAATATTTTGAAAATAAATACAGAAAAGTCTCTTAGTCAAATAGCTTCTGATAAATCAATTATATTTGATGAGGGTCAGGAATATGTTGGTAAGTTTCTGGACAACTTGCTTAAACAATTAAACATTATTCAAAAAAAAAGTTTTGTTTCTAAATTTTTTACCAAAAGAAATAATAAAGATATAAAAGGTCTTTATCTTCACGGTGGTGTGGGAAGAGGCAAATCAATGATGATGGATTTGTTTTTTTACCAGGTAAAAATAAAAGAAAAAAGACGGCTACATTTTCATGATTTCATGAAGGAAGTTCATCAAAGAATTCTTGAAAAAAGAAAAATTGAAAAAAATAAGGACACCGTCCTTTCAGTTGGACAAGACTTAGCTAGGACGTCAAAATTACTCTGTTTTGATGAAATGGAAGTAAAAGATATTGCGGACGCAATGATTCTGTCGCGATTGTTTGAAGTGATGTTTGATGAGGGCATGATTTTAGTTACAACTTCTAATCAACCTCCTGACGGTTTATACAAAGATGGATTACATAGAGATAGAATTTTACCATTTTTAGAAAACTTAAAACAGAAAACTAATGTTGTTAAAATTCCAGAAGGAGAGGATTGGAGACAAAGGTCTCTTCATGGGAAAAAATACTGGATAAGTCCAGTTAATGCACAGAATAAGTTAAAACTTAATGAGGTGTTTAAGACACTTTCTCTTGGTTTTGAAATAATTTCCGAAAATGTTGAGGTTTCTGGAAGACAAATACATATTCCTGAAGTTGCTGCGGGTGTTGCAAGGATTGGTTTTGATGATTTATGTAATAAACCACTCGCTGCATCAGATTATATTGAAATAGCCCTTAGATATAAAGGGTTAATAATAGATAACATTCCAAGTTTAAATGATAACCTTCGGAATGAGACTAGAAGATTCATTTGGCTTATAGATGCGCTTTATGATAAAGGCTGTTTCCTCATTGCAATTGCTAGTAAAGATTTTAAAGAAATTTATACTGGAGAACATTGGAAATTCGAATTTAAAAGAACAATATCAAGAATTACAGAAATGTCTCAATTTTAAAAGTTAATAACTTATATTCTGATCTTGATACCAGGGAAAAAAAAGTCTAAAAGATTATCCAAAACTTAACTTAAATTAATGATCAAATTCAATTAAAAAATTAATGGGAAAAACATATGCGAAATAAAATAGCCTTGGTTGGATCAGGGAATATTGGCGGAACTCTTGCGCACTTGGCTGCAATCAAAGAGCTTGGAGATGTAACTCTATTTGATATTGCAGAAGGTATTCCTCAAGGTAAGTCATTAGATCTTGCCCAATCAGGACCAGTTGAAGGTTTTGATAGTGAAATGGTCGGTACTAATGATTACAAAGATCTTAAAGATAGTGATGTTGTAATAGTAACCGCTGGCGTAGCAAGAAAACCAGGTATGAGTAGAGACGACTTGGTTGAAATAAACACCAAAGTAATGAAACAAGTTGGCCAAGGTATTAAAGAAAATTGTCCAAAAGCATTTGTTATTTGTATAACCAACCCACTGGATGCAATGGTTGGCGTGCTCCAAAGAGCCTCAGGTTTACCAACTAATATGGTTGTTGGAATGGCAGGTGTTTTAGATTCTGCTAGATTTAGACATTTTTTAGCAGAGGAATTTAATGTATCTGTAAGTGATGTAACAGCTTTTGTTCTTGGGGGCCATGGAGACACAATGGTTCCCCTAGCAAGATATTCTGCAGTTGCAGGTATTCCCGTTCCAGATTTAGTAAAAATGGGATGGAGCACTCAAGAAAAAATAGATCAGATTGTTCAGAGAACTAGAGACGGAGGAGCTGAAATAGTTGGTTTGCTCAAAACAGGCTCAGCTTTTTATGCTCCAGCTTCATCTGCAATAGAAATGGCTGAGTCATATTTAAGAGATAAGAAAAAATTATTACCGTGTGCGGCTTATGTTGATGGACATTATGGCTTAGATGGTTTGTATGTAGGTGTTCCTGTCATTATTGGTAAAAATGGAGTGGAAAGAATTGTAGAAATAAGTTTCACATCAGACGAAAAAGATATGTTTAACAACTCTGTCTCGGCTGTAAGACAACTAAATGATGTTGCATCAAAATTCGAAGCATCATAAGCTCTCAGAAGAAAGGTTTTAGTTTTGGATATTCATGAACATCAAGCAAAAGAGTTATTAAGGCGGTACGAAATCCCCACTCCGTTGGGGCATGTGGCATTTACCTTAGATGAGGCTGCTGATGCAGCTAAAAAATTACCTGGGCCTATATATGTTGTTAAAGCTCAAATTCACGCAGGTGGAAGAGGAAAAGCAGGTGGCGTTAAGGTAGTAAAAGATTTAGATGGAGTTAAAGAAGCTGCGGGATCAATTTTAGGAAAAAAATTAGTCACCCACCAAACTGGATCTGAGGGAAAATTAGTTCAAAGACTCTATATAGAAGATGGATGTAATATAGATTCAGAATACTATTTTTCAATGGTTGTAGATCGTGTAACTAGTAGAGTATCAGTAATTGTCTCTACTGAGGGTGGGATGGATATTGAGCAAGTTGCAAAAGACACTCCTGATAAAATATTATCTTTTAACATAGATCCTACAATTGGTTTTCAACCATTCCATTCTAGATTAATAGCTAACGAACTTAAACTACAAGGATCTAGTTTTAAGCAAGCAGGTAATTTTTTTAGTCAGTTGTACAAACTCTTTACCGAAAATGATGCCAGTTTATTAGAAATTAATCCTCTTGTTTTAACTGATGAAAATAACCTAATAGCTTTAGATGCAAAAATGTCTTTTGATAATAATTCATTGTTTAGACATTCTGATATAATGTCTTTGAGAGATGAAACAGAAGAGGATCCAGCTGAAATATTAGCAAGCAAATTTGATTTGGCTTACATAAAACTAGACGGCACTATAGGATGCTTAGTGAACGGTGCTGGCCTTGCAATGGCCACAATGGATATCATCAAACTTAAAGGAGCATCTCCAGCAAACTTTTTAGATGTAGGAGGTAGTGCCACAAAGGAAAAAGTTACAGAGGCATTCAAGATTATTTTATCAGACCCAGCTGTAGAAGGTATTTTGGTTAATATTTTTGGCGGGATAATGCGTTGCGATATTATTGCAAGTGGAGTAGTTGCAGCTGCTAAAGCTCTCTCATTATCAAAACCGTTAGTTGTAAGGTTGGCTGGGACAAATGTAGAAGAGGGAAAACAGATCCTAACAGACTCTGGATTAAAAATAATACCTGCAGATGATTTAGATGATGCAGCTATAAAAATTGTAAATGCTGTAAAAGGAGATTAATTTTATGTCTGTTTTGGTCAATAAAGATACAAAAGTTATTTGTCAGGGATTTACAGGAAGTCAGGGAACTTTTCATTCGGAGCAAGCTATTGCATATGGAACAAAGATGGTTGGAGGGGTTACACCAGGAAAGGGTGGGTCTACACATTTAAATCTTCCGGTTTTTAATACTGTTCAGGAGTGTGTCGAGGAGGTAAATCCAGATGCAACAGTAATATATGTCCCTCCTCCCTTTGCGGCTGATTCAATATTGGAAGCTATAGCTTCTAACATTCCACTCATAATATGTATTACTGAAGGCATACCAGTACAAGACATGATTAAGGTCAAACAATTTTTGAAACAGTCTAAGTCAAGGCTAATAGGACCTAACTGCCCAGGTGTAATTACACCTGGACAATGTAAAATTGGGATAATGCCTGGCCATATTCATACTCCTGGTAAAATTGGAATTGTCTCTAGGTCTGGTACCTTAACTTACGAGGCTGTTGCCCAAACCACAGCAGCTGGTTTAGGTCAATCTACTTGTATTGGTATTGGGGGTGACCCTATTAATGGAACAAATTTCATTGATTGTTTAGATATGTTTCTGAATGATGATCAGACGGAGGCTATTTTGATGATTGGTGAAATTGGTGGGAATGCAGAAGAAGAGGCAGCCCATTTTTTCAAAAACCATAAAATTAAAAAACCAATTGCAGGCTTTATTGCCGGAAAAACTGCTCCCCCTGGTAGAACTATGGGGCATGCAGGTGCAATCGTAAGTGGTGGAAGTGGTGGAGCAGACGCCAAAGTTAAAGTTATGAGTGAGTGTGGGTTTATTATGTCAGAATCTCCTTCTGGTCTTGGTGAGGCGGTTGTTAAAGCAATACAAGAATTTAAATAATTTGATTTAATTGATATTTTTTCTGTTTATTGTATTTTAAGCAGATACGACATTAAAAGGACCTTTACCATGGACGACCAAAGCTCTGATCAAAGCTTTCTTTCTGGTGCTAATGCTACCTTCATAAATGATTTGTATAAAGAATGGAAAGAGAACCCCAACTCAGTTCCTAAAGAATGGGATTTATGGTTTAAGACTAATGCTGACGATAAGTTGTTAGATGAGGGACCTACTTGGGCTAAAAAAAATAGTAGAGTAATAGGGGCAATTGATACTGTAGAGAGTGTTAAAGCGGTCGCTCGAGGAATTGCTGGGAAAGGTAATTTATCAGCTGTAGATTTAAGAGCGGCAACAACAGACTCAATTAGAGCCATTATGCTTATTAGAGCGTATAGAATAAATGGCCATCTTTTAGCAAATTTAGATCCACTTAACTTACAACAACAGAATATCCATCCAGAATTAGATCCAAAAACTTATGGGTTTAATGATGATGATTGGGATAGACCTATATTTATTGATTATGTTCTGGGTATGGAGTCAGCCACATTAAGACAAATTATGGAAATAGTTAAAGAAACTTATTGTGGTTCTATTGGAATAGAATTTATGCACGTTCAGGACCCAGCTCAAAAAGCATGGATCCAAGAAAGAATAGAATCTATTCGCAACGCCACAGAATTCACAAAAAGAGGTAAAAAGGCTATTTACGAACGGTTAGTTGGAGCAGAAACGTTCGAGCAATTTCTTCATAAAAAATATGCGGGAACTAAAAGGTTTGGTCTTGATGGTTCAGAATCAGTGGTGCCTGCTATAGAGCAAATTCTCAAGCGTGGCAGCCAGCTTGGAATGAAGGAAGTAGTGATAGCAATGGCTCATAGGGGCAGGCTAAATCTTTTATATAATATTTTAAATAAACCTTTTAGAGCGATAATTTCCGAGTTTTTAGGTAACCAATCTAATCCTGAAGAAGCTGGAGGCTCTGGCGATGTAAAATACCATATGGGAGCTTCTGCAGATAGGGAGTTTGATGGTAAAACTGTTCACCTTTCTTTGCAGGCTAACCCATCCCATTTGGAGGTAGTTGCACCCGTTGTAATTGGTAGAGTAAGAGCAAAGCAAAACCAACACAACGATACTAGTGATAGACTATCAGTATTAGGAATTGTGCTTCATGGAGATGCTGCTTTTGCAGGGCAAGGTATAGTGGCTGAAACTTTCGACTTTTCAGGCCTAAGAGGATATAGAACTGGTGGAACTATTCATATAGTTGTCAATAACCAAATAGGGTTTACGACTAGCCCTAATTATTCTCGTTCTAGTCCCTATTGTACTGATGTTGCTAAGATGGTGATGGCACCTATAATGCATATAAATGGTGATGATCCAGAAGCAGTAGTTCACGCATCTAGAATTGCAACTGAATTTAGGCAAAAATTTGCATGTGATGTAGTCTTAGATATTATAAGTTATAGACGCTATGGTCATAATGAAGGTGATGAGCCGGCCTTTACTCAACCAGTTATGTACAAAACTATAGGTTCTCACGATACTATAAGTAAAATTTATGCACAAAAGCTTATAAGTGAAGGTATATTAACCCAAAAAGAAGCTGCAGATGAAGTTGATAATCATAATAAATTCTTGGAAAAAGAGTTTATAGCTGGCTCTAGTTATAAACCTAATAAGGCAGACTGGTTAGAAGGACAGTGGTCAAACCTAAGAACTGCTCATGGTGATGCAAGAAGAGGTGAAACCTCAGTTTCAACAGAAACACTTAAAGAAATTGGAAAAGCAATTACTACTGTTCCGGAAGGTTTTCAAATAAATAAAAAATTATCAAGAATTATAGACGCACGAAAAAAAGCTATAGAAAGTGGCGAGGGAATTGACTGGTCAACAGCAGAGCATCTTGCATTTGGATCCTTGCTCCTAGAGGGACATCCTGTGAGACTGTCTGGTCAAGACAGTTGTAGGGGGACTTTCTCACAAAGACACTCCGTATTCATAGACCAAACTTCTGAAAACAGATACACCCCATTAAACAATATTAATCCAAAGCAAGAAACATTTGAAGTTATTGACTCTCCTTTGTCAGAAGCTTCAGTGCTTGGCTTTGAATACGGGTATTCCCTAACTGAACCCACTGCTTTAGTTATGTGGGAAGCGCAATTTGGGGACTTTGCTAATGGCGCTCAGGTCATTGTCGACCAGTTTATTTCTAGTGGTGAAGCAAAATGGTTAAGAATGTCTGGCTTGGTTATGCTTTTACCACATGGCTATGAAGGTCAGGGCCCAGAACATTCATCGGCAAGATTAGAAAGATATCTTCAATTATGTGGTGAAGATAACATGCAAGTGTTGAATTGTAGTACACCAGCAAACTATTTTCACGCTTTACGAAGGCAACTTAAGAGAGATTTTCGAAAACCGCTTATAATTATGACACCTAAGAGTTTGTTAAGACATAAAATGTGTGTTTCTAGTCTGTCTGACATGGCAGAGGAAACTGCTTTTAGGCGTGTTATCAGAGATCCAAACACAAAACTTAAGGATAGTGATATTAAAAGAGTAGTTATTTGTTCAGGAAAAGTATTTTATAATTTGTTAGAAGAAAGAGAAAAAAGAAAAATTAAAAATATTCGAATTCTTAGACTAGAACAAATTTATCCTTTCCCTCATAAAACATTAAAAGAAATGCTGTCAAAAACTCCAAATGCTGAGGTTGTTTGGTGTCAAGAAGAACCAAAGAATATGGGCGCATGGTTTTTTGTAGATAGAAGAATAGAAGAAGTTCTAGTTGATACAAAAGCTAAGTTTACAAGGCCAATTTACGCTGGTAGATCAGAGGCTGCTTCCCCTGCAACAGGCTCTTTTTCAAGACATAACAAGGAGCAAAGTGATTTAGTTAATGATGCTCTAGAATTGTCTTCAATTAAAGCCAGTCGACACGCAGCGGAGTAGACTATTATATGAGCAACGAAATAAAGACTGATCTAAAATTAGCAATGCCATCTGCTGCAAAAATCATAGAAGAGAAAAATTTAGATATTAATAGCATTAATGGTACTGGTGTTGATGGTAGAGTAACAAAGGGTGATGTGCTTCTCTACTTGAATTCAGAAAATAATAGCAAATCAGAAAAAAATATTTCTAGTTCAATAAATAATGTTTTTAAAGGAAAGGAAAATGGTATGGATGTCGTAGTTCCAGTTTTAGGCGAGTCTGTCGTCGAGGCGACTGTATCTAAATGGATTAAAAAGCAAGGCGACTATGTTGAAGTTGATGACCCTATCATAGAACTAGAAACAGATAAGGTTACCTTAGAGGTCCCAGCTTCTGTTTCAGGAATATTAGAAAACACGCTGGTTTCTGAGGGGGACACAGTCGAAGTAGGAGCTCTGTTAGGGACAATAAATGCTGGAGAAAAACCAATTAAAAATAAAGAGGTTCCCAAAGATTTAAAATCTAAAAATGATAATAAAGAAAAAACAGAAGCATCAAATATTGAGGATAAACCTGTAAATAATGTTGTTGAGACCAGTCGAGATGAAACAAATGTAAACCTTGAAGAGAGAATACCTATGTCTCGTCTTCGTCAGGCCATAGCTAGAAGATTAAAAGAAGCTCAAAATACTGCAGCCATGTTGACCACTTACAATGAAGTAGATATGTCAGCTCTTATGGAAATGCGTAAAAATTACCAAGAAAGTTTTGAAAAGAAAAATGGCGTTAGGTTGGGCTATATGAGTTTTTTTGTTAAAGCATCAATTGATGCTTTAAACCAATTCCCAGCAGTCAATGCTGAGATAGACGGTAACGATATAATTTATAAGAATTATTATAATATAGGTGTGGCAGTTGGTACCTCTCAAGGTTTAGTTGTTCCTGTTTTAAAAAATGCAGATAAAATGTCCTTTGGAGAAACTGAATTAAATATTGCTGAGTTTGGGAAAAAGGCTAAAGATGGCAGTTTAGCAATATCTGACATGGCAGGTGGTACATTCACTATTTCAAACGGTGGCGTTTATGGATCATTGATGTCTTCACCAATTTTAAACCCGCCTCAATCTGGAATTTTAGGCATGCATAAAATCCAAAAAAGACCAGTAGTGATTGATGATAAAATTGAAATTAGGCCGATGATGTACTTGGCTTTATCATATGACCATAGAATTATTGACGGTCGAGAAGCTGTTTCATTTTTAGTTAGAATAAAAGAAATTATAGAAGACCCTCGACGCCTTGTTGTGGGAGCATAAATATTTATAGTAGGTAAAATATGTCTAATGATAAATTCGATCTTGTTGTAATTGGCTCCGGACCAGGTGGGTATGTGGCTTCAATTGTTGCTGCGCAAAAAGGTATGAAAGTCGCAAGCATAGAAAAGCGCGCTACTTTAGGAGGCACTTGTTTAAATGTAGGGTGTATACCGTCAAAGGCAATGCTATATGCATCTGAACAGTATGAAAACACTGTAAAAAAAAATGGTAATGAAGAGTGGGGTATAAATCATACTGGAGTAAGTCTTGATTTACAAAAGCTATTAAATAAAAAACTAGGTATAGTCGAAGAGTTAACTAAAGGAATAGATTTCTTATTTAAAAAGAATAAAGTTACTAAATTTGTTGGAACAGCAAAAATAATCTCATCAAACTTAATTGAAATAACTAATAATGGGAAAAAGGAAAAAATTTCTGCAGACAAAATCATAATAGCTACTGGATCTAGTTCAACTAGCCTTCCCAATATTGATGTTGATGAAAAAAGAATTGTTACGTCTACTGGAGCTTTAAATCTGAATGAGGTTCCTAAAAAGATGATTGTCATAGGCGCCGGTGTTATTGGCTTGGAAATGGGAACAGTGTGGAGAAGGCTTGGCTCAGACGTTGAGGTCATAGAGTATTTACCAAGAATTTTACCTGGAATGGATAATGAAGTAGCAGACAAGTTCCTGAAAATTATGCAGAAACAAGGTCTAGGCTTTAAGTTAAACCATGCAGTGGAAAGTGCAAAAATAGATAACAAAAAAGTCTTGTTGACTGTAAAGGATACGACTACAGGAGATAATAAAAAATTAGAAGCGGATGTTGTTTTGGTTGCTGTGGGTAGAAAGCCTAATACGGAAGGTTTAGGTTTAGACAGTCTAAATATGGAGATAGACAGAAACGGTTTTATTACCACTAATGAAAAATTCCAAACCTCTATTCCTAATATCTATGCTATCGGAGACGTAATAAGAGGGCCAATGTTGGCTCATAAGGCAGAAGAAGATGGTGTTGCAGCTGTTGAGATTATTAATGGTGAGGCTGGACATGTAGATTATAACTTAGTTCCTGGTATTGTTTACACCTCTCCGGAAGTTGCTGTAATTGGAAAAACTGAGGAAGAACTAAAAGAAAATCAAATACAATATAATAAAGGTGTATTTCCTCTTTCAGCAAATAGTAGGGCCAAAGCTATAAGTCATACTGAAGGCTTTGTGAAAATTTTATCAGATAAATCGACTGATAAAATTTTGGGAGCTCATATGATAGGTCATGAAGCAGGTACTGTCATTCATGAACTATCTATGGCGATGGGCTTTGGGGCTTCATCAGAGGATGTGGCTAGAATTTGTCACGGCCACCCTACTGTGAATGAGGCTATTAAAGAGGCTGCATTAGCAACATACTCCAAAGCTATACATTTTTAATTTGTTCCCATTTTACTATAAAACACTAAAATAATTACACCGGCAATTATGAAACCTAGTCCAATAAGAGCAATTAAATCAGGGATTTCTTTATATTTAATGGCTCCCAATATTGTAATTGCAGAAATGCCCAGACCAGCCCATATCGAATAGGTTATTGCAATAGGTATTGTTTTCATTGCAAGCATCATGAAATAAAAAGCTGTTCCATAGCCAATGACAACATAAGTGCTTGGTATGATTTCTGTAAAATTGTTAGTGCTCTTTAAATATGTTGTTGCTATTACTTCTCCAATTATTGCTATTAAAAGATAAAAGTATCCCATGTAAGCTCCTATTTTGATCACCGAGATATTTATAATAATTGACTAAACTAAATACAATATGTGATTATTATGATTTTAGGGAAATGAAAAATGAATGAGATTAAGTCTACATCAGGTTATATTTCTAATGATAATTTCTATCAAGAAAGAAAGGATTTAGCTGCGGCTTTTAGATGGGCTGAGAGAACTAATTTGCATGAAGCTGTTGCTAATCATTTTAGTTTAGCGGTTAATTCTGAGGGTACAGAATTTTTAATGAACCCTAATATGTGGCACTTCTCAAGAATAAAAGCCTCTGATCTTTTACTATTAAACATAAATGATAAATCGGTATTAAAAAGAGAAAATCCACCTGATGCTACAGCTTGGGGATTGCACGGGGCTATTCATAAAATGTGTCCTCATGCAAGATGTATAATGCATGTACACTCAATATATGCGACAACTTTAGCCTCATTAGAAGATTGTATTCTTCCGCCAATAAACCAAGTGGCAGCTATGTTTTTTGGAAGGCAAGTAGTAGATAAAAATTATGGAGGTTGGCATTTGAAGAAGAGGGTCAGAGGTGTGCTAATTTACTATCAGATCCCCAAAAGCATACGTTTATAATGGGCAATCACGGTATATTAATTTTTGGTCAAAATGTAGCTGAAACTTTCAATAGACTATATTATTTTGAAAGAGCTGCGAAGGTATATGTTAACGCTCTTCAGTCAGGAAAAAAGCTAAGTATATTAGATGATGAAATAGCAGAAAAAACAGCTCAGGAGCTAGATAATGAAGAGTATCCTGCTCCTGCTGGAACAGCATTCCTTAGGGAAATAAAGTTAATATTGGATAATGAAAACTCTGACTACTGCAACTAACTATTTAATTTTTTACTAATGTAGACGCTGAGTAATGAAGCATCTTGTTCAGAGTATCCCGCTTCGACTGCTTCTTGAACGTAGTTTGTAGCACCTTTTATAACATAAAATTCTTTCTTAAGTTTATCCATTTCTTTAATCATTAGTTTCATGTCTTTTAAAGATGATGAGACGCTAAAGGATGAATTTAAGTTAGGTCTATTCTTATTACCATCAGAGATAGTTTTGGTTTTTAAGTGTGCTATTTTTGCAGCACCTGAGCTATCCATCAATATATCAAGGGATTTGTCAAAATCTATACCATTGTTAGTGGTAATAGACAAAGCCTCTCCTAAAGATTGCCAATAGATCATTAACGGAAGGTTAATAGCTAATTTCATAGCAGAACCCTTGCCAACATCGCCAAGGTACTCATACCTACGACATATTAATTTTAAAAGATCTTCTACTTTTATAAATGTATCGTAATTACCAGCAACTAATCCTAAAAGTTTTCCCTCTCTTGCTGGTTGAGTAGATCCACCAACAGGACATTCTATAAATTCTCCATTAGATAAATTAACTACTTTTTCTAATGATTGAATTTTATCAATACTTGTAGTGCTCATTTCAATAATTATTTTTCTGTCTAAGTTTATATTTTTTATACCCTCTGGACTGTTATAAACGTAGTCTAGGGCATTATCGTCTCCCATTATTATTAAAATGACATCGCTAATATTGATTAACTCTTTTAAATCTTTAGTTGCTTTTGCACCCATTTCTGTAAGTTCTTTGGTTTTGCTTTTAGTCCTGTTCCATACAGCAACTGTTTGATTACATTCCAGTAATCTTTTAGTAATTTCTGATCCCATTTTACCAATTCCGCATACACCGATTTTGAACATATAAAATTCTCCTTATTAGTGGTAAAAATGATAATTTTCTCTTGAAAATAGAATTGAAAGTTACCAATTAATCTATCAATGATAACAATAAAATAAGGGCCTTAAAATGTCTAATATGAATAATCAATTTGAAGCAGATACTGGGAAAATTTTGGATATAGTTATTAACTCGCTTTATTCAGAAAGAGAAATCTTCCTTCGTGAATTAATATCTAATGCTTCTGATGCCCTTGATAAAAGAAAATATCTTAGTTTAACAGATAAAAAAATAGCTAGTTCATCAGAGAACCCAGAAATTAAAATTGAAATCAACAATAAAGATAAGACCCTGACTATTTCAGATAATGGAATAGGTATGAATGAAGAGGACTTAAAATCATCCTTAGGTACAATTGCAAGATCAGGAACAAAAGCTTTTCTAGAACAAATTTCTAAAAACTCTAAAGATAAAAAAGCTGATATGTCTATGATAGGTCAGTTTGGTGTAGGTTTTTATGCTTCATTTATGGTTGCAGATAGCGTAGAAGTGTTATCCAAAAAAGCAGGTGAAGAACAGGCTTGGAGATGGTTATCAGACGGTAAAACTGGCTTTAATTTAGAAAAAGCTAATAAAGAAAATGCTGGCACATCAATCACCTTATCATTAAAGAAAGATGCAAAAGAATTCTTAGGAGAGACAAGAGTTCAGTTTATTGTAAGAAAATACTCAGATCATATATCCTACCCTGTTAATTTCTTAGAAATTGATAAAAAAAATGCTGAAACAAAGACATTAAATGAAGCCTCAGCTTTATGGACTAGGCCTTCTAAAGATATTACAGAAGAGCAGTATCAAGAATTCTTTTCACATATTGGAGCAGGTTACGGAAAACCTCTTCTTACAATGCATAATAATACAGAAGGTACTATAAGTTACACCAACTTAATTTGTATTCCATCAACAAGACCATTCGATTTATTCAATCCTGATAGAAAATCTTCTTTGAAATTATATATTAATAGAGTTTTTATTACTGACAAGTGTGATGCTTTAATTCCCAGTTATTTAAGATTTGTTAAAGGTTTAGTTGATACTCAAGACATTGATTTAAATGTTAGTAGAGAAATGCTGCAAAACAATCCTGCAGTAACAAAAATTAGCAAATCGTTGGTCGGAAAAATTTTACGAGAGCTTAAAAAAGTTAGTGAAAAAAATAAAGATGGATATAAAGACTTTTGGAAAGAATATGGAGCTGTTCTGAAAGAAGGCTTATATGAGGACTTGGAAAGAAAAGATGCTTTGCTAGATCTTTGTAGATTCACTACTAATGAGAATGAAGATCCAATTTCCTTAAATGAATATTTAGATAAATTGCCTGAAAATCAAAAAGATATTTATTACATTGCCGCTGAAACTAGTGCCCAAGCTCTTGCAAGTCCGCATTTAGAGGGTTTTAAATCTAAGAATATACCTGTGTTAATTATGACGGATGCAATTGACCAGTTTTGGCTACCGATGATTGGATCATTTAAAGAAAAGAAATTCACATCTATTACAAAAGGTCAAATCAATTTAGATGATTTAGGCTCTAATGCTGAAGATAATAAAACAAAAAATAAAGAAGAAAAAGAAAAGCAAGATAAGGATTTTGTTGATTTAATAGCCCAGATGAAGGTCGTTTTAGGTGACAAGATAAAAGATATTAGGCTTTCATCTAAGTTAACTGATAGCCCGGTATGTTTGGTTGCTGACGATGGTGACATGGATATTGCAATGGAACACCTAATGGCCCAAAGAGATTCTAACTACAAGGGTGCTCCGAGAATATTAGAAATTAATGGTGACCACACTCTTATAAAAAATATGAAATCTTTACTAGATAAGAAAGAGAATAACGATTTAGTTAGTGATGCTGGTACTCTTCTGTTTGAACAAGCTAGATTGTTGGAAGGGAAAATGCCAGACGACCCAGCTCAGTTCAGTAAAATAATGAACCAGTTCTTATTAAAAGCTATTCCAAATTAGTTTTTCTTTTATATAAAAAATAAAAGATAGTAACAGACAAACTTAATAGCCCAAATAAGACATTTAATCGGATAGTTTCATCTACTGGAATTATAGTTATTATCCATGATAGGTTTATTAACCCGATGGGCGCTGTTCCAATACAAGTAGCAAGGATGCCAAAGTTATTTCCTTTTGAAGTTGAAGAAGCTTTATAAACTAAGGCTCCTTGCATAGTACTAAACCCAGATAAAAAAATACCTCCAAAAGTTAGACTTATAAACCCTATTAGTAAGCTTGGAGAGAATGAAAATAGTAACATCCCCAAAAAAAATCCTGAAACTCCGGTTACAAAAATAACAGATAAGTATTTTTGAGGAGAAAGGTTCCCAATTATTAATGCCCCTATAAGCGCCCCAAATCCCTCTGATGAGGCAAGGATTCCAATATCAAACTCAGAAAGTGACAACTTTTCTCTTCCGAGAACAGGTATAAGAGATACAAGTGGAAATCCAAAAATATTAAAAATCAGTGTTGTCACTAAAACTAATCTAAGGCTAACAATGTTATAAGCATTTTTCCCGGTTTTTAAAACTTCGTTTAACAAACCATGTGCCCAATGGTCTTTCATATTAGGATTAGCAGAGTTCTTGAAATTAGAATAAAGTAATTTCTTTTGTTTTCTTTGAAATTTTAGAATTAAGCCCAAGGCTAAAATATACATTAAAAACTGTAAACAGAAAATTCCATCTAATCCTACAAAAGCATATAAAAAACCAGAAAATAGTGGTCCTATTAGCCTAGTTGCATTGTTTGAAAGAGTTTCCATAGCAAGCGAAGAGCTTAATAGGTTTTTTTCAATATGGTCAGCTAACACTCTCCTTCTTACAGCTAGATCAACAACCCATGTAATTCCATTAACAAAGGCAAGTATAAATGCAAAATAAACGTTAAATGTTTCAGTAAAAACAAGGACTATAGCGATCCCTGTGAAAATATTAGATGCTGCATAAATATTTCTTATTACTGAAATGGGCGATACCCTCTCAGATATGGTTCCTATAACTATACCTAAAAGGCTCATTGGCAACATTCGTGCAGCAAAAATTATTGTAACCAAAAAAGGTAAACCAAGCTCTTGAAGCGCATAAAGACTTAAAGCCAGAAACTCCATTGCTCTGGCAATTCCAGTCATACAGCCAGCACTCCAAAGGGTCCTGAAGTCTGGGTTTCTAAAGCATTTTTTTATCATTTAGTGATTTATTTTTTGGTGTACTTCTACAACGTTTCCTTCGGGATCCTGAAAAAAAACCTGATGCCACTCCTTAGCAAAAGTAGTCCCATAATCTGAAAAAGGAATACTATTTTGTTTTAGAATTTCAATGAATGAATTTATATTGTCTGTTCTAAATGCAATATGTCCTTGATCAACAGGATTTATAGTTTGCTTGTTTTTAAAAGCTACATTTAAATCACGTTCGGCAAGATGCATCTCAATTTTACCTTCTGTAACAAAATTTATTTTGCCACTATATCCACTTTCTGTTGTTTCTTCTGTTCTTGGAAAATTTTCTATTGGTATACTCTCCATTTTCAGGATGTTCTTATAGAAATTATTCATTTTATCTACGTCTTTTGATACAAAATTTATATGATGAAACTCTAATTTCATTTTTAAACCTCCAGGAAAATTCAGGTAAGTATATAATGTTCTGAAAATAATTATTATTATTTTATTTAAATAATCTAGTAATAAAAAATTTATTCAATATATATATATTATAAAATTAATTAAATTTAGAGATCAAAAATGCCTGATACTACCATACATTCAGAAAAATTAGATAATCAAGATGACATGATATCAGAGGTTAGGGAGTCCGTCTCAAAACTCTGTGGAGATTATCCTGGTGAATATTGGAGAAAACTTGATAGAGAACAAAGTTACCCAACAGAATTTGTAAAGGCTTTGACTGATGCTGGCTTTTTAGGTGCTCTAATTCCTGAAGAATATGGTGGAGTTGGATTAGGGATGGTTGCTGCTTCAGTAATTCTTGAAGAGATACATCATCAAGGATGTAATGCTGCCGCGTGTCACGCTCAGATGTATACTATGGGTACAGTACTGAGGCATGGATCAGATGAACAAAAGAAAGAATACTTACCTAAAATTGCAGATGGATCTCTAAGATTGCAAGCATTTGGAGTAACCGAGCCTACAAGCGGTACTGATACCACAAGTTTAAGAACTGTAGCTGTCCGTGACGGTGATGATTACGTAATCAATGGTCAAAAAATATGGACAAGTAGAGCAGAACATTCTGATTTAATGCTATTATTAGCAAGGACAACTCCCTTAAACCAGGTTAATAAAAAAACAGAAGGTTTATCAGTATTTCTTTTAGATATGAGAAAAGCAAAAGGTAATGGACTTACTATTCGTCCAATAAGAACTATGATGAACCATTCAACGACTGAAGTGTTTTTTGACAACTTAAGAATACCTGCTTCTAGTCTTGTTGGGGAAGAAAATAAAGGTTTTAGATACATTTTATCTGGAATGAATGCAGAAAGAATTTTAATTGCAGCTGAATGTATTGGTGATGCAAAATGGTTTACTAAAAAATCTACAGATTATGCTAATGATAGAAATATTTTTGGAAGGGCTATTGGTAAAAATCAGGGTATTCAGTTCCCGATTGCAAGAGCATACGCTCAAATGAGAGCTGCTGAGTTAATGGTTTATCATGCTGCAAAGTTATATGAGGCCGGAAAGCCTATTGGTGAAGAAGCCAATACTGCAAAATTACTTGCTGCGGATGCTTCGTGGGCAGCTGCAGAGGCATGTGTTCAAACACATGGAGGTTTTGGTTTTGCAGAAGAGTATGATGTTGAAAGAAAATTTAGAGAGGCTAGACTTTATCAAGTTGCTCCAATATCTACAAATTTGATATTGTCATATTTGGCAGAGCATGTGCTAGGGATGCCCAGATCTTATTGATTATTTGTTATTTTGTGGTTTAAAATCATTAGCTTTCCACCTTAAGATATTACTAGTGTTAATGTTTGCTAAAAACTCAAATCCATCGGTTTTATTTTTAATCTCGTCTGCTAATTTTTTTGATTTTGGGTCGACTGATTCAGAATTAATAATTACCCAACTTTCTCCTTTAGCATCAGGATTAACGGATGATATTGATAAAATTAATCCTTCTTTTGTTTTATAGGAGAGTGTTGGCAACTCATCTGAGTAATTTTTTAAAGATTTTTTAACGTCATAAAAATAAAAACTTTCTATAACATCTCTAACATCTTTCAATTTCTCTTCATCAGGCTTAAAGCTAAGTGTTTGTGGATAAGTAAGTTTTAATGAGTTTTTAATATCTTCAATTTCAAAAATTTTATCCTTTTTTATTAAACTTGCCTTAACAAAACTTTCGTTTTTAATCGTAAAAAGGAGGCTTTCAAACCAGTCTGATTTACCCCCAGGCATTCTTATAGCACCTTTGAGAAGGTAACTTTGGTTTTCCCCACTCATTCTTGCAAATTGACCTCCACTAAGACCTCCAACACTTGGATCAGTTTTCCCGAAGAGAATTGATGAAAAAATTGTTCCATCACTTTTTTTCAAAGTTATTTTTGTAGCAAAACCTTCACTTTCGTCCTCACTCTTATTAAGTTCTGGTGATTTTAAATTAAGGTCTTTATGTCGGTCTGGATTGTTAGTTTTACTTTCCTCTATCCTAAGTAAAGATAAACTTGTTATTAAGTTTTCCCACATACCCTTTTTTAATGGGTAACCGGATTCTGAAATATAACTGCTGCCTTTTTTGACTAGATCAATATTATTTTCAAAAGATTCAATTGAAATAACATTTATATCATTTATATTTTGTGTAAAATTATTTAGAAAAATTTCACCCCTATCCTTAAAATTATAATTCTGAGTATTTAAATTAATTGAAATAGCAGCTGATATTGCAAATAAAATTGAAACAAATATCAAAATTATAAATTTTTTATTAGTCATCCTTCTATCCATCTAAATTACTAATAGGAACTTTTTCTTTTTCTTCTTAATGAAATAATTAATGAAATAGTCGCAAATATAATTGGTAAAATTGCTACGTTTATTGATATAACCCACTTTTTTAATGACTCAACATCCCTTCTCAAGTCAAATTTAACATTCCTTAACTGAGATCTTGTGGCCATCATTTCAGCTTTAAAACCATCAATTGCCTTAATCGTCTCTGGAGATAATACATCAGAATTTTTATCGTTATTCTGAGTTAAGGTTCTTATTTTATCTTCCATACCCTCTAACTTTTTGGCAAGCCTTTGCTCCTCTACAAGGAATTTTTCTTCCGCTATTTTTTCTAAGGCGATTATCTTTTCAAATGGTCTCCACGAAGTACTTTTACCTCTCAGATCAGATAAAGCATTTCCACCAACTAATTTTTCGACAACATTTAAAACAAAGTCTCCATTATTTGCAAATGCCCCTCTTTGAGTTAACCAGTTTCGATCCATTAACATGTCAGCATCTGTAACTAGCAATACATTTGATTTAGTTTTGGACTTCAATAGCTGTTTATCTTTTTTATTCTTTGTATCAGTAAAAGAAGATTTTAAATCTGCATTGATCCAGCCAGCCAGGGTGTAATTTTCATTATCCGGCTTTATATCAGGCAATAAGTCCCTCGGGTCACCCTCAGGGTTACCAGCTTTCTGAGCATCACCTACCCCTGATTTTTTACTACTTCTTATAATAGGTTCGAGGATGGGGTTTTCATTAGTGTCTTTAAGGGAACCTGCTGTTGTCATTACAATAGTGCTGAGATTAGAGAGCGTGCTATCGTTTTTGTTTAGACCATCACCTCTTATATTTAACCATGGGTAGTTTGTGACTTGTATGTCTCTTCCGTTAATTTTTCTTGCGATACGAAAGCCAAACTCAGAATCTAAAACAGCTTTCTTATTGTTAAATTCAATACCCCAAGTAGTTAGTAATTTCTTTAAATCTGATCTTGGGTTCATAGGAGGCATGCCTTGCTGGCGACTGAGTTCAGTTTCTGCATAGGGATCTAAAAAAATTAAAGTTGCACCACCATTGAGAACCCACTGATCAATCATGTAAAGAGTTTCATCTGACAGAAATTTAGGATGGATTATCATTAGGACTTTTGTGTTTTTATTCAGCTCATTAGTTGTTTCATTCACCATCTCAACCTGAAACATCTCTTTCATTTGTTTTAAGATTTGTTGTTCAGGTTTACCTATTCTTGCATCAGAACTAAGGCCAAGATTATCTATAATACTTATTACAGGTTTTTCAGGTTGACTTAACTCTGCAATTAAACTTGTTAAATCATATTCAAGGAAAGTTTCTCTTTCTGGAGAAAACAAAGGAATATTTTTTTGACCGTCTGTTGAATTAGTAGCCGCAAGTCCAAAATATAAAGAGTCAGACATTTCGGTAGCATTAAATGGGTTTATGCCCATTCCAACCGCTCTGTCTTCAGCATCTGAAAATGGTTTTGGATCAATCTTCTCAATAGTTATTTTTCCGTTAGAAATGTTACTGTAAGTTTTTAAAATAGTTTCAACTCTGTTAGCATAGGTTGAAAATTGAGGAACATCCTTAATAAGATTGCTCGAGATAAATAACCGAAGATGAATTGGCTCTTTTAGGTTTTCTAAAAGTGATTTAGTGCCATTAGATAAGGAGTATAGCTTGTTCTCCGTGAAATCTATTCTGGAAGATCCAAGCATATTGTGAGTGATTATATTTACACAAAAGAATATGATTACAGATAATAATATAGACAATTTTATAAGACTTTTGGCTTTAATTTTATTCAACAAACTCATTTTATCCTCAGTCGGCTTTTTTCATTTGGACAAGTTGTATGTTTATCCAAAGACACAAAATGATCATAGATATAAAGAATACAAGTGAGCTTAAGTCAAAAACACCCATTTGAATTCTGCTAAAGTGAGAAAGAAATGACATTGAACCAATTGTCTCTGTAATCCAAACTGGTGCCCATGAACGAACTACTGATAAGATGAGACTAAAGCCTGCCATTATTAAAATAAAACCGCTTATAGATGAAATAATAAATGCAATAACTTGGTTCTTAGTGAGAGTTGAAAGGCAAGATGTAAGTGCCAAGAAAGCACCAGCCATTAACCAACTTCCAATGTAAGAAATTAAAATTACACTATTATCAGGATTTCCTAGGTAATTGACTGTTATCCAAATTGGCATTGATAAAACAAGGGCTATTAGTGTAAATATCCAGCTAGCCAAAAATTTACCTACAACTAATTGTGTGTTTGTAACAGGTAGAGTGATTAATAACTCGATTGTGCCTGATCGTCTTTCTTCAGCCCACAAACGCATGCCTATTGCCGGCATTAATATTAAGAATAGCCATGGATGCCAAGTGAAGAAGGCAATTAAATCTGCTTGATCACGTTCAAAAAATCTACCTAAAAAGAATGTCATTCCAGAAGAAAGAGCTAAAAAAACTAATAAAAATATTGAAGCTAGAGGCGTTCTAAAATACCCCCGCAATTCCCTATCAAAAATAATATAGATTTTCTCAAAATACGTATTCATTAATTATCCAATTTCAAAACTATTATTTACTTTGTGTAATTTTCCTAAATATCTCATCTAAACTAGGCTTTATAATAGAAGCCTCAACTATGTTAAGCTTATGCTTTTTTAATTGAGTTATAATTTTATTCAAATCTAGATTTTTTTCATCGCCTTGAATTAAAATTTTTGTTGATAATTTATCTTCGGACTCAAATTTAATGTTTTCGTTTTTAAGATCAGCTTTAATTTTTTTTGAAATTAAACTGTTTAGTTTACTAGAAACAATCACACATAATACATTTTTATCTTCAAGATTTTTTCCAAGATTTTTTGGTTTTTCATTAGCTAGAAGTTTGCCGTTAGCAATAATCACAGCTCTGGAACAAACAGCTTCAACCTCTTCTAATATATGAGTTGAAATAACTATAGCCTTATTCTTTGATATATTTTTTATTAAATTGCGCATTTCGTGTTTTTGATTTGGATCCAATCCATCTGTTGGTTCATCAAGAATTAAGATATCTGGATCATGTATAAGAGCTTGCGCAATCCCAACTCTTCTTTTAAAACCTTTAGAAAGTGTCTCTATTTGACGATCCCAAACATCTTTGAGATTTATCTGATTAGCCATTTCCTCTAAACGATTTTTTAGAATAATCTTGTCACTTATTCCTCTCATTTTACCCACAAACGATAAAAAATCAGACACGATCATGTCTGAGTATGATGGTGCGCCCTCAGGAAGATATCCAATAAGTTGTTTTGCAAGTAATGGGTACGATTTTAGATCAATATTATTTATTAGTATTTTACCACTATCAGGCTCCAAGAAACCTGTTAACATTTTCATTGTTGTAGATTTCCCAGCACCATTGGGGCCCAAGAATCCAACAACCTCTCCACGACTTACAGTTAAATCAATATTATCAACAGCAACGAAATCTCCAAATGACTTTTTTAGGTTACTCGCGTCTATTAGTTTTGAAGACAAGACTTAATTTCCTTCACAAATACATAAGAATTTATTTTTGATATTTAGTTAGGTAATTTTAAAATGGTAAAAATTCAAGATTTTTATAAATTTTTTTACAGTTACTAGACTTTGGTAATAATTAACTTCATAAAAACTTATCAACTGCAGGAAGCTCTGGCTCCCCAAATTCATTTTCTAATGCTAAAGCAATTTCGACTGCTTTTTCATCCTCATTTTTATTACAGATTATCTGTAAGCCAATAGGTAAAAAGGAGTTCATATTTCTTTTTACAAATTTTTGAATAGGATAGGTAATACCACATATGCCAAAAATATTTACAGGTTGAGTATTAGCCGATGCCAATAGACTTCTTCCATGTAACTCTTTCCCAATTTCAGCCTTGCTTACATCTAGAGGAAGCATCACAGTAGTTGGTGAAAGAAGGGCGTCGTATTTCTGAAAATATTTATTTGCAAGTTTTTCTAATTCTAGAACTCTTTGTTTTGCTCTTATGTATTCGTGAGAAGAGACATCCAGCCCTAACTTAGCTCTGTTTCCAGTTACAGGATCCATTTTATCTACGTTATTTTTAAAGCGGTCAATTCCGAATGCACTAATTATTTCTGAACCAACTATTTTAGGAAATAACGTTGTTTTTTCATTGGCCTCCGGTATTGCAATCTCCTCAATGATGGCTCCTTTCATCTCTAGCTCTTTGCAAATATTTTCATAAGCCTCACTGACTTCTGGATCCAGGTCGAGTGTAAAAGGTTCTTTAAGCTTTCCAAAAGACAAGTTTTTTATATCTAAACTCTTTTTATAATTATTAGTATTATTATAAGTATCAAATATTAGTTTAGTATCTTTCACACTCCTGGCGATTGGCCCAGGTGTGTCTAATGTTGGAGATAGTGGGAATATTCCATCTGTTGGCCATCGATTTTTTGTTGTCTTCAAGCCAATTATTCCATTCAATGATGCCGGAATTCTGACTGACCCTCCGGTATCTGTACCAATTGCAAAAGCTGCTAATCCAGATGCAACAGCAACTGCTGAACCACTACTGGAACCGCCAGGCATTCTATGGACTTTTTCGTCCCATGGGTTTCTTGGTGTGCCCCTGTGTTTGTTCAAACCGGTGGCCCCCAGGGCAAATTCAACTGTATGAGTTTTTCCTAAAATTACACATCCTAATGATTTTAATTTTTTTACTAAACTTCCTTCAGGGCCGGTAATATCATCAGATATAATTTGAGAGCCATTAGTAGTTGGCATGCCCTCAACCGAGCAAATATCTTTAATCGCAATTGGGATCCCCATTAATGGGCCTAAATCAACACCACATTTTATAAGTTTATCAATTCCATCAGCCCACGAAAGAGCTTTTTCTTCGTTAATATATATATAAGCGTGCAGATGAGAGTTAAGGATATTAATGCGTTTATAATATATTTCAGTTAGCTCAAAACAAGTTATTGAACCATTTCTTAGTTTCGATCCTAACTCCTCAATACTTGATCCATTAAGTGGGTCATCAGGTAATTTTACATTAACATTTTTCATTTTAAATTCCTTATTTTTTAAATTGATCGTTCATAGATCCAAATATTCCTTTTAATCTGGGTGATGTAGAGCAGTCAGCTTCTAAAACCATTTTAGGTTCAACTGGAACGTGTATACCAGTGTAACGAACAGCTTCATATTTAGGATTAGACTTGAGTTGGACTTTTCTGTCAGATTTTAATCTCAATCTTGCGACACCTTTTCTAAAAGGCACTTCTAAGTTTGTTCCTGGCACTGTGACAATAAAGCTGTCATCATCAACCGAGCACTTATTTATTAAGCTTATGGTTACAGAAATTACTTCGACAGGCTTAAAAGCTTTCTGGATATTAGGCATACCAAACCATAACATTAAGCCAATAACTGTTATTCCTAAAAGAAAAAAAGAAGTTTTGATAAAAAAACGCATTGATACCTTAAAATAAACATATTAGAGCTTATAGTATAATATCAACTTTAACCTAAATTTTTTTTGGGAAAAGATATTATTTTAAATGGAATTCTTTATTGGAATGAATGATGAGCGATGAATTTGATAGAATAAAAAGATTGCCACCTTATGTTTTTGCAGAAGTGAACAGGTTAAAAGCTGAATTAAGGGCTAAGGGAAAAGACATAATAGATTTTGGTATGGGTAATCCTGATATGCCAACACCAAAACACATTAGAGAAAAATTAAAAGAGACAGTAGAAAAACCTGGTACTGGAAGGTATTCATCTAGTAAAGGTATTCCAGGGTTAAGAAAAGCACAGGCAGCATATTATAAAAGACGTTTTAATGTAGATTTAGACCCTGAAAATGAAGTAATTGTTACTTTGGGTTCAAAAGAAGGATTAGCAAATTTAGCACAAGCAATAACATCACCAGGAGATATCATCCTATCTCCTAATCCATCTTATCCAATACATCCATATGGGTTCATAATAGCTGGTGCTTCTCTAAGACATTTGCCCGCAATGGATGATGGTATATTTAATCCAGAGCTTTATTTGGAAAGACTAGAAAACTCTATTAAAGAGAGTGTCCCTGCACCAGTTGCTTTAATAGTTTCTTTCCCATCAAACCCAACAGCTCAAGTTGTAGATTTAGAATTTTATAAAGAATTAGTCCAAATTGCCCTTAAGTATAATGTTTATATTTTGTCAGATTTAGCCTACGCAGAGATTTTTTATGATAACTTTAAACCACCCTCAATTTTAGAGATTTCTCGAGCAAAAGAAATTGCCGTCGAATTTACATCAATGTCTAAAACCTATGCCATGGCCGGCTGGAGAATTGGCTTCGCAGTAGGTAATCCTAAATTAATTCATGCTTTAACTAGAATTAAATCCTATCTGGATTATGGGGCCTTTACTCCTGTACAGGTAGCTGCAGCTGCAGCGCTAAATGGACCTCAAAATTGTGTTGAAGAAATTAGAAATACTTACCAAAGAAGAAGGGATGTTTTAATAAACTCAATGGCAAGATCAGGATGGAATATTCCAAAACCACAAGCAAGCATGTTTGCATGGGCTCCTATTCCTGAAAAATATAAGGGAAAAGGCTCATTGGAATTTGCAAAAGAATTAATGCTTAAGGCTGATGTGGCAGTTGCCCCCGGTGTAGCCTTTGGCGAATACGGAGAAGGCTATGTAAGAGTTGGCTTGGTTGAAAATGAACAAAGAATAAGACAAGCCGCCAAGAATATTAAAAAGTTACTACTATAATTTATAATTATAAATTTCTGTAATCACTAGAAATAAAAATTAATATCGGAGTAAAATCTTTGACAGAAATTTTTGAGAAATTTGATAAAAGAGATTTTGGTAGACCAGGAAGGTCCAATGTCCTTAGCTCTAATGCAATGTTGGCTTGCTCTCATCCTACAGCATCATCTGTGGGAATTGAGATTTTAAAAAATGGAGGCAATGCAGTTGATGCTGCAATTGCTATGAACGCCGTTCTATGTATTGCTGAGCCACACATGACAGGAGTTGGTGGCGACTGTTTTGTGATGCTATCTGCTGACGGTAGTACAAATATTAAAGCCCTCAATGGTTCTGGTAAATCTTCTTCAAATGCTAGGGCGAGTAATCTTCGTGAAAAACAATTATCAGTGATTACTCCAGAAATGCCAGATGCTATTACAATACCAGGAGCTGTTGCAGCATGGAGTTTGCTTCATAATGAGCATGGTTATATGCCATGGAAAGAACTATTTACTCCAGCCATTAACTTTGCAGCTGAAGGCATAAAAGTTCATGAGAGAGTGGCGCTTGATTGGTCAAAAAACGTACAAAAATTATCTTTGGATTCTGATACATCCAAGCTTTTCCTTAAAAACGGGAAATCATTTAATTTTATGGATGATTTTAAGAATGAAAACTTATCAGAAACTTTTAGGACAATTGCCCAAGAAGGCCGGAATGGTTTTTATCATGGGTGGGTTGCTAATGACATGTTTAAAAAACTTGAATCAATTGGGGGAAATCACACCTTAAACGACTTTAGTAACACAACGGCCGAATGGGTAAAGCCAATTTATTCAGATTACAGAGGGTTTCGTGTCCATGAATGTCCTCCAAATGGCCAGGGTTTGGTTGCATTAATTATTTTATCAATTCTTGAAAAGTTTGATTTAAAAAATATGTCTAAAACTGACTACATGCATGTATTTTGTGAGGCTACAAAAATAGGCTATTTTCTAAGAGATGAGTATCTTGCAGACCCAGAACTAAACAAACTATCTGTTGATTATTTCCTAAATTCAAATTTGTTAGATCAATATGCGTCTACCATTGATATGAAAAAAGCAAAGATTTATAGTTTAAGTGATTTTCCAGATCATCCTGATACAATTTACCTTACTGTAAGAGATAAAAATGGAATGACGATTTCATTTATCAACTCTCTCTTTGACGCCTTTGGTAGTGGTGTTACAGCTCCTAAAAGTGGTGTTCTTTTTCATTGTAGAGGTAGAGCCTTTAATACTATTGAGGGTCATCCCAACGAGTTAAATCCAAATAAAAGGCCAGTGCATACCATAATCCCTGCTATGCTTTCAAAAAATAATAAATTGATAGGATCATTTGGTGTTATGGGTGGTCAATACCAAGCTGCTGGTCACGCTTATGTTTTATCTCAAATGATTGATTTTGGCTTAAACCCTCAACTTGCTCTAAATCATCCCCGTATTTTCCCAAATAATAATGTGTTAGATATTGAAGATGATTTTGACTTAAATTTAATAAATGAATTAAAGTCAAAAGGTCACCAAATTAATTATCCAGTACCTCCTATTGGTGGTGGTCAAATGATTTTAATACATGAAGAAAAGGATATGTTAATTGGTGCAAGTGATTGGCGTAAGGATGGCCTTGCAATAGGATATTAATCTATCTTTTCTTAATTTCTCGGTATGTGATTAAAAGACAAGAGCCAATAACAACTAAGCCGCCAATAACTTGGTTTATTGTTGGTATTTCATTCCAAATGATAAATCCAAAAAGCGTAGCTAATGGAATTGCTAAGTATCTAAGTGTTACTAAAATTGTAGCCTCTGCATATTTATAACTCTGGGCCATAAGATATTGAACAAATGATCCTATCATCCCAAGTGTGATCAAAGTATAGAGTATGTTGTTAGGTGTTATTAAAATTTCTATTCCATAATCACCTGTTTTTCCATAGAACTTAGTCCCCAAAAAAATAATAGTAAAAGTGATAACTAAGGAAGTTAATAAATTGTGAATTAGTGCTGTAGTGGCAGGATGTTCTGTTTTACCAATTCTTCTTAGTATAAGAGCAAGCGCTGCGTGTGTTAATGCGCTTCCAAATGCAAGGTAAACACCTAATGCAGACAACTCTGATGTCTCATTAATAATACTAATTGGATTTATCATTAAAAAAACACCAATTAATCCAAATATAACAGCTGACCATCTAACTAATCCTATTTTTTCTCCTAAGACAAATGGAGATAAGAGAGTGACATAAATGGCTGAACTCTGCGCAAGAGCTGTAGTAAGACCAATAGGTATTAGTTGTAGTGAAGAAAAAACCATTATCATAGTGACGAAACCAAAAAAGGATCGTAAAGCAATATTTTTCCAATTATTAACTTGAAATAAAAGTGATTTTCTAGCTACGTAAGCTAAAATAAATAAAATGGGTAATGAGTAAGCAAACCTAGAAAATAAAGTAATAATAAAATCCACTTCACCTGATAAAGACTTGATTATCATGTGAGTAAATAACGATAAAAATATAAAAATGATCCAAATGAGAGAACCAATTATGTTTGAAGACATATTAGACCAAATAAGAAAATGAACTTGAAAAAAAATATATTAAATAATAACTATTAATTAAACAATCTAATAAAACATAATCCCCTCTATAAGGATAAAATTAAATGACAAAAACAGTTATAATTGTTGGCTCTGGTAATGCTGCTTTATCTGCAGGTATAGCCGCTTTAGAAAAGGGTGCAGATGTAACTATTTATGAAAAAGCAGATAAAAAAATGGCTGGTGGAAATACCAAGTATACTGCTGGCGCAATGCGATTTGCCTATGATAATAGCAATCAGTTAATGGATCTTTTAAAAAATCCTAATGATGAGAGGCTTAAGGATACAGATTTTGGTTCTTACACCCAAGAAAAATTTAAAAAAGACTTGTTAAACTTTAATGATGGTAGACCACTAAGCCATGAGCAACAAATTTTGGTTTCTAAATCATTAGAGACAATAAAGTGGCTTTCTTCTCACAATGTCAAATTTGAACCTATTTATTCAAGGCAAAGCTTTTTGAAAAATGGTAAGCATATTTTTTGGGGAGGCTTAACACTTGCATCACAAAACGAAGGTGTTGGTTTATTTGACCAAGAATTAGCAGCATTTTTAGCATTAGGTGGAAAAATTTTTTACCAAAGCCCTGTTACAAACCTTTTATATGAAGCTGGAGAGGTAAAGGGTGTTTATGTGAATGGAGAAAAAGTAATTGCTGACGCAGTTATTTTAGCATCAGGGGGATTTGAGGCTAATGATGAACTTCGAAAATCCTACATTGGCAACAATTGGCTAAAGGCTAAAGTAAGAGGAACTCCTCATAATACAGGAGATGGCCTGAAGATGGCCTTAGAAATTGGTGCTGTTAAACATGGTTTATATGATGGCTGTCATGCCACTCCTATGGATTTACATATGAAAAATTATGGTGGCTTAGATTTAGAGCCAAGTGAAAGAAAAAATTATAGAAAGATATGCTATTTCTTAGGAATTATGATTAATGCAAATGGTAAAAGATTTTTAGATGAGGGTAAAAATTTTAGAAATTATACATATGCTCAATATGGAAAAAGAGTTTTAGATCAGCCAGGACATTTTGCATGGCAGATTTTTGATAGTAAGGTCTTTGATTTGTTGTATGAAGAATATACATTCCATGACGCTCACTTTGTTGAAGCTGATACTATTGACGAGTTAATAAAAAAAATGGACGGTGTTGATAAAACTGAAACTAAAAAAACAATTGATCAATATAATAGTTCAGTAGATCTTAATACCTCTTTTGATCCGACAATACTTGATGGAAAATCAACTAAGGGTCTTGAAATTGAAAAAACTAATTGGGCACAGAAAATAGATAAGGGCCCCTTCAAAGCATTTCCTGTTACTGGTGGTATCACTTTTACATATGGTGGCTTAAAAGTAGATAAAAATGGATCAGTATTAGATATTAAAGATAATCCTATAAAAGGCTTGTTTGCTTGCGGGGAATTAGTAGGTGGTGTGTTTTTTAATGGATATCCCGGTGGATCCGGCTTAACGTCCGGTGCAGTCTTTGGAAGAATGGCTGGCTATGGTTCAGTACAAGAAGGATAGAGTATGAAAAAAATTAAAGTGGCGATTTTAGACGATTATCAAAATGTTACACATCATTTTGCAAATTGGGAAAAGCTTAGTGAAAAAATAGAACTTAAAATATTCAATGAATATATAGGAGATGATCCTAACTTGTCAGAAAAACTATCTGATTATGATGTTTTGTGTTTGATGAGAGAGAGAACCCCACTTCCGGGATCTTTAATAAACAAACTTCCAAATTTAAAACTAGTCATTACAAGTGGAATGTGGAATGCCTCTGTTGATGCAGAAACTTTAAAAGAAAAAAATATTATTTATTGTGGTACTGAAACTAAAATTCACTCTACTGCAGAATTAGCATGGGCTTTAATAATGAATTCATGGAGAGGACTGCAGACAGAAATTCAAAATATGAAAGATGGTAATTGGCAAACTACTATTGGAAGAGGTTTAAAAGGAAATACTTTAGGTATTTTTGGCCTTGGTAAACAAGGCTTACAAGTGGCTAATTATGCTAAAGCTTTTGGAATGAGGGTGATAGCTTGGAGCCATAATTTAAAACAAGAAGATTGTGAAAAAGTTGATGTTGAATATGTAAAAGTGATGATTTATTTAAAATGTCAGATATTTTAACTATTCATACAAGATTATCTGATAGAACAAGGGGTTATATTGATAGACATAATCTTAAGTTAATGAAAAAAAATTCTGTTATTGTAAATACTAGTAGAGGCCCAATTATAAAAGAAAAAGATTTAATAGATGCACTAAATAATGATGTTATTTCATGTGCAGCTCTTGATGTTTATGACCAAGAACCTCTTCCAAGAGATCATATCTTAAGAAGAACAAAAAATTTAATTCTTACACCTCATATTGGCTATGTCTCAGAAGAAGCATATGAAAAATTTTTTAATGGTTACTTAAAAGCGATTGAAGCTTTTATAAATAAAAATCCAATCAATCAAATTTCTTAAAATTATAACCAGTTATCTAAAACCCATTGAGGAGTTTTTAATTGTTTATAAATTTTTTTATAAATTTGTGATTTTTTACTGGCCAGACACCATTAATAACGTCATCAGGGTCAGGCTTTCCTGTAAAAGCTACTATAGATGTATCATTAGGAAGTTTTGCTGGTTGCCAAATTCTAAGTGGCCATCTAGGAAGAAGGTCATGTTTAAAGCTTTTGCACCATTCAGATGGCCAAAAAACTTGATCTTGTATTTGATCACTTAAATAAATTTGTTCTATATGATATTTTTTCCAATATTTTTTTGGGTTTTTTTGAAATTCTTCGAATACTGAACGATATTTTCCAATAGGAAACCTGAAACAACTTGTGTTTCCTATATTTTTTCCTATTTGTGTCCAATTCTCAATTACACAATAAAAGCCTGGCTTGAAGTCAAAAAAGCGATCTAAATCACCTGTGATAACTAAATCTAGGTCTAAGAATAAAACATCACCCTCTAAATCGTAAAGAGGATATTGCCATAAACTCATTTTTCGCCAAGGTGTATAAAGAAATAGTTTCTGGCAAAGAAATTTCTGGCAATGGTTTACATATTATATCTTTATCAATATTAGTAGAATTATCAGTAAAACAATAAAGTTGGGTTGCGCGATTAGTATGTTTTTTAATCGATTTATATAGTCTGTTTACGTATTCATAACCGTATTTTGAACCCCATTTCATGCATATGATGGTTTGCAATATAAAATCCTATTATAATAAAATGTTAAAATAAGAAAAATAAGTTTATAACATGATTAACTATCTTATTTACGATATATAGCATGAAAATAAATATTTTATTACCGTATAAAGAAAAATTTGATGAGAACAAAGCTTCTTCCGTTTCTATAACAGTTAAAAATAATTTACTTCATTCTAATTATTTAAATGAAATAAAAATTTTTGGTCAAAAGGTAGAAAATCCTCTCTTTAAAAATAATTTTGTAGGATTTAAATATTCTTTTTTATCACTTAAAAGTAGAAATAAGTTTTTAGCTCATGAGATGTTAAAATTAATTAACAAAGATCCTGATAAAAAACAGTTAATAGAAATTCATAACAGACCATATCTTGTAAAACAAATAACCAAAGGAAATAGATTTCCTGTAAGCTTATTTTTTCACAATGATCCACAAGAAATGAAGGGATCTAAATCGATTAGAGAAAGAGAAAATATTTTAGAAAAATGTGCTGCAATATTTTGTGTAAGTGAGTTTATTAAGAAAAAATTTCTTGAGGGAATTAATGAAAATTTTCAAAAAGTTCATGTTTTATATAATGGAGTTGAAAGAAAACTTAAAAAATTTCCAATAAAGAAAAAAGAAATTTTATTTGTTGGAAGATTGGTTCCTGAAAAAGGTGTGCATTTATACGTTGATGCAATTAAAGACTATAGCTAATAAATATCCTGATTGGAGTTTTGGCCTTATTGGTTCTTTCAAACTAGGAGATAACAAACATAGAAATTTTTATTCAGATGATATAATAAAAAAAATCAAAGTTATTGGTTCTCAAGCTCAATTTTATGGATTTAAAAATCAAGAATTTGTTGAAGAAAAAATGAAAAGAGCCTCAATTGTTGTTATACCTTCAATATGGGAAGAACCTTTTGGATTAGTAGCTGCAGAGGCAATGAGTAATGGTGCGTGTATAATTGCCTCAAAAGTTGGGGGTATTCCAGAAATAATTAAAGATAATGGAATATTAATAGATAATATTACTTTCAAAAAATTATCATCAAAAATAGATTTTTAATTAAAAACAAAAAAATTAAGAATTAAAAATTATCAAAGAAAAGGCTTGGAAAAATTTTGAACTTTCTTCTGAAAAAAAATTTTTAAGATCAAGTCAAAGCTAGATAATTTTAGAAAAATTTATTAGTTCAAATTATTTTTAGGTTTTCTCCATCCTTGATATTGTGACACAGCAAAAGCTATAGCAAACCAAGTAAATAAGTTACCCCATTGTCCATAAAAACTTCCAAATTGTTGAATTGGAAAAAATAATCGCTAAGGGAACTACAAAAGCTGTTGCTGCCATTGGGCAATTAAAATTTTCTTAATCTTGCTTTTATAACATGTTATAATTATTGATCCAAACATAATACATCCTATTAATAAACCAATAATCCAACTTCAGCAAATAACTGTATGTAAAAGTTATGAGGATGATTTCCACAATAATTTTTACCTGGCAACCATTTGGAAGATTTGTATCTAAATTAGCACAAGTATTTCTTGTACCAGAAGGTCCAATACCCTTTAATAGGATTTAATAAACCTTGTTGAATTCCTCCACGCCAAGCTCCCCAATATGGATTATTATCAGATGTATTAGTTATTGGTATACTATTTAAAAAACTGTTCTCCAAATCTGCTTTGATTAAATCAGGGCGAATTAAAAAAAGAGCTAAAACAGCTAAAATTTCAATAAAAATTAATAAAAAAATCATTAAAAATTTTGGTTTCCAAACAATACCTAGCTAAAATACCTCCACATGCTCGAATAAGAAAATTTAGTTCTTTCACCAGTTAACGCAGATACACCAATAGATAATAAACCCAATCATACCAGAAAAAATGCCTGCTTTACTTTTTTTACTAACTGCTATAGCCATTAAAACACAAAATAAAGGTAATGAAACCTTTGCAATATAACCTCCTGGCACTAGATCTCCATATGGCCAAGTTAATCTTGTTTTAGGTTCAATTATTGTTTCAGCAATCAAAATACCACACATTATGAGCATTCCTATTAACATAGATAATAACATTAAAATTCTTATGTCTCTATCTTTTGCAAGCCATACTTGTGCAGCAGCTACATAGAGTGGAAATCGGATCCAAACAAACCCTTGTTGAAATGTAAAAAAAAGGGATCAGGTCCTTGTAATTGCTGCAGAAAACAAACCAAACAACCATAAAATTAAAGCACTTTTAAACCAAAGTTGATTTGTCCAACTCCAATCTTTTTTTTTAATACATCTTATTAAAAAAATTAAACCAATTAAAGTTAGCCATAAATCAGCTGGATCTCTTTCTATTAAATAAATAAATGGGCCTAAAAGCCAAAAATTTGTCATAATTTTTTCAAAACTATTCATTAGTTTTTGATTTTATTAAACCATTATTCCAGCTTGAATAAAAGTCTAGTTCAGGAATTGATAAATAACTTTAATAACATTTTTAATCTCAAATTGATTAAAATTTTATTAGTTATTATACAATTTGTTTTTAAAAGCAATTATTAATATAATAACAGGTAATCCCATCACAGCAGTAATAAAGAAAAAATTGAAATAACCAAACTTATCTACAATCAAACCCAGAATATCCCCTATAATTTTTGGTAAAAAAAGCATTAAAGACGTAAATAAAGCAAATTGAGAAGTTGTAAAATTTACGTTTGTTAGCGAACTTAAAAAAGCAACAAAGGCAACAGAGGCAATTCCAGCTGCCATGTTATCAGCGATTATAACTATCATTAAATAAAATATTTTAGGTTCTAATGTAGCAAGAATAGCAAATAAAATATTAGTTGCAGATGCAAGAATAGCTCCTAATAATAATATAGAATAATTATTATATCTTAGAGGCCAAAACCCCCCCCAACAATCCTCCAAAAATTGTTGCAATTAATCCCCAAAATTTTGAAATAGTTGCTATTTGATTAAGTGTGTATCCCATATCAGAGTAAAATAGATTTGCAACTACTCCCATTACTATATCTGCAATTCTATAAAGCCCGATTATAACTAATATGACTATTGCCATGGATCCATATTTTTTAACAAAGCTTGTGATCGGATCCCAAAATGTAGAGAGGATTACATAATTTTTTACATAATTTATTTTTGTTGAAAATGTAAAAACAACAATCATTCCAGAAAGTGCTGTTAGTAATTTTAAAGCTATAAAAAATCCTTTAATAAATGGGTCCTGAAATTTAATAATTGGAAAAACATTATAAATTAAAATAAATATTAATATTGAAACAAAAAAAACATTTATCAATTTTAAGCGATCTCTAAAGTTATCCAATAAAATTCTTTTGGAAGGAGGTTCTGGTGACATAAGAACACATATTAAACCAATGCTTTGTAGAACTGCCATAATAATATATGTTTTTTGCCACGCACTCGCATTATAGGATTGTTCATCACCACCAAAAAATGAGGCTAAAAAAAGTGACCCTGCTCCAGCTACTATCATACCTAATCTATAACCTACAATATATATTCCACTCATTGCACTTTGTAGTTCTGGTGGAGCAGATTCTATTCTGTAAGTATCAACCATGGCGTCTTGTGTTGCGCTACAAAAACCAACACATACTATAATGACTGCCATAAGTAATAAGTTATATTTAGGGTCAACAAATCCTAGACCCATAAGAAGTATCATCAGCATTAATTGAGAAATAATCAACCAGCTTTTTCTGTGACCAAATTTATTACTCAGTATTATTATTGGTAGTTTATCAATAACAGGTGCCCAAAGAAATTTAAAACTATATGCAAGACCAGCCCAACTAAATAAAGTAATAGTACTTCTGTCAATTCCTGCAGACTTAAGCCAAAGAGATAGAGTAGAAAAAATTAGTAATATAGGTAATCCAGAAGAGAACCCTAAAACTAACAACCTAATAACCCTAATATCTAAATAAATTAAAAGGGACTTTTTCCAATTATAAAGCTCAGACATTTAGTATGACTCTTTTTTAAGATATAATGATACCTTAATTAAGGAAATTAAGGCAATTTAAAATATTAATCAGGTGTTAATTACAAAAAATGGGAAAAAACTGGATAGTAACAAAAGTTAATCAAAATTATATACTTAGGTCAGGCATGAAAAAATTTAAGTGTCAAGTAGGAGCTGGTGGTCTAAAAATTAATACAAAGAAAAGAGAAGGGGACAAAGCAACTCCAATAGGTAAATGGAAATTAAAATCTATATATTACAGAAGTGATAAGATGTTGAAGCCTATTATAAGAAGTAAAACATTTAAAATTAATAAAATTACTAAAAACTGTGGTTGGTGTGACGATCCAAATACTTACTACTACAATAAATTTATTAATATAAAAAATTTGTCTTCTAAAAATATTAATTTCGAAAAATTATGGAGAAAAGATCAAGCCTACGATATTGTGATAGAAACTTCTTATAATACTAAACCTATTGTAAAAGGAAAAGGGAGCGCAATATTCATACATTGTAGTTTTTCAGACTATCGTAAAACAGCAGGTTGCATAGCTTTAAAGAAAAAAGATTTAATTATTTTAATTAAAAATCTTTCAAAGAAAACTAATTTAGAAATTAAAAATAATTTTTAAGAAATATAAAACTTTACAGATTTAATTTATCGAATTAAAAGATAATTTTTTAAAATTCTGTATGGGGTATTTAATGTCATATTCATTATTATCAGTTACGCTTGGTCTGTTGGGTTTGCTTTCAGCATATTTTGTTTATCTAAAAGTTAAATCTTCATCAGAAGGAGATGGAAGGGTTAAAGAGATTGGTGATGAAATACACCTCGGTGCAATGGTGTTTATGTCAGCAGAATATAAACGATTAGCTCTTTTTTGCTTAGTTTGTATAGTAGCTCTTTACTTTTCATTAGGTTGGCAAACAGCAGTATCTTTTATACTTGGCGCTCTTTGTTCAGGAATTGCTGGTTTTATTGGCATGTACTCAGCTACAAAAGCAAATGTTAGAACAGCTGTAGCTGCTAGAGATCAAGGTCCATCAGAAGCTCTTAATATTGCTTTTTTTGGCGGCTCAATAATGGGTTTAACAGTAGCTGCTATGGGATTAGTTGGGATTGGCATTTTATTTTACTTTTTTGCAGGAAACATTGATACAATTCATGCAATTGAAGGGTTTGCAATGGGAGCTTCTTCAGTTGCTTTATTTTCAAGAGTTGGTGGTGGTATCTTTACTAAGAGTGCTGATGTAGGAGCCGACCTTGTTGGGAAGGTGGAAGCAGGTATTCCTGAAGACGATCCAAGAAACCCAGGTGTTATAGCTGATAATGTAGGTGATAATGTTGGTGATGTTGCTGGTATGGGATCTGACATTTTTGAATCTTATTGTGGATCGATGATAGCATGTATTGCTCTAGCAGCCTCTATGACTAGTGCTACGGTTAATTCATTGGGTGGAAGTCAGTATATGTTACAATATATGCCTTTAGCCTTAGCTTCACAAGGTATTATTTGTTCCTTACTGGGTATTTTAACAGTTAAGGCTTTTTCATCTAAAAGTGCAGAAACAGCATTAAGATACGGCACTATTGGATCTGCAGTTATCTTTGTTATTTCTTCTTATTTTCTTATAAAATTAATGGGTGTTTCCTCTGGTGTTTGGATAGCAGTACTTGTTGGTTCAGTAGGGGGAATAGTTGTTGGGCTAGTGACTGAATACTATACTGGTGGTAGTCCTGTTGAAAAAATAGCTAAAGATGGAGAAACAGGCTCTGCAACCGTTTTAATATCAGGTCTTGCAACTGGAATGCAATCTGTTGCTATACCGGTATTAACGATAGTTTCAATTATTTTCATTTCTAATATTTTTGCGGGGCTCTACGGAGTTGGTATTGCTGCTGTAGGTATGTTAAGTACAGTTGGAATTACAATGGCTATTGATGCATATGGACCTGTTGCTGATAATGCTGGTGGAATTGCTGAAATGTCTGAAATGGGTAAGGAAACAAGAGAAATTACTGACTCATTAGATGAGGTGGGTAATACAACAGCTGCTATTGGAAAAGGTTTTGCAATTAGCGCTGCTGCTTTAGCTGCTTTAGCGCTCATTAGTGCTTACATTGAGAAAATCTCAGTAAAAGATGAAAGTTTTGTATTAGCTATAAACGACCCATTAGTTTTATGTGGAATGTTTTTAGGTGGTATTTTCCCCTTTTTAGTTAGTTCTATGACCATGACTGCAGTTGGTGATGCTGCTTTTGATATGATTAAAGAAATTAGAAGACAATTTAAAGAAATTCCTGGTCTTTTGGAAGGTAAGGCAAAACCAGATACTGCAAGATGTGTTGATATTGCAACCAGAGCAGCTTTACGTAAAATGATTGCACCAGGAGCATTGGCGGTATTGTCACCCGTGATCATTGGTTTTTTATTAGGACCTAAAGCTCTTGGTGGTATGTTAGGTGGCGCACTTATTTGTTGTGTTATGATGGCATTAATGATGTCAAATGCAGGTGGTGCATGGGATAACGCAAAGAAATTTGTTGAAAAAGGTAATTTTGGAGGTAAGGGGTCTGATGTTCATAAGGCAGCAGTTGTTGGTGATACTGTAGGTGATCCTTTGAAAGACACATCTGGTCCTTCAATGAATATCTTAATAAATGTGATGGCGATAGTTAGTTTAGTTATAGCACCTCTTTTAGTGTAACATTAATAAAATGAATAAAGCTATTATAGCTTTATTCATTAAACTTAGTTATGGCTGAAAAGTCTAATTCACCCTTGTTGTCTTTTACCATATCTCTGAAATTTTCTTGGGCTCTTTTTCCAAAAGGTGCAGAAGTATTAGTGGTATTAATAGCTTTGAGAGCTATGGTTAAATCTTTAAACATTAAACTTGCTGAAAATCCTGGTTGGAAATTATTGTCTGCAGGGCTTTCGGGTCCTACACCTTTAATAGGACAATAATTATTTATTGCCCAGCATGAACCAGTTGAAGTTGACAAAATCTCAAATTGTTTTTGAGGATCTAAACCTAAGTTTTTCCCTAAATTAAAAGCTTCGCCTACACCAATCATAGTGGTTGCTAATAACATATTATTACAAGCTTTTGTGGCTTGTCCTGAGCCACTTGAACCACATAGAAGAGATTTTTTACCTAAAACTTCAAACAATGGTAACATTTTTTTATAAGCATTTTCTGTACCGCCTACCATGAAAGTTAATGTTCCATTTTCTGCTCCACCAACACCACCTGAAACTGGAGCATCAAGAAATAAAAGTTTTTTATCTTCGCATTTTTTATGTAACTCTTTTGCTTTATCTACATCAATTGTAGAGCAGTCTACTATCAATGTCTCTGGTCTTAAATTATCTACAATACTATCTAATACTTTCTCTACAATCTCTCCATTAGGTAACATAGTAATAATAATATCTATATCTTTAGATATATCATTTAAACTAGAAGCTTTTTTAAGACCTTTTGGTAAAAGTTGATTTATTAACTCTTCATTAATATCATAGCCAATCACTTTATAATCAGCTTCCAGAAGAAGTTTTGACATCCTAGCTCCCATATTACCAAGGCCAATAAAACCAACTTTTTTCATTATCAATCTCCTTATTTTAAAAATTTAGATAGAGGGATGGTCTGAGTTTTAATCCTACGCTCTGAAGTTAGAATTTTTTGGTTGATTTGTAAATCATGCTTTAGCCCAAACAAAAAAGGATACCACTCTCTTGACAATTTACCTTTCCACTTCCATAGAAGATAATCTATTATTTCAATATCCTCTTTTTTAATCCTAAGAGATTGAGTGGATGGATTTAAACCAAAATCTGGTCTTAAAAAATATTTTTTAATTTTAAAGAATTTTTCTGGAACATTATGAATACTTAAAATGTTTTCCCATTTATTTTTTGAAATTTTTTCTATTATGCTCTTTCCAAATATATCTAATATTAAAAGATCAGTCCTTATCAATCCTGTTGGATTAATTAATATATTTTTTAAGTTCTCCCTACCTAGTGTTGGTCCAATAAAAAATCGCCTAGGACAATAGTCATTAGCATAAAAATTATCCCAAATAATAATTTCATTAGATAAAACCTTTTTAATTTTTTCATAATTTTTATAAGTTCTAGCAACTACATTTTTACCACAATAAAATATTTTTATTTTAGGATTAAGAGTTTTGCTTAAATCTCTTAGGTAAAAAGGATCATCTTTTATTAGTTCATCAGCATAAATTCTTGGAACAAAAAAGATACTTTGTCTTAATTCTTTAGCTAGCTTATTAGCTAAAATGGCGTGATATGTTCCTTCAGAAATATCAAAGCCAAATTTGTTTTGAAAATTGTTGGGAATGTCGTCAAGCATTAATGCTATACAACTTGCTCCATCCTCTAGTAACTGCGTAGCCTTTTTAAGGAGAAATTGGTAATCAGTTTGTTTATTATTCTTAGAAATGCCGTTTAATTCTTTAAAATTAAAATCTAGTCCAGGGGCAATGCCAGCTATTACTTTTATGCCATTTAACTTGCTAAATTTAATAAAATTTTTAAAATTAAGACGCCATTCTTTACTATATTTTTTTCTCCATAATAATCTATGATAAATATCTTCCTTAGGCGCGTAGAAGTAAGTGTTCATCTTATTTTTACTAAGTGATTTGATTATAAGTTTTCTACTTTCCCAAGATAATAATCTTCCATAGTAACCTTCAATATATCCAGTAATATTATTTTCATTATTTTTCATTTGATATCTTTTTAAATATTACAATAGTATAATATCTATTATTGGGAGAAAAATATAATGAAAGTTTTAGCTATTGGTGCCCATCCTGATGATATTGAAATTTTTATGTATGGTTTACTTTCTATTTATAAAAAAGAAGGACATGAAGTTTATACAATGATTGCTACTGATGGCGCAAAAGGAGGTGCTATTAAAGGTAATAAACTAGTCAAGGAAAGAGCCAACGAAGCTATTAGTGGCTTAGAGAAACTATCTTTGCCAATTTTCTTAAATTTACCGGATGGTGAATTGGGTGAAGAATCAGAACACAGAAAAATTATAAAAGAGAATATTCTAAAAATCATGCCTGATTTAATTGTTACACATTCTGAAAATGATTATCACGCAGATCATAAGTCATTATCCTTAATAACTAAAGGAGCAGTAAGTCATTATATTCCAATTTTATATTGTGACACTTTAATGGGTATTAATTTTAATCCTAATTATTACGTTGATATAACGAATTATCATGAGTCAAAAAAAGAGGCTGTTCTTAAACACAAAACACAAAAACCTCAAAGATTTGTGGACTTATTTGAATTGATGAATTCTTATAGAGCCGCTCAATGTAATGCCCCAAAAGGTAATTATGCTGAGGCATATAATTTTGTTCCTTCTTTTCCCTTTTCAGATATAAGAGAGGTTTTGCCATCTCCTTTAAAATTAAGACCATTTCATATAGAAAATCAGCATGGTTTTTTATAAAATTTTATATAACTTTCCACCTGATGAAGGTTTTGAAACTCCAGTTGTTGTTGGGAATGTGATTGGAAGATTATAGATTGATCTTGCTGATAAATAAGCAATTAATTCTGCTTCAATATAATCAAAATTAATTCCAAGCTGTTTTTCATTAAAAATTTTAATTTTTAATCTATCTCTTAGGCGGTTTATTAAATTAATATTTCTGTATCCACCCCCAGTTATTATAATTTGTTGAACTTTTTTAGGCAAGAAGACAAAACTAGTTGCAATAGTTTCAACAGTAAAATCAGCTAATGTTGCCATTATGTCATTAACAGAGTAATTCTTGTTAACTAAATCATTATAAAAATATATGAAGGCCTGCCTATCAAGAGATTTTGGGGGTTGTTTTTTAAAAAAATCAAACTTTAAGAACTTTTCAAGCTCTTCTTTAATAGGTGTACCTTTCGAAGCGACAATTCCATCTTTATCATAATTTTTATTTAGTGTGCTGGACATAAAATCATCCATTAATGCATTCCCAGGTCCAGTGTCAAAACCAATTAATATTTCTCCATCCCAGTATGTTAAATTAGAGACACCACCTATATTTAAAAAACAGCATGGTAATTTTATATCTAAGGTTTCCATGATAAATTTATGATATATAGGTGCTAGTGGTGCCCCTTGACCTCCTAAAGAAAGATCTTTTGACCTAAAGCCAAAAACAACATTCTTATTTAACAATTGTGCTAGTTTTTGAGGATTACCTAATTGTACAGAAATTTTATTGTTAGGGTCATGATAGAGTGTTTGACCATGGAAACCTATTAAGTCACAAGAACTTAGAATATCTAAATCCTTTAAAGCAAAATAATGTTCATTTGTAATAAATTCATCCAAATAATCTTTTCTTTTTAAATTAAAACTCAGTTCTTCTTTTAAAATACTGGTCAATATTTTTTTTGTTTTAGTGCTATATTTGTAAAAATAATTCTTATTTAATCTATTTAAATGTAGGCCGTTGGTTTGTACTAAGCTAATATCTATGCCATCCATACTAGTGCCAGTCATCAAACCAACGATATTTAAAAAATTATATTCCAAACTTAATTAGCCTTTTTAAAATGTTAATTATATAATATCAAATATGATTAAAAATATACCTAAAACAGAACGAACCTATAAAAAAAGTAAACCAATAGACCATTTAAGTTCTACTGAAGCTATTGCTCTTATGATTAAAGAGCAGGAAAGACGCATCTCTAGGGGTATATAAAGCGATGAAATCAATAGAAATAGCAACGGATAAAATATATGAACATTTAAAATCAAGTTCCAAAGGAAGGTTGATATATGCTGGTGCTGGGACCTCTGGTAGAATAGGTGTCCAAGATGGGGTAGAACTTTTGCCAACATTTAGTTGGCCGCAAAAGCGTCTGGATTACATTATTGCGGGTGGCAAAAAAGCAATTTTAAAATCAATTGAAAATGCAGAAGACGATACAGATCAAGCTATAGATACGATTTTGAAGAAATCTGTTAATTCTCAAGATGTGGTAATTGCATTGGCAGCTAGTGGTAATACACCTTTTACATGTAAAATCTTAGAAGAAGCAAAAAAAAGAGGTGCGCTTACTATTGGTATAAGTAACAATCCTAATGGTAATTTATTAAAATTTGCAGATGGTAAAATTATTCTTGATACTAAAGAAGAGCTAATAGCAGGCTCAACAAGATTAAAAGCAGGCACTGCTCAGAAAATTTGTTTAAACATAATTTCATCCTTGGTTATGATTAAAATGGGTAGAGTAAAAAATGGAAAAATGAGCCATATGCTGCCAACAAATCAGAAATTAAGAGATAGAAAGATAAGAATAGATAATCAGACTTAATTAATTCATTTTTTAAAAATTAGTTTAGGAGTATAAAAATTAGCAATACAGTTTTGGTAACAGGCTCTGCGGGATTTGTGGGCTTTCATACATGTCAGACTTTTCTATGGTATAAATGGAAAGTTATAGGTTTAGACGCAATAACGGATTATTATGATGTTAATTTAAAAAAAGACAGACATAAGATTTTAGAAGAAAACCATGATTTCAAATCTTATGAAGGTTTTCTTCAGGATCAAAAATTACTTGAGGAAATTTTTTTAAAACATAAACCAAATATAATTATTCACCTTGCTGCTCAAGCAGGTGTTAGATACTCAATAGAAAATCCTATTTCTTATGTTGAGTCAAATTTAATTAGGAACTTTTCATATCCTTGAAATGGCAAGAAAATATAAACCTGAACATTTGCTAATAGCATCAACATCTTCTGTTTATGGAAGTAACAAAGAAATGCCACTACACGAAAATCAAAAATCTGATACACAAATGTCTTTTTATGCTGCAACAAAAAAATCAAATGAGGCTATGGCTCACTCTTATTCTCATTTGTACGAAATTCCAGTTAGTATTTTTAGGTTTTTTACTGTTTATGGTCCATGGGGAAGACCTGATATGGCTTTATTTAAATTTACTAGAAATATTTTATCAGGCCAGCCTATCGATGTTTATAATAATGGTAATATGGTTAGAGATTTCACTTATATAAGTGATTTAGTTAATGCTATTTACTTATTAACAGATAAAATTCCTTTATTACCAAGAAAAAGAGATAAAGAAATAAAGCATGATAGTATTTCTGATGTGGCTCCTTTTAGAGTAGTTAATATTGGAAACTCTAAACCTATAAACTTACTTGATTTCATTGCAGAGCTAGAAAAAGTATTAGGAATTAATGCTAAGAAAAATTATTTAGGTATGCAAGATGGCGACATTCATAAAACACATAGTGATATATCTCTTCTAGAAAATCTTATAGGCTCTCAACCTAAAACAACTGTTAATGAAGGAATAACTAGATTTGTAGAGTGGTATAAATCTTATTATAAATAAAATTTGTCAGTTAAAATCCATCATTTTAACTATTTGATGATCCTGATCCATTCTATTGATAATATCAATAAGTGGTTCTGTTACTGTTTTCATATGATAAGCATTTGCATGTATACAATTAAATTTATCAACCATTAAGCCAACAAGACCATTCCAAAAGACCACACATCCTCTATTCAGTTTATCAAAAATATTAATATTTGGTTTTTTTAAATTTACTTGCTCTGATGAGTTTCTTGGCAAAATTTCACCATATGTTTGGTATGATAATTGAAGTAATGCTGAGCAATCTATTCCAATGGTATCTCTTCCTCCCCATTTATATGGAGTTCCTTCTAAATAGTTTGAGCTATTTTAACCCAATCTTTAACTTTATGATCAATTTCTAACTATATGTTTGCTTGGTACATAACCAACTTTAATTTTTTATTAATTAAAAAAAATATTTCTGCCCATTCATCTTGAATTTTTTTTACTAAATTGAGAACCCATTGGAAGATAAAGTAAATATTTAGATTTTGGATTTTTGTCTTTATAAATAAAAGATCTTTTAGCTAATAACTCTATGTGTTGGATTTTTTAAATTTACCTAAACCTTTTTTTTTAACCCAACCATAATAATTATCAGTATTTAATTTACAATAAACCCAATCTAAATTTCATCTAAAATTTCAATAGTTTCACCAAATAAACATTCAGTTTCAAGAGGAGATTTTCTGATGGTTCTGATTTCATAAATACTGATGAATTAATAACATTCATGTCAAATTATTTTTAACCCATGTTTTTACATCAAAATTTGGACAAGTTTTTTTTTGTATTACCAGTATCTCTATGCCCAACTATTTTAGCTTCAGGATATAAAGATTTCCATTTTTTAAAACACTTTTTCTAATGATAAAAATTGTTTTTTGGTAAAATTATTTCTTCCTATTAAACATACACAATTTAATATTAAGCAATTATAGTTTTAGTTGACAATAATCAAAAAATTAATAAATATTAATTTAAAAACAACATATTTTTGCTGTTGCAAAGTTGTTGTTAACCATTATAGATTGTTTTATTTGTAACTTTAATTATATTACGAATATAAAAAAGAGTAGATTTTAATTGACAAATTATGTCAATATTATTTCGTTCTGTTATGAGAAGAAGGTAGCATTTTTATTAAAATAATTATGGATCAATTAGACGCATTCGTAAAGGGTACTGTTCAACAAGACCTTACTAATTATACAATTATATTTGCAAATCTTATTGTTTGAGCTTCATCATCTCTAGTATTGTTGCCTGGCATTGTCTGATTTGGAAAACATTCTCGGGCAGATTGCAATTAGCTAGAGTGTTCCCAATGTTAGCAATGACGACTTTTATAATTATTATGGTAGTTAAAGCTTCCCCTTGCACTTTCCTTAGGTTTGTAGGTGCATTGTCAATAGTTAGGTTTCACACCTATAAAAGAACTCCAAAGAACTTGTTTATTTATTTCATGTATAGCTATTGGCCTTGGACTCGAGCTGGTCATATGTTGTTTACAATTTTGGTCGTTTCTGTGGTTCTGTAATATACAATCTCAAATTATTTCAGAAAAGATACTAGTAAACGCTTTCTATGCTTAGTATTCAATTTTCAAATAGTGAAAAAGAGACAACAGAATTCAACAGAGATGCTTATTTTAAATTCTCTAAAAATTTAAAGGCAAATTCAATATTAAAAATTTCTCTGCAGATCGTAATGAAAGCGCACTAGATTTGTTGCTGTTTTGGAAGACGAGTATGAAATGCAAAAATATTTGTTGCATTGAAGAAAATTAAATAAGTAAACTATGTTAGATTTTTTAGACGCATCCAAAATCCTGAATTTAAGATGGAGCTCAAAAGATCTCTTCCTCATCAAAGGTTTTGAAAAATATCCTAACTTCCTTATTATTCCTTTTTGTATGTTTTATTTTAATTTCTTTTCATTTTGTCTATCATTTAAAAATTTAGTAAATATTGACATAAAAAATCATCTTACTTATCTAATAAAGACATTAATAAAAATGTTAATTTAAAAAGTTTATTAGAATGTTACGTTGATAAACTTGGCAAATTAAACCTCAAGAACATATAATTTAAAAATACAGAATCAAAATAAATCTAAAAAACCAATTGCTCTAGGTGGACAATATAAGAATCCCATTCACATTAGACCAAGGTTATTTGCTTACTCCATTTAGCAAATCATAGTTGATGGAATAAATTATTATTCATAACTATGCCACAGCAAGCTAAAAATTATATTGCCAGGTGAAACCTTCTCAGATAATACTAAATTTTTTCTATGAGAAATTAAGTTCCAAAATGAAAAGCAAAAAAACTAGGCTCTGGTAAATTCATTTTGGTTTTCGATATTGTTCAAGAAGGTGTTAAGTGGAAAACAGTTCAGGTTGTGAAATATTTGTTGTTAGGTAAAATCGTGTCTAAAAATCTTTTATATATAAAATACTCGTCCTATTACCTTACTTGCAATTTATTTTTTAGTACAATTTGTAGATTTGGTTAGCTTAGCAAATAAATATATGAAAAAGGAATATAAACATTTTACTTTAGCTAATGATAAATCTTCAATTTCTCAAATCAAAGATAGTGTAGAGTTAAAAATATCAGCAATTTTGATCCTGTTGAGATAGAAACATTATTTATTATTAAGCATAAAAGATTTGAAAATTTATTAGAAAAAAAGAAGAGTTTTCAGATATTTTGGTATAATGGTATTGGGTAAAAAGTACAAAGCAACAGTTGGTATAGATGGAGTTTTGTACCCTGTAAAAATATTTTTAAAAGGTATAGGCCCTGACCATCGTGGAGACAAAAAAGTGGTCTTTTGCACTGGATTTTAAGAAAAACACCTACTTCAATGGTATGCGTTCTGTATCATTTCATGACCCAGCTGTAAGAGTTTTTTGAATGAATGTTTGTGGAATATCACAGGTATGATATTTTTGGATTAATTGCACCAAAATGGCTTTTGTAAAATATATATAAAAACGGAAAAAACAAGGTATTGCGAATTTTGTTGAAAGGATAGACTACAACACGTTTGAAATCACTAAATCAAAACTGGTGTGCTTTTCAGCAGACGATGAAGATTTGTGGAAATGATTGTTAATGCTGGTAAGGTATCTCGATCCAAAAAATGGTCAAAAGAAATAAAAATCATCCTTTAGATCAATTCAGTGGTCATATAGAGACCGTTCTTGAAGCATCCATTAAAAATTAAATCAAAAAATAAATTTGATCGTTCAATTAAGGCAACTTAAAAGTGCTGAAAGTCATTTTGACGGTTTTTTTCAAGAAAGCTCTTGGTTAATCAAGTTTAACTCAAAAAAATTAGCTACTGATTTAGCTATAATGTCTGCCTTTGGAACATACCATGGATTTTTACTTCATAATATAAAATTTTATTATAATCCTTGAGTGCAAGGTTTGAAGTTATTCCAACAGATGTTGGATCAGTTAAAGCTTCAAATTCTCATATGCTCAAACCTCATGATCCTATGGCATTATTTTTACAAGATTCATATTTATTTGATCTTGTAGTAGATAGGTCAGAATCTTTTTCTTAAAAAACTTAAGACAGACACAGATTTAAGACTTTATTTGCAAAATGCTTTATTATACCAGAAAATTCTATCAGAAGATTACTATTTCTTCCGTACTTTGATATAAATAGTACTATATAATCAGGATATGAAGATTACATCAGTCGTTTAAAAGATGGCAAAATGTTAACTGTTGACAAAAAGGTTAAAAAGTTTTACTCTGCAACCTCAGTACCATTTTCTTTTAAACTTAGTGAGCCTGTTATAGCTAGCTATGAAATAAAAGAGGATAAAATCAGGCAATTCTAAAATTACAAAATAACTTAGCTACAAAAGTCAATATCAATTCAATATATAAAAACAAAAGATAAAATACCCAAACAGATTGACTCTTTTAAGGATAACATTCCACAAAGGTAAAAAGTCTTGATGGAATTAATACTTTCATTAGCAAGGAAAAACTTAAATAAGAAAACATTTTGTAAGTTTAATGTAAATATTAAGAATATTTCTGATATTTGCTTTCTTAGGTATAAGCATTCCATCTCAACAAAATCGTAAATATGAGATTAAATTAAAAAAATATATTTTTGGGACGGCATAAACAAATCAATTAACTGTTGATGATTTATTTTTAAAATTCAAAAACAAAATTAAAGTCTTAGGAAATCAGATCCATTTTGTAGTGAAAATTTTTATAGATAAACCTATCCTCTTTCCTGATGGATATGATGTAGTAATTCATCCGGGAGCAAGTGGTGCTTGGTAAAGCATCTATGTTTTCTATACTTAATGGAAGATTGTTAGTAAAAGGTGAACCAAACAAATTTGTTAAATTAGGTGGAATTAATAATCAAAAATGGAATGGCATTTTGTCTGAAACAAACACTAATAATACTAAACTTATTTCAGAGTTATATAATTTAGAGTGTTTCCAGACCTTGATAATTATAAAAATGAGCATGAAGAATTGACCGGTGCAATAAACTTCTTATATTCAAGTTTAAATATAGAGAATGTTTTCATTACTAATGTTATAGCAGAAGATGCTTTAAATGAACCATGGAAAAATAAATTTAACAATCTAAGTATAGTTAATTCTGTGTCAGATGGATTTGATGGGTGATTTTGTAACAGGTATTATTAGTAACCCAAGTTTCAAAATATTGGGGAGATGCAGTTGATTTTTCTGGTAGTCAACAAATTTAAATAATATCGATATAAAAGATGTCAAGATAAGGGAGCTTTATAGGTGAAGCTAGTGAAGTTTTAGGCTCAGATATAAACATTGCTGAAGCTGAACTGGTATAGCATCAAAAGATGGATCCAAGGGCAGGTTTGAAAGGGTAATATTATTAAATCTAGTTTTAATGATGTTATGTCTTATGTAAAACCTCAATATGGAAACGCTTATACTTTATTTAAAACAGTCTAGTTTTAACAAATCATTTTCACAAACAGGAAATGCAATTTATGTAGATGGCACCCAAATAGCTGGTAAAAAATTAAATGTAAAAAAACTTTATAAGTCAGGGCCAATGATAAAATGAAAACAGATTTATCTCTGGGGACGTGAGTTAAAATTTGTAGTTAGAGAAGTCGATTATAATGATGTTTTACTTCGCTTAATGGGTTCAGGTTTTACTCTTCAAAAAGTTAATCCAGACCGGATGGTAAATAATATTTACTTTGATACTCCAGATTTAGAGACTTATTTTGATAATATATCTGAATATCAAAGAGAAAGAAATATAGACTTCGTTGGTATGGATTAGGTCAGCCAGAAATCGCACAATTTGAAAATCAAATCGAGGGAATCTGGTTTGGGATTTAAAGTACTCATGTCTAACATACCAGTGCCTGTTACTAAAATAGAAGATACAATCTTTGTAATTTAATGAAGTTTATTTCAGAGTCTTTAAATGATGGTTTTGCATTATCTACTATTGGTTTGTTACCTACTATTAAAAATCTATATTATCGTAGTTACTATATGGGAAGAAATTGTATTAGAGTAACTATTGATACTAATTTGACATCACAATATTTAGTAGACTCAATTGGATAATAAAAATAGCCCATTCATAACATTGCCAAGAATAATTATTGAATTTAAAATTCCTGTTAAGATTGATAGCGAATTATCTTTTTATTTTAGGTGATTTAGGATTAACACGTTCTCGTTTGTCAAAGCATGCCTTAGCTAATCAGTCTGTATTTTTAAATGGGTTTTACAGTTTGTAATTTTAATGATACTAAAATAACAATTAAATTTTTATATAGAAATTACAGAAACTTCAAAAAAGTAAATCTTTAAATTTTTTTTTTTAATTTTATAATATTATTGTTAGGCATAACTTATATGCTCAAGTTGAATCAGATATTAGTTTCTTCATAAATATCTTTATATGATTTTGCTTATTGCTTGCAGTAACAATTCTAAAGAACGTTTTTGCATTTTCTCCCATTTTATAGCAATTTTTGGATTTCTTAACAAATATTCCATTGCTTCACGTAATTTCTGGGAACTAGGTTTAATAACAAGTCCTGTCAAATTATTAATATTCACAAATGAAGTGCCTGTACCTATTCAGATGATATCATAGCTTTCCAACTGATGCCGCTTCCATGAGAGGAGATGTTAAAAGTTTCTCAGCTAGTGAGGTAAATAGAGCATATAGATAGGCAAGCATTTGGTCTCATTGATGTAATTGAGTTTCGAATGTTTTTAAATTCATCTCAGATGCTTGAGATTCGAATTGCTTTTCCATACCACTAATTCCAGCTATAACAATTTGGAATGTTGGTATTACAAACAGCTAAGACATGAAGCCCTCTTTGTAATATCTCATTGCACCGACAAACAAAAAAAACTGTTTTGGTAAACTCTTTTTCCAATACTTAAGACGCTTAAAGTTAACATTTTCATAAAGTTTATGATCCAGACCAACAGGAATAACAGAGACTTTATTTTATGTTTTGGTAAAATCTTGCTTGTAGAAAAGTAATTAGGAGATGTTGCTATAATTTTATCAACGGAATTTTAAAAAATAATTTCTTAAGGGTTTATATATATGCTGTAAAATTTTCTGTCTCGTTATATCAGAATGATAAATAAGGTTACTAATGAGGGTTTGTGAAGTTTATAATTCAAGATAGAGTATGTCTCCAAAAGGGATTAGGATAATGATAGTGAATAATATCTGTATTATTTACTAATTTCTTAAACATTTTAAAAGCTGAGATTGAGAAACCCGTTGAGGCTATAAAAAAAGTTTGTTTCGATTGATAAACATTATATCCAGCCATTTTTATTGATATTTTTCTGGAGTTGGATGTAGTGTTAATACCTCGTTTTCAATACCTAAATTGGAAACTTGTTTACAAAGAGTGTCTATAAAGCTTTCCACCTCCATACGTGTAAGGTATTGCAGTTTTATAAATATGAAGAATCTTCATTTTTGCTTTCTAAGCTTAGACATGTTTCTTTGGTATCTTGCTTTTTCAAATACTAACCACATGTCATATGCTGCTTCTCCCAACTAAATCTATTGGCTACTAGTTATTATAGCCTTCAATGCTAATTGGTCACGATATTTTTATTAGTTAGCAACCTAAATAATCCGTTAGTTATTGAAACCCGATCTAGAGGATTTTGTACATACCGCTGCATTAGACGCAAACTCTGGCATAGATGAATTATATGAGGTTAATATAGGTATCTATGACATTGCTTCTATTATTGGTAAACGTAGCCCTCATAAAGTGATGGCAGTAGCAAGGAATAGTGCATTTGAGGTGTTGCTAATTCCATTTCAGTAACATAATCAGTTAGCAATTACTTGGTTTTCAAGTTGTAATTCTTAATTATATTTGGTAAATTTATTTTTCCCTACCCTTTTCCACCAGCTACAAATAATTTGAAAATTTTGCCTTATTTTTTGTCTAGTTTTTGCAAATGCCTTAATAACCCATTAATATTCTTACGAGGTTCATAAGGCCAAATAAAATAATAAATACTGCTTAGTAATTCGCATAGAAAAAAGAGTTTTTGATTTTGAAGGGAAACTTTGACACTCCTGCAAATTATTTGGTGTTTTCTTTGCCCAAGGGTACTCTTAAGTTAAATCCATCAATGTATTCTTTGAAATTTACAACCTGATCAGCTGACTTAATTGCGCGCGGCATCAGTAATTGTTCGCCGATCGACTGAAAGCGGGGCATAGTATTTCCTGCAATTTCGCGTTAAATCATGTATGGTTACAACTTTTGCGATAGATTTGTGCAAGTAAAAGATAGCAATCTATGTGAAGGGCCCTAGAAAATATCTAAATTATCTTTTTAGCCCAGTAAGGTAAAACTGTTTCTGACCAAAAAATTTTGCTAAATCGATTATTAAAATTAGCAGTACGGATTTTAATGTTAGCTTGTGACTATTCTTCAACAATACTCTTAGGACTATATAAGAAAAATTTGCATCATGATTTAAGAGCTTTTAGTTAATTCTTGGACATATCGTCCGATACTCAAACATTTATTCGATAGTGATCTTTAGCAATTGTCGCCTATTTTGGATTGTCAAATGCTCTTTCATACATCCAAGTGAGTGTGTCTTCAATTGATATAAATTTAGTGGACCAACAAGGCTTTCAAGTAAAAATTTTGAACTAGCTAGAAACTTAATTTCGTTTTTACGAACAAAACTTCTTTATTAATTTTGACTTCTATATTATATCCAGAAATATTATTCATGATATCTATAATTTTTTCCTAAAGTGTGAGCCTGGCCTGAACATACATTTATTATTTTACCAATTGGATTAATAGCAAGTAGTTTAGTATACCCAACTATTTTTCTTACATCATTAAATTCACGGGGATACATTAAGGTTTCCAAGAGTTATAGACTTGTTTTTTTTTGCGTAATGATTTGTAATTTTAGGAGCACAAAATTATCTGACTGGGCCAACTCTCATAATTAATGGACGAACTGTAAAAATTGGTAGCTCATTTGCCCATAAAGAAGATAAATGCTCCACGCGGTTTGCTTATGGCATAATCGTTTATTGGGCCTAATTTACTTTGTTCTGTGACAAAATCTTCACTGCTATTGTTTCCATAAACGTTAGCACTACTTATCATCATTACCGATTGAACAGTTTTAGATTTAGATAGGGCTTTAAAGTAAGTTTCGACTTCCAAGAATGTTAGTTGAATATAAGTCTGAAATATCATAATGAGCTACGTTTGAAATACTCAGCCGCATGAACGACAATGTCAGGCATAATTTCATTAATGAGATTTTGTGTAGATGACAAATCACGAAGATTTACCTTATTATTTTCGATTATTACTTGAAGCAGA
>JAYPPH010000001.1:0-4792 GCA_038131365.1 Candidatus Marisalimonas marina | reverse complement strand
GAAAAATTAGCTATACAAATTCATAAAAATTATAAACCAACTGTATTAGTTGGAATCATGAGAGGAGCGGCTCCAATTATTGATATTTTATCAAGAATATTAAAACTCCCTATAGCTTATATAGTTATTCAAAGTTATTCCGGTGAAGGCATGGAAGATAAGCAGGGTCAATTAATGTTTGCAAGAGATATCAGTTCACTTGCTGAGGACAAAGACTTTGATCGAGTTTTATTGATTGATGATTTATCGGATACAGGGTTAACGTTAAATAAAAGTATTGAATGGTTAAAAAATTATGGACCGACAAAAAATTTCATCAATCAGGTAAAAACTGCTTGTCTTTGGAAAAAAAAATCTTCTACTTTTGAACCAGATTTTTGTCCTGTAAGATTAGATAATGATCCTTGGATTGTTCAACCTACTGAACATTATGAAGAACTATCTATTGAGGAAATTATTAAAAGAAATCAATAGGGCTAGTATTTAATAACTAGCCCTATTTTAATATATTAGATTACAGCAAAGCTGATAACACTTAGTATTGCAATAATCCAAATCGCTGAAGAAGTACTTGAAAACTTACCAGTGAAGATTTTAATTAATGCATAAGAAATGAATGCTAATGCTATTCCATGACTAATACTATATGTTAAAGGCATAGCTATCATCGCTAAAACTGCTGGAGCAGACTCAGAAATATCATCCCATTCAATATCAGTGATATTTCTAACGAATAAAACTGCTACGTACAGTAATGCAGCTCCATCAATTTCTTTAGGTAGACTTGTTGCTAGTGGAGAAAAAAATAGACAAGCAAGAAATAAAATACCAATAACTAAAGATGTCATTCCAGTTCTTCCGCCAGCTTTAACACCAGCTCCAGACTCTACATAGCTTGTTACAGTCGTAGTTCCCATTAATGCACCAGCAACTGTTGCAACACTATCAGACATCATTGCTTTATCGATATCTTGTACTTTTCCACTTTTATCAACTTTACCCGCTACATTTGCAACAGAAGTTAAAGTTCCTGCAGTATCAAAGAAATCAATAAACAATAATGTAAAAATTACTGTAGACATTCCAGCTGTAAAAGCTGCAGATAAATCAAAATCCATTAAATATGTCATTGGAGGAATAGTTCCTACAACACCATTAAATTTAGCTAGACCTGAGACCCAAGCAATAATACTGAATGCTATAATTCCAATTATAATATTTCCTTTAATATTTAATTTTTCCATAACAATCATCGATACAAAAGCTAGGCAGCCTAATATGATAAGTGGATTTTTAATATCACCCAAAGTTACTAATGTTACGGGATGATCTGCAACAACTCCCATAATTTCTAAACCAATAATTGCTAAAAATAATCCGATACCTGCTCCAATCCCAAGTTTTAAACTTTTTGGAATTGAATTGATTAACCAAGCTCTGATTGGTGTTAAAGATATTATTAAGAATAACACACCTGCTACTAATACTGCTCCTAAAGCAGCTTGAGGTGTGTATCCCATTCCAGCTACGACACCAAATGCAACAAATGCATTAATCCCCATTCCAGGCGCAAGACCAATTGGCCATGTTTTTCCGTAGAATGCCATGATAAAGCAAGCTAATGCAGTAGCAAGAATAGTTGCCGTGAATACAGCTCCAAAATCAAAAAATCCTTTTTCAGGACCAGCAAATTCTCCGGAAAGTATAAATGGATTTAAAAACATTATATAAGCCATAGTTAAAAACGTTGTAACTCCAGCTATTACTTCAGTTTTAAAATCTGTTTTGTGTTTTTTGTAATTAAAATAATTTTCAAGCATTTTTCCTCCTAATTTTGAATAGGTAATCGATTCTACTAAGAATTACTCTTTCAATCTGAAGTTTATTCACAATATTCAACTAATAAGTTTATATTTATGCCACAATTGAATTGTTATTCTCGATTCATGCAAAAAATTAAATTTTTTTTAATAACCTTTTTAATGGTGGTAGCTCTAAATGGCTGTCAAACAATTAAACAAAAAACAGATGCTATAGTTGAAAAAGAAAACGAAAAATTAAGTAAATATATTGGAAAATCTTCAGATGAATTAAGAATGGATTTAGGAAAACCTAACGAAGATTTTACAAATGCAAAAGGTAATTTGGAATTAATTTATAACACAAAAAAATATGGCATCCCTTGTGAGAGAAGATTTGAAATTGATACAAATTCTATAGTTATAGGTTTTGTATCTAATGGATGTTTTTAATTAGTACTTGCGGAGAATAAATCTCCGCAAGCAAGGCTCAATTTATTTTATTTCGATAAGTTTTTTCTTTTTATGCTCAGGAATAATTCTTTCGCAAGAAATAGTTAAAAGACCATCTTTCAATTCTGCTCCATTAACTTTTACATCATCTGCAATTGTAAATGATCTTGCAAATTGTCTTTGAGAGATACCTCTGTGAATTATTTCACCATCAGCATTCTTATCTTCTGATTTATCAACTTGTTTTGTTCTAACAGTTAATAAATTATCTTCGAACTCTACCTCAACATCTTTCTTATTAAAACCAGCCAAAGCAACTTCAATTGCATAGTTGTCCTTTCCAGTTTTTCTAATATTGTAAGGTGGATAATTTGACTGCATAGTCAAATTGCCATTTCCTAACATATTTTCAAATTGATCAAACATATCGTCAAAACCAATTGAAAAAGGTCTTAGTGAGTTAAATATAGATAAATCCTTACTTGTCATAGTTTCCTCCTTTTATAAGCAAGTTATTTTTTGTAAGTCCCATTAGGCGACTTACAGTAGTTCATTTAGTAATTAGATAAAATTTTTCAAGATGAGTATTTAAATTTTTTTAGATATTTTTAATGCAAAAGCATAATCTAAAGCTATTTCTTCAATAGCACCATCTCTCCCAGATTTTCCACCATGTCCTGCATTCATTTCAGTTTTTAAAAGTAAAAGATTATTATCGGTTTTATATTCTCTTAATTTTGCCGTGAATTTTGCTGGCTCATCAAAAAGAACTCTGTTATCGCTTAAACTGGTTGTGATTAAAATATTTGGATAATCCATTTTTTTTATATTGTTATAAGGAGCATATGAGTAAATATAATCAAAATGCTCTTTATTATCTTTTGCATTACCAAACTCATCAAATTCTCCAACAGTCAAAGGCAAAGAGTGATCTAAGTTTGTTGTTAAAGAATCTACAAAAGGAACAGCCATGATTATTCCTAAAAATAATTCAGGTGCTTTATTAACCACAGCTCCCATTAACAGTCCTCCTGCAGAGCCACCCATTCCAATAATTTTTCCTTTAGATGTGTAATTGTTATTTATTAAAAATTTTGCAGCATAAATATAATCTTCAAATGTATTTTTTTTATTTGTAAGCTTTCCTTCTTTCCACCATTTCATTCCTTTTTCCATTCCACCTCTAATGTGTGCGGTTACCCATATAATATCTCTATTGATTAAACTTAATCTTGTAGATGAAAAGCTTGGACTCATTGAATTTCCATAAGAGCCATATCCATAAAGTAGTAAGTTAGCTGATCCATCAAGTTTTGTGTTTTTATGTCTTGTAATTGTGAGTGGAACTAATCTTTTATCATGTGACTCAATTTCAATTCTTTCTACAATATAGTCTTCAGGATTATGACCTGATGGTATTTCTTGCTCCTTAACTAATTTTTTTTCTTTAGTAGATAGATTATATAAATAAACCCTCGAAGGTGTTTTTGGCGAAGAATAGCCAAGATAAACCTCATCAGTGTTTCTATCTTTTTGAGTTAAAGTAACTCCAGGAACATAGACCTTTTCATCAGAAAAAATTAATTCTTCTTCAACATTATTTTTTATATTTCTTACAAATAGTTTATCTAAGGCATTGGAGGTTTCTGATCTAATAATCCAATTTTCTAAAAATGTTAAACCGCCAATTAGCACCTCATCTTTAGGAGCTATAAACGTTTGCCAATTTTGATTGACCAAACTATCAGATATATCAATTTTAAAATCCTCAGCATTTTCATTAGTATGATTATAAAACTTATTATTCCAAGAATTAACTGAATACAAAATTCCTTTACTTCTTTTTTTGATAAGCTTTGGAATTGGCTTTAATTCATTTATTTCAAAATAATATTGTTCAGAAGTATTATGGTCAGAAGTATTTATAAAATAATATTTTTCATCTGAACTTAGAGATATACTTACAGTAAAAGCTTCACTTTTTTCTTCAAAAATTAATTCATCTTCTTTTTCAAATTCTCCAATTTTATGTCTATAAATTTTTCTTGCTCTATGATTAGCATCTAATTTGCAATAGAAAATATAATTGTCATCAAGACTGAAGATTATACTTCCAGATGTATCAGTGATTTCTTTTGTAATAATTTTATTAGTGTTGATATCTCTAATATAAATTGTGTAATATTCAGATCCTTTAACATCTAGTGAATAAGCTAAATATTGATCATTATTGCTTACCTCTAAATCACCAACTCCAAAATATTCTACATTTAATTTTTCTTTTTCTTTATCACCGTTCCATATCTCTTCTATTTTATTTGAATTTATTTTTTTTCTAAGTTTAATTGAGTAATTTCCAATAGCTGTGGTTTTAGTCCAATATTCATAAGTATGATCTTTATAAGGTAAAGATTCATCATCTAATTTAATTCTATTTTTAATTTCATCAAAAAGTTTTTTTTGTAAATCTTTTGTGTCTGATAAATGATATTCCGTATAGTGATTTTCTTCTTCAAGGTATTTTTTTACTTCTGGGTCTA